>CAZFKP010000016.1:0-65316 GCA_964518725.1 uncultured Rickettsiales bacterium | reverse complement strand
TAATCTGAATACGAAAAAGAAGTCACGCAAACCGATTATCTAGACCAGCCCCTAATATAATAACTGATATAACTTGCGCCCAATACTTCTCCGAGCCACAAAGGGCCTTTCTGTTGGATACTTGAAAGTTCATAGATAAAATGATAGCAATTTGAGTATAGGGAGCGCGTATCTTCCCTACCCGCACTAGTCAAAACTCCTTTGTTCTCTAATATCAAAACTAATTCTATTACTCTCTGCTGCATTTTATATAAGTCTTTAGAATGCACCTTTTCTGCCCACACAAAAAAATTATTTAAGGACAAAGGACTGTTTGATCCTTCAATTATGGGAAGCTCTAAAGACTGCCTGTGTTTTACATTATTCAATGGATTAAAAAAATTCAAAATCATCACACAGATTTCTCTCTGCTCTGCTGGAGTCAAGTGCCTTAACATTGAGTATCGTGTGCTGATATCTGTATATTCCATAATATAATTATGCCTCATATAATTAGATAATTGCACTAAAAAACCCGCCCCTTTCGAGGCGGGTTTTTTAGTTCTACAAAGTCCCTACTACGCGGGACTTCACACATTAATGCGCGAGCAGTGCCAGCATCAGGATCGCCACGATGTTGGCAATCTTGATCATCGGGTTCACGGCAGGGCCGGCGGTATCCTTGTACGGATCACCGACGGTGTCGCCGGTCACGGCCGCTTTGTGCGCGTCCGAACCTTTGCCACCGTGATGGCCTTCTTCGATGTATTTCTTCGCGTTATCCCACGCGCCGCCACCGGCGGTCATGGAAATTGCCACGAACAACCCGGTCACGATGATACCGAGCAGCATCGCACCGAGTGCGGCGAAGGCTTGCGCCTGACCAGCAATCGCGTTGATGATGAAATACAGCGCAACAGGTGACACTACCGGCAGCAGCGACGGAATAATCATTTCCTTGATCGCCGACTTGGTGAGCATATCGACTGCGCGACCATAATCCGGTTTCGCGGTGCCCGCCATGATGCCGGGGATTTCCGCAAACTGGCGGCGAACTTCCACCACCACGGAACCGGCTGCACGGCCAACGGCTTTCATGCCCATCGCACCGAACAGGTACGGGAGCAATCCACCCATCAAGAGACCGACCACTACATACGGATCCGACAGCAGGAACTGCACGTTCACATCCGGGAAATAGTGTTTCAGGTCTTCGGTGTAGGCCGCGAACAGCACGAGCGACGCAAGCGCCGCCGAACCGATCGCATAGCCCTTGGTCACCGCTTTCGTGGTGTTGCCAACGGCATCAAGTGCATCGGTCGTGACACGGATGTCTTTCGGCATTTCCGACATTTCGGCAATACCACCCGCATTGTCGGTCACCGGACCATACGCATCGAGCGCAACAATGATGCCGGCAAGCGCCAGCATGGTTGTCGCCGCAATCGCGATGCCGAACAGGCCGCACATCGTGAAGGCACCGAGGATGCCCGCACAGATGATGATGGCCGGAATCGCGGTCGCTTCCATCGATACCGCGAGACCCTGAATCACGTTCGTGCCGTGACCCGTGGTCGACGCTTGTGCGACGCTACGCACCGGACGGAAGCTAGTCGAGGTGTAGTACTCGGTGATCCATACCAGCGCACCGGTCACACCCAAACCAACGAGGGCACAGTAGAATACATAACGGCCAGTGAACAGCAATTCACCCACCGCATATTCCGTGTGCATGCCCAGCATTTTCTCGGTCACGACATAAATCGCACCCGCGCCCAGCACCGCGCTCCAGATGAGGCCTTTGTACAAGGCGTTCATGATGTTGCCGGATGTGCCGAGGCGAACGAAGAACGTGCCGATGATCGAGGTCAGGATGCACGCGCCGCCGATAGCAAGCGGATAGAGCATCATGGTGTCACGGATGGTTTCATCGGTGAAATAGATCGCCGCGAGCAGCATCGTGGCCACCAGGGTCACCACATAGGTCTCGAACAGGTCGGCAGCCATGCCCGCACAATCACCAACGTTGTCACCGACGTTATCGGCAATTACCGCTGGGTTCCGTGGGTCATCTTCCGGGATTCCGGCTTCCACCTTCCCGACGAGATCAGCACCGACGTCCGCACCTTTGGTGAAGATACCGCCACCCAGACGCGCAAAAATCGAAATGAGCGACGCGCCGAAGCTCAAGGCCACGAGGGACTCAAGAATCTGGCGGATGTCCATGCCTTGCTGTTTCAGGAAACTATAGTAGAGCGCAATGGCGAGCAGGCCGAGGCCAACCACCAGCATCCCGGTCACCGCGCCGGATTTGAACGCAATGCCCAGGGCTTTTTGCAGACCCGAACGGGCAGCTTCCGCCGTGCGAACGTTCGCCCGCACCGAGATGTTCATCCCGATGTAGCCAGCGAGGCCAGACGCAATCGCGCCGATGGCAAAGCCAACGCCGACATACCAGCCGAGTTTCAGTGAAATCGCAACGCCGATCACCAGGCCAACCAGGCCGATGGTGGTGTATTGGCGGTTCAGGTAGGCACGGGCGCCTTCCTGGATCGCGGCAGCAATGCCCATCATCCGCTCCGAACCGCTCGGTGCTTTCATGATGGAACGTCCTGCGAAGATGCCGTACAACAGTGAGGCAACGCCGCAGAGTATAATGAATGTCATAACAGACATGGGAGACTCTCCTTTGGTTGAAATGTTCGCTTTGTAGCGAGGTGGGCAGGTGATAGCGGAGGCCATTCCATAAAGCAACGGCTTTTTGGCAAAAAACCATTAAAATTCATAGATAACAAACTATTGGGTTTGCCGCTTGCGCGGCGGCAGGTGGCGATACACCGCGTGGGGAAGGAGTTTCAGCAAAATACGCTCGCCAAGTTGCTCAATGTTCATCGGTCGGTTCTTCTTGTAAATACATGTGGGTGAAATCGCGCTCGCGCACCGCACGCTGGACAATAGCCGCCAGCACCTCCACCGGCAATTGTGCCCGTCGCGGCGCAACGAAATTTTTCTGGAACAACCGCCATGAATCCATAAATTCGGCATCAAGCGGCGCCACCGATTGTTCTTTCCATGTCAGCAGGTAATCCCAGCCGTTCGTCCAGAGGATACCATAAACATCGGCGATGTGCTCCGGCGCCAGCCCCTTATAAAAACCGGCCAGTTGATCCTTGGCATCGGCCGCACCCACCACCGGCACCGAACGCGAATAGAAAATGAAATTGAGCCCTTCTTCCTGCATGATTTTCTTGCCGTCTTCGATCGAGCCAAGCGCGATTTCGTACCAACGTGGGCTGGTCACCTGCGAAAAATACTGGCCGACATTGCAGGCCGGAAGCAGGCAGTAGCTGTGGTTATGCATACTCCACACCCGCGTTCCCGGTGGCAGACCGGCGTAAATTTCTTCCATCGCCGGATAGATGCCGCCACCCTTCAGGCGCCCTGCCCGTCCGCGCTGGTCGCCAATCGCATCGCGCACACTGTAGTTGCCGCTCGCCAGCGCAAACGCCGAATGGGCAAGCTTCTTCCAGCCCGGAAGCGCCTGCGGCGCCTGCCACAGCGTCCATGGCAACAACAGCAGTAGCACAAGAATGATGGCGGTGCGCTGCACAGGCGGACGGCCACACTGCCAGAACAACAGGCAGAACAGCAACACCGGCGCGTAATTGAAACTCGATAGCCGGAAAAACGACACCGGCACCGCCCGCCCGCCCAGAAACAGTGCCACCAGTAAACTCGCCAGCAAGAATACCGCCGTCACCCGCATGGTACGGTCGGCGGCAATCTCCGCCGGACGCCCCATAATGGCAAGCACTGCCCCCATGAGCAGCAACGGCCAGAGCATGTACAACCGGAAAAACTCCACGACGATTTTCGGAGTGCTCTTAACCAGCGGCAGCGTGTTGCCCCAATAATGTTCAATGTCGTTCAGGTGCGAGTACAGCTCGAGCGAATAACCAAGGCGGATGACTTTTTCCCAATCGATGATGCGGCGGAATGTCGACGCGAATTGATCCTGCGGAATGCCGGTGGCCAAGTAATTGACCAGCATAACCACAACGGCCGCCGCACCAAGCGACATGCCCGCGAACAACGCCAGACGCACCTGCCGCAGATTACGGGTAAGCAGCCCACACGCAACAAGCAGCGCATAAAACATCCCCGGCACCGCCAGCGCCCCGAACGAGACCACGACCAACGCGGCATTGACCACATGGAGCGTTACCACAAAGACGCGCTCGCCGGTTTGCAGAGCCTTCATCGTCAGCCACACGCACCCGAATATCAGCACGGCAGAAAGCTCGTGGGTCTTTTCGAGATCCCCCCAACCACCATTCAGCGCAAACAGGCCACGCCCCGGCGTATACACGTAAAGCGTGAAATATAAAAACACCCCCAACAGCGGCAGGGCAAGCGACGCTCCGGGCTTACGCAGCAGATCGAACATCATCAGCGCAGCCATGAAAACCAGCGTGCTGGCCGCCGGATGAATGGCCAGCGGATCAAGCAGAATCATGCTCATGAAAAACAGGCCAAGTCCCTTGGAATAAAAATACTGGTACCAGCTCGCATGCGGCCCGAGGTTCCCCGAATCCACCACCTCTTTGTAATAGGTGAAATAGTGGTTGAAGAAATCATGGGCGCCGCTCGGATAGGTGCCTTTTAGAAATATGAAGGCTGCCATCGCCAGCACCACCAGCAACACGAGGAGCTTCTCGCCCCCTCCTAACCGATACCACCCGCCGGTATCACACTGGCCAATGAGCGCTGCCAGATGCCGCCATGACCCAAGCATCACACCACCAGCAAGCAACAACATGACCGGATAATAATACAGCCCTGCAAGGCCGAGCGCGAACAGTAGCAGGTGCCAGAGCGCCGTGCCCAACAGGCAGGCGGTGATGACCCGTGAAAGACCGGCAACCGGGCTTTTCATGCGCCAAAGCACATACCCCCCAACCGTATATTGAAGCCACAGCAGGTAGGGAATGGAGGCAATACGCATCGCCTGCCACGCAGTAACGAGCGCGCCATGGTCAAAGAAGTGCTGGTGATAAACGTCGATGGTGCGGAAAGAAAACAACAGCAGGAAAAATCCGGCGATCAACGCCCCGGCAATCCGTTGCGGCGGCGTGGTAAGGCGAAGGCTCATTTTAAATTCACAAGCGCCGCTTCAAGATCGCGCTTCGGCACCTGCCCGTTGATCTGGTCGATCATGCTGCCGTCAGCGGCAAAGAACCCGATATAGGGGATGCCACCCTCATAGGTGGCATAGAGCGGCTTCAAGGCATCGCTCAACAAGCGATCCCTGTTGGATTTAAGGATCACCGGCGCCCCTACCATCTGCGAATATCCATGGGCGAGCAGGTACTCGGCAAGCTCCGTCGCGCTCTTATCCACCGACACCATCAGCACATGCGCGCCATCGAATTTCTTTTCCTCCCACAGCGCCTGAATATCCGGCATCATCGCCCGACAATAGGGACACCATGACGCATACAGGACAAGCATGGTCGGCTTGTCCGATTCGCGGATGCGTGCAACCACATCATCCGCCGTGATGAGAGTGGCTTTCCCGGCCAGCGCCTCTACCTCCGCACGGCTCGGAGTAGTTGCCCCCGAATCACTGAAATAAGGTTTGAAGGCGTGCAGCAACGCCAGCACCATCAGGGAAAATACAAGCGTACGCATCAGGAACTCGCCATCGTTAGGTTTGAAAAAATGTTTGGGCATCAAAAATCCACCGCCCGGCCTTTGATTTCCCAATCGCCGTAGCGCGTGGGGTCAAGCCCATCGCGGCCGCCAATTTCAGGAGGATTCGCAGTCAGCTTATGACATTCCGGACAGGACGGCTGCGCGCCGGCAGCATGGGCGGAACAGGCTTGCATCGTTTGCTGGGTAGTCTCCATCGCTATTCCAATTCAAAGGTCACCGATACGCGCTCTTCGAGCGACGTCATGCCCGGCAGGCTCGGTGCTACTGAACTCTCCGCCATCATCGCCGACTTGGCCATCATGCCCTGCGCCATCACCGGCATCGGCGGTTGCGCGGCGCCATCCATCGAGATCGCCATCACCTTGCCAAGCTTGGCACCGGCGGCAACGGCCAGCATCTGCGCCCGCGCACGCGCATTCTGCACCGCCTTCACCCGCAATTGATCGGCACGCGCCTCCGGATTGGCGATGGTGAAATTCACGCCGTTCACCTGATCGATGCCATTTTCCACCAGCGCCGACAGTACCCGCTCGTGATTGTCCATGGCCTTCATGGTGATGGTCAGGTTACGCGAGACAATATAGCCGACCAATTCCTGTTTTTTGCTGGAATTATTATAGGTGTATTCCGGCGAAATATAAACGTTCGAAGCGGCTACATCCTGGGTCGGAATTTCAAATTGTTTGGCCACCGCCAGCGCCCGTTCCACCAACGCATCATTGGTGGTTTTAGCTTCGGTAAGGGTTTTGGCACGGCTCGCCAGCTGTCCGGAAATGACAGCCTGGTCGGGCGATACCTCCTCCTGCGCGCTGCCCGATACCGTGATCAGGCGCGGCATCGCCGGCTCGGCCATCGCAACCGGCGACGCAGTTAAAAACACACAGAGCAAGAAAAGAGCGTTGTATTTCATGGTAAGCTGCCATAACGTGGGTTAAATTACCGCCACTCTAGTGTTTTCATGGATAAAATACAACCAACGAATACAGCCCCGGATATTGCCGCCAGCGCACGCTTAAGCGCGCTCGGCGCGCTGATGCATACGCTCGACAAACACAAGCCGCTCGATTCCGCCTGGCCGCAAGACCGCTACTTCCAGACACTGAACCCTTCTGACCGCGCCTTCGCGCAGCTGCTGGCCAAAACGACGCTGCGCCGCTTAGGCCAGATTGATGCGTTACTCAACCAGTTCCTCGACCGGCCGCTCGGCGACCGCAACGCCCGCATCATGCATATATTACGCATGGGCGTCGCCCAGCTCATCTGGCTGGAAACCCCGCCGCACGCCGCTGTGCACAGCGCGGTCGAAATGACCAAGCAAGTGCGGATGGAAAAATATTCCGGGCTGGTAAACGCCATCCTGAAGCGGATCGCCAAAGAGGGCGCCGCCATCGTGAGCGCGCAGGACGAAGCGATGCTGGGCGCCCCGGCATGGCTGTGGCGGCGCATAGTGGAAGCCTATGGCGAAGGGATCGCCCGCGAAATCGGCCTGATGCATTTGCGCGAACCGCCGCTCGACATTACGGTGAAAAGCGACCCGGCGCACTGGGCGCAAACCCTTGGCGGCATTGTGCTGCCGCTCGGCTCGGTGCGGCTGCAATCCTCGCGTAACCTGACGCAAATGCCCGGCTTCGCCGAAGGCAAATGGTGGGTGCAGGACATGGCGGCCACCATCCCCGCCCTGCTGCTTGGGAATGTACATGACAAGCGCGTAATCGACCTGTGCGCCGCACCGGGTGGTAAAACCGCGCAGCTTGCCTCGGCAGGCGCGAAAGTCTCGGCGGTCGATGTGTCGAAAGAACGTATCGCCATGCTCAAAACCAATGTTCACCGGCTGCAACTTTCGGCCGAATACATCACCATCGACGCCAGCAAGTGGCTGCCGAATTTTTCGCCCGATGCGATTCTGCTCGACGCCCCCTGCTCCGCCACGGGAACGCTGCGCCGCCACCCGGATGTCGCATGGCTGCGCCAGCCCGACGACATCGAACGGCTGAAAGCAACCCAGGCCAAGCTGCTCCGCCATGCGCTCGACATGCTGCCTACGGGCGGGATGATGGTCTATGCCGTCTGCTCGCTGCTGCCAGAAGAAGGCGAGGAGCAGATCACGAAACTGCTGGCCGAACGCAAGGATGTTATGCTCAAGCCGGTGCAGCCGGAAACGCTCGGCGGCCTCACCCAATGCATCACCGAGCGCGGCGAAGTCCGCACCCTGCCCTGCCACCTGGCCGATAAGGACGGGATGGACGGGTTTTACGCCGCGGTGCTGGTGAAAAATCCCGCCGATTAAGTGTCCTTTAATTAATATTTGCTAACTTGTTTACCGTTTTTATGGTAGGCTACGGCTTTCAACGACATAGGAGCGCCTGTGGCTGACGCTGACGATTCTGTAAATCAACCCACCGCTGAACAACCCGCCCAGCCGCCAAAGAAGCCGGGCTGGTTCCGCAGGAATGTCCAGAACCTTGTGGTTGGCACCGCAGGATTGAGCGCATTGGGCGTCGGTGGTACCGTCGCTGTGCGAGAGCATCAGCGTGACGCCGCGGTGCGGCGGGCAGAGATAGCCAAAAAAGACGAGATGGCTCCAGGAGCAGAGATAGCTCAAAGAGAGGAAGACGCTCGAAAGCATGAAGAACATGAAAAGTTCATGGCGGAATCTCGGAAAAGCCGTGCAGAACATGAACGCCGCATGGAGAAACTCAGAGCAGAATTAGAGAAACGCAAAGCAGAGCGTGAGCGCCGCATGGAGAAATTTAACCGAGACTACGATGCCATGATGCAAAAATTTGATCGCCTACAAGAGGAATTATCCATCCAGTCTTCGCTTGTCAAAGGCGATAGGGCGGATGAAACTAGGCATGGCGGAGCGCTGCTGGCCGACCTGATTGCCAAGTATAAAAATATCGTATTTGGGGACATGGATCACTCCGCCGAGGAAATACCCCTGTTTATCGCCAGCCAGATGAGAAACCTGCGTAAGTCCGGAGTGGAAGCAATCTTCCTTGAGTTTCAAGAGGAAAATTCCCACCACATTGAAGAGCATCCGAACTATAGCCAAACCCGCGTCAGCTACCAGCATATCGCCAGTCACAACTACCTGGCTCAAATGGCCAAGGAGGCTGGAATCCGCGTGTTTTACATGGATAAGCCACTGGAATCTGAAGCAGCCAAGCGAGGGGCTGAGTTATATTTTGACGCCACGGAAGCAATCAAGACCCATGGCCGGAATTCCGAAGAAGCGAAAGCAGCCATGGCACAGCTCACTGGGCCAGACTACGATGCATTCCTCAAGGAGCGCGATGACGTGAACCAGAAATGGGTGGATTTCATTGCGGCGAAAACCGCTGAGCATCAGCTAGGAAGCTGGGTTGCCATCGGCGGCAACCGGCACACTGCGGGCACCCATAATTTTGATGAGATGGTTCGCAGCCACCCAAGCCTTGGAACTTGTGTGCAGGTCGATCTATGCCCATTGAATGTAGGTGGTTTTAAATCCCTTCCCGGCAACGGCAAACCAGGATTCCCCGATTATATTCTCGGCATTCCCGACCTGCCGGATGCGCTGGTCAAACATATCGGATTCCAGCTATTCGAGCATCTGGTGAAAACCGGCCAGTGGGAAACCATCGGCACCAACATGGAATTGCAGCAGCAGATTCTTTCCATGCCCAACGCAAATTACCTGGCAATGGTGAAGAACTCCGATACCGCCAATAGCGAACTCTACAAAACCGGTAACGTCGCTGCCATCCAGATGATCCGGGAGAGCGGTCTTTCCGCAGAAGCCATGGACTATCCGCCGGAAATGTTATTACGCATCAATCGGATCGCACAACTGTTCCAATCCGCTATTTACGGGACGTATTACGCCACCAATTTTATGGCCGCTCAGGAAGCGCCTGAACCTCCCGTATCTGCCGAAGATGCCGTGGAGCGGGTTCGTCTGCGCCGGCTGGGAATCAACAACCCTAAATATTTCGGGTTTGAGTATCCGTTTGAAGGTGTTGCGCCTGAGTGGTCTTTTGACTCTTCTGACTGGCCCGTTTCCGCCGCAGACGACATCCGCAATGCTCCCGGCAAAAAATCCATGGAAGAAATCATGGCGCAGGTAAAAACCATGCAGAGCCTAATATTGCGAGCGCAAAAAGCCTACCTGCAGGAGGATATTACCAGGGCGCTGGAAGCCACCAGGGAAGCGCTGGAATTGTCTTACTACAACATGGCTACGCTTGGCGCACAATCGGCGCTTGACGGTGCATACAGCCAGTTGCAGGAAGAAATACTGCAACGTAAAGGAAGGTGGAAGGCCGCCAAGCTGCTGGAAGACGCTATCTGCTTTGATGACTGGACGTCATTTGGGTTTATTCGTCATGCCACCGACATCGACCACCCGGATATCGCCGCGCTGGAAGAACAGCGCTGGAAGAAATTTCACCAGATGCGCGACACACTCGCCGAGGACAAGCCACAGGAAGCGCTTGCCCAGTTGCAGGAACTGAAGGGGCTTGCCAGCAAGCAGCTCGAACTTGCCCAGCAGGCGGGGCTTCCCGAAAATCCCTGTGGCGCACCGCTTAAGAAACCGGAAGCATCGCAAAAGGAATGCGATGCATTCGAAGTAAGGCTAGAAGCCTATGCCCGCCAGAAAGCCATGCAGGGCTCAGGAGCCGGGCACGAGCGCTAGATTAGGAATACGGCCAGCATAACCTGTTGATTTCTAAAGTTCCAGTCATCAAATTGTCATATTTTGCCGATTGTCCGCTATCCCGATCCCGTGCTATCCTAGCATCATGGCCGACGAGCAACCAAAAACTGCGCCCAGGGAAACCGCGAGCGATCAATTCGCCGACCTCGTGCACGTGGTCACGTACCCACTGGCCGCCGTCGCCGGAGCCTATGTGTTCAACGCCAAAACCAGCGATGCGCTGTACGATAACCTGAAGGGAACCGGCAAGCTTGCCGGATTAAGCGACGACCTCGCCATTTTCAAGAACGGCTCTTACGGGAAGGAAACTGCCCAGGAACTCACAAAATTCCACAAAAACTGGTCGAGCGCCTATGAAGCCCGGCTGAAAGATTATGGGTTTACCAATATCTTCAAGCGTTTCGGCGGCATCCATGAAAATCAGAAGCTGGAGGTGATTGTCCACAGCGTGACCGCCATCGGCTTGATTATCGGCTTCGACGCCCTGCTCGACCAACTCAAGCAACGACGCAAAGATAAAGCCGACGCCTCATTATCCATCTAGCCCCAATCAATTTTTTCCTTATAATGGCCGCATGACCGTCAAAATCGCTCCCTCCATCCTTTCCGCCGATTTCGCGAAGCTTGGCGAGGAAGTCGCTGCCGTTTCCAAGGCCGGTGCGGATTATATCCATGTCGATGTGATGGACGGGCATTTTGTACCGAACCTCACCATCGGCCCGGTCGTCATCCAGTCCATCCGCCAGCATTCCAGGCTGCCGTTCGACGTGCATCTGATGATCGAAAAACCGGAGCTCTCCATCGAATCCTACGCCAAGGCCGGCGCCGACATCATCACCGTCCACGCCGAGGCCTGCGTACATCTGGAACGCACGCTGAAGCTCATTAAGTCGCTGGGCAAAAAGGCGGGCGTATCGCTCGTGCCATCCACACCCGCGAACGTGCTGGAATATGTGATGAACGATGTGGATTTGATTTTAGTGATGACGGTGAACCCCGGCTTCGGCGGCCAATCCTTCATTCCCTCGCAGCTCGAGAAAATCAGGCAGTTGCGCGGTATGATCGGCTCGCGGAAAATCGACCTCGAAGTCGATGGCGGCGTCAACAAGGATACCGCGAAGCAGGTAATCGCCGCCGGCGCCAACGTGCTGGTCGCAGGCTCCGCCGTCTTTACCAAAGATGGCGCCTATGCCGAGAATATCACCGCATTGAGGGGATAACACCCATATGAGCAGAGAAACCAGGGAAGAACTCAATCGATTATGCGAGCAATATGCCGCCTTACCGGCAGGCAGTGCAGAAAGAGAGGCACTGATCGATGCCATGTATACACAGTGTGAGATCATTGCCGAGCCGGTTATCAGAAGATTTGAACACAGCGCACGCCATACATTGCTGTTGAATGTAGACACTTATGTGAATGCGATATGGGATGCGCTGGATACAACCCTGAGAACAGAGGATCTCAGACCGGAGTCCGCTGCAGCGCTATACGCAAAAATTTTGTTTAATCGCCTGGCTACCTACCACCGCGCCGCTAACAAACAAAACGCCGGCAGCGTCGTATCGCGCGATGCGATGGAAGACCCGTGTGATCCCACTGCACCCGGTCATACAGCAGCGGAAGATGCCGAATTTAAAGATCTGCTCGCCGCACTACCGGAAAAACTCCGCCCGACATTCGGGGCTAGAAACGCTGGCCAGCTTGAGGATTTTATCGAGCATTACCAACCGCCCATCCTCATCGACGGACCCTATCAGGATCTTGATGAAACCGGAGATGCGAGTGTCGAAACTGTCAGACTTACCACCGGAAACGGACAGAACAATACCGCCAAGTCACGCATTAAAACTGTCAAAGAATCCCTTGCTTCTAACAAGGCGCTTGACGATATCACGGCACTGGCCGACACGCCGGAAAGGGCATGGCAGGTGTTAAAAGTGCTGCTCGATACCGCGCGCGCTGTGCTGGCTGAAAAGCAGGCAGCGCCGATGGTCGATCGTGTTACCACTAGCCGGAATACCGATGACGTGCCCCGTTTGCAATAGGCCCAGCAACAAAGAATCCGCGCCCTTTTGCTCGCAGCGCTGCAAAATGGTCGATCTCGGCAAATGGCTCACCGGCAGCTACGCCGTGCCGGTGGTAGAAATGGACGATGCAGACGATATGCCCGAACTGGACGACGAGGAAGGCTAGGCTTTCTGCACGTAATCCGATAGAACCTTTTTGTCGCCGGCTTTTTCAAACGCGATGTCGAGATGCTCGCCATTGATTGCGGTGATTTTGCCGTAGCCGAATTTCTGGTGGAAAATGCGGGTGCCGACCGCAAAGCCGGAATCGCTTTTTTGGGTCGTACTGCCGGCCATGATACTCGCCACCTCGCTTGCCCAGCTCGCTTGCTTCGGCGCGCCACCATACACCCCGCCGGACAGTTTTTCCACATGCTCGGAGGGAATTTCATCGATGAAGCGCGACGGAATCGACGATTGCCACTGGTTATAAATACGGCGGTTGGCGGCGTGCGAAATCATCAGCCGTTTCTTCGCCCGCGTGATACCGACATAGGCAAGGCGGCGCTCTTCCTCCAACCCCTTCTGGCCGGATTCATCGAGCGCGCGCTGGTGCGGAAACACCCCCTCCTCCCAACCCGGCAGGAACACCACATCGAATTCCAGACCCTTGGCGGCATGCAGCGTCATCAGGCTCACCATGTCGGTGTTGTTGTCCGTGTTGGCCGCTTCGGTCACTAAACTCACATGCTCTAAAAATGCCCCGAGCGTTTCAAACTCGCCGAGCGCCCGCACCAGCTCTTTCAGGTTTTCCAGCCTACCTGCGGCTTCGGGTGTTTTTTCCTGCTGCCACATGGCGCGGTAACCCGATTCTTCGAGCACCTTCTCGGCCAGCTCGGCAATATTCAGGTCATCGACAGCGCAGCGCCAGCGAGACACATGATCGGTGAAGGCTTTAAGCGTCGTCCCAATTTTTCCTTTCAAGCCGCCGCTTGCGAGCAAATGGATGGTGGCATTGTAGAGCGAGGTGTTCAAGGTGCGAGCAGCCGTGTGAAGTTGTTGCAACGTCGCCTGCCCGACACCGCGCTTCGGCGTGTTGATGATGCGCTCGAACGCGAGGTCATCCGCCGGCGAGGCAATAAGGCGAAGGTACGCAATCGCATCGCGGATCTCGGCGCGCTCATAAAACCGCAAGCCACCGACGACGCGGTAAGCGATGCCCATGGTCAGGAAGCGCTCCTCGAAAGCGCGGGTCTGGAAGCCGGCGCGCACCAGAATTGCCATATCTTTCAGGCTCGACCCCTTATAGTGCAGCGATTCGATTTCCTCGCCGATGAAACGAGCCTCTTCCGCCTCATCCCACGCCGATTTGAGTTTCAGCTTTTCGCCCTCGGTCACGTTCGTCCATAATGTTTTGCCGAAGCGCCCCTGGTTGTTGGCGATCACTGCCGAAGCCGCCGCCAGTATATGCGGGGTGGAGCGGTAATTGCATTCGAGCCGCACCACCGTTGCCTCCGGAAAATCTTTCTCAAACCGTAAAATATTGCCCACTTCCGCGCCACGCCACGAATAGATGGACTGGTCGTCATCACCGACGCAGCAGATATTTTTATGCCCCATGGCCAGCAGCCGCAGCCAGAGATACTGCGCGACGTTGGTATCCTGATACTCATCGACGAGAATATATTTAAACCGCTGGGCATATTCCTGATGCACGTCCGGGAACTGGGTGAACAGGGTCAGCATGTGCAGGATTAAATCGCCGAAATCGGTGGCGTTCAACCGCACCAGCCGCGCCTGATATTCCTTGTACACCCCGACCGCCTGCCCATCGCACGCACCGATATCCTTCGCGGACATAACCTTCTCCGGCGTCAGCCCCTGGTCTTTCCATTGCTGGATGATGGCCAGGAACAGTTTCGGCGGCATCGCCTTCTCATCAATGCGTTTTTCAATGATGATCGCTTTCAACAGTCGCAACTGGTCGTCAGTGTCGAGGATGGTGAAACTGGAAGTGAGCCCCAGCTTCTCGGCATGGCGGCGGATGATCCGCGCGCCGATGGAGTGAAACGTGCCAAGCCATTGTGGCGTGCCTCCGGTGCGCGGCTGCTCCGCGCCCCATGAGGCGGGCTGATGGCTCGCTCGCCCTTCTGCGCTCGCACCGTTCACGAGATGCGCCACGCGCTCGCTCATCTCTTTCGCCGCCTTGTTGGTGAAGGTAACGGCCAGAATTTCCCCCGGCCATGCCAGGCGTGACATAAGAATATGGGCAATACGGGTGGTGAGCACCCGCGTTTTTCCCGTGCCCGCACCGGCCAGCACCAGCACGGCACCATCGGTCGTCTCCACAGCGGCGCGCTGCTCATCGTTCAGGGCGGCAAGCAAGCTATGGTCGCCTTGGGTGTCTAGGGCAGTGTCAGCCATACCGGCAATATTCCTTGCAGTTGCAGCATGCCAATTACGGTGAAGGCGGGAAACGCCAGGAAAAACACTGCGGCATCCCACATCGTATCGCGGATGTTCTTTGGCCGGCATTCGGTTTCAATCGGCTCGTTCCAGAGCTTGAAATTCGGTATCCAGCGCGGCACCTCGCGCAAATACACCTCGTAAGATTCGTCGAACTTATGGCGGAGGTACGCCTCCTCCTTCCGCACCACAAATGGGTAGTAGATGATGTAAGCGACAAGCAACAGCGCGGTGAGCGACAGCATGCCGGATTGCAGGCCGATGCCCGCCGTGGCAATGAACGAAAACACATACAGCGGATTACGCACCACCGAGAAAGGTCCGCTGCGAATGACCCGCTTGTTTTTGCGGCCACCGATAAAGGTGGAGCAATAGACCCGCCCGAATGCACCGAGTATTACCAGCGCATAGCCGAGCCACAGCATCATATGGCGAGCAAACGAATGCACCGGAAGCTCCGGAGCGATGCAGCAAATGGCAACTACCGCCGCCACAGCAAAGATACGGCTGTGGAGCTGTCGGGCTTTTAAAAGTTTGGGGCGCGGGGCGGCGTCATCAGTCATGGGCGTGTCGTTTCCTGTTCATTTTCCGGCATCATAGCGGCATCTTCCGCTTCAACAAGGATTTGTTTTACCCATGGCCATTGGCCGCGTGCCGCAGTTGAGGTTTCCAGATGCATGCCATCCTGCTGCCAGCGGACAGCGATCGCGCCGTGGCGCGAAACCATGGCGCGGTCGATGATGGCTGGAATCTCCGGGCAATCGAGATACTGGTCGGTCACCACCAGGTCGGCACCGCTTTCACACAGGTTATCGCGGCTTTTTCTAATCGCTACCACCACCGTCCGGCCATCCCGCGTTACCATGCAGCTCGTGGCGTCGCAGGCAAGCTCGGTCACTGTTTTTTTCGCTTCCGTGCGCGCAAGCATCGTTTCCGCACCTTGCGACCGTAACCATGTCTCCGCTTCATAGCTATCGACATCGCCCCGCAGCATTACCCACTGGTTGGCACGGCTGCGATACGCCACGCGCTTGGCATCGTCACTGACAATCACATCGTACGGCGTGAAAAACGCGATGGTGGCAAGCCCGGCAACCACCGGGATGATGCCAAGCAACCGCAGTCGCGTGATCCAGAGCGCCAACCAGAGGCCGCCCGCGACAATGGCGACAAACCCGCCATGGCTCGGCGACGGCAGGGCAATGTTGGCGTAAGGAACCGCCGTCACCATGTCGGAGACGGCAACCATCCATTCCAACCCCATCCTGAGCAGGTGCAGGAACGGTGCGTCCCACCCCAGCGGCATGGTGATGAAGGCGAGCATAGCAGAGGGCATGATCCAGAACGAGGAGAGCGGCACCATCAGCATATTGGTGGCAATGCCATACATCGACATGCGGTTGAAATGGGCGATCGCCAGCGGCGAGGTGTAGAGCGTCGCGGCCAGCGACGTCAGCACCAGTCCGAAGAAATAAAGCAGCACCCGCGACACCACACCAGCATGGGCATGGAACAGCACGCCGCCATAGCGCTCATAGAGCGCGATAATGGCAAGCGTCGCCGCGAACGTCAGCTGGAAACTGGCGGTAAGCAACGACTCCGGCATGATAAGTAATATGATGGTCGCCGCCCAGGCCAGCGAATACATGCTGATGCCACGCCGATCCACCAGCACCGCCCCCAGCACACATGCCACCATGATGTAGGAGCGGATGGCTGGCACCGGACTGCCCGCCAGCAGCAGATACGCCGCCCCGCCCAGCAACCCGCCCACCGCCGCCAGTTTCTTGGTCGGCCAGAAGAGCGCCGCATGGGGAATCATCACCAGCAGCAATCGCAACGTGAAAAATATCAGGCCGGTGGCCAGCGTCATATGCAGCCCGGAAATGGACAGGATGTGGTAAATGCCCGACGCGCGCATGCTGTCGGCAATCGCTTCCGGCACGCGGCTCTGGTCGCCCACCATCAGCGCCGCCGCAATCGCCCCCATCTCCTTGCCCATCGACGCCACCAGATGGTCGGCAATGCGAAGACGCAGCGCAGTCAAGCGCTCCTGCCACCCCTGCGTGCCTGCATGTGCCACGATTTCCGGCTGGCGCGGCGAAAACCCGACCGCGCCCAACTGCTCGAAATAAAACAAGCGCGAAAAATCATACGCCCCCGGCATGGCAGGTGTCGGCGGCGAAAACAGCATGGCCGGAAGGCGGATGCGGTCGCCGATGGCCAGCGGCACATCGAGTTTCCTGAGGGTGATGCTCAGTCGCCGTGGCGTCGCTTCCGGCGCCAGCGTTTCCACCATCGGCTTTGCCAGCACCAGCCGCACTTTCTTTTCTTTATGCTGGATATCCTCCACCGTGCCTTCCACCAGCTTGAAAAATACCGGCTCAGTAAGCACCGGCGCCGCAACGAGGTGCAGGCGAATGCCGGAGACCAACACGCCTAGTATCATAGCGGCGACGGCAACCGACAGGTAGAGCGGCACAGCATGGCGGCGGCAGAACGGCAGGGACATCAGGAGCAGCGCGAGCGCCAACGCAAACGGCCAGAGGGCAAGGGGTGCCGACCCGGAAAAATACAGCGCAATCCCAAGCCCCAGAAACACCGGGAACCACAGGGGAAGCCGAGAGGATTCGGCTGACAGCAGACGGTGGACAGTGGCGGACATAAGTCGTTAGTTGTGGGTCTTGAGTCGTTAGTATATTAAGGTCATACTTCATCACCACTCACAACGAAAGACTCATGACTAACCACTCAACCGTTATCACCCGCTTTGCCCCCTCGCCCACCGGCTACCTACATATCGGCGGCGCGCGCACGGCGCTGTTCAATTACCTGTTCGCCAAACGCATGGGCGGAAAATTCCTGCTGCGGATCGAGGATACCGACCGCGCACGCTCGACGCCGGAAGCAACCCAGGCGATTCTCGACGGCATGACCTGGCTAGGTTTGAAATGGGACGATGAGCCGATTTTCCAATTCGCCCGGCAGCCGCGCCACGCGGAAGTGGCGAAGCAACTGCTGGATGCCGGCAAGGCCTATCATTGCTACACGACGCAAGCCGAGCTGGATGCCTTCCGCGAGGCCAACCCGAATACCAAATTCAAAAGCAAATGGCGTGACAGCAACGAATCCCCGCCTACCAATGTGCCACCGGTCATCCGCCTGAAGGCACCGCTTGGCGGCGCGATTGAAGTGCTCGACCATGTGCGCGGGTCGGTGATCGTTGAGGCCAAGGAACTCGACGATATGGTGCTGCTGCGCGCCGACGGCACACCGACCTATATGCTTGCCGTGGTAGTGGACGACCACGACATGAACATCACCCATGTGATTCGCGGCGAAGACCATTTTACCAATACGTTCCGGCAAGTCCTCATCTATCAGGCGATGGGCTGGGATGTGCCGGAATTTGCCCATATCCCGCTGATCCACGGCGCGGACGGCGCCAAGCTTTCCAAGCGCCACGGGGCGCTCGGCGTCGGCGAATACGCCACCATGGGATTCCTGCCGGAAGCTCTCAGGAACTACCTGCTCCGGCTCGGTTGGAGCCATGGCGATGATGAAATCATCTCCGACGAACAGGCCATCCAGTGGTTCGGTTTTGATGGGCTCGGAGCCTCGCCCAGCCGCCTCGATTTCGACAAGCTCAAGCATGTGAACGCACATTACATGAAAAACGCCAATCCGGTGTATTTGAAAGAGTTGGCCGGGCTTTCCAAGCTTCCCGACTCAGCGATCGGCTGGCTGGTGGAACGCGCACAAACTATTCCGGAACTGGCCGAACAGGCGGCGTTCCTTACTGCCCACCGCCCTCTTGCAAAAACCGACAAAGCGACCCAGATTATTGCTGAGGCTACACCATGGCTGGCGGATGCGGAGGCTGCGTTTAACCCCGTTTCCGACTGGAGCGACGCGGCGCTGAAAGATGCCGGGCACACGTTCATGGAACACAAAGGCTTGAAACCCAAGCAGTTCATGCCCGCGATGCGCGCCGTGCTTTCGGGCAAGGAAGCCTCGGCAGGGTCAATTTACCAGATTATGGAAGCGCTCGGAAAGCCGGAAACGCTTGGAAGAATCAAGGATTGTTGCTAGAAAGAAAGTTATGATTTTACCGATTATCTATTATCCCGACCCGATTTTAAAACAGGTCTCCGAGAAAATTGACGACGTCACCGACGAGGTGCGCGGTTTAGCCGCCGCCATGTTCGAGACCATGTACCATGAGCAGGGCATCGGCCTGGCCGCCGTGCAGGTAGGCATACTCAAACGCCTGCTGGTCGCCGATGTCGAGTGGCGCGGCGAAGGTGAAGTCGGCCGACAATACGCACTTATCAACCCGGAAATTATCACCGAAGAAGGTGAAAATACCTACAAGGAAGGTTGCCTCTCCTTCCCCGACCAATTCGCGGAAGTAACCCGCCCCGAGGGCGTGCGCGTGCGTTACACCAACCTTCAGGGGCAGGTGGTGGAAGAAGAATTCCACGGGCTGCTCGCCACCTGCATCCAGCATGAGATCGACCATTTGAATGGCATCGTGTTCCCCGACCACGCTTCGCGCCTCAAGCGCGAAATGATTTTCAAGAAAGCCGCAAAAATCAAGAAGGCGATCGAATCGCACCACCACCATGACCATGTGCATGGACCGGATTGTAATCACTAGTGGACAGTGAACAGTGGACAGCGGACAGAAAAAAAAGGTGGTTACGTTCGAGGATTTTACCGTTTTTGAACGTGCGTTTCAGCTGTCGCTAGCCATCCATAAATCGACGCTGACTTTTCCAAAAATTGAGCAATTCTGCCTCGCCCAACAAATGCGTAATGCCAGCAAATCCATCTGTGCAAATATCGCCGAGGGCTACGGCAAACAAAAGCAATCGACGGCAGAATTCAAGCGATTCCTCAATATTTCACTGGGTTCAAGTGATGAGATGCGGGTGTGGCTACGTTATGCATTTGAGCTTGGTTATATTAGCGATGCGGATTACCGAGGCTGGCGGGGCGAATATATCGAGGTTTCTAAAATGCTCCAATCCCTGATTGTGAGGCTTTGATGTCCACCGTCCACCGTCCACTGTCCACTATTTTCATGGGCACACCCGATTTTGCAGTTCCAGCGCTTGAGGCACTCATTGCCTCCGAGCACGAGGTTCTTGCAGCGTATAGCCAGCCACCGCGCCCGAAAGGTCGGGGGTTGCAGCTCACCCCCTCGCCCGTGCAGCAGCTCGCGGAAAAACATGGCATTCCCGTTTTCACTCCCGTTTCGCTGAAATCCCCTGAGGAACAAGAAAAATTCCGCGCGCTGGGGGCGGATGTGGCGGTGGTAGCGGCCTATGGGCTGCTGCTACCGAAAGCAATTTTAGAGGGAACAAAGCTCGGCTGCGTCAATATCCACCCCTCATCACTTCCCCGCTGGCGGGGCGCTGCACCAATTCAACGCACCATCATGGCAGGCGACACCACCACCGATATTTGCATCATGAAAATGGATGAGGGTTTGGATACGGGCGATGTGCTGATTCGCAAACACTATCATATTACCCCCGGCACCACGGCGGGTAAGCTGCACGACCAGCTCTCGGAAGAAGCGCCGGCGTTGCTGCTGGAAGCGCTCGCGCAAATGAAATCCGGCAACGCGAAGCCGATAAAACAAACTGCCGACGGCGTGACCTACGCCAAAAAGATCTCCAAAGGAGAAGCCGCGCTCGACCTCACCCACCCGGCAGAACTGGTGCTGCAGAAAATCCTTGGCTTGTCACCGTTTCCGGGCGCATGGATTGAGTATCACGGCGAGCGGATTAAAATCTTTGGCGCAAGCCTCACCGGGAAAAATGCCTTCCCCCTAGCCTGTAATCCCGGCACGATTTACCCAACCGAACTGCAACGCGCGGGTGGCAAGCGCATGGGCGTCGATGAATTCATGGCGGGGTTTAAAACCTGACGACTAACGCCCCCGGGGACTTGGCTGACCTTTATGTTCCGGCGCAGGCTGCTTTGCTGCAATGCGTGCTTCTTCAAGCAGTGCGAGCAGGCATTGCTCTTTTTCCATAGTCGTAAGCCAGCGCTGTTCGCCGTCATTATCGCGACATTGAACCCGTCCGAAATATTCCCGGGCACCTCGTATCTCTTTCCAAAGCGACGTGTTTGCCGCATCCTTTTCCCGAAATGGCCGGGTGGAGTCATGGCCAATCCAGCCAAGAGGATCCCCGGATACGCTGTTGACATGGCGCGGGTTACTCAGAAACGACCGTGCATAAATTTCCGCTTCCACCCTGTCAAAGCCGCGATAGATCGACTGCAGCCGCTGCATCGCCTCAGGGTGCATCACTCGGTAGCAGCTAACGATTGTTTCTAGGTCAAAAGGCTGGTAGGCGTCAGGGTACATTCAATGCGTTCTTTTTATTAATTTCGTTAATCTATTACATTAAATTACTAAGTTCAACATGCCACGCTTTAAACTGACCATCGAATATGACGGCTCCGGCTATGCCGGATGGCAGAAACAACCCGACCGTCCAACCGTCCAGCAAGCGCTGGAAGAAGCCGTGGCGCTGTTCTGCGGTGAATATTGTAACGTCGTCGGCGCCGGACGGACGGATGCCGGGGTGCATGCCACCGGGCAGGTAGCGCATGTCGATTTACCCAAGGATTACGACACGTATAAGGTGATGCAGGGGCTGAATTTCCATATGATCGCAAGCGCCCCAGCCGTGGCCGTGCTTGCCGCCGAAGCCGTGCCGGACGAATTCCACGCCCGTTTTTCAGCCACACGGCGCTACTACCGCTACCGTATCACCAACCGGCGCGCACGGGTAGCGATCGATCTTGGACGGGCATGGCAGGTGGGAGAACCGCTGGATGTGGACGCCATGCGGGCAGGTGCGGCACATCTAATTGGGCATCACGATTTCACCAGTTTCCGCGCCAGCGAATGCCAGGCCAAATCGCCGGAGAAAACCCTCGACCGGCTTGAAATCAGGCGTGATGGCGAGGATATCATCATCAGCGCCGATGCCCGCTCATTCCTGCATCACCAGATGCGGAACATGGTGGGCACGCTGGTGCTGGTGGGCAAGGGAAGCTGGCATCCCGACGAGGTGAAGCGCGCGCTCGATGCCCGCGACCGCGCAGCCGCAGGCTTTACCGCCCCACCGGATGGGCTGTACTTGACGCGGGTTGATTACGCATAGACGGCACGCGCTCGCGAACGACACTCCACGCCCCCGTGTTTCTTTCAGGCCGTGGCTGCACCTCACTATCAGGAAACAAATCGTTTTTGAACGAACGGATATGTTCCGGAGCCGCGGCAATGATTTCCCCAATTACTTCCGGATTGGTGACCAGCACGTAGCCGCGTGATACAGCTTCCCCGGCTTCCGATACATCATATGCCGAGCCCATTCCGTGGAGTTGCTGTATATTACCGATAATCGCACCGGCGATAGCTTCGCGACAGCCCTCCGGCAGCATCACCATTACTGCATGACTGAGCTGTTTACGGTGATCCGGCGTAATCGCGGATGCGCTGTATTGCGAATCATACCGCTCCAGGTCAGCCAATGAAATCCGATAGATTGTAGCGCCGCTCTTGATAATCCGCTGACAAATATCCGCTGTCGTATCACTACTCATATTATTCCCCCCTTAACAGTTCATTCACACTGGTTTTGCTGCGCGTTTTTTCGTCGACGCGCTTGACGATCACCGCACAGGACAACCCCGGCGCATCCGGTGTTTTTCCCGGAAGCATGCCCGGCACCACCACACTGTAGGCAGGCACGCGGCCATAAGTGATTTCGCCGGTCGCACGGTCGACGATCTTGGTGGACGCGCCTAAAAACACCCCCATCGAAATCACCGAACCTTCTTCGACAATGACGCCTTCGGCGACTTCCGAGCGCGCGCCGATAAAGCAGTTATCTTCGATGATGACCGGGTTCGCCTGCAACGGTTCCAGCACGCCGCCAATGCCGGTGCCGCCGGAAATATGGCAGTGTTTGCCGATCTGCGCGCAGGAACCGATCGTCGCCCAGGTATCGACCATTGTCCCGTCGCCGACATGGGCGCCGATATTTACGAAACTTGGCATCAGCACCACATCCTTGCCGATAAACGCCGAATAGCGCACGAACGAACCCGGCACGGCGCGAAACCCCGCCGCCTTATATTGCTCTTCCTCCCAGCCCATTTGCTTGACCGGAACCTTATCATACCAGCCGCTCATGGTGCCGGTGCGGTGCCCCGGCGCGCCGCGGATGATCTCATTCGGGTTAAGACGGAACGACAGCAGGATCGCCTGCTTCACCCACTGGTTTACCACCCACGCGCCGTCTTTTTTTTCGGCCACGCGAAGCTCGCCTTTGTCGAGGCTGGCAAGCGTCGCATTCACCGCCTCGCGGATTTCGCCCTGCGTCGATGTGGTGAGTTCAGCGCGTTTTTCCCACGCGGCTTCAATAATGTTCTTCATGCTGTTCCTTATTTCTCCGATGTGATGATTTATAATGTTGGCTGCTGCCCCGGGACGTTTGGCAGCGACGACCGCCGTTCCGCCCAGGTTGCTTTCTTTTCCGGCGACAACGACATGCAGTAATGCCCGATGCGCTTCAGCCCGCGCATGAATTTTTCATCCGGGTATAGTGAATCCTCCGGGTTCGTCAGGTTCAGCGACAAACGCAGCGCCATCGCCTCCGGCTTCATAAAAAACATTTCACCCGGAAACACCGCGAGCTTCTCATGGTTCAGCAACTCACGCGATAAATCTTCGCCGCTTGTGATCGGCGCCGCATCGCCATCGAATAGTTTCTCCGCATCCCGACCCGGCACCAGCCCGGAAAGCCCCGCAAACGATACCGTCACGTGAAACCCAGCGTCAGGCTTGATCCAGGTAATATAGTCCTTATCCCCACCCAGCTTTTCCCTAAGCTTGCGGTTGAGGTCTGAAAAATAGTCGCATAGCCGCCGGTAGTTTGCCTGATAGATTTCACGGTTACTCTCGATATGCTGGTTAGCACTCACCACAGGATTGTTTTCATCTTCGTAGAGAAGCTGCTGGTTCAGCGCCCCCGTCTGGGAGCGGAAATAACGGCGCGCATACTCACGCCCCGCCGGTTCCAACCCATCGGTGAGCGTGATAGTTTTCAGAAGCTCCTCCGCCCCATACCAATAGGCAATGCCAAGGCCGGGGCCAGCGGTTTTGGAAAGGCTCCCCACCGAAACCATGCAATGACGCAGTGCCTTGTTGGAGGCAAGCGCCGGTAGCTTCGCCTTAGCTCCCGCTTCCTGCTCCAATATCAAATCCTGGAACGTCTGGTCGGCGATGACCAGCAGCGGCTTCTTTCCTTCACGGTTGCGGGCAGCATTATGTTCGGTAATCACCGCGCCGATCGCTTCGAGCTCTTCCGGAGTAAGGCTCTTGCCGGTGGGGTTTGCGGGGTTGACCAGCAACAACGCTCGCGCCTCCGGATGCTGCTGCAACGCTTCCGCGATGGAGGCCGCGCTGGGTTTGTAATCATCCTTGATCTCACCCGGCACGGCAACAATGTTCATGCCGCGCACGCGCGCTCCCGACAGCACCATCGAATAGGTCGGACTGCAAAACAGCAGCGTATCGTCACTGGAAAATAGTGGGCTGTCGAAAATAGCCGGCAACACATCAGTGATCGCGGAATGGGAAAATTTGACCGCCATGCCTTTACGATCCACACCATATTGCGCCTGCCAGTTAAAAAATGCTTCCCGCAAACCATCATCGGCCTCGGTGGAACGCCCGCGATATTGCAGCGCGGCCTCTCCCCCCATCTCAACACGCAGGCGTGGCGGCGGAAGGGCGGGAGTGAATTTCGACATGAAGATCACATCCGGCAGATCGCGCCCTGTCGCTACCATATCCGCGCAACGATCCACCGTTTGCATCATGGAATCAAAATTATTGTGAAGCGAATCAACCATTCTTAATCTTTTATTCGTTAGCGGTGGGTGCGAAGCACATATCCAGCAAGGTATAATGAACCGGCAATGAGGACAAGCGCCGATTGCGGGGCGGTAGCCACAATTTCCGAAAGCGCCTGTTCGATCGACGCGGCCGTTTTCGCAGGAATCCCGGCCTTTTCGGCACTGGAAGCTACTTCCGTGGCTTTTTTGCTGGTCGATTCCCCGGGGATGGCCACCGCCGTCAGTGCTTTGATATGCGGGGCAATCGCCCGCATATACCCGTCCGAATCCTTCCCCTCGATCATGCCACAAATGGCGTAAACCGGGCGCTCCTGCGCCGCCAGCCAGCGCGCCAGCACCTCGGCGCCCTGCTGGTTGTGGCCGCCATCGAGGACAAGTTCCATACCGGGGGCAAGCAGCCCAAGATACGGCCCCGCCACCAACGTTTGCAGTCGCGCCGGCCAGACGGCACCGGCAATGCCTTGCAGAATCTGGGCATCGGTGATGGCAAAGTGCGGTAACTGGTCGATACAGGCCACGGCGGTCGCCGCATTATCGAGCTGATGCGCCCCGGCCAGCGACGGTGCAAGCGGCAGGCCGCGCGCGCTAAAATGCACCAGTGGCACGTGCAGGCTCGCGGCTTTTTCCTCCAGCACGGCAAGCGCCTCCGGCTCCTGCCTGCCAACCACGCAGGGGACATTTTTCTTCATGATGCCGGCTTTCTCGCCGGCGATTTTGGCAAGCGTATCGCCCAGATATTCCATATGGTCGAACGCTACCGGCGTGATGACGGTCAAAAGCGGCACATCAATGACGTTGGTGGCATCGAGCCTGCCGCCCATGCCGGTTTCAAGCAGTAACACGTCGGCCTTGCTACCTGCGAAAGCAAGGAACGCCAGCGCCGTCGTCGCTTCGAAAAACGTCGCCGGTTGCTGCTCCATAACCCGGGATACATAGGTGGCGATCTGCTGCACCTGAGCGTTATCGATGGTTTTCCCAGCCAGCACAATCCGCTCGCGGAACTCCACCAGGTGCGGGCTGGTATAGACATGCACCTTATACCCAGCCGCCTCAAAAATCGTCCTCAGATAGGCGATCAGCGACCCTTTGCCGTTGGTGCCCGCGACATGGATGACCGGCGGCAGCTTCTTGTGCGGATTCCCGAGCATCGACAACAGCCGCTGCATACGGTCGAGCTTCAGCTCAATCTGCGCCAGCGCCGGGTGGTGCAACCGATTCAGGAAGGCTTCCATCGGGTCAACCATGCATCGCCTCCAGAAGCTCCCGGTGCGCCGCCACATCATGCACCCGCACATAATCGACACCCTTGCCGATAAGCTGGCGCGAGACTGCCAGGGTCTTGGCATCCTTATCACCCTCCCCCAGAAACGATTTGCGCGAATGGCCGATGAGCAGCGGTAGGCCGCAGGCTTTCAGTTCGATAAACCGCTCGATAATCTGCCCGCTCTGCGCCGATGTTTTGCCAAATCCAAGGCCGGGGTCGAAGATGAGATGATGGCGGCGGAGACCTTTTTTCTCCAGCCGCACCACCTGTTTTTGTGCCCAGGCGAGCAATGTTTCCACCACGTCCGCATCCTCCGGCACGGTGATGTTTTTATCAGCCGGCACGCTCAGCGAATGCATCACCACCAGCTTGCCGCCATAGGGTTTGACGGCCTCAATCATCGCATCGTCCGCCGCGCCGGAGACATCGTTGATCCAGTGAAACCCGATGTCGAGTGCGCGCTTGGCGTTTTCGGCATGGCGCGTATCCAGGCTGAATACGGCACCGCTGGGGGAAAAAATTTCAAACAACGGGGCAAGACGCGCCCATTCCTCTCCCACCGACAGCGGCGTCGCGCCGGGGCGGGTCGATTCGGCGCCGATATCGATCACATCCGCGCCATCCTCGATCAATTGCTCGATGTGCGCGATCGCCGCATCCACCCCATGGTAGCGCCCGCCATCGGAAAAGGAATCCGGCGTGATGTTCACTATGCCGACAAGCCGGGTCATGGGAAGTTTTCCTCCAGCCACGCCTTGGCCGTTTTGCCGCGGATCACCAGCTCCGGGGCAACATCGACCAGCGGCGCGAGCGCAAAATAGCGCAAGAGCAATTCCACATGCGGCACGGTGAGCTCCGGCGTCGCCAGCTCCACCTCATGGTAGCAGAGAATATCAAGATCAATTTCACGCGGCGCCCAACGGCCACGATCCTGCCTGCCCATCTCCTGCTCGATATTTTTGAGCGCGGCCAGCAGCGCCATCGGCGGCAGATCGCATTCACCCGCCACCGCCATGTTGAGGAACGGCACATCCCACTCCGGCGGCGAGCCGGGCTTGAGCAGCGCCGGGGTTTCATACCGCGTTGAAGCGCGCAACCCGGAAAGGATGGGCGCCAAACGCGCCACCGCCGCATCCAGCATGGAGTCGCGCGCGCCAATATTACTGCCAATGCCGATAACGATCATCCCGCTGTTATAGCCAATGAACGTTATCATTGGCTATGCAAATCGAGACCGAAAGTCCGATTTGCCGCGCCGAAGGCAGCGTCCGAATGCGTGAGCATTCGGTTAGTTGCTATAAAATAGAGATGGCCGCCCGCGTCAAGACACGCTATGAAAAAACAGATCAATCACGAAGGGAAAACCTATGAAAAAATTCGTCCCCCTGGCGCTGCTCGGATTTGTACTGATGGCCGTCAGCGCATGGTGCCTCGGCTGGTGGATGCAGGCCAGAAACGTAAAGCAAACCCTGCAAACCGCCCTGGGTTCCCTGCCCCCCGAATTCGGCAGCATCACGGCCGACACCATCACTGTCAGCGGGTTCCCAAACCGTATGGTCGTTACCATTACCAACCCACATGTTTCGCTGGAATTACAGCCAATGCTAACCACGCTGCACAAGCGCACCATGGCCGCCGCCGGTAACAGCGCCGGCGTGCTGACTGCCCCTACCTACCCGACGGGCACGCTCACCCACGCGCTTTCCGGCAATATCACCCTGTCGATGAACGCGCTGGCCGATGAGCTATCCCTGACCTATGCCGGCAACGACGCCACCACCCTCACGCAACCATCCGGTAATGTCTCGCTTGTCACCGAATATAATGCCCCGCTCACCTGCCGCATACGGCTGGAGCCAACCCTCGGCAGCGTATTCCAGACCATGTGGGATATACAGGCGGTGCTGGCGCATGAAACCATCAGCGAACGGCTGCGCGAAATCAATTGCCAGATTCCCGGCGGCATCACCACCGACAACACTACCAGCCAGATCGCCGCATCGCTCGCCGCAAGCCACCTGATCCTTACCAACCAACCTGCCGCCGACCGGATCAACACCCATATTGACGCCAGCATCAAGGATTACGAAGTGCTACCTACCGGTGACAGTGCCTATAACGCGCTGCGCCGCGCCTTTACTCCCGAACAGCAAACCTATATCCCGCTTTCCCTATCGCTTTACGGCAAACAATCCATCGCGCTCAAGACCACCGTCAACGGGCCCAAAAACGTTGATTCCTGGAACGGGAAAGCCTACCGCGTCGATATTCCCCAATTCTCGTTCAGCAACGCAGCCGGCGTGAGCAACGGCATGCTATTGCTTGCCGTCACGCCAAACAGCACGGCACAGCAAGGCGAATTCTCCCTGAATGTTACCTCGGAATTCGCCGCCGCCCAGACTGCCGTGGCCAGGATGAGCCTCGCGCAATTCCTGAGCGAAGCGATGAAACACGATGAATTCGCCGCCGCCTATGCCGGTAGCAACCCTGAGCATGTGGAAGAAGCCTTTTTCGAGGCGCTGCCGAATATCACCGCCCTTGGCACCCTCACCCAGAAAATACGGCTGGGATTTTCCATGGACAGCAGCAAGAACGAAGGCAGCCTCAATGTCGCCGAGCTGGAACTCTCCACCCGCGACTATGGCCTATCCGCAAACGGCCAGGCCTCAACCGGCAACGGCAATGTCGTCCCGGCCATTGATGCCACCGTCACCTGCCGCAACTGCCTGCCGATGGTGGATGTGTTGGCCGCCTACATGGCGCGCGTTGAACAGGCACTAACCTCAGTCAGCACGGCGCCATCCCTGATGTTTCATTTGCAGCCGGAGGATGTTGCCGGCGCCAAGGGCCTGCTTGGCGCCATCGGCACACCCAGCGCCAGCAATCCGGCAGACCTCCAGTTTGTAATCAAAAGCAATGCCAGCGCCATGAGCATCAACAACAAGGGATTGCCCGAGCTGATGCAGCTGGTGAACCTCTACTTCACTCCGGCGGAGGCAACGTCGCAAAGCGCGCCTCCACCTCCGGGTCAATAGCCTGCGGCTTGCCTGGCACTTCGCCCGGCGCAAGACCGGAAACCACTACCCCGTGCGCCTGCCGCAAGAATTCCGCCTCGCCCTGCAGCAACGCAAGCGCCTGCGGTGACAACTGTTTTTCAATGTCCCGGGCGCAAACGCCACGCTTGCGCTTGAAGTAGCGGGTAAGCCAGTGGTAGAGTCGTGTCATCATCCACAGATAATTGTTTTTTTATGCTACCGCAACCACTGCCATGGTGCGATCCCCTCGCCCTCGCAACAAGCCTCGATTCCTGCCCGATGGTGCTGCTGCATTCGAGCGCCCGCACCAGCTATTCGGGACGGCGCAGCCTGCTTGCCGCGCGGCTGGTGGAATCGGTAGATATCACCGACCTGCGCGAACTGAATCCACTGCTGCGCCATGATACGGCCTGCTTCGCACATGGATGGTTCGGCTATCTCGGCTATGAACTCCGGCATGGCTGTGAAACCTACAGCCCCGCCGTACCCGGCCGCTTTCAGTTTCCCGCCGGGCGCCTGATGCGGTTTGAGGATATTTACGTCTTCGACCATGATGAGCGCAGCCTTACCTTATGGTCGCTGCGCGCTGGCAACCTTCCGGAACTCCGGCCAATCCCGGACACCCTGCCACCCGCCGTCACCGAGCTAACCTCGCATAACAGCCGCGCTTCCTATGAAGCCAAGGTGCGCGAGGTTCTTGAGGCGATCCACGCCGGCAGCCTCTATCAGGCCAACCTCACCCGCAAATTTTACGGCACGTGGGAAACGGCGCCAAACGGGCTTGCGCTGTTCGCCCGCATGTGCGCGCTGACGCCTGCCCCCTACAGCGCCTACCTGCGTATGGAAGATGCCGAAATCCTGTCATCCAGCCCAGAGCTTTTCCTGAAGGTGAACGCCGATGGCACGGTCTGCACCCGCCCGATCAAAGGCTCGGCGCCACGCGGCACCACCGCCGCCGAAGACGAATCCATCCGCAGCGCCCTCGCCCACAGCAGAAAAAACCGGGCGGAGAACCTAATGATTACCGACCTGATGCGTAACGACCTCGCCCGCGCCTGTGTCGATGGCAGCGTTGAAACCAGCGGCCTGTTCGACGTTACCAAACACGCGACGATTTTCCACATGGCCAGCACGGTCAGCGGGCAGCTAAAACCCGGCATGAGTGTCGGCGACCTGCTCCTTCGCACTTTCCCGCCCGGCTCGATGACGGGTGCCCCCAAAATCTGCGCCGTCGAATTGTGCAACGCCCTGGAACAGGTGGAGCGCGGCATCTATAGCGGCGCCATCGGCTGGTTCGGGGGCGATGGCAGCGCCGAGCTGTCAGTTGTTATCCGCACGCTGGTCATGCAAGGGAAAAGCTTTGAGTTTCAGGTGGGTGGCGGAATTGTCGCCGACTCCACCCCCGAGAGCGAATGGCGCGAAACCATGGACAAGGCGCTTGGGATTCTCCGTACCCTAAACCTCGCTCCTAGCCTGCTTGAGGGTTTGTGATATGCTATTTTTGCATAGCTAGCCTCTAATAATGGATATTCCTTGATGTCAGCGCATATGTATACTGGGTGCATGATGACAGACATGAAACACACCTTGATTTACGCTGCACGCTTCGCCCTCACCATTCTGGTGCTGGCGGCCTTAAGCGCGTAATCTATCGTCCGCACCTGCGGCCTCACCCACGAGCTTTCTCGTGGGTTTTCCATGATGAAATATCCGTCGCCCCATGCTCGCAGAGCAGGCGCCTACACGCGCCAAACCCACTACGCTGGCAAAACGCCCGAAGACCGAGAACGACCTGAAATCGAGGAATGCTGCGGTGCAGTATACCGCCAGGGGGTACCTAAGAATAGGCGCCCGACTTTCTTTATCTCATATCCTCCCTACCGTTGTCCAGTAAAAATTCGTTCATTTCCTGCATAGCTCACCTGCCGTTTTGGCAATTCGTTAATACGACGTTCCGGATTATAACCCGAGCATCCCCAGTGGGCGTACACATACCCATTGGGGGTATGTCAACCAGGAGAAAGGTTATTGCTATGTTCCATAGAATGACAAGACTCGATGCGATTGCAGCGCTGGCAGCCGTGCTCGTGCTATCGGCATGTGCGACAGGAACCAGTGAACCGCAAGGCGGTATCAGTGTTGAAGGGGCATTCCTCTCGCCGAATGCGATTGCCGTGCAGCCCTATACACGCACGATCTTCAGCTCGACGAATTTTTAATTTAAGCTAGTCAAGCTTGACGTTGCCTGACGCTTCTTCCATCTCGGCGAAGCTCGGCTGGTAATAGCTCGGAATCTGGGTGCGCCCCATTTCCATCGACACTTGAGGCGCCATGCCTTTTAGATGCGCCACTAGCACATCGCGGATCATGAAAAAGAATTGCTGATCTTGCTCATGCGAGGCCAGATTTTTGGACGCAATAGGGCCTACGATACAATAGGCCAGAAACACGCCAAGGAACGTTCCCACCAGCGCGCCGCCGATCATTTTACCAAGGATTTCCGGCGGCTCGGTAATGCTTGCCATGGTTTTGATCACCCCGAGCACCGCCGCCACAATCCCGATCGCCGGCAGTCCGTCGGCCACCTGCTGCAATGAATGCCCGGCACCTGCTGCTTCATGGTGGTGTTTTTCGATCTGTTTCTCGATCAAATCCTCGATCTGGTGGGAATTCTCCACTCCCATGGTCAGCATCCTGAGCGTATCGCAGATCAGGTCAATGGCAAAATGATCGGCAAGAATGCGCGGATATTGGCTGAAGATGGGGCTTTCGCCCGGCTTTTCGATGTGCTGTTCGACCGCAATCATCCCCTTGGATTTCATCAGCTTGCATAGAGTGAACAACAGGAGCAATAACTGCTTGTAATCATCTTTTTTCCAGGATGGGCCTTTAAATGCACGGATCACTTCCTTGCCGACTTTTTTAGCGACTACGCCTTTATTGGCAACCAGATAGGCGCCAAGCGCCGCGCCGCCGATCATGCCGAGTTCGTGTGGAAGCGCATGCAAAATGATCTCAATCTTACCACCCGATTCGATATAAATACCGAACACGCAGACGAAGACAATAATCAGGCCAATACCACCAAGCATAAAAACAGTCAGAAATAAAAGTTAGACAGGGATTAGTTCTAGCAACCAAAAGCAAAGAAAGCGTTAAGCGTTCAGGCCGCAATTTCTTCCGCTGATACAATACCTTTGACTGAGCGCAGCTTTTCCATGATTTCCGGCGAATGCTGGTATTTCCCCGGAAGCTCGATCACCGTTTCCACCTCACCGTCTTTCAGCGCCAGCTTGACCGTTGCCCCCTGCCCGCTCCCGACCAGAAGCTCGCGGATCGGTGGAATCGCTGCCATGTCGCTTACCCGCAGGTGGATCGCCATCCGCCGCCCGGCCTGCATCTTGGCCACCGCCTCATCCAGCGGCGTGATGCCCTGCGCGATCAGCCGCACGCCGGATTCTTCGCTTTTCCCATCGGCATTAATCAGCAGCATTTTCCCATTTTCCAGATGCTCGCGGGCGCCAATCAGCAAGGTTTCGTTGAAGACCGACACTTCAAACGCCCCGTCCATATCAGAGAGCTGCAAAAAGGCGAACCGCCCTTTATCCGACACTTTGGTTTTCTTGCCGGTCATGATGCCCGCCACCTTCACCGGCCGGTAGCCTGTCCCAAGCTTTTCAGCCAGCTCCGCCGAGCTTACCACCTGCATGTGCGCCAGCGCGCTCTTATAGCCAGCTAGCGGGTGCGACGAAAGGTAAAAACCGATGGCGGCATTTTCATGACTCAATTTTTCCAGCCGCGTCCAATCCTGCACCGCCGGTAACGCCGGTTCGGGGATCATCGGTTGCGCCGAATCGGCAAACAGGCTCACCTGGTCGCTTTCGCGCTCGCGCTGGAACGCCGCGCCATAGGCCATGATCGCATCCAGCGCCTCATAAAGCTGCACCCGGTTGCCGTGCAGCGTGTCGAATGCCCCGGCCTTAATCAGGAATTCAAGCGCTCGCTTATTGAGCGCTTCCATTGGCACCCGCCGCACCATGTCAAAAACATCCCGGAATGAACCGTTCGCTTCACGCTCCTGCACCACCGCCTGCATCGCCTGTGGCCCGACGTTGCGTACAGCGGCCAGCGCATAGCGGATGTGATTGTCCTCCACAGAAAACAACACCTGCGACCGGTTGATATCCGGCGGCAGCAGATCGATGCCGTAGCGGCTCGCATCCTCGCGGAAAATGCCAAGCTTATCGGTATTGTGCATGTCGTAGGTCATCGACGCAGCGAGGAATTCCACCGTGTAGTTGGCCTTGAGGAACGCCGTCTGGTACGCGATCAGTGCATACGCCGCCGCGTGGGATTTATTGAAGCCGTATTCGGCGAACTTGGCGATCAGGTCGAAAATACTTTTCGCCTGCTTCTTGTCCACCCCGTTGGCTACAGCCTTTTCAACGAAAATATCGCGCTGCGCTTCCATTTCGGCGCGGATTTTCTTACCCATCGCCCGGCGGAGCAAATCGGCCTCGCCGAGGCTGTAACCCGCCAATACCTGCGCGATCTGCATCACCTGTTCCTGATAGATGATAACCCCAAACGTTTCTTTCAGCACCGGCACTAGCAGGGGATGCAAATAATCCGGCTCCTCCTCGCCATGCTTCCTCGCGATGTAGGTGGGGATGTTATCCATCGGCCCCGGACGGTAGAGCGACACCAGCGCGATGATGTCCTCCAGGCAGTCCGCTTTCAGCTTCTTCAGCGTGTCGCGCATGCCCGAACTCTCCAGCTGGAAGACGCCAACCGTTTCGCCACGCGCGAGCATGTCGTAGGTCGGCTTGTCGCCCTCGGGCAGCGCCAGCAGGTCGAGCGTAATGCCGCGCGGCTCAAGAAGTTTCAGCGTCTGCACCAGCACGGTGAGTGTTTTCAGGCCAAGGAAATCGAACTTCACTAAACCGGCGGATTCCGCATATTTCATCGAATACTGCACCACCGGCATGTCGGACTTCGGATCGCGGTACATCGGCACCAGCTCGGACAACGGCCGGTCACCAATCACCACCCCCGCGGCGTGCGTCGAGGCATGGCGGTTCAAGCCTTCGAGTTTCAGCGCGATGTCGATCAGGTGCTTAACGGTCTCATCGTCCTCAATCGCCGACTTGAAGGCCGGCTCGATATCAATCGCCTGTTCAAGCGTGACCGGCGCCGCCGGGTTATTCGGCACCAGCTTACAGATTTTATCGACCTGCCCATAAGGCATTTGCAGCACGCGTCCAACATCGCGCAGCACAGCGCGGGCTTGCAGTTTCCCGAAGGTGATGATCTGCGCCACGCGGTCGACACCGTATTTTTGTTGCACGTAGCGGATCACCTCTTCGCGGCGATCCTGACAGAAATCGACGTCGAAATCGGGCATCGACACACGCTCGGGATTAAGGAACCGCTCGAACAGCAGGCCATAGCGCAACGGATCAAGGTCAGTGATGGACAGCGACCATGCAACCAGCGAGCCTGCACCCGAGCCGCGCCCCGGCCCTACCGGTATCTGGTGCGCCTTGCTCCAGCGGATGAAGTCGGAAACGATCAGGAAGTAGCCGGGGAATTTCATCTTGATGATGGTGTCAATCTCGAACTCCAGGCGCTCGCGGTACGGCGCGGCCTTTGCCTCACGGGCGCCCTCATCCATATCCGGCATGAAAACATATTTTGAAAGGCGCTCTTCCAGCCCGGCGCGCGCCTCGGCGCGCAGCAGGTCAGCCTCGCTCACCCCCTCCCGCGTGAACGAAGGCAGCATCGGCGCCCTGCCCGACAATACGAAGGAGCACCGCCGCGCAAACTGCACCGTGTTCGCCAGCGCCTCAGGAATATCGGCGAACAGCGCCGCCATCTCATCGGCATTTTTCAGCCGGTGGTTTGGTGTAAGGCGGCGACGGTTATCCTCACCCACGTAGCTTCCGCCAGCGATGCAGAGAAACGCATCGTGCGCCTCGTACATCTCCTCGTCGATAAAATAGGCATCATTAGTCGCAATCAACGGCAGGTTCATCTCATACGCCAAGTCGATCAGCGCACACTCAATCTGGCGTTCTTCCGGCAGTCCGGTGCGCGAAAGCTCGATGTACAGCCGGTCGCCGAAAACAGCCTGTAACTGCGCGAGCTCACGTTTCGCCGCGTCTTTCTGGTGGGCAATGAGCAGTTTACCCACCGCGCTGTGGATACCCCCCACCAGTATCATCAACCCTTCGTGATGCGCTTCAATATCGGATGGCAGGAGCAGCGGCGCGTGGCTATCCGCCGATTCCAGATGTGCCTTGCTCACCAGATGCAGCATGTTCTTCCAGCCGGTTTCATTTTTGGCATAAATAGTAAGCTGGTCGGGTTTTTGTGCATGTGGAGTGCGACTATCATGAGCCGCCGGTTTGATGAAAAGCAGCGCCGCCGGAATCGGCTGGATACCTTCCCCAGCCGCAGCTAGCGCGAATTCCAGCGAGCCAAATAAATTCGCCGAATCGGTAATGGCGACCGCCGGCATGCGCTCGTTCTTGCACCACTTCACCAGTGATTTAAGCGGAATCGCCCCTTCGAGAAGCGAATAGGCGCTGTGGACGCGGAGATGGATAAATGCCGGACTCATGCCAATCTTGCCACCCTATCCAATCGCTTTGCCAGCTCCATATTATGCGTAGCAACCAACAGCGCAAGGCCGCGCTCTTTGGCCAGCGCGAGGAACATCGAAAACACCTGTTCCGCCGTGTGCGGGTCGAGGTTGCCGGTCGGCTCGTCGGCCAGCAGCAAGGAAGGGTTATTGGCCAGAGCGCGGGCAATCGCCACACGCTGGCATTCACCGCCGGAAAGCCTGGCTGGGCGGTGGGAAATGCGGGCGGAAAGCCCAAGCGCGTCCAGCAATTCACGCGCCCGCTTTTCTGCCTCCACATGAGAGCGTCCGGCAATGAGCTGCGGCAACACCACATTCTCCAGCGCCGAAAATTCCGGCAACAGATGGTGGAATTGGTAAACAAAGCCGATACTGTCCTTGCGGGCGCGAGTGCGAACGGCATCGCTCGCATGACTCATATCCTCCCCGGCCAGCACCACCGTGCCGGAAGTCGGGTTGTCAAGAAGCCCGGCAATTTGCAACAAGGTAGTTTTACCGGAACCGCTTGGCCCCACGAGCGCAACGCTCTCCCCCTTGGCAACCGCGAGGCTAAAGGACGACAGCACCTCTAATTTATTCTCGCCTTGCTGATAATGCCGTGTTACGTTTTCTAAGCGTAAAATTTGCACAATCCACCTACCTGCTTGCAGTTTTATAGCACGGGTTGTTTTTTAATGCATCCGCCAGAACCATGAAATACACCACCATTAAATTCCCCCTCTGCCTTACGCTTACACTAGCAGTTTCTATTCTCGCGTATAGCTTTTTAACATCCACTTCCAGCGGCTGGGCGAATGATTATTATGCGCGGCTGGGCAAGGCCTTTATGGCGGGACATACCTACTTGGAGTCCCAGCCATCGCCAGCATTGCTTGCACTTCCCAACCCCTATGACCCCGCCACGCGCAATGGGAAAATAGGCCGGATCGAGGATCAATCGGCCTATAACAGCAAGATGGGGTTCTTGTGGGATACCTCACTGTATCAAGGGAAATATTATTTATATTTCGGCCCCGTCCCCGCCCTGATCCCCTGGATGCCGCTTACGTGGCTTGCCGATGTTTCTCTCACTGACCAGGCGATGGTGTTGATCTATTGCATTTTCGGCAGCGCCAGCCTGCTGCTTTTATTACACTGGGTTACCCAACACGCCTCCGCCGCCACCAATGTATCCGTAAGAAGCGAACTGATCTGGCTGCTCGCCGCCCTGCCGATATGTTTCGGCACCGCCATCCCGGCACTGCTGCGGCGCGCGATGTTTTACGAAGCCGCCATCGCCGGTGCCTATTGCTATGCCGCTATCGGAATAACATGCCTATGGTATGCCTACGCCAAACATCCGCGCAACCCCACCCTATGGAAACTACTCGCCAGCCTGTGTCTTGGGCTAGCAGCAGGCTGCAGGTTGTTCCACGGCGCGAATATTTTCATTCTCCTTGCCGTCTGGCTCTATGTCTGCAAGGGCAAATCGCCGGGGCACGCGATCAAGGAAGGCGTGGCGCTGCTCGCCCCTTGGCTTCTGGTCATGAGCTGTATTGCGACCTATAACTACCTGCGTTTTGACTCGATCTTTGAAACCGGGGTCAGCTACCAGCTTGGACTCAGCGACAACCGCGTTCCCGGCGCTATCTTCGGATCATTCGGAAACTTTTTATCGAATGCCGGCGCCTACCTGTTCAGCCTGCACCCTGCAAGCAACCTGATACCGTGGGACAAGCATTTTGGCAGGGCGGATATTATCCAGAGCTTCGGGCTTATCACGCACAGTAGCTTTATCGTGTGGGGGCTGTTTACCGTTTCTCTTATCCGCCGAGGCGGCTTGCTCAGCCACCTCACGCTCGGAATCTGCGCCTATGCGCTGTGCTGTTTTGTGGTGGTCGCATTCTTTAATTGGAACATCGCGCGGTACATGGCCGATTTCAGCCCATGGCTGATGCTTGTGGCCGCCATCTGCTTCATCCACATGGCAACGCGGCGGAAAACCATCCTCGTACTGGGAGCCATCACCTCCGCATGGACAGTGTATAGCGGCTTCTTCGCCTTTTCGTGCATCACATGTTTTTAATATTATTCGTAACGTAGCGCTTCCGCCGGGTTCATGCGCGCCGCACGCCACGACGGATAGAGCGTCGCCACAAACGACAACAGCAGCGAAATCGCCACCACGACCGCTACCTCGGATGCTTCCACCTTGGACGGCAAATGCGAGAGGAAATACAGCTCGTCCGCAAATAGCTTCTGCCCGGTGCTGCGTTCAATCCACGCCTGGATACGCTCGGTGTTAAAAGCAATCGCAAGGCCGCAAATCACTCCCACTGCCGTACCGATGACGCCCACGCTCATGCCGCACAGGATAAAAATTTTCTGGATGCTGGCACGTCCCGCCCCCATCGTGCGGAGGATGGCGATGTCACTGCCCTTTTCCCGCACCAGCATGATGAGGCTGGAGATGATATTGAAACAGGCCACCAGGATGATGAGCATGAGGATGAGGAACATCACATTACGCTGCACGATCACCGCGCCCAGTATGTGGCTGTTGGAACGCTGCCAGTCATAGATGCGGTAATCCACGCCGAGGCTGTCGGCAAGCTGCCGGGCGATGGTGCCGGAAGCGCCCGCATCGGCGAGGCTTACCTCGATCATGCTCGCCGCCTCAGGCACCCGGAAATAAACCTGCGCCTCGGAGAACGGCAGGAGAATCAGCCCATTATCATAGGCGAACATGCCGATCGAAAACATCGCCACCACCGGGTAGGCTTTCACCCGCGGCACCATGCCCGCCACCGTAGCGCGGCCTTCCGGCGAAATCAGGGTCAGCGAATCGCCCAGCTGGATGCCCATCTTTTCGGCCATGCGGCTGCCGATGACAATACCTTCGCCGCGCTCGTAAGCCGCGAGGTCGCCGGCGCTGATTTTTTCGGTGAGCAATGGTTTGGCAACTAAATCTTCCGGGAGGTACCCCGCCACCTGTGCGCCCAGTGCCCGGCCACGGAAACTCACCATGGTCTGGCCTTCGATTTTCGGCACGGCGCTTGCCACCCCGGGCATGGCCGCGATATCCGCCGCCAACGCCTCATAACCGGTGATGCCGCCGACGTTGGAATAAACCGTCACATGCCCTTCGAGGCCGATGATGCTTTTGATCATTTCGCCGCGCACGCCGTTCATCACCGAGAGTACCACCACCAGCGTCATCACCCCGAGCGCAATACCCGCGAGCGAAAACATGGCAATGACCGAAATCATCCCTTCTTCCCGGCGGGCGCGCAGGTAACGGAAAGCGACCATGCGTTCAAAGGCGTTAAGCATGTTTCTTACTCTCTTGCGATGCCTTGCAAGCAGCCATCACCCATGTTTTAAGGCGCTCGTCATCTTCCAACACTGGCTCCGGCAACCGCCAGTACGACATGGTGACGGGTTTGTGTTTTCCCGGATAGATGAACGGGCTGCTATTCAACGCCTTGTACTCCATGATGTTGTTTTCGCCGACTTTGAAATAGAGTTCGTCATAGGCAACCAGCCCGAAAATCACCCCGCGATGGTAGAGTCCGAACCCGCCGAACATCGCACGCGCCGTGATCTGCCCGATCGGATCCAGCCGCTCCAACACATAGTTCAGGTAATCGTTCGTCCTTAAGGCCATAACCCCACAACATTGCCAAGTGGCACTTCGCTTTTCTCGCCGGTTTTACGGTTTTTGACCTCGGCGATTCCCTTTTCCAAACCTTTCGGCCCGATCGCAACCTGCCACGGCGTGCCGATCAAATCCTGCGTCGCGAATTTCTCACCCGCGCGCACATCGGTATCATCATAGAGCACGGTGATGTTCTTTGCGACCAGCGCATCATAAAGCTGACCACACGCCGCATCGCATTTTTCATCACCCTGACGCAAATTAATCAGGCCAACCTTAAACGGTGCCACCGATTCCGGCCAGATGATGCCGGCTTCATCGTGCGACGCTTCGATAATCGCCCCCACCAAACGCGATACGCCGATACCGTAGCAGCCCATTTCGGGGGTGATGGCTTCGCTATTTGCTCCAGCAACAGTTACATTCATGGCCTTGGTATATTTATTTCCGAGATAAAAAATATGCCCCACCTCGATACCGCGCGCGGTACGCAATTTCGAAGGATCAACGGTACATTTTTCAGCTATGTGCATCTCATCCGCAGCCGCGTAAAGTTCGCGTATTTTTTGCGCGTCCATCTGAGTTTTTCCATCGCGAATATCATCAAATGCCGCATCATAATAAATCGTGCTTTCACCGGTTTCAGCGAGCACTTGGAATTCATGGCTGAGGGAGCCACCAATATCGCCCGTATCCGCACTTACCGCAATTGCAGTCAAGCCTAAGCGGTTAAAAATTCTATGGTAGCAATCATACATAATCCAATATTGACGAATCGCATCATCAACATCGGCGTGGAAAGAATAGGCATCTTTCATCAAAAATTCACGGCCACGCATCACACCGAAACGCGGGCGAATTTCATCGCGGAATTTCCATTGGATCTGATAGAGGCTTTTCGGAAGTTGTTTATAGCTTTTGATGTAGCTGCGGAACACATCCACAATCATTTCTTCGCAGGTCGGGCTATATAGCAGCTCCCTGTCAGCGCGATCCTTGATTTCCAGCATCAAATCCCCAAGCGCGCCATAGCGGCCGGATTCCTTCCACAGTTCGGTAGGCTGGAGCGTCGGCATCAGCAGCGGCACGCAGCCTGCTTTTTGCAGCTCGTCATTGACGATCGCTTCGATATTGCGAAGCACGGCAAGACCCAGCGGCAGCCACGAATAAATGCCTGCTGCTTGCTGCTTGATGAGGCCTGCGCGCAGCATCAGCCGGTGAGAAGCGATCTGTGCTTCGGAGGGTGTTTCCTTAAGGGTGGGAAGAAAATAACGGGATAGGCGCATGGGGCTCCTTTAGATAAAGCGGATGATTCCTTCATTCATCAATAGCGCAATGATACCGGTTAGCAAGCAACTCAAGAGGCTGGTATAGAGAACGGTTTGCTTCAGCCGGTCAGTACGCTGGTGCTGGAAGGCGATGACGATAAATGCCGCCACCCACCAGAAATTCAGGAAGGTGAATATTGCCCAGAGTGGGGTCATAAACTTTTTCTCTGACGCTCAATAAAAAACAAAAAATGCGATTTTTGTTTTTTATCTGGCGCCGCTTGGGCTGCGCGCCTCAATGGCGCTAGTCGCTGCGCTCCGTTCATACTTGTTCAAGTTCCACCAGGGTGCCGCAGAAATCTTTCGGGTGGAGAAACAACACCGGCTTGCCATGCGCGCCGATTTTCGGTTCGCCATCACCCAGTACACGGGCGCCACTAGCTTTCAGCTTATCGCGTGCAGCAAGGATGTCTTCTACTTCGTAGCACACATGGTGCATGCCGCCTGCCGGGTTCTTGGCAAGGAACGGCGCAATCGGCGAGTTTTCACCCAGCGGGTGCAGCAGCTCGATTTTCGTATTGGGCAGGGTGATGAACACCACCGTTACCCCGTGTTCCGGCACGGCCTGCGGTGCGGAAACCTCCGCCCCAAGGGCATTTCGGTAAAGGGCGCTCGCCGCCTCAAGGTCAGGGACGGCAATGGCAACATGGTTTAACCGGCCAATCATGGTGGAACCTCCTGTTTTTGCTGGGTTACAGGCGCAGACTGTCACAAAAGCTTCACTTTTGCCAGCGCCAAAATGGGGTATATTAGAGGCATGGATAGCGAGAAAAATACCCACATGCGGGAATTGCTGGAAGCCGGGCGCCCCGTCACCGACGAAGGCCCCTTCTACCATCACGCATGGTGGGAATCCTACAAAGGCGGCGTTAAAGGCAAGCTCGGCGGCGGTTTCCTGGGAGCGGGCATCGGCTCGGTCACCGGACTTGCGGCCGCGGGCATCACCGCCGTGGTCGCCGCCAACCTTGCCGTTCCGGTTGCCATTGGCGCAACGACGGTTGGGTTGATTACCGCCGGATTTGCCGCCGCCGGTATGATGTATGGCGTGCATGAATTTTCTGAAGTTGGCCGGGTCGCCGGAGCGGTTGCTGCTACCGAAAAAACCGCTGAAAAGCGCATGAAAGCCTATGAAGACAGCAAGTTTGCCGAAATCAAAGAAGAGATCAGCGAATTAAAAGCGCTGGTTAAAGGCGAGCCGCTACCGGAAAAAACCGCCGAAGCCGCCGCTGCCGTGCTGAAGGAGCATCAGGATGACTACCGCACCAACCATTTCCAGGGCAGCATGGTTGAGGGCATCGAGAGATTTGTCTTCTGGAAAGTGGCGCTGGTTGGTCTTATTATCGGTGTCGCGGCCGGGGCGATCCTGGCTTCCGGCGGCGGCGCAACCCACATATTGGAGGGGCTTGGCACCGCGGAAGGCGGGCTAGGCATGGTGGGCAATTACATCGCCTCGATGACCGCCATGGGCGCCATTGGCGCTAGTTTTGGCATTAACCGCGATATTTTCCGGCAAATTTTCGACCAGACGGATTTATGGTTCCGCGGCTTTGTCTCGCACGACCATGCGAAATCGGTGCTGCTCGACCCGTCGAGCAAAACTAAAGACATTGAAATCCCTAAAGAAACCGTCATGTATGAGCACTCGATTCCTTACCCGGAATCAACCACCTATCACCGCGACAAGGTGATGAATGCCGCCCGCGAGGCGCTGCTCAAGATGGATCACACCAAAATGTCACCAAACTGACATTGCTCACGCCGGATTGTCATAAAACTATCACATACTACCAGCACCATTATGGTAAAATGATGGGGTGTAAGAGTGATTTCTCTGGGTAATTTTTGTGGCACACTACGAACAGGATGAACATGATACCGGACTGCCCGACCGCGCCAAGGAGTGGATCGATGAGCGCGTCTATGGTGGATTGTCCGCCACCGGGCGCGGGACGCTGGAAGTGCTGGGTTCGGGATTCGGCAAGGGTCTGCTGGTTGCCGCCGCGCTCACGGTCGCGGCCTATCTCGGCATCGCGGCGATTGCGCCTTCCGTGCTTGCACTCGAAGGCCTGAGCGTTGCCAGTGCCATGTCCAGTGGCCTTAGCATGGCCGGTAATTTCCTGCTGACTGGCGGCATCTGGGTGCCGTTAGCAGGCGGCGCCATCGGCTCGATGATCGCCGCGCACAGCGAAAATAATCGTATCGGCAAGGATGCCGCCGAATCCCAGGCCAGCCTCTACGCGCAGGCACGGCAGGGGCAAGTACTGCAACCATCGCTTTCGCAGGATCAGACGATGGATTATTGTCATCACGTATCGGGCGGGCATTGCGCCAAACTGATGCAGGAACAACATGAACAACGGGAATTTGCGCGATGAATGAAGCTTTGCAAAAACCTTCCATGTGGCAACGGTTGAAAACCGGCACCACCCAATTCTTCGGCCATGCGCTGGGCTACTTCCCACGCGGCATTGCGCTGACCGGCGCCGTGTTCGCCGGTTCCGCCATCCTCGAAAGTATGACCGGCGGTTTTGGTCTTGGGGTTGCCGACTGGTCGAATGAAATGCTGCTAAAACGCGGGCTGGCTCACCTCGCCCTCGGCAGCGTGATTTCCGGCGTCATCGGCGCCAGCACCACAAAAGTCGATTGTGCCTGTGAAACATCATCCGCCGGCCTGGTGCCTGGCACCGGCACCGGGAAATCCGCTGCCGCCATGGGGCAGCACATGGTACAATCGGTCACCGAAGGGTGCGTGGCCGCCGCCGGTGAACAGGTCTTCGCCGGCTCCGGCCTGCCAATGGCGGCTAAAGCCGCACAACATCTGATGGGAGGACACTGATGGCAATAGCTACCGAAAAACCATCTTTTTTTGAATCGTTGAAAGCCGGTTTCTTCGGCATGGTTCGCGGCGCCGTGATCGTCGGCGCCATCGGCCTAGTCGCGGGCGCCGGGTTGGGCGCGCTACTGGGCGGCATCGGCATTGTACCGGGTGGCGCAGCTGCCGTGGCCACCGTCGGCGCCATCGGCTTCGCCCAGATGGGCGTCTCGGTCGGCGGGCTGATCGGCAGCTTTACCGGCATCGCCATGAGCCGTGAAGCGGTTGCGGTCGATGCACAGGATGTCATCAACGTCGCCAATATCTCGTTTGCACAAGGGGTGGAAACAGGCCGCAGTAAATCCGTATCGAAAGAAGCGTTTGAGGAACTGGCGCACAGCGCCGGGCATTTTCAGGAAAAGCTCAAGGCCGAACAGCAACAAGCATCGTTCACACCGCACCGCTAGCGCACTATACCCGAATCGCCATCACCTGAATCACCGGTTTCTTATCCAGCTCGTTATTGATGAGTTTACGCAGCGCCAGGCGCACGCGCTCTTTCATATCATCAAACTTCAGTTTGCGCGGCGTGGATTCGATGATGTCGGTCACCTCGGCGAGCAACTCCTCGATGAAATCGCCATCTTCTTCGGCATCGAGCACGCCGGGCGCGGAAAACTGCACATCACCCGCCAACCGGTTTTCGCCATCAATCGCAAAGCTTACCACCACCAGCCCGCCATCGCGCAACTTGCGCCGGGTGCGGATGATCTCGCCATCGGTGGGAATCAGTGAGTTGCCATCAACGGCAATATAACCGGATTTCACATGATCCACTATGCTCGCCTCGCCCGGCTCCAGCCAGATGATCGCGCCATTTTTCGCTTCGACCGTTTCTTTCACGCCCTGCAACCGTGCAAATTTGCAATGCTCGTGCAAGTGGCGCGGCTCGCCATGCGTCGGAACCGCGATTTTCGGACGCACCAACTCATACATTCTTTTCAGCTCCTCACGCGCCGGATGACCGGACACGTGGATGAAATGGTCGCGCTCGGTTACCACTTCGATTTTCTTCTGCACCAGCTGGTTATGCACCCAGTTGATGCGTGATTCATTACCGGGAATCTTGCGCGACGAATAAATGACCGTATCTCCCGGCGTGAGGCGGATGGATGGGTGATCGCCGCGAGCAATGCGGGTGAGCGCGGCGCGCGGTTCGCCCTGGCAGCCGGTGCAAATGATGAGTGCATCCTTGCGTGGAATGTTCATGATCTCACGGTCACTGAGGAATTCGACATTGGCGGACAAATAGCCTGATTCGCGGGCGGCTTCGACCACACGGTGCAACGAGCGCCCGGCGAGCGCCACAATACGCCCGGTTTCCTCGGCCGCCTCAATCGCGGTTTTGACGCGGGCGAAGTTCGAGGCAAAGGTCGAAACCACCACCCGCTGCTCGCATTTTCGGATCGCCGCGATCAAATGCTCGCGCACCTCGCCTTCCGATCCGGAATCGCCTTCGACAAAGACGTTGGTGGAATCGCAGACCATGGCGAGTACGTTTTTATCGCCGTAATTCTTGAGTGCATCATAATCCGATACCGGCCCTACCAGCGGATCGGCATCAAACTTCCAGTCGCCGGTATGGATCACCACCCCCTTCGGCGTGGTGATCGCCACCGCCTGCATTTCTGGAATCGAGTGGGTCAGCTCGACCAGCTCGATCGCAAACGGTGCAATATCCTGTTTTGTGCCGGGCTGCATCTCAATGATCTGCGGTTTTTTGCCAGCGCCCATTTCGCTCACCTTGTGGCGCAGGAATGCCGCCGTGAACGGGGTGGTATAAATCGGGCATTCAAACTCGCGCCAGACATACGGCACCGCACCGACATGATCCTCATGCGCGTGGGTGATGACGAGGCCAACCAGGTCTTTCTTACGCTCGGCAATGAAGCTCACATCCGGCACCACAATTTCGACACCGGGCAGGAGCTCCCCGGCAAAGCCGATGCCGCAATCGACCATCAGCCATTTACCGCCGAAATGGTAGAGGTTCAGGTTCATGCCGATTTCGTTCGAGCCGCCAAGCGGCACAAACAGCAAATCGTCCTTAAATTTTTTGAAGTCAAAGGTCATAGGAGGCCGGGTATAGGCGAGTTAGGCTCGAATGTACAGCCCATTACTGGTTGAGCTCGAACAGACCCTTGAGCCCCCAGATCGTCAAATCTGGCTCCAGCGCCTCAATGACCGGGGTAGCTCTGGCATACAACGAGGCCAGGCCGCCGGTTGCGATGACTTTCATACCATTCCCATGCTCGGCCTTGATGCGGGTGACAATGCCCTCGATGAGGCCGACATAGCCGTAATAAATGCCTGATTGCATGGCGCCGATCGTGTTCGTTCCTACCACCTTCTCCGGCCGCTGGATACCGATATTGGGCAATTTTGCGGCGGCTTTCTGCAACGCATCGAGCGATAAATTCACCCCCGGCGCAATCACCCCGCCGACATAATCACCCGCCGCCGAGACCACGTCAAAGGTCGTCGCCGTGCCGAAATCCACCACGACCATCGCCTGCTGGTAGCGCTGCCACGCCGCAAACGCATTCACCAGCCGGTCGGCGCCCACCTCACGCGGGTTATCAATTTTTACCCCGATACCGGTCTTGACGCCGGGCGCACCGATGACCATCAACTCACAACCGAAATAGCGTTTGGCGAGTTGGCGCAAATCAAACAAGGCCTGCGGCACGACCGACGCACATACGGCATGGGTAATTTTTTTCGGGGCAATCTCCGAATGCTCCAGCACCTGCGTCAGCCATACGCCGTATTCATCGGACGTGCGCTTGGCATCGGTTGAAATACGCCACTGTCCGGCAAGCTTATCACCGTCGAATACCGCGAACACCACGTTGGTATTGCCAACATCAATGACCAGCAACATTAGTGCCTCCCCTTCTCCACCGGAAAGATATCCGCCGCACGCACCGTGTGCTTGACGCCTTTGCGGTCTTTGATGATCAGCCCGCCCGTCGCGTCAATTTCCTGGAAAATACCGGTGATTTCGCTGTCAGGCAGGCGGGCGGTGATGTCGGATTTGACCCCCCACGCCAGCTTCAGCCAGCGCTTACGGATAGGCGCGAAGCCTTTGTTGCTCCATTCATTGTAGCATTCGATAAAGTGGTGGATGAAGCGTGACAGCACGATCTTGGCGGAAACCAGCTCAACCCCGGCTTCGGTCAGACAGGTCGATGGAAACTGAGCCTCCGCCGAAGGGTGCGAATCGACATTGACGCCGACACCGACCACCACCCAGTGTTTGCCATCCACGTCACAAGCGAAGGATTCAAGCAGAATACCCGCGAGTTTCTTGCCATCCAGCAGCACATCGTTCGGCCATTTGCAGGCAAGCTGGTGTTCGCGCTCAAACAGGGCTGATAAGGCTTCGACTACGGCGACGCTCGCCACAAATGAAAGCTGCGACAATTCCGGCAACGGTTTTTCAGGCTTGAGCAGGATCGAGACAAAGAGATTGCCTTCCTGCGATATCCATTCGCGCCCCATGCGACCTTTACCGACGGTCTGCCGTTTTGCCCACACTACCGCACCATGCGCGCCGCCAGCTTTGGCCAGACGCTTCGCCTCGTCGTTGGTCGAATCCAGCGTGTCGAACGAAAGCAAATGGTAATCGTCGAGCAGGTTGGAAAAGCCTTTGTAGAATTTTGCTTCCATCTTACTTCACCAACGCCTGGGCGGCGGCAAGCGCCGCATTAACCAGCGGACTTGGCAGGAGGAAGAAGCCAAGCGTCACCGCCACACCAATGACGGTCGCGGCGATCACTAACGGCGAGCCTGCCGGCGACAGTGCTTTCGCTGGCTCATCAAAATACATTACCTTGACGATTTTAATATAGTAATAGGCACCGATCACGCTGGTGACCACCGCCGCCACCGCGAGCCAGAACAGACCGGCATTGACCGCAGCCAGGATCACCATCATCTTGCCGAAGAAGCCAGAAAGCGGTGGAATGCCCGCCATCGAGAACATAAAGGCCGCAATCGCCGCCGCAAGCAGCGGATGGGTCTTGGAAAGCCCGGCATAATCCTTGATGTTTTCCCGGCCAGCCATCAGCACACAACCGAACATGCCGATGCTCATGAACACATACAGCGTCAGATACACTACGACCGCCTGCACCCCAAGCTGCGTGGCGGACGCCAGCCCCATGATGATAAACCCGACATGGCCGATCGAGCTATAGGCCAGCAGACGCTTGATGTTGGTTTGCATGATAGCCCCCAGGGCGCCGACCACCATCGACAACAGCGCCGCCGCCACCAGCACCGGTTGCCATTGGAGGTGAAGCCCGACAAACGGCTCGTACAGTACACGTGCAAACAGCATGAACCCCGCCACTTTCGGTGCCGTGGCAAAGAACGCCGTCACCGGTGTCGGCGCGCCTTCATACACATCCGGCGCCCACATATGGAAGGGGCTGGCAGAAACCTTGAAACAGAACCCGACGATAACGAACACCAGCCCAACGACCACCGCCCGCGAAACCTCGGCATTCTGCGAGAAAAGCGCGCCAAGCTGCTCGAAGCCAATCGTGCCCGCGAAACCGTAAATCAGCGAGGAACCGAACAGGATCATGCCCGAGGCCAGCGAACCGAGTACAAAATATTTAAGGCCGGCTTCGGCTGAACGTTTGTTATCGCGGTCAAAGCTTGCCAACACATAGAGCGACAGGCTCATCATTTCGAGCGCCATGTAGAGCGCAAGCAAATTACCGGCAGAAACCATCAGCATCATGCCGAGCGTCGCCGTCATCACTAAGATAGCAAACTCGAACGGCCTGCCGCCTTCTTCCGCAAGCCAGTCGGTCGATAAAAAGAGCGTCAGGATCGACGCCGCAACCACCAACAGCTTCGCCACCAGCGTGAAGGCATTCGACACAAACATGCCGCTGAAAATCGTTTGCGCCGATGCACCGCCATCGTAAGCGAGGAATCCGGCGATCGCGAGCACCAACACCGATACCAGCACCAGCGTCACATTTGCTTTCGGGGCTTTATACGCGCCATACAGCAGCAGGAACAACAGCGCAATACAGAGGTAAATCTCCGGGCGGATCACTGGCAGGCCTAATATCTGGAGCGCGTTCATGGTTTTGCCTCCACCTGTGAAATCAATTTATTCAGTGCCGGCTCCATCGCGGTGAGCACAGGTTTCGGATAAATGCCCAGCAGCAGCACCAATATCACCACCGGAATGAACAGTGTAAGCTCACGCCCCGATACATCCTGCATGGTTTTGACCTCTTCGTTTTTTACTTCGCCGAATACGACGCGGGCATAAAGCCACAGCGCATACGTCGCGCCCAGCACCACGCCGGTCGCCGCCAGCGCGCACACCCAGACATTGGCCTTGAACGCGCCGAGCAACACGAGAAATTCTCCGACGAACCCGGAGGTCGATGGCAGCCCGATCGAGGCCATGGTAAAGAACATGAAGATCGCGGCGTATTTCGGCATCACGGTGACGACACCGCCATAGCGATGGATTTCCCGCGTATGCAGGCGATCATACACCACACCGACACAGAGGAAGAGCGCGCCGCTCACAAGCCCGTGCGACAGCATCTGCACCATCGCGCCTTGCAGCCCATAAATATTGAAGGCAAAAATCCCGATGGTGACAAACCCCATATGCGCGACCGACGAATAGGCGATAAGTTTTTTCATATCCTGCTGCACCAGCGCAATGAGCGAGGTGAGGATGACAGCGGCAATCGACAACCCAAAAATCAGCGGAGCGAAATAATGCGACGCCTCCGGCAACATCGGCAGCGAGAAACGCATAAAACCGTAGCCACCCATTTTCAGCAAAATCCCGGCGAGGATCACCGAACCGGCGGTAGGTGCCTGCACGTGCGCGTCCGGCAGCCAGGTATGCACCGGCCACATCGGCACTTTCACCGCGAAACTGGCGAGCATGGCGAGGAACAGATATTGCTGGATCGGCAGACCGAGCGCAGGCGCTTTCGTCATCAGTTCAGGAATGGAGGTCGTGCCGAACTGACCGTATAAATACAAGATCGCGACAAGGAACAGCACCGAACCGGCAAGCGTGTAGAGGAAGAATTTATAGGCGGCATAAATGCGCCGCTGGCCGCCCCAGATGCCAATGATGAGGTACATCGGAATCAGCATGCCTTCGAAAAACAGATAGAACATGATGGCATCGAGCGAAACGAATACACCGATCACCATCGCTTCCAGAATCAGAAAATTCACCATGAAGGCTCGGACACGCAGCTCGATTGAACGCCAGCTGCAAAGGATGCAAATCGGCATCAGGAAGGTGGTAAGCAGCACGAGGAACAGCGAGATGCCGTCGATGCCGAGATAATAGCCGATGCCCGCGCCCACAAACCATTCATGCTTCTCGACGAACTGAAACTCCGCCGATGTCGCATCAAACCCCACCCACAACAGGAGCGATGCACCGAAGGTCACAAGCGTCGTAAACAGCGCGATGTATTTCGCCTCCGCATGGTCGGAACCGGCGCGGCCAGAAAGCGCGATGACCAGAGCGCCGAGAAGTGGAAGAAGAATGAGGATGCTCAACATATCACTGCCCCCCTACAACAACCCACGTCATTAACGCGAGCAGGCCGATGAGCATGGCGAAGGCATAATGGTAGACATAGCCGGTTTGCAGCTTGCTGGTGCGGCCTGCGAGCAGGTGCGTGACCAGTGCTGCGCCGTTCGGCCCGAAGCCGTCGATGATTTTTTCATCCCAGAATTTCCACAATGTTTGGCCGAAGCGCTTGGCCGGGCGCACAAACAGGAAATCATACAGCTCATCGAAATACCATTTATTGAGCAAGAAGCGGTAGAGGAACGAAAATTTAACCGCCAGCGACACCGGCAGGCTCGGGGATTTGATGTAAAACAGCCAGGCCAGCGCAATGCCGGAAAGTCCCATCACCAGCGGTGAGAAAGGCACCCACGCAGGCACATGGTGTGCGCGCTCGATGGCTTCATGCGAAGCGATGGTCGCCTGCCAGAAGGTGTCGTGGCCATCGACCAGATGCAGCACATTCGCGCCGATAGCGCCCGCAAACAGCGAGCCAAGCACCAGAAGAATCAATGGGCGCAGCATGATCGGCGGCGATTCATGCACATGGTGCATTACTTCGTGGCTAGCGCGCGGCTTACCATGGAAGGTCATGAACAGCAGGCGCCAGGAATAGAACGCGGTCATGAACGCCGCAGCCAAACCTAGGGTGAATGCGAATTTCCCGACCGTGCCGCCGGCATAGGCCGCCTCTAAAATCATATCCTTCGAATAATACCCGGCGAAGAACGGCATCCCGGCCAGCGCCAGCGAACCGATCCACATCATGCCGTAAGTGGTGGGCATCAGCTTCCACAGGCCGCCCATGTGTCGCATGTCCTGCTCGCCCGAAACGCCGTGGATCACCGAGCCAGCGCCGAGGACCAAGAGCGCCTTGAAGCAGGCGTGGGTCATCAGGTGGAACATCGCCGCACCATAAGCGCCGACACCTGCCGCGAAGAACATATAGCCGAGCTGCGAGCAAGTGGAGTAGGCAATCACGCGCTTGATATCGTTTTGCACAAGGCCGACGGTGGCGGCGAAAAAGGCGGTAAGTGCGCCAACGATGGTGACCAGCATCATCGCATCGGGTGATTGTTCAAAGAGTGGCGACAGGCGGCAGACCATAAACACACCTGCGGTTACCATCGTGGCCGCGTGGATGAGTGCGGATACGGGTGTCGGGCCTTCCATCGCATCCGGCAACCAAGTGTGCAAGCCAAGCTGCGCCGATTTCCCCATCGCGCCGATGAATAGCAGAATGCAGGTGATGGTGAGCGCTTTGCCTTCCACATTCGCAAAAATCGTATCGAATTCAACGCTGCCGAAAATGAAATACACCGAGAAGATGCCGAGCGCGAAACCGAAATCGCCGACGCGGTTGACGATAAATGCCTTCATCGCCGCCGCGCACGCCGACGGCTTCTTGAACCAGAAGCCGATGAGCAAATACGACGCCAGCCCCACCCCTTCCCAACCGAGGAAAAGCTGGATGAGATTATCAGACGTCACCAACATCAACATGAAAAATGTGAATAGCGAGAGATACGCCATGAAGCGCGGCTGGTGATCGTCATGGCTCATATAGCCCACCGAATAAATATGCACCACCGACGATACCCACGTCACCACAATCAGCATCACCGCTGTCAGCGCATCGACCCTTAAGCTCCAGCCGGAAGTGAACTCACCGGTTACGATCCACGGCAGGAGTTGTACTTTATGCACCAGCCCATGCGCGCCCATCAGCGATTTCCATCCCTCGTGCGACATCGCGATATTCGAAAAATCCATGAACACCGTACCCGATAGAACCGCCGAAATCACCATCGCGCCGCAGGTGAGCCACTGTGCGAGCCTAGGTGAAATAAACCGCACCGAGAACCCAACGATGAGTGCAGCAATGAGCGGGAGGAAAACAATCAGGGAAATCATATGCGCGTCAGCCCTTCATGAGATTGACATCTTCCACCGCGATTGAGCCGCGGTTACGGAAATAGATGACGAGGATGGCAAGGCCGATCGCGGCTTCGGCGGCAGCAACAGTGAGGATAAACATGGTGAAGACCTGCCCGGTGATATCGCCAAGCTTTACCGAAAACGCCACGAAATTGATATTCACCGCGAGCAGGATCAACTCAATCGACATGAGAATGGTGATGATGTTTTTGCGGTTCAGAAATATCCCCGTCACACCGATGACGAACAGCAGGCTTGAGAGCGCGAGGTAATGGAAAATGCCGATGGAGCCGAAGAAAAGATGCATATTAAATCCCTCTCCCCGTTTCGACTTTGACAATTTCAACACTCTGCGCCTTGGTGCGGGCGAGCTGGGTAGAAATTTTCTGTTTACGCACGCCGGGGCGGGTGCGGTGTGTCAGCACGATCGCGCCGATCATGGCGACGAGCAGGATGATGCCTGCCATCTGGAACGGATAGACATAATAGGTGTAAAGCAGGTTGCCGATATTCTGGGTGTTGCTGACCGAGGGCAGTGCGGCATGCTCGGCGCTTGCAATCGCAGCCGGCGTTTTCAGCGCCCAGTAAATCACCAGCACCAGCTCGGCGAGCAAAATGGTGGCCACCGACAGGCCGAGCCCCAGATATTTCTGGAAGCCTTCGCGCATTTCTTCGAAATTCACATTCAGCATCATCACCACGAATAAAAACAGCACCGCCACCGCGCCGACATAGACGATCACCAGCATCATCGCGATGAACTCGGCACCAATCAGCACAAAGAGTCCCGCCGCATTGAAAAAAGCGAGGATGAGGAACAGCACCGAATGCACCGAGTTTTTCGAGGCAATCACCATCATCGACGAGAAAACCAGCACGCCCGCGAACAGGTAAAACACCAGCGTGGGCAGGAGCGCGGAGAATTGTGTGATGAATTGTTCCATACTCACCGATACTCCGCGTCTTTGAGGAGGTTGGCGGCGATGGCCGATTCCCAGCGTTCGCCATTGGCGAGCAGCTTGTCTTTATTATAGAATAATTCTTCTCTCGTTTCGGTGGCGAATTCGAAATTCGGCCCTTCCACAATCGCATCCACCGGGCAGGCTTCCTGGCAATAACCGCAATAGATGCATTTGGTCATGTCGATGTCGTAACGCGTGGTGCGGCGCGAACCGTCGGCGCGTGCTTCGGCCTCGATGGTGATGGCCTGCGCCGGGCAGATCGCCTCGCAGAGCTTGCAGGCGATGCAGCGTTCTTCGCCGTTGGCATAACGCCGCAGCGCATGTTCGCCACGGAAACGCGGGGAAAGCGGCCCCTTTTCGTACGGATAGTTGATGGTCACTTTTGGCTTGAAGAAATATTTAAGCGTCATCGCAAAGCCCGATACCAGTTCGAGCAACAGGAATGCGCGTGCCGATTGTTTAAATGATGCCATTGGCTGCCTCCGCCTTACTTGCACGCAAACGCAATATATAAACGCCGACAATCGCCGCAACGACCGCCACCGAGCCAAGTAGGATATACGGCATATATGGCATGTAAGCTTTGGTTATTTCCTGATAAAACGCCGCCATATTATTTTCATCCATGCTGATTCCCATGCGGCCAATCATATAGCCGAGCAGCATCAGCGTTGTCATCCACAAACCACCACCCAACCCCGTGAGCAGACAGAACTTTGCGACATTCATGCGGGCAAGCCCTGCCGGAAATGAAATCACATGCCGCACTGCCGGAAGCAGGCGCGCGGTGAAAATGGAAACCTCGCCGTGACGGGCGAAATAGTCATCAAGCTGCCGCTGGCGTTCCGGCCCAAACAACATGTATTTGCCGTAGCGGGCAAGGAACGGGCGGCCAAAATAAAACGCCACCGCATAATTAGCAAGCGAGCCGGAAATGGTGCCGGTGATGCCGATGAAAATGACCGCCCAGATATTCCAGTGCCCCTGATAGGCGAGGTAACCCGCCGGGATCATCGTCGCCGCCGACGGAATCGGCACGAACGTGCTTTCCAGGAACGTAGCGATGAACAACCCGGTAAGCCCGAGGCTATGCACGAAATCCACTAGCCACATTGCCATATCATGAATCATGTGAACACCACCCATGCTGCCGTTAAAATCACCCACAGCAATGAAAATGGCAGGAATACTTTCCAGCCCAGGCGCATCAGTTGGTCATAGCGGTAGCGCGGCAGTGTTGCCCGCGCCCAGATAAAGACAAATAGGCACAGCGCCACCTTCCCGGCAAACCAGAAGAAACCGGGAATGACGGACAGCGCCGAGCATGGCGCCTGCCAACCACCGAGGAACAGGATGCTTGTCATCCCGCTCATCAGGATCATGTTCATGTACTCGCCAAGGAAGAACAGCGCGAAACTCATCGAGGAATATTCAACGTTGTAGCCAGCTACCAGCTCGGCCTCGGCTTCCGGCAGGTCGAACGGGTGGCGGTTGGTCTCGGCCAGCGCCGAGATGAAGAACAGAATAAACATCGGGAACAACGGGAATTCGCCCGCGAAAATATTGAACGCGAACCAATGGTGCATCCCGCCGGCCTGCGCCTTCACAATATCACCAAGGTTGAGCGACCCGGCATAAAGCAACACGCAGACAATGATGAGACCCAGCGATACTTCATACGACACCATCTGCGCCGACGAGCGGATCGCACCAAGGAATGCATATTTCGAGTTGCTCGCCCAGCCGGCCATGATGATGCCATACACACCCAGCGAAGAGATGGCGAAGAGGTAGAGAATGCCGACATTGATATTGGCAATCACAAACTCTTCCGACAGCGGAATCACCGCCCAGCCAAGAAGGGCAAGGGTAAACGTCACCATCGGAGCGATGAAGAAAATCAGCTTATTCGCCTGAGACGGCAGGATGGTCTCCTTGAGGAACAGCTTGACGCCATCGGCAAATGGCTGCAGCAACCCACAAAAACCGACAACGTTCGGGCCGCGCCGGAGCTGCATCGCCGCAATCACCTTGCGCTCGACATAGGTAAGCATGGCCATGCAGATAAGTAGCGGCACCACCACCACGAGAATTTTCCCGAGGATGATGAGGAATGGCATGAGGAGGTTGAGCACGTCCATCACGCCGCCTTCTTCGTATTCGGTTGTGCAATATTTTTCGTGCACTCCGCCATGGTTTTGGAGGCACGCGAAATCGGATCGGTCATGTAAAAATTGGTGATGAAGCCCCCCAGCGGTGCCTCGCTAATGGCACCTGCTGCGGGCGACAGCGCACCAAGCACTGTCGGGACAATCTGACCGATACGCACGAAATGCGGCGCAAGCGTTGCCATGCGCGCCCGGACATCGGTCAGCGCACTGTAGGCAAGCGGTTTGCCAACCACGTCAGAAAGCATGCGGATCACCACCCAGTCTTCACGCGCTTCACCTGGTGGAAAAACCGCCCGGCGGGCGCGCTGCACGCGCCCTTCGAGGTTCACATAGGTCGCTTCTTTTTCGGTGTAGGCTGCACCCGGCAGCACCACATCGGCACGATGCGCGCCATCGTCTCCATGGTGTCCCTGATAGACAACGAATGCTTTGCCAAGGAGCGACATATCGAATTCGTCGGCGCCCAGCAGGTAGACGAATTTTATTTCGCCTTTTTCGCAGGCGGCAAAAATTTCGGCGATGTTCTTGCCGCCGGGAGCCGGCACAAAACCAAGATCCAGCGCCCCTACCCGGCTTGCGGCATGGTGCAGCACATTGAAGCCGTTCCAACCATCGCGCTGGCAGAAATTCGCGCCCACCTGTTTTGCCACCGCAAAAATCGCCTGCCCATCGCGCCGGGCGAGGGCGGCAGCACCAATGATAATCATAGGATTCTTGGCGGTTTCCAGCACCTCGGTCAACGGATGCTTGCCCGCAACAATGTCCGACAGAATGCGCGCATCCACACCCAGCTCCTGCACCGGATAGGTGAGGTCAACGGCAGCACCGATATTGTAAACTGCCAGGCCGCCTTTCAGATAGCGTTTCCTAATGCGCGCATTCACCAGCGCTGCCTCCTTGCGCGGATTCGCACCCACGAGCAGGATCACGTCCGCCCGCTCGATGCCTGCGATGGTGGTATTGAACAGGTAGTCGGCGCGGCTGGCATTATCAAGCATCGCGCCTTCCTGACGGCAGTCGCGGCTAGCCACGCCCATGCTGTCGAGCAAATCTTTGAGTGCTACGATACTTTCCGCATCGGCCATATTGCCGGCAATCGCCGCCATGTCGTGCGGCGAGAGCGATTTTATTTTGTCTGACACTACGCGCAGCGCGTCGTCCCAGCTTGCGGGCGCGAGCTTGCCATCCGCACCGCGCACATAGGGGCGGTCGAGACGCTGAGAGCGCAGGCCATCGCACGCATGGCGGGTTTTGTCGGAAATCCATTCCTCGTTGATGTCCTCGTGCACACGCGGCAAGATGCGAAGCACCGCTTCACCGCGCGAATCAATGCGGATGTTGGAACCCACCGCATCCAGCACATCAATACTTTCTGTTTTCTTCAGCTCCCACGGACGCGCCGCAAACGCATACGGTTTGGACGTCAGCGCACCCACGGGGCAGACATCCACCAAATTGCCGGAAAGCTCCGAGGTCAGCGCTTTTTCCACATAGGTGCCGATTTCCATATGCTCCCCACGGCCAAATGCACCGAGCTCGGGCACACCCGCAATGTCGGTGGCGAAGCGCACGCAGCGCGTGCACTGGATACAGCGCGTCATCTGGGTTTTAATCAACGGCCCCATTTCCTTGTCTTCAACCGAGCGCTTATAATCCTTGTAGCGGCTGGTGCCGGAGCCATACAGCATCGCCTGATCCTGCAGATCGCACTCGCCACCCTGATCGCAGATCGGGCAATCGAGCGGGTGATTGATGAGCAAAAACTCCATCACCCCTTCGCGGGCTTTTTTCACCATCGGCGAATTGGTTTTCACCACCATATTATCGGCACAGGGCAGCGCGCAGGAGGCTTGCGGCTTGGGCGGCCCCGGCGACACTTCGACCAGGCACATGCGGCAGTTGCCAGCCACCGCCAAACGTTCATGATAGCAAAAACGCGGGATTTCGATGCCAAGTTTTTCGCACGCCTGAATGAGGAGCGTGCCGTTTTCGACTTCGATTTCTTTTCCGTCAATAGTGAGCTTAGGCATGGTTAGCGTTTTCCGATCGTCTCGAAGATTCTTTCCTTGATCGCCTCAAACTCTTTCACCTTGCGGCGGGCGAATTTCAGGGAATTGGCATTGATTTTCTCGGCGCGATCATCGCGGCTGTTGCCGGCGCGCACGATTTCGATCTCCCCAACCGTTACCCAGGTTGGCGACGTGAAAATCACTTCCGAAATGGCGGTGAGCGGAATTTCTCGGGTCGCATTCTTGCCATAGCGGATAAAATTGAGGATGCCAGGACGTTTAATCACCACCCTGTCTGTCAACAACAGTAACATTCCGTTCATCCCCTGCGCTTTCATCAGCAATTTTGCCATAGCTGCTCCTATGCCGCCCGTTTTTTGGTGAATTCGTCGATGCGGCGTTCGATCTCGCCACGGAAATGGCGGACTAAGCCTTGCACCGGCCAGGCCGCCGCGTCGCCCAGCGCGCAGATCGTGTGGCCTTCGATACGCCCCGCTACATCCAGCATTTGATCGATATCCTCCGGCTTGGCCTTGCCCTGCACCATGCGCTCCATCATTCGCCACAGCCAGCCGGTTCCCTCGCGGCACGGGGTGCATTGGCCGCAGCTTTCATGCATGTAAAATTTGGAGAGGCGCGCAATCGCCTTCACCACGTCGGTCGATTTATCCATCACAATTACCGCCGCCGTGCCCAGGCCGGATTTCACCGCTTTCAGCGAATCGAAATCCATCAGCACCGTATCGCAAATATCTTTCGGCAGCAGCGGCACCGACGAACCGCCAGGGATGATGGCGAGCAAATTATCCCAGCCACCGCGCACGCCGCCTGCGTGTTTCTCGATGAGCTCTTTCAGCGGAATACCCATTTCCTCTTCCACGTTGCACGGCTTGTTCACATGGCCGGAAATGCAGAAGACTTTCGTGCCAGTGTTGTTCGGCCTGCCGATGCCGGCGAACCAAGCCGAGCCGCGCCGCAAAATGGTCGGCACCACGGCGATCGATTCGACATTGTTCACCGTGGTCGGACAGCCCCACACGCCAACCGCCGCCGGGAATGGCGGTTTCAGGCGCGGCTGGCCTTTTTTGCCTTCAAGCGATTCGATGAGCGCCGTTTCCTCGCCACAGATATATGCGCCCGCGCCAGCATGCACATAGACCTCGATATCTGCACCACTACCACAGGCGTTTTTGCCGACAAACCCGGCCTCACGCGCTTCCTTGATCGCATATTCGAGATGGGCGATTTCTTCCATGAATTCGCCGCGCACATAGATATACGCTGCCACGGCGCGCATCGCGAAGCAGGCGATCACGCAGCCTTCGATCAGCTTATGCGGGTCATGGCGCATCATGTCGCGGTCTTTGCAGGTGCCGGGCTCGCCCTCATCCGCATTCACCACCAGATAACTCGGGCGACCATCCGATTGCTTTGGCATAAATGACCACTTGATGCCGGTGGAAAAACCCGCGCCCCCCCTGCCCCGCAGACCGGAAGCCTTCACCTCCTCGATGATCGCTTCCGGCTCTTTGGCCAGAATCGCCTTAATATTATCCCAATCTCCACGCTTCTTGGCGCCTTCGAGTTTCCAGTCGTCGAACCCGTAGAGGTTGGTGAATATTTTGTCTTTCTCAGCGAGCATCTATTTGCTCCCCATCGGCTCAGAGGATTTTCGCCCGTTCTGCGGCCCCGGTTTCGGCGTGCCGCCATGGGCGAGCGTGTCGATGATATTTTCCATGCTGCGCTGGTCGAGGTCTTCATAAAAATTCGCTCCCACCTGGCACATCGGCGCATTCACACACGCCCCCAGGCACTCTGCCTCGCGTAGCGTAAATAAACCGTCCTTCGTGGTTTCGCCAAGCTCGATGCCAAGCTTGTTTTTGCAGGACTCAACGATCGTATCCGAACCACGCAGCCAGCACGGTGTCGTGGTGCACACCTCGATCATGTACTTACCGACCGGCTCAAGGTTATACATAGTGTAAAACGTGGCGACTTCATAGACACGCACCGGCGGCATGCCGAGCATCTCCGCGACATAGTCCATCGCCACCTTGGGTAGCCAATTCTGGTTCTGCTGTTGTGCGAGGGTGAGCAGCGGCATCACGGCGCTCTGTTGGCGCCCGGCAGGATACCTGGCAATGATTTCCTTGGCCTTCAGCGCATTCTCGCTGCTGAACGCGAAGGTTTCCGGCTGGCTGACGGCACTGATTTTAGCGGACATATCGGTTACTTAAGCGGTGCATAGATGGTGATGATGAGAGGTTTATCTTTTTCTACGGGAAGCGCAAGCAGAAGCATGTCTTTTGGGTAGTTATTCGTGGCCTCGGTGCTGACAGAACACACCAGCGATGCGAGCAGCGTGCCATTCATGTACACATACAGCATCCCTGCCGTCGTCATGATGAATTGTTTTTTGGCATTCGGCATGAATCCATAAAGCTGCGCCGCCGTGAGCGGGTTTTTGACACGCCCCCAGATCATCCTGTTATATTGGTCGCCAAACACCATGTAATAGGACCCATTGGCCTGCTGTGCCGCTATCTCGCTCTTGCCGGGATATTCGTAGATGGCCAGCTCCTTCCACGCGCCCCACGCATCACGCGGAGTGCATTTGCGTGACGGCGGCAAACCACGGAATTGATCGTAATACGCGGCGCGAATCGCCTCCACCGCATCGACAGGTGCGGGATCCTCCACCGCCCAGAGCGGCTTCGCCATCAATGCCAGCAGTAAGAAAAATGCGCGCATGCCATAAATCACCGGTCGATCTCACCAAATACAATGTCCATTGTGCCGATCACCGTCACTACGTCGGCGAGCATGTGGCCTTTGGTCATAAATTCGAGCGCCTGTAAATGGGCGAACCCGGGCGCGTGGATACGGCAGCGATAGGGTTTGTTGGAACCGTCCGCCACAAGGTACACACCGAACTCGCCCTTGGGAGCTTCCACCGCCGTATAAGTTTCACCGGCAGGCACATGGTAGCCCTCGGTATAGAGCTTGAAGTGATGGATCAGCGCTTCCATACTTTGTTTCATCAGCGCCCGTTTAGGCGGGGTGATTTTCGGGTCGAGCGTAGTGACCGGCCCCTTTGGCAGGCGCTCAACGCATTGCTTGATGATGCGAAGGCTCTGGCGCATTTCTTCCATCCTCACCAGGTAGCGATCCCACGAATCGCCGTTCTTGCCGATGGCAATATCGAAATCAAGTTCCGCGTACACGTCATACGGCTGGCTCTTACGCAGATCCCACGCTATACCGGAACCGCGCAGCATCGGCCCCGAAAAGCCCCAGTCCATCGCTTCTTTCGCCGACACCACGCCGATATCGACCGTGCGCTGTTTCCAGATGCGGTTGCCCGTGAGCAAGTCATCAACATCGTCGATATATTTGGTGAATCCTTCCGCCCATTTAAAAATATCGTCTTCCATACCAAGCGGAATATCCTGGTGCACCCCACCGGGACGGATATAGGCCGAGTGAAACCGCGCACCCGATGCGCGCTCATAAAACTCCAGGGCTTTTTCCCGCTCCTCGAACATCCACAAAAGCGGCGTCATTGCACCAACATCAAGCGCCTGGGTCGTGATATTCAGGATATGGTTCAAGATGCGGGTGATCTCGCAAAACATCACACGAATATATTGCCCGCGCTTGGGCACTTCGCAGCCAAGGAGTTTTTCTACAGCCAGGCTGTAGCAATGTTCCTGCGCCATCGGCGATACGTAATCCAGCCGGTCGAAATAGGGCAGCGCCTGCAGGTAGGTTTTACGCTCAATGAGCTTCTCGGTGCCACGGTGCAGCAGGCCGATATGCGGGTCGGCGCGCTCGACCACCTCGCCGTCCATCTCCAGGATCAGGCGCAACACGCCGTGTGCCGCCGGGTGCTGCGGGCCAAAGTTGAGGGTGAGGTTTTTCAGATCAACGTGGCTGGTCATGGGTTAAACATACTTGATTAAATTCCCCTGTAAATTCTTTTAATTCGCTGGCGGATAGCTCTTTTTTGCCTTTTTCCAGCAGCGCCTTGTACAGCGTGTTGAAACAGCCCTGATATTTATACATGACATTGGCCGAAAGCTGTTCGGTGGACAGCGGCAACAAGCTCACACCGACAAACTTATCATCTTCGAAACGCGCCACGCCGAAGCAGCTTGCGGCGCTCGCTTCGAGGTCATCATATGGCTGCAATCCGCTTGGATTATCGTCCGCAAGCTGCAGGAAATCAATCGGCGTCATGTTCTGGCCATAATGCAGCGTGCCGAAACTGATTTTCGCATCCACAATGCCGCCGTTACAGCGATCCCCCGCACCAAACCCTTGCAACACGCGAATTTTATCGGCATTGCGCTCGATCGAAAGTAGTGAAGTGAACTGTCCGGTGCCGCCGCCGCTGGCGTAACTCACCACCACCGGCGAGCCATTCCACATACCGATGTAATCGTAATAGCTGTACGATACCGCATCCGACTTATCTTCCCGGTATCGATATTGATAACCGTTTTTTCCCACCGCCCATTCGTTGGCTTCGGCGGGAAGCTTGGTGATTTCCGCCGGCACGCATGCGCGCAGGTCGAGCCATTCATCCGCACTGACATCCTCAAAACACAAGGCCTCGACGGGCTGGCCATCCAGCATCAGTTCGGAAGGAAGCGACGTCGGAGCCAATGGCTGCAAAAGCTGCGAGAGCTGTGCATTCGCCTGATTGGGCGCAAAACTCGCTAGGGCGCAGGCGAAAACTGCAAGATGCGGGAACCGGAGCGCAGCGTACATCATAGTACGTGAGCACCGGAAGCCTTGCAAATTGCAGTTTGCAGCGCGTCCTAGTAGAGTTTTAGAGAAACTGATGCATGATATAGACATCCACCAACCCTTTTTTTGCGTGATTGAACCCTTTCGGCATCGTGCCGATAATCCTGAAGCCAAGCGATTGCCACAGCGCCACCGCCACCTTATTGATACTGACCACAAAATTAAACTGTATCGCTTTATAGCCAGCCCTCTTGGCTTCCTTCAGGACAAACTTCCCAAGCGCCCGCGCGATGCCGCGTCGGCGAAACTCTGGATGCACGATGAAGGATGCATTCGCCACGTGCCCTGCCCTGCCGGTACGGTTCGGGCGCAACGCTGCCACGCCGGCAACCGTGCCGCCGACATCGGCCACAAAACATTCGGTGCCGGGCGCCGATATCCAATAGGCAAGGCTGCGCTCCGGCGTCATTTCGGCGAGCGTGTAGGAGTAGGTAAACCCCTCCTCCAGGATGTGGGTGAAGATATCGTAGATTTCCTCGAAATCTTCCAGCCGGGCGGGGCGGACTACGAATTCCTGTGCATTCGCCTTCGCACTGGCAGGCTTCGCGCGGGATTTGGTTTTTGTCGCGGGCTTTTTCACAAACGCATCACGCCTTGGCTTTTTCATCGCCCGGCAACACGGCGTCCGGGTAATCCGGCCCTTCCCATGGGCTCAGGTAATCGAAGCTGCGATAGGCCTGGTTGAGTTTTACCGGCTCATACACCACGCGTTTTTGCTCCTCGTCATAACGCAGCTCGACATAGCCGGTCAGCGGAAAATCCTTGCGCTGGGCATGGCCTTCAAACCCATAATCGGTGAGGATGCGGCGGAGGTCGCCGTGATCGGCAAAGTTGATGCCATACATGTCCCACGCCTCGCGCTCGAACCATTTGGCGGAAGAAAACACATGCTGCACCGTCGGCACTGGCGCCTGTTCATCGGTTGCGACTTTCACGCGGATGCGGGAATTGTGCTTGAGGCTGAGAAGTTGGTATACCACCTCAAAGCGCTGTGCGCGATCGGGATAATCCACCCCGCAGACATCAATCAGTTGCACAAATAAACAGTTCGGATTATCGCGTAATTGCGTGAGCAACTCCACCACATGCGCCGCATCGGTGGTCACCACCATCTCATTGTTGATGATCGCCGCCTCCAGCACATGGTTCGGGTAGGTGGTTTTCAGATAATCGAGAAATTCGTTCATAGGGATCACCGTTGGGAAGGATGGGGGCTAGTCCGTTTTACCACCGGCATTGGTTCGGATGCAACCGCTACTTCATGCAATTTTTCATTCTCAATCGACATGCGGGAAACCTTCCATCCGCCCTCCCCTTCCGGCTCAAATTTGTACAGCCCGCCATTGTCGAAATGCTCAATCTTGTGACCAAGCAACGCCGCGGTACGCCTAAGGGTTCCATAATGGCAGACAAAAAGCGGTGTCTGGTATTCGGGACATTCCGCCAAATGATGGCGAAGCGCCTTACCGACACGCCGTGTATGGGCGTTGACAGACTCCACCCCTATCATCTCGTGTTCCCTGCCCACGTGAGAAGCCTGCAACTCGACCCAGCCCGCTGCCGATATTTTCCCAGCATAGATACCGCTATTACGCTCGTTCAACCTGTCGTCAACGCGATGTTCTATGCTCCATTTTTCTGGCATGGCGAGCGCCGACGTCACCCGCGCACGCGGGAGGCCGGAATCGACTAGGTAGCAATCCTCCGCCCGCGCAAATATTTCGCCGATCACATGGCGTAATTCACGTGCCTGCTCGGCTCCTTTATCGGTAAGTTTTGCCTTGCGCTTTGTGACCGTATCAGTCGCATTGTCTTCGGTTTCGCCGTGCCGCGCCATATAGAACGTGCGGCGCGGGATCGGCAAGCGCGTCATCGTATAATGGTTCCCGTGCGGCGGATTTTTTTCTGCAACTGCAAAATGCCGTACATCAGCGCTTCGGCGGTGGGTGGGCATCCTGGCACATAAATATCCACCGGCACGATGCGGTCGCAGCCGCGCACTACTGAGTAGGAATAATGGTAATAGCCGCCGCCGTTGGCGCAGGAACCCATCGAAATCACCCAGCGCGGCTCGGCCATCTGGTCGTAGACTTTGCGCAGCGCCGGGGCCATTTTGTTGCATAATGTTCCGGCGACGATCATCACGTCCGACTGGCGCGGGCTGGGGCGGAACACCAGGCCCAGCCGGTCCATGTCATAGCGCGAGGCCGCCGCCTGCATCATCTCGACCGCGCAGCAGGCGAGGCCGAACGTCATCGGCCACAGGCTGCCGGTACGCGCCCAATTCACCACCTTATCGAGGTTGGCGACGACGAAGCCCTTGTCGTTGAACTGCTCGGTGACCTGCGCCAAGAGCGCGTCCTGGTCGGCGCCGGGTTGCAACGCTTTGCTGTTATAGGCGATGTTCATCAGGCCGCACCTTTCCCAAACGCATTAATGTGAGCCGAGTTATAGGAATGAGCACGCGCAGAACCGCAGTGTAGACACACTACATGAGGATTCGAGCATGCGAATGACGCCGAAATCGGCCATAGTAATGCGTTTGCCATTATTCCCATTCCAATGCCCCTTTTTTCCACTCATAGGCGAAGCCGATGGTGAGAACGGCGAGGAACACCATCATGCTCCAGAAGCCGAAATGACCGATGGTGGAAAGCGACACCGCCCATGGGAATAAAAATGCAATTTCAAGGTCGAAGATGATGAACAGGATGGCGACGAGGTAAAAACGCACATCGAATTTGCCGCGCGCGTCGCCGAACGGCTCGAACCCGCACTCATAGGCGGAGAGCTTCTCGCTGTCCGGTTTCTGGCGGCCAATCACCATTGGCGCGAGGATCATGATGGTCGCAATCGCCAGCGCGATGCCGAAAAATACAAGGATGGGGAAGTATTGCGTTGCGATGCTTTCCATAAGTCCGCACTAGATGTGGTGTTATTGATGTTGCAAACTATAGGGTGTTTTGCGCCACACTACAAAGGAAAAAATATGGACGAATGGCGCAAGCCATCCGAAGCGCGTAAGCGCGAAGGATGGCGGGAGTGACGGGACTGATGAATGGCCTACTTGCCATTCACCCTGCGGGCGGCTGCGCCGTCAATTTTTGCTTACTGCAAAAATTTCGAACCATGTGGTTCTCGTCATTTTCTGCATTTACACAAAGACCCGCATGACGCGGGTCTTTGTGTAAATGGCGGGAGTGACGGGACTCGAACCCGCGGCCTCCTGCGTGACAGGCAGGCGC
>CAZFKP010000015.1:0-65614 GCA_964518725.1 uncultured Rickettsiales bacterium | reverse complement strand
GTCCGTCGAACAATTTGCCGATAAACTGGATATTGCCGATTTTTTCGACCTGCACATCGCCGCCGCCGCTAAGCGCCGCCGCTTTTTTGGCCTCGGCAATTTCCTTGGCGAGTTTTTTATTAGCTTCAATTTGTGCAGCAAGGATGGTCTGGAGTTCATTGATGGCTTTGGAAAATAATGCAGGAAGTTCTGCCAGAGCAGCGTTTTTGAGTTCGTCATTGCGACCCTGCACTTGTTGCGGGGGAAGCGATCCAGTTTTTGTGGCATCCGTCTGGATTGCTTCGTCGCCCGCAGCCCCTCGCAATGACGAGAGGAGTTTTTCAATTTCTTCCAGCATATATTCGCGCACTGCTTCGCCGGTGACAGCTTCCAGCCGCCGGATACCGGCTGCTACCGAGCCTTCAGAAGTGATTTTAAACAAGCCGATATCGCCGGTGTTTTTCACATGCACGCCGCCGCACAGCTCCACCGAATTGCCGATGGTAAGCACGCGCACCTTGTCGCCATATTTTTCTCCGAAGAGCGCCATCGCCCCTGCTGCAATCGCGTCATCCGGCGTCATTTCGCGGCACAACACATCGCGGCTCATGGCGATTTGTGCGTTCACTTCCTTCTCGATAACGGCGATTTCTTCTTTGCTGACGGGTTTATTGTGGCTGATGTCAAAACGCAATTTTTCTGCATCCACCAGCGAGCCTTTCTGCGTCACATGCCCGCCCAGCGCATCGCGCAGTGCCTTGTGCAGCAGGTGGGTGGCGGAATGGTTGGAGATGATGCGGGTGCGGCGGGCGGTATCGATGGTGGCGCGCACCGAATCACCAACTTTTAATGGGGCATAGACTCTGGCTTTATGAACAATTAAGCCATTAAGGGGTTTGAGAGTATCATGAATGATTGCAATGGGTTTATCTGCGCCTTTGGAAGAGAAAAAGTAGCCCGTATCGCCAACTTGCCCGCCAGATTCACCATAGAACGGAGTTTGATCCAGAATAATAAGTACTTCATTGTTGTTATTAGGTATGGGGCTATTGGCCTCAAAGCTTTGTACTGGCTGGCCGTTCTTAACGATAGCGAGAATTTTTGCATTGGCAGTATATGCATCGTACCCTAGGAATTTAGTCTCACCAAGTGTTTCTTTCAGCTCGAACCAGATTTTGCCGGTGGCGGTATCGCCGGAGCCTTTATGCGCGGCGCGAGCCATTTCGCGCTGCTGTTCCATGGCTTTTTCAAACTCTTCAACATCTACTTTAATATTCTTAGCTTTCAAAATATCCTGCGTTAAATCCAGCGGGAAACCGTAAGTGTCATAAAGTTTAAAGGCCACATCACCTGGAAAAATTTTAAAATCTAAGGAGGGGTTATAGTCATGTACCATTACTTTCATGGTGCTACGCTCAACCTCTTCTTCCAGCAACTTCAACCCACGGCCTAACGTCTCCTTGAAGCGTTCTTCTTCAGCGCGGAGGTTCTCGGTGATGCTGGCTTCAGCGCGTTTTAACTCCGGATATTGCGCGCCCATTTCGGTGATAAGTGAGGGGACAAGGCGGTACATCAGCGGGTCATTGCAGCCGAGCTGGTGGGCATAGCGCATGGCGCGGCGCATGATACGGCGCAGCACATAGCCGCGGCCTTCATTGGATGGCAGCACACCGTCGGCGATCAAAAAACACGACGAGCGCAGGTGATCGGCGATGACCTTATGGGCGGCTTCTGTTACCTTGTGGCTGACTCCTGACGCCTGCTCAATCGCGGCAATCAGGTTTTTAAACAGGTCAATCTCATAATTGCTGTGCACGCCTTGCAGCACGGCGGCCAGGCGCTCCAGCCCCATGCCGGTATCGATGGAAGGTTTGGGGAGGTTCAGGCGTTCGCCACCCGCCTGCTGGTCGAACTGCATGAAGACGAGATTCCAGATTTCGGTGAAGCGGTCACCATCCTGATCGGGTGAGCCGGGAGGGCCACCGGCAATATGCTCACCATGGTCATAAAAAATCTCGGAGCAGGGGCCGCACGGGCCGGTGTCGCCCATCGACCAGAAATTATCGTTGGTGGCGATGCGGATAATTTTATGGTCGGCGAATCCCGTCACCTTCTTCCAGTGATTCCAGGCCACGTCGTCATCATGATACACGGTGACGCAGAGTTTTTCTGGGTTCAGGCCATAATCTTTGGTGAGCAATTCCCATGCGAGATTGATGGCCTCTTCCTTGAAATAATCGCCGAAGCTGAAATTGCCGAGCATCTCGAAAAATGTGTGGTGGCGGGCGGTGTAGCCCACATTGTCCAAATCATTATGCTTGCCGCCGGCGCGCACGCATTTCTGCGAGGTGGCCGCCCGCGAAAAGGGCAATTTCTCGACGCCGGTGAATACGTTTTTAAACTGGTTCATGCCCGCGTTGGTGAACATGAGCGTGGGGTCATTATGCGGCACGAGGCTGCTCGAAGGCCGCACTTCATGGCCATTGCGGGCGAAAAATTCAAGAAAAGCGGTGCGGATCTGAGAGACGGATTGCATATAACAGTATGAATTGTATGTGTAATTTGTTTTTCATCAAATTGTCACACTCTATATGCCATATCTTTATGTATAATCAAGGAAATATGAGGGATGCCCGTGAACGAGCAAATGATTAACGAGCAAATGATTTCCGATGAAGAATATGAGCGCCGCTACCGCAAGGATACGACGCGGCATTCCTTTCTGGGAGCGCTTTATAGCGCCGTAGGCGGCGCGGCATTCTTCAGCGTTCTTGGTGGGCTGATCAACATGGCCATCAGCGGAATTGCTGAGGCTGCACCGGGTACCGCAACCTTAAGTAGTGCTTTAACCAGTGCGGGAATGGCTGTTTCGCCTGCTGTGGTTACAGCGAGCGTTATGATTGCCGTTACGATCATCGGCGCTGTTAGTACCTACATGGCGCAAGAAGAATTCACGGAAGTTAAATGCCTGCAGGACGAACGTTTGGCGCGCAAGAATGCCCAGTGCATGGGCGAACAACGTGAGCTGACGACGCCCAAAAGCTGCGCGGCGGAGTATGAACATAATCAACGTGCCGATAATAAAAAATGGCAAGACGTGGTCAAAACCCACAGCGACCTGATGAAGCAGCCGTCCGTCGCGATTCACTAAGCTGCTCGCACTATTTCAAAAAGCTTGGCCCGATTTTACATTCGGTGATGGTGACTTTATCCCACACTTTTCCCGCCACATAAGGTTCGGCGGCCAGCCATGCGTCCAGTTCTGCACGGCTTGGAAATTCACAGACGATGCAGGAGCCGATCATTTTTCCCGCCTCATCACAAATTGCCGCGCCCATATGCATATTGCCGGAGGCGCGGTAACGCTCGATGGTAGCCAGATGCGCTTCACGATTCGCCATCCGGCGGTTTAGGGCATCGGGATCGGTGGCATCGTAGGCGGTGAGGAGGAATTGCATACTAGTCTCTGGTCTTTAGTCTTTGGTCGGCAGTCGGTAGTTATTGGTAAAAAATCACCAAAGACCAACGACTAACGACCAATGACTATATTTACGCCGCATCCTCCGCCACTTCTTTTTCCTCGCCTTTCAGCGCATTGCTGATGGCGCCGGCATTGTCGCGGATCTTTTTCTCAAGGTCAGCGGCCACCGTTGGGTTGTCTTTCAAATATTGCTTGGCGTTTTCCTTGCCCTGGCCGATGCGGTCGCTGCCGTAAGAGAACCAGCTGCCGGATTTTTCGACGATATTGGCTTTCACGCCGAGGTCGATGAGTTCGCCGACCTTGGAAATGCCTTCGCCATACATGATATCGAATTCCACCTGGCGGAAGGGGGGCGCCACTTTGTTTTTCACGACTTTCACTTTGGTGGTGTTGCCGACGACTTCTTCCTTATCCTTGATGCTGCCGGTGCGGCGGATGTCGAGGCGCACGGAAGCATAGAATTTCAGTGCATTGCCGCCGGTGGTGGTCTCCGGGTTGCCGAACATCACACCGATTTTCATGCGGATCTGGTTGATGAAAATGATGGTGCAGTTGGTGCGCGAAATGCTGCCGGTGAGCTTGCGGAGTGCCTGCGACATGAGGCGCGCTTGCAGGCCCATGTGGGAATCGCCCATCTCGCCGTCAATCTCGGCTTTCGGCACGAGCGCGGCCACGGAATCGACCACGATCAGGTCGATAGCGCCTGAGCGAACCAGTGTATCGGTGATTTCGAGCGCCTGCTCGCCGGTATCGGGTTGTGAAATGAGGAGGTTGTCGATATTCACACCGAGTTTTTTGGCATAGACCGGGTCGAGCGCGTGTTCGGCGTCGATGAAGGCGCAGGTGCCACCTTTTTTCTGGCATTCGGCGATGACATGCAGGGTGAGGGTGGTTTTACCCGACGATTCCGGGCCGTAAATTTCCACGACGCGGCCTTTCGGCAACCCACCGATGCCGAGCGCAATATCCAGCCCCAGCGAGCCGGTGGAGATGGCTTCCATGGCTTCGGCGTTCGCGGTGTCACCGAGCTTCATGATCGAGCCTTTACCGAAGGCTTTTTCGATTTGGCTGAGTGCGGTTTCAAGTGCTTTATTCTTATCCATTGCATCCCCCATGAAAATGATTTGCCAAAGATTTACACGTTTTACCACGCCATGCAATGGCTATTTCGATGGTTTGCGGGCGTGGAACATCGCGGCTTTGCCGAGCAAATAAAGTACGATTCCGTTCAGTAGATGCCATAAAATGTGGGTTCCGGATGGCACGGCATCGCAGAGCACCATATCGATGCTGCGGAAAGTCAGAGATATGGCGAAAATCATTGCCGCCACCAGCAACAGACGGGAGGCATTGCGGTTACGGTGGCGCAGGTAAGCCGCCAGCAATAGCAAAGACAGTAAGCATGGCGCGTAGGATACTGAGCCGTTCAGACGGTAAGGGGTGGGGATGTTTTCAGCGGCGATCGCCAGTATGACAAAGCCGGCAAGGCACATGGCGGATTGCAATCTACTGCATCCTGCCAGGTAACGCAGCACCAGCCAGAGATACATAAATACGAACATCGCGATGGGTAGGACGTCGGCAAGCATCGTCAGCTTATTGGCGAATACATGGAACAGCGTGCTTCCAACGCCGACTACGGCAATTAGAATCACTAGCGGAAATGCCGGATTAGGCTTCGGAGCCGTATGGTACAGACGATAAAGCAGCCATGCGGCAATCAAGAATGCCAGATTGCTTGCTGCGTTCAGCGGTTCGGAGAACCACGATGCATCCAGCCGTTCACAATATTGGTCGACAGGTTCCAGCCATGACATTTCTTCATGGTAATCGCTACCATGAAGGGATCAAGATAAAATCACCATGAAAATTCGACATCCCGGACAGTATCATCGGCATTGTAGATACGCTCTTTGGATGGCTGGTAATTTCTGGGTGGCTTGATGGTAAAGTTCGGCGGCATTACTGCCCGTGGATATTGCCGTGCGTATTCATTGCGTGCCTGCTGGTAGCGTATGACGCTTTGGTACAACAAGTAATTGCAGGCATTTTCATCATCACTTAATTTATTTGGTTCGGGCAGTGCCCAATAAGGTATGCCTTCACGGTAAAGCTTCGCCATATATTCCTGAATGCGCTTAATGTCGGCTTCGATATTGGCAGGGTTATCGCTGGCGTTCTGGCATTTTCTGAGCGCCTGGTAATATTCTGAAATACTGCGGGTAAAATTTTCAATCGGCTGGGGCGAGCGTGTGGTCTGCGACCATGCCACTTCCATCTCCATTACTAAATAGAGCAACGATAGCAGAATAATCGTTGGCTTGTGTTGCATGAGTACAATTGTAACAATAAGGCATAAATCATCGATTAACTATCTGAATGATTTATATAAAATGCAGGTAAACTTTTAAACGAATGCCGTGTGGTTTATCCCAGCACTTCTTTCACTTTTCCAGCTAATTGCTTGAGTGTGAACGGTTTGGCAAGAAAATTGAAATCACGGTCTGCCCCGTAATTATCCACAAAGGCCTCTTCGGCGTAGCCGGACATGAAAATAACCTTGATGTTGGGGAAGTTCGGCATGATTTTCTCAATCATGGCAGGACCTGTCATGCCAGGCATGATAACGTCGGTTACGATCATCTCCACTAGGTTGCCATGTTCCTGCATCAATTCCAACGCAGTCTCGGCGCAATCGGCCTCGATAATCTTATAGCCCTTGTTGGCGAGTGCCCGCGCTGCAAACGTGCGTACCGGCATTTCGTCTTCCACCAGCAAGATTGTACAGTTTCCGGTGAGATCCTGATGGGTTTCGCGCTGTGCCGCTTCACGTTCGCTGGCTTTCTCGGCAGCGACTTCTTCGGTGGCGACTGCCGGGAAAAAGAGGCTGAAGGTAGTGCCGGCTTGTTCCTTACTGGACACAAATAAATAGCCGCCAGTTTGCTTGATAATGCCATAGACCGTGGAAAGCCCGAGGCCGGTGCCGGAACCGATTTCTTTGGTAGAAAAGAACGGTTCGAATATTTTCTGGATAATGTGCTGCGGAATGCCACATCCCGTATCGATGACTTCTACCAGCACATAACGTCCTACCGGAAGTTCGTTATCTTCATCAGACGGTGCAATCATATCCGCTGTAAGCCGGTGCTGCTTGTCAATCACACGTTCCGAGGTGCGGATAGTCAGTGTACCGCCACCTTTCATCGCATCACGGGCATTGACCGCAAGGTTAATCAGCACCTGTTCGAGTTGCCCCTGATCGGCGCGTATATTGCTGATATCGCGGCCATGAAACATCTTTAGTTCAATATTTTCGCCGATCAACCGCCGCACGAGGTTAGAAATTTCCGCAAGCACGTCGGTAAGGTCGACGACTTTGGGTTGCAGCGTTTGCCGGCGTGAGAAAGCCAGTAGCTGACGCACAAGGTTGGCCGCACGGTTAGCATTCTGCTTGATTTGCATGATATCGGCAAACGACTGGTCTCCCGCTGGGTGACGCATGAGCAGCAGGTCGCAGAAACCAATCATTGCCGTCAGAAGGTTATTAAAGTCGTGAGCAACGCCACCGGCCAGCTGACCCACTGCCTGCATTTTTTGTGAATGGGCAAAACGCAGTTCGAGGTGTTTCTGCTCCGTGATATTGATCAGGTGAAGAAGAATATGCGATTCGCTGAATTCACTTGCATAGCAAGATATAATCATCTCTCCGCGGTTGGGAAGGGTTAGCTCGAGTATCACCGGTTCGTTGGTGATATGCCCTTGGCTGAATTGTGCGATACGTGCACGCATTTCTTCCTGTTTGTCCGGAGTAAATAGTGTTTCAAAATAAATGGGCAAAGCATTGGTCAGCGTACGCTGCGTCAGCGCATGGAATGCATGGTTGCCAAACAGGAGGGTGCCTTTTTTATCTAACAAGGCCATGGGAATGGGCGACAACGCGATGAATTGGTCGAGGATATTTTCAGAACTGCTAGAACTGTTCGTCATCGGTTGCTTCAGAAGGTCTTTTTTTTTACATCGAGGTTTTTGTCAGCTTCGTCGTGATACAGGTGCACGACTGCCGTGCAGCCAATAAGTTTACCCGTATCACTATAGATAACGCGCTGGTTTAAGAATGCTTTGATAAACCCACCAACTTTGCGTTCCATTTGCACAGAACCTTCTACATCCACCGGTTCGGTAGACATGTTATCATTCCTGCCGACAGGAATCAGATTGTTGATACTTAAATTCCGGGAAACGATCTCACCCTCGCCATAGCCCAGCCATTCTTCAAGCAGCGGATTGCAATAAACAATCACGCCCGTTGGAGAGCTGATATATACACCCATTTTGAGGCTCTCGATGATATGGGAAAAAAGCGTCATAGAGGATTTACTGAAAACATTATTCCCGTTAGCGGTGATGTTGTTAACGCTACGTTCTTCAACGAACTCACGGCCACGCAGCATGGTAAAGCCGGACGGGCGCATGATCGGCTCCACGGACAAGATAACATTGTGGATGATGCCCTGGGCATCGGTAATGTTAAAGACGACCTTCTCATAGGTGCCGTGTTCAATGGCGCCCTGCACTCGATCAATATCTACTTTCTCTACTTTGCCGTGTTTAAGTAACACATCAAGATTGCGGACGGGCTGCTTTGCAAAATCCGGAAATAAATTCTGGAATGAGCGATCGAGATAGATAATCGAACCGTCGCGTTTAATGATCAGGCAAAATTTATTATGCAGTCCCATGGCAGATGCAAACAGGGCATTCTGGAATTCCGTAACCAGTAGCATGTCGCGGTAACGCATGAGCTGGTAGATGACGTACCAGCCGATGGCGGCGAACAAGGCAAACAGAGTGGTAAGAAGCGCCAATATGTTGTGTACTGAGACAACGAGGCTTGCCCCGATTAGGAATGCACTGAGGATGATGATTACCAATTGAGCCATAGTAGGCGTGCGCTGGCGGGCAACAAAGTCCCGTGCGCCGATTGCATCAATTCCCATGTCGCTGTAACGAATAGCCATACTCCCTGTGTAGGGAATTAATAGCGGATAGACAACTGTTTTTTCTCTATCTTGTCGCTATCTGCGGGGTCTGACTGGTGACACGTTGTTCTGGGCAAGCTGCTGGTCTGGCTTGCCGCGTGCACTTGGCAACATGACATCGCCAAGCGTAGCAATATCAATTGCCGTCAGGGTTCCCTTGTTGAGATCCTGAAGCTGTTTTAATCCCGCCCCCTGTATCCCAGAGAGTGCTCCTGAGATTGCGGCAAGCTCGCGCTTATCAAGTTGGTTGTCGCCGTTCGCATCTAGCAGCGCCAGCTCATCGCCAGATAGGCGGCCGTCATTATCAACGTCCAGCCGCGCCATCATGTACTTTCCGGAGCTGTGTTGTTTTTTGGCAGCGGCGATACGGGCATTAAGCATGCTCCTGCCGGCACGTTCGGCAATGCTCGGGTCGCTGTCTCCTACCGACTGGACAGCGGCAAACATATTCGCCCTGCCTTCGGGATTGACATCAAGTGTACCTAATTGTATTCCACCGCTTGAATTCAGGCGAATGTCGTGCCCATTCGTTCCGAGCAGTACAAGTTTGCGCCCTTCATAGCCTATGCCTGTGCTCATATCGACGGTGACCAGTACCGCACCGGTCGTATCGGAAAGATCAAGGCCATTTTTAATCATTTTCTCCGCCGCGCTACCCGTGACGCGGATGAAGTTGCCTCGACCTCCTCTGGTCATAACTTCCACGTAAGCATTCTCACCCTGGCCAACAATTTTAATTTCAGCAACATCCTTCGGATTGATGCTAACCATCCCGGCATTTTTATCGCCATTTTTATCCCTAGTGATAAGGGTGCCCTGCAACCCACCGATTTTTACCGGCGCCATGGTGGCAGCGAGATCCAGATCATTGGAAAAGAAGTGGCTCGCAAAATCGCGTGAATCGCCTTTGTATTCTGCGGCAGCGACAATCATGCGGCTGCGGGCGTCTTTAATGCCGGCCTCAGACAGGGGAGGTTCGTTATTATTGAGCCGTTCGGTGATGAATTCCATCTGGCTGGCAAGCTGTTCATCTTTTCCCTTGTCTGCCAAGCGCTTTAAAAGCGCGTTGCGTTGTTGTTCAAGGTCTTTGACTGCTTCATCCGCCTGATCGGGGCTGGTACTGAATTTTAATCTGGCCGCCGAGATTTTTTGTTTATATTCTTCTTGGATTTGTGGTGTGACACCGGCAACAAACTCGTCTATTTTTTGTGCACGAAGCGCCTGACGTGCTGCCTCGCCAGCTTTGATATCGGCCTGATACTGAGCCGCGTTCTTGGAGTCAGCTGCGGCACTCGTTCCTGCATCCTTAGTCAAGTTACGCATCTCGACCTGTTGGCGCAGCGCATACTGGGCATCCGCAATTTTATCGACATCACCGGTCAATTCTGCATCCGCCAGGTTTCTTTTTGCTTCGGCAACCTTATAATTTTGCGTAGCATCGCGCGCCTGGTCGAGCAGCGCATACATATCAGCGCGGTAGCGTTCGTTTAATTCACGTCTTTCTTGATTGAGCCTTTCTCTAGCCTTTTCCTGTTCATCTAGCGATAGCTCTAGGGTGTTCCATTCTGCCTCTTCTGACCGCGTGGCAAGACCGTCTAAACTTCTTTGGTATTCTGTTTCGATTCTAAGCCTTTCACGCTCAAGTTTGCTTGCGGCCTCAGCAGCTTTTCTTGCTTCTCCAAGAATGGCGTCATATTGCGCGCCGCCTTCGCGTTTTTGTTTGTCCTCAATATTCCTAACGAGATCGTTTGTGCTAGTGAGGAGCTTATCCGTTCCATAGGCCATCCACTGCTTGACGTCACCATCGTTCTCGCTTTGAATTGGTAATCCGGAAAAAATTCTCAGCTCTTCTGCACCGGCAAGGTCAATTGATTTTAAATCATTGCTTCTGGGCAGGCTTTCACCTTCCCCAAAGAATTCCGATGCCCAGGCATATTTGCCTTGGGAAAATATTTTTGCCTGCTGACGTTGGTGCTCTACCGCACTCAACAGGGCGAGATTACTTTTATCGATAATTGTTTCCGGAAGCCGTGTTGGTGCGGAAGCGGGGGCGGATGGCGATAGGAACCCAAGATTGCCAAGCGATTCAGCAGGCAGGCTTGCTTGAGCCTGTTGCGGGTCGCGGCGCGGGTCGGCTTTGCCCATCAGCCTATCGGCTTGTTCGCGAGCCTGTGTGCCAAAATTTTCGCCGCCCAAGCCTTTGTTCTTGTGCCAATCCGCTGTCTCTCTTACCATAACAAGCCTTTCCAAGCCATCATTACCATGTCACTAATATAGCATGCTTATTACTTGGGAAGTATGAAGATTCTATGACAGCAACATCACCTGCTTCACAGAATGGCTCAAATAAATATCATTATATTTCATAATGTTAAATTTTGTGTGACAGTGTGTCACAAACGGCGCCCCTTGAGCTGGTAGACGTAGGAGATGATTTTAGCCACGGCCTCATAATGGATGAGGGGGATTTCATCGTCAATTTCGGTGGAGGAGAAGAGGGCGCGGGCAAGCGGTGGGTTCTGCACCACCGGCACGTCATTTTCTTCCGCAATCTCCTTAATTTTGAGGGCAATTAAATCCTGCCCCTTGGCAACGACAATCGGCGCTTTATGTTCCATCGGTCGATAGATGAGGGCGATGGCGAAGTGGGTTGGGTTGGTGATTACGACATCCGATTTCGGCACTTCCGACATCATCCGTTGTTTGGCTTTTTCCTGCCGCAATTGCCGCAAGCGCTGCTTGATAACCGGATCGCCCTCGCTTTGCTTGTATTCATCTTTGATTTCCTGCTTGCTCATACGCAGTGATTTCGTGTGGTGCAGCCGTTGGTATACCAGGTCGAACAGGGCAATAAAAAACATCGCTATCGCAACGCCAACCGTTAGTCGTGTGGCAAGCTTGGCGAGGAAAAGTAAAATGGCCTCGCCGCTATCGCCCGGCAAGGTTTGAATCTGGTGTAACTCCGGGTAAACCGCCATGAATGCCACAATTCCGACGATGGTGATTTTGGTAATGTTTTTGATGAATTCAACCACGGTACGCATTGAGAAAATACGTTTTAGCCCGGCAAGTGGTGAGATTTTGCTCAGCTTCGGCTTGATACTCTCGGCGGAAATCACAATGCCGTTTTGCAATAACCCGGCAGCAAGCGCGACAATGACTGATCCGAGGAGCGGCACGGTAAGAATCGCAATTGAGTTCAGGGAGAGCTGGCGAAATATGGCGCTGACACCCATTTTATCCACGGGAATATTATCGGCGTTGCGGATAAATGAGATGAGCATGTTGCGGGTTTCATTCAGGATGCCCGGTGCATATGATGCGACAATCATCGCCAGCAAAAATAACATCAGGAAACTGCCAACTTCCTTCGAGACCGGTACATTACCTTTTTCAAAGGCTTCCTGAAGTTTTCGGGAGGTTGGTTCCTCTGTCTTCTGATCCTGGTCTTCGCCCTCAGCCATGGCTTATTGCCCCACGAAATGGAGAAGATTGCGGCTGAAGTAATCGAGGTACCATGTCATCAGCGCGCCGAAAGTAATCATCAAGATAAAAAAACTGATGATAAGTTGTGGCGCCATTAGGATGAAGAAAACCTGCAGGCTTGGCATCAGGCGGCCAATGATACCGCCCGCGAGGTAAATCATCAGGCCGATGACGATATGTGGTGCGGAAAGCTGCAGCGCCACGAGGAACGATTCGTTCATCACGCGGGTGGCGTGGGTATTAAAATCCTCAATTAGCGGAAACGCGCCGACGGCAAATATCTGGTAACTGTCATGGATGGCACGTAACATCATATGATGCATGTCGGTGACAAACATCAACACCAGCGCGCTGATCCCCAGCAAGTTACCGAGGCTCGTGCCTTGTCCGCCGGACATCGTCACGTCCTGCACCAGCGCACTGGCAAGGCTTGATTGATAGGCGATAATCATGCCGGCGAGGCTGATGGCGGAAATGAGCAGGCGGGTGATTGTGCCAAAAAACAAGCCGGTGAGCAGTTCGGCAGTCATCAGATTGACCAGCCCGAAGGTCGTTTCAGGCGGGGCAGGAAAAGACTGCATGGCGGGCGTCAACACCACTGCGAACATCGCGGCGAAAAGCAGGCGCATGCGGGCGCTGATATAGGCTTCCCCAAAACCTGGCATAATCATGATCGCTGTTCCAACCCGGCAGAATATCAGCAGGAAGGTGAATATCTGCGACAACATGAAGTCGTTCAGTGTCATTGAATATTGACGATGCGTTCAGTAAGCTTGTGGGTGAAGTCGGTAAGCTGCTGCAACATGAAGGGTAGGGTCAGTCCCAACACCAGCAGCATGGCAAGGATTTTAGGCACGAAGGTGAGGGTTTGTTCCTGGATCTGCGTCAGCGCTTGAAACAGGGAAACGATCAGGCCGACGATGAGTGACGAGATCATCGCCGGAGAGGCGACAATAATCAGCACATAGATCGCCTCGCGGCAGATATCAATGACTTCGGAAGCTTCCATGACGGTGCGTGGTGTTAAGTATTCACCACTTGGTTAGCACCATTTTCTTATACCACCAAGTATTAAGTGCCACCTACATCGGCATGCGGATGATTTCCTGATAGGCAGAAATAGCTTTATCGCGGATCGTGACGATGGTGTTGAGCGCCAGCTCGGCGTTGGCGATGGCGGTCACCAGGTCGGTTACATCCCCTTTGCCGGTCAGCGCATCGACCTTCGCAGCTTCAGCGGTTTGCTGCGTGTTGGTCATGTCCTGAATCTGGTGTTCGAGGAATTGCGAGAAACTCGGCCCGTTTTTTTCTTCTGGGCCGAGCAAGGCGTCGCCGTTTTTCGCCAGTTTCATCTGGTTGTTATACGCGCTCAGTGCCGATGCCATGTTTACCATAGAATACTCCTACAAATTACCGTAGCAAATCTAGCGTGCGCGCCAGCATTGCCTTGGATACTTCTACCACGCCGAGGTTTGCTTCATACGCCCGGCGCGCTTCCCGCATGTCTACACTTTCCACAATCGTGTTAACATTTGGATAAAGCACATAACCTTGCTCGTCCGCCGCCGGGTGGTAGGGTTCAAATTTTTTGATGAAGTCGGAGTTGTCGGTGGTGCGGCTCGCCACTTTGACCGTTTCCACACCAAGCTCTTTGTCAAGCATATTGCGGAACACTACCATTTTGCGGCGGTACGGTAACTCGTCCGGCGTGCGACCGGTGGAATCGGCGTTGGCGATATTCTCCGCCACGACGCGAAGGCGATCGCTCTGTGCCTTCATGCCCGAAGCAGCAATTTTGAGTGAATCATTCAACTGCATCTACCAACTCCTTATGCCGCACCTTGTTTGCCAAGCGCAATTCTAAACATTTCCAGCGATTTCCGGTAAATACCCAGCACTTTTTGGTATTCCGATTGGTTTTCCGCAACGCGCATCACTTCTTCTTCGATCACCACGTTATTGCCGATCGGATTCAGCTCGTAGGTGTTTTCGCGCTGCTGGTAAGTTCCGCTGCCGCCATTTTTACCCATCCCGGGTTGCATGTGGAGGTTATTGGTCATGGCCATGGCGCCTGAAGAACGCGCGCCTGCAAGCATGGAGGCAAAATCCGGGGCTTGGATATCCCGTGCGAGATAATCCGGCGTATCGGCATTGGCGATATTCTGCGCGAGCACGGCCTGACGCTCAGAGTGGTACTTGAGCTTGCTCTGCATCGCTTGAAAGAGGGGAATATTTAAAAAATCCACTGATTAAATCCCTGTTTTTATTATATATAGATAGTAGGTATATTTTTCCTATATTATCATAATTATAAAACATGCACCAGACAAAATTTGCATTTGCCAATAAACCATGTATTCAAATACTGTGCCAAAGTGAACGACGCGTAGCGCATCAAGAGGATCCGCAGGAATGCTTTATTTATCCAGGAAGATTGGTGAGTCGATTATCATCAATAACAATATCGAGCTCACCGTCATGGAAGTACGCGGCAAGTCAGTTAAGCTTGGCTTTGTATTTCCGAAGGAAGCAAGCATCCTACGTAAGGAGCTGCATGAGAAAATCATGGAACAGAACATTGCGGCGGCCGGAGCCGGGGACAGCGAATTTTTTGAGATGGATTTCGATCTGGATGGGCTTGGCGTGAAACCGGTCAATACGCCAAAACCCAAGGATGAACCGGATGGAAACAGATAGGAATAAACTTGCGGTAGCGTTGAAATACGAGCGCGAGAAGCACAACGCACCGGTGATCGCTGCCAAGGGCAAAGGTTACATGGCACAGCAGATTATCGAGCTGGCCACGCGCTACAACATTGAAATCCGGCAAGATCGCGATCTCGTCCACATGCTCGAAAAGCTCGATATCGATACCCCGATTCCGCTGGAAGCTTACGCCGCCGTTGCGGAAATACTTGCCTATGTGTATCGTGCGAACGACAAGGTCAAGGGAGCCAATGTATGAGCCAGCACGTGGGATCATTCTTCAGTAACATGGAAGAATATATTGCCAGCAGCCGCGCCGCCGTTGCTGCGGGGGATGATTTGGATATGGCCGGTCTGGATAACGCCATTGAGACATTGTGCGACATGATTCAAACGATGCCGGCAGGTGACCAGCAGCTCTATGAGCCGCGGCTTCAGGATTTGCTGATGAGCCTGAACGCGCTGGGACAAGAGATGAAAGCGCAGGCTGGGTTGCAGGATATTCCGAAGCATCGCAACGCGAGCGTTGCCTACAAGACGGCGGATTCCCGTGATAATTTCGGCAAGCGTGATGACGAGTAATGGACGTCGTTGATCCCATTCGTATCGTCGTGGCCTTCGGTGTCGTCCTGGCGCTGATCGGCATGTGCGCGCTTGGGCTGCGCTATCTGGCGCAAAAAAAACCAGGGTGGCTGTCCGCTGGTAGCGTTGGTCGCTTGCAGGTGATTGAAAGCAGGATGCTCGATGCACGACGCAAACTAGTGCTGGTCAAACGCGACGGACAGGAGCATTTACTGTTGTTATCGCCACAGGGCGACATCGTCGTAGAGACCATAAAGGAGCCGCATGCCTAACCACCAGATAAAAAAACCCATCGGTATGTTGGCATGGGGCGTGGTGTTTGCCGGGGTCGCGTTGTGTGCAGCGCCCGCCTTCGCCCAGTCGATGAACATCAACCTCGGCGATACAAGCAGTGCTACCGCTTCCGGCAAGCTGATCCAGCTCATTGCCGTCATCACCGTTATCAGCCTTGCTCCGTCGATTCTGGTGATGATGACCTCGTTCATGCGGATCGTGATTGTGTTTTCGTTCCTGCGGAGTGCCATGGGTCTGCAGCAGACGCCACCGAACCAGGTGCTGATTTCGTTAGCACTGTTCCTCACCTTTTTCATCATGGCGCCTGCCTTTGAGAAGGCTTATGACAATGGTGTGCAGCCGCTGATCGAGGAGAAAATAGAAGCAAAAGAAGCGCTCGAGAAAATCGGAGAGCCGTTTCATAATTTCATGCTGACGCATGTGCGTGACAAGGATTTGAAGTTATTTGTCGATATGTCGCCAGGGTTGGTCATCAAGGAACCGGAGGAAACACCATACCGCGTGCTTATTCCCGGCTTCATGATTAGCGAGCTGAAACGCGCGTTTGAGATTGGGTTCCTGATTTTCGTACCGTTTATTATCATCGACATGCTGGTCGCCTCCATCCTGATGGCGATGGGGATGATGATGCTGCCGCCGATTGTTATTTCCCTACCATTCAAGATTATCTTTTTTGTGCTCATTGACGGCTGGTACATGCTCTGTGGCAGTCTGATAAAGAGTTTTGGAACCGTCTAGGGGGATTTTATGCTCTACGAGAAAACCATGGCATCACCGGTTGGAAAACTAAAACTGGTCGTCTCCGATAAAGGCTTGCGGTATGTTGGCTTTGATGGCGGCAAAGAAAACCATCCGGCGCTCAACGATGAATGTGTACCATCGTCGAGCCATCCGCTGCTGCTTAAGACCGAGGCACAACTCGCCGAATATTTCACCGGAAAACGCACGGCGTTTGACCTGCCGATTGAGTTGAAGGGAACGGTGTTCCAGATCAATGCCTGGCGGGCGCTACAGAAAATCCCTTATGGGCGTACCAACAGCTACGGCGAACAGGCGGCGCGCATGGGCGATGCGAAGAAAGCACGGGCGGTAGGCATGGCCAATAACCGCAACCCGATTTCCATCATCATTCCGTGCCATCGCGTGATCGGCGCCGATGGTGCGCTGGTCGGCTATGGCGGTGGCCTAAAACGCAAGGAATGGCTGCTGAAACTGGAACAGCAATGACTGAGAAACCGCCCATATTGCCGCCGTCACCCGCCGCTCCCAAGGGAGAAATCACCGCACCGAGACTTCCGATGTTTACGCCGCGCCAACCGGGTATGAATCAGCCACGCCCGAGTATCGTTGTGCCGCCAGCCAACGCCGCACCGTCGCCGCCACCGACCATTATCCAGTTTGCCGATGCGGCGCCTGCCAACCCCCATCACGGCTTGCCGCAATCAATCACAAGCGGCACGTCAAGAAAGCTTTGAATTCCGCGGGAAATGGTGGTCCCTAACGGAGCGTATTCAGAACGTTCGAGCAAACTTCTCGAAGAAATACAGCGTGCGAATAGTTTGTTCGAATCCGTTAGGGTGGCCGTGTCGGTCTTCCCGCCGATATTGGCGGCGCGGTCGCGGCTATCCTCGATGATGGTGCAGGCTGGATCAATGCGCAGCGCATTGAAGTTTCCGGCGGCCAAAGCCTCTAGCGGCGGCATAGACTACGAGGGCTGCACCCTGCGGGTGCAGCCTTTTGTTTGCCTGCTTGTCTGAAAACGGTGTTAGCGCCGAGTGATATATGTGGGGTAATTTAGTTCTAAAATTTGGGAATGGTGGGCGGTAATGGACTCGAACCATCGACCTCCACGATGTCAACGTGGCGCTCTAACCAGCTGAGCTAACCGCCCCCACAATAAGCCAACAACGCCTGGAACCGACAATAGCCAAGCATTAACCAGTTGTTGGTGGTTGGTTGTTAGTGTAGATAGGCGCAAGCTGTCAATAACTAACTGTTATGTGCCCGTAGCTCAGTTGGATAGAGCGGGAGCCTTCTAAGCTCCAGGTCGGGGGTTCGACTCCCTCCGGGCACGCCACGCTTTCTAAACAAGCCTCAAATTATCCTCGCTTTAGGACTTGAATACTGCACAATAGGCGCATGGATAATGAATTGCATCAATCGCTTCCGTCTGCCTCCCGCTGGCATATCCGGCTAGTGGTTGCGAGCCTTGCCTCGATTGGGCTCTATTTTACACTCGGTGAGGCAAACCTACCCGATATCGCCAATATCGCGGCGGCAGATACCCCCTTGCTGATGGTGATTGTTTTGGGCGGTATACCGCTACTGGTGCAGATTATTAGTAAACTTTCAAAGGGCGATGTTGGCGCCGATTTTCTGGGTGTCATCACGTTGCTAGCAGCGACATTGCTTGGTCAGCATCTGGCGGCTGTTCTCATTATTATTATGCTTTCGGGAGGGCAGGCGCTGGAGATGTATGCGCTGCGGAAGGCTTCCTCGGCACTGCGTGCGTTGTCGGATCGCATGCCATCGTCAGCCCATCGCAGACGCGCCGGGAAGATAGAGGAAATTGCCCTCGCCGATATTAGCATTGGCGATGAAATCGTGGTCTTTCCGCATGAAACTGCGCCGGTGGATGGCAACGTGATCGAGGGGCATGGCTCGATGGACGAATCGTATCTCACAGGTGAGCCTTACCGTGTTTCGAAAGCCCCCGGTGCGGCAGTACTTTCTGGGGCGATAAATGGCGATGCGGTGCTTACCATCCGGGCTGAAAAACTCGCGCATGATTCGCGTTATGCACAAATCATGGGCGTTATGCAGGAGGCAGAGCAGAAGCGCCCGCGACTCAGGCGTTTGGGCGATCAGCTGGGGGGAGCATTTGCGCTCTTTGCGCTTATCGCGTCGGGGGCGGTGTGGATTGTGACGGGGGATGCGCTGCGCTTTCTTTCGGTGCTGATGATTGCCACGCCGTGTCCGCTGATTATTGCGATTCCCGTGACCATCATTGGTGCTATTTCGATGGCGGCGAGGCTGGGCATCATCATCAAGGATCCTGCGGTATTGGAACGGCTGCCTACGTGCCGCACGGCGATCTTTGATAAAACCGGAACGCTGACCTATGGCAAACCTGAGCTTATCGAAATTCTACCTGCCGATGGGATGGATAAAAACAAAATCCTGCAACGCACGGCGAGCCTTGAATCCTATTCAAAACACCCCTTAGCAAGTGCGATCTTGCAGGCTGCTGCTGCGGCAAAACTACCTTTGATTAATGCAGAAAGCATTTCGGAAAAGCCAGGGCAGGGGCTTACCGGCGTAGTGGATACGCACGAAGTTCGCGTTACCCATCGCAGGAAGCTTTTACAAACCAGTCCAGACATTGCCGCGATGTTGCCGCCGACGGCCGCGGGGCTGGAGTGTATTATCATGATGGATGGCACCTATGCCGCGACGTTTCGTTTCCGCGATGCGCCACGCGCCGATGGGAAATCCTTCATTGGCCATCTTGCGCCTTCCCACCAGTTCAACAAGGTGATGCTGGTATCTGGTGACCGCGAATCGGAGGTCACCTACCTTGCCAAGTTGCTTGATATTGAAGAAACGCTGGCCTCACAAAATCCCGAGCAGAAAGTGGCGATAGTGCGAGGGGAAACGGCAAAAGCCCCCACATTGTTTATGGGGGACGGTATTAACGATGCGCCTGCACTGGCCTCCGCCACTGTCGGCATTGCTTTCGGTCAACACAGCAGTGTTACTGCTGAGGCAGCAGGCGTGGTCATCATGGAGAACTCACTCACCAAGGTTGACGAGTTGTTGCACATCAGTATCAGGCTGCGCCGCATCGCCCTACAGAGCGCCGTGGGTGGGATCGTGCTGTCGCTTATCGGTATGTGCTTTGCAGCGGCTGGGTATATCAGCCCGGTGCAAGCCGCATTGTTTCAGGAATGTATCGACCTGCTCGCCATCGCCAATGCACTCAGGTTCAGCCTGGGGAAAGGGATAGAAACGGACATGAACCACTCGGCAAGTGATCTCAGGGCGCATTAAATTATACCTAATAACAGGATTAATATTTGTGATAATTATTATATAATAATAGGTTATACTCTATGGTAGCGAATGATCTGGGTTAGGGCGGTTTCAATCTGGGTGGAAACCACATCGAGGCTGTATCGCGTTTTTACCTTGGCAAAGCCGTTCGCAGCCAGCTTGTCGCACAGGGGGGCGTCTTTCAGCAACTGCTCCATGGCGCGGGCGAGCTGCTCGGCATCCCCTTTTGCCACCAGGATGGCGTCATAATTGGGGGTGATGATATCTTTCGGTCCTTCGCTATCGGTTGAAATGATCGGCGCACCATGGGCGAATGCCTCCAGCAACACAATGCCGAACGGCTCATGCAATGAAGGCAGGCAGAAAATATCAATGCCAGTATAAAATTTCCTGCGGTCATCCACCCAGCCGGAAAAAGTGAGCTGTGTGCCAAGTCCTTTGGCCACCGCGAGCGCGCGCAGGGCGGCATCTTCTTCGCCTGTGCCGCCGAGGACGGCCTTAAAGATAAACCCCCGCGCCTTCAGCAGCGCCAGCGCTTCGATGTAAACATCAAATCCTTTTTTCTTCACAAAACGCCCCATGGCGCCGATCACCGGTGGGCTACGGCGCGGTTGGCGCAGCGGCAATTCGCTCACCTTGACCATATTTGGAATATGGAAAATTCGCTCCTCAGGAATGCCTTGCCCAACCAGTGTGGCGATGAGGTCGTAGGTCGTGGTAAACACGGCATCCATGGCATTGTAGCGCCGGGTAGAATAATTATGCACCACACCTACCAACGGGAATGGGCGTTTCTTGAGTGCGCGCAGGCAGATTCCCGTGGCGCGGTTGGCATGTGTAATCACAACATCGGGAGCCAATTCCAGCAACGCACGCTTCATGCGTAGCCGGGCAAACGGATCATATTCGCCGAAATTACGCAGCGCCACAGTTGAAATCTCACGACCTTGCAATTGGCTCTCTGCCCATGAGCCGGGATAGACGATGGCGGTTACGCGGTGGCCAAGGCCGCGCAGGCCTTCGCAATAATCCAATACCGCCTGCTCGATGCCGCCGCCGCCTTTGGCCAACATAACATTTACAATATGCATTGGATTTATTTCCGTTGTAATTGTATTGGTTGAAAGTGCTGTATATTCTTCATTGCCAATCTGCTAAAAATGCCTTTGTTCCCACAACGCTTATAGATATTTTACGCCATGCCAGAATCACTGCAAAGTAAAGTAAGAGAGCATCTGAAGCTACCGCTTTTTTTTATTGCCTATGAACTGTTTATCCTGGTGCAATATACCGTAACGGGTGGATTTTTTACTACGCTCGCATTTTATGGGCTTCTTTTGCCAGCTTCGCTGTACTATGGATTTCAGCACAAGGATCGCATTACGGTCATTGCGCGCCAGCCGCTTTTGCGTGCTTATTCTGTCTTTTTTATTTACGTCATGATCCACGCCATTTTTATTAATGACGGCGCGGTACAATTTGCGAAAACGATCAACCATGTACTGGCGATTGTCGCCTTCCTGATCGGCACCATTATCTATTTTGCATACATCGAAGAAAAACATCTCGTCCGGTTCTTTAATTTCTTGGTGTTGGCTGTGTTGGCGTGCGCGATCGTATCGCTTATCCTGTACAATTATCATGGAAAATACCAGAATTTGCGGCTTATCCCGATTGGTCGCGCCAATATCCCGACCGTTGCAGCCTACATGTACACAATGGCGGCGATGATTATTCTGTATCTTTATGAAACGACTACAACCAAAAAACTAAAACCGTTCTATGTGATGGTGTTTTGTTTGATCGGTTACATGCTGATTTTGATGGAAACCCGGGTTAGCACGATTATGTATTTGTTGGTTGCGTTTGGCTGGCTGGCCATCAGCGCCGTAAAATCAAAGAAAACCCTGTTGATTTCTATTATCCTGCTCGCGGTTATTGTGTGCGTATCGATCTATAATCCGACCATTCACGACATGCTGATGCAGCGTTATGACCGTATGCTTGCTCGTGGGCTGTCATTTAGAATCGAGATATGGAAACAAACGCTTGAGAAAATTATTGCTCACCCATGGTTTGGTTATGGGTGGAGCGCCAATCTGGAAACACCGGCAGAAATCGGGGCGCAGAATAGGGACAACCCGCATAATATCTATCTTTCAACGGCGTTTTATGCAGGTATTCCGGCTGCACTCTACCTGTTTACCGTTTTATGCCTGAGTATTTATCGCTCTCCCCCTCAAGACAATAAGGGGAAATATATGTATTTTCTTGCTACTGCACTCTTGTTGCACGCGCTTTGCGTGGGTATCACGGATCAAAACCGCGTCATTCGTAATGCCGGGCCGTTCTGGATTATTTTCTGGATGCCGATTGGCATGCTGATGGCTGTCAACCTGCGGGACAAGCGGACATCCCATGACTAACCGCCTGCCCGTCTCATGCTTCATCATCGCCCGCAATGAGGCGGATCGGATCGGGTTCACCATCAAGAGTGTGAAAGATTGGGTGTCGGAAATTATTGTGGTTGATAGCGGCAGCAGTGATGAGACTGTGCGGGTATCGGAGTCACTCGGCGCCCGCGTATTTTCGCACGAGTGGCAAGGCTACGGCCTGCAAAAACGTTTTGGTGAAGAGCAGTGCAAGAATGACTGGCTGCTGAACCTTGATGCCGACGAGGTGGTCACGCCGGAGCTTGCCGTCGAAATCGCCGCGCTTTTTTCGCACGGCACACCGTTACTCACAGGATTTTTCCTCAAGGTAAGGGATTTGCTGCCGGGCGAAAGAAAGCTGGCGCCATTCGCCCACACTAATCACTGCCTCAGGCTTTATGATAAAAACAAAGCGCGATTTTCGGATAGCCCGGTGCATGATACGGTGATGGTGAGGGAAGGGGAAACAGGGCTGTTGCAGCATCCGGTGCTGCATAAATCGTTCCGTTCGCTTGCCCATATGCTGGATAAGCTCAACAACTATTCTACCGCCCAGGCTGTGGAAATGCAGAAAAAACCTATGGCCTTTGCCCGCACGCGGCTGGTGTTCGAGGTGCCGGTGGTGTTTTTCAAACCTTACATCCTCAGGCTATACATATTGCGTGGCTGGCGCGGATTTACTTATTCCATGGTCTATGCCTATGGCCGTTTTATCCGGATTGCAAAATATATTGAATTAAGGAATCAGGCGGCTTCAAACTCGTCTTCTTCATCCATCTCTGGTAACATGCCCAGCGCACGGCGGTAGGTGTCGAGGATGGTTTCCTGCTCCTCGATTTCTGATGCATCGAGTTTGCGGAGCTTGATAATCTGGCGGATGGCTTTGGTATCAAAACCGCTGCCCTTGGCTTCAGCAAACACGTCGCGGATGTCGGCGGCAATGCCGGATTTTTCTTCTTCCAGCTTCTCTACGCGGCCGATGATGGATTTTAGTTGGTCAACGGCGACCCCGCCAACCCTGTTTGGTTTTTTAGCCATAGTTTGTTCCTCCGACAAATATTGAAGTTCAGGAGATAGTTTTTTGTGGGGGGTGGGTCAAGCCTTATTCAGAAGTATAGGCGTTACATTATTTTTGCAACCCACGGAATATAATAAGTTTATTTTATTTAACTAAATGATGTAAAAATTAAGTTTAAATTAACCATGGTTAATTATTATAAGATGACAACGCTTTTATCCATGGGGGATATGAATGAGCGACTCAGTTTTTCCGATTGTTGGTACAAAATCAAAGATGTTTCCTGCCTTACGCTTTGCAGGGGCTCGCATTCTGGTTGTTGACGATGCGCCATTTAACGTCAAGCTTATCTGTTCGGTATTGACGGCTTCCGGGTACAACAACCTAGAAACTGCGGTGGATGGCGTGGATGCGCTGAAAAAAACCTATCGTCAGATGCCGGATCTGGTGTTGCTTGATATTATGATGCCGAATCTGGATGGGTTTGGTTATTGCGAGCAGATTCGCGGCGACGCCAATGCTGCCCATATGCCGATCATCGTCCAGACAGCTTTGGAAGACCGTGACACTAAATTGCGGGCACTGACATGCGGTGCGGATGATTTCCTCAACAAGCCGCTCGATCTTGAAGAGGTTGCCTTGCGCGTACGGGTGCACCTGGAGCGTTATTTCATGCTGCAGGATTTGGAGAATATGCGAACCTACCTGAAGATGGAACTCGATCAGGCAAAAACCACCATCCAGCACTTGGAGCGCAGTGTTATTTCCGGCGCTGGCCGCAGTATGCTGAACAAGCATTACGAGGTGCTGAAAACCATTGCCACCTCACCGAACGGCGGCGCTCACTAAGCTATGACTTCTTCAGCGTCTCGGCAATCAGGAATGCCAACTCCAGCGCCTGCGAGCCGTTGAGGCGCGGGTCGCAATGCGTGTGGTAGCGGTCACTCAAATTAATTTCAGAAATTGCCTGTGCACCCCCGAGGCACTCGGTGACATCCTGCCCGGTCATTTCAAAATGTACGCCGCCACCGAAGGTGCCTTCCGCCTTGTGGATGGCGAAGAATTGCCGCACCTCGGAGAGGATGTCGGTGAATTTGCGGGTTTTGATGCCGCTGGGGGATTTGATAGTGTTGCCATGCATCGGATCACAAGACCAGACGACGGTTTTACCGGCTTCTTTTACGGCGCGGATCAGCGGCGGCAGTAATTCACCCACTTTCGCTGTACCCATGCGGGAAATAAGGGTCAGGCGCCCCGGCTCGTTTTCCGGGTTGAGGATGTCGATGAGTTTTAGCAGCCCGTCCTTGGTCATACTGGGGCCGACTTTAAACGCAATCGGATTGGCCACGCCGCGCAGGAATTCCACATGCGCTTCATCCGGTGCGCGTGTACGATCACCAATCCAGAGCATATGCGCGCTGCCGGCGTAATATTTCCCCTCAGCCTTGTCGAGCCGGGTGAGGGAGGATTCGTAACCTAGCAGCAGCGCTTCGTGCGAGGTATAAAAGCTGGCTTCAGAAAATTGTTCCACTTCGTCGATCGGCAGGCGGCAGGCGCGGATGAAGCCGATGCATTCATTGATGCGCTCGATCAGTTCCTCGAAGCGCTTACCTTGCGCCGAGCTTTGGGCGAATTCCATGTTCCAGCGGTTGATGCGGGAGAGGGAGGCGTAACCACCGCGAGCGAGGGTACGCAGGAAATTGAGAGTGGCGGCACTCTGGTAGTACACCTTCAGCAGGCGCTCCGGGTCAGGCAAGCGTGTAACATCATCAAAGCCCATGCCGTTGACCATGTCGCCACGGTAGGCAGGCAATTCAATGCCGTCTTTCTTTTCGGTGTTTTCGCTGCGTGGTTTAGAAAATTGCCCGGCGATGCGCCCGACTTTGACTACCGGCGTGCCGGAGCCATACATCAGCGCCATGGTCATTTGCAGCATGACCCGGAAATAGCGCTTCAGGTTTTCTTCGGAGAATTCCGCAAAACTTTCAGCGCAATCACCGCCTTGTAGCAGAAAAGCCTTGCCCAATGCCACATCCGCCAGTTCGGCTTTCAGCGCCCGTGCTTCATTGGGGGAGGCAAGTGAAGGGAGTATTTTAAGCTGCCCCTCAACCGAGGCCAGCGCCTCACGGTTACTATAGCTAGGCTGTTGTTTAATCGGGAAGTTTCTCCAGCTTTCGGTGGTCCAGTTCGTCTGCATTGAGCCTTCATTCTTTCACATTTTTGTGCAAAATTGCTTGTTTTTTAGAACCATATAGATAAGTATGTCGGCTGAAAAAATCAAGCAAATGCTGCGTTTTGTAGGGGTAAATATGAGCAAAGATAAAAATCATAATTGGTTGGATCAAACTCCCCCTCCAGGAAAACACTATCGTGAAACGGAAGATGCCGCGAGGTATCTGGGAATAAGTGGCAAAACACTAGAACGTCTGAGTGAAGAGGGGCATATTCGTCGATTCAGCGATCGCGGCAGATGGCGCTATAACCCGGATGACCTCGATGCGCTTGGCAGCAAAATTAGTGGAACGGAAGGGGAATTCCTCTATGGACCTATCGAACCTTACACGCCGCCTGGTAATGACCTTGTCGGGGGACACCTTAAATACCCAACGGTGGATGGGGCAAATCACCAAACATGGGAGGATTTTGTTGAAGAAGTCAGACAAGAAGTGCCGGGTGACACCCCTACTAGAAAATAAAAACGCCAACCACTGTTGAGATAAAAAGTACATTATATGACCACCACCCTCGATCCTGCCAACACCATCGCCTTCATGGGCGTTGAAGGCGCCAATGCCGACCTGGCTTGCCGCCAGACGCAGCCTTACATGCAGACGCTGGCGTGCCCCAGCTTCGAGGATGTGTTCGATGCCGTGGCCACTGGCAGGGCACGCCTTGGCATGATCCCGATTGAAAATTCCCAGGCGGGCAGAGTGGCTGAGATCCATAACCTCATCCCGCGCACCAACCTCCACATTGTTGGCGAATTCTACCAGCATATCGAGCACCAGTTGATGGCGCCGAAGGGAGCGACGCTTGCATCCGTCAAGGATGTCTATTCACATCCACAGGCGCTGATGCAATGTCGGGAACATCTACGCGAGATGAAAATCTCTACCCACACCTATTCCAACACGGCGACCGCCGCCAAGGATGTCGCTACATGGAACGACACCAGCAAGGCCGCCATTGCGTCGCCGCTGGCGGCTGAACTATACGGGCTTACGGTGTTGAAAGAACATTTGCAGGATTCGGATGACAACACCACCGTCTTCGTCATCATCGCACGCGAGCCGGTGGATCCCGACCCAACGAAAGAAAAGGTGATTACCACCTTGCTTTACACCATCCGCAATATCCCAGCGGCACTGTATAAATCCCTTGGCGGTTTCGCAACTAACGGGGTGAATGTGGTGAAGCTTGAAAGCTATATACCCGGCGGAATGAAGAATGAAGCCGCGCAGTTCTTCCTGAGTTTCGAGGGGCACCCACAAGAAAGAAATGTACAGCGCGCATTGGAAGAATTGAGTTTTTATTGTAAAAAGGTGACAGTTCTTGGGGTCTATCCTGCTGATAAATCAAGATTCTTAGGGTGACCACTTAATGATATATTAATCAGTCAACATTATAATTGAGACACAATATAATCTCACACAGCGAGGCGCATCATGCAGTCAGAAGCCTATTTCCGCACCGCCGACAGAAATCAATATCTGGATGTAAAACACAGCGGCTTTATCGTTCGCAGGCATACGCCAGCAAATCTTTTATCACATTTCTTCATGGTGTTATCCGTGGTGATCCTGGCGATTGTCGGGGTACTGTATTACGATATGCTCACCGGATTCTATATTTGCTTTGTTTCCGGCATCATGATGTTTTTTATCAGCAAGCAACTTCAGCTTATCAATCGCAATCAGCTATCATCCGAATTTATCAACGCTGCTTTTTCTTCGGTAATCAGCAAAGATTATCGCTTCTGTTTTATTGCGCGCTACGATGGTGAGATTGTTTACCTCAACCGGCAATTTCAGGATATGTTCCCCGGGTTTCTTTCACAGCCATCGCTCAATACAGCCACGTTGTGCAATATGCAGAGTGTCCCCCATAGTGAGTGGGAAAAGCTGGCGGCGACGCTAGTAGCGGAAAGTGCGTGCAGCTTTCCTATTACCATGAAGGCGGGTGCAGATAACAGGCCACATATTTTTACCCTGCAGATCGAACCGATTTCCACCCCAAGGGGTTATGTACTAATTCGGGCTACTTAAAGATAAGTAACCTTCCCACGTATTTTGACGGCTGTCTATCCGAGTGGCTTGACAGCGTGCACAAAACCATCCTAGCTAGGCGTGCATGATCAAGAAAATCCTTAAGTGCCATTGGCTAGTGACCTTCACGATAATGTGCCTGAGTGCGCTGGCGTTTGGGCTTTGCTCAGTCAATCTTTTCACGGTGTTTCATGCGAATTTCGATTTTATTTCTCAATATGGCGGAGATGCGCTGCGGGAAGGCGCCGTGATGCAGCTGCTGGAGCTAATCGCTTACGGCATGGCCGCGACCGTGTTCTATATCATTTTTAAAGCGTGTGAGAAAATACTGGTCGAACGGCTGGTTTACTAGGCGCGTGTCGTCCAAACCACACCAAATCATGTTGTTCTCTGCTGTTTAACGACCATGGCCAGCTAGATATAGTAGAATCACCATTATTTCCAACAGGATGGACATAAGCCACAATTTTACGTATTATTTAATTTCTGCTGATAGCCTGAATGAACGTTAATCAAAGTGGCCGTATGAGCGAACCAACAGACATCCTTGTATTTTACGACGACGATATTGATGGCGCCGCCGCCGCGTGGGCATTCAATGAATCATTAAATGATGATGGGCTTGGAGAAAAAGTTCGATATGTGCCGGTTGGTTATGATTTGTTTAGGCAAGATAAGATTCTACAAAATTGTGCTCATTTAAATTCAGGCGGCCGCATCATTTTTCTTGATACAGCACCTGACAATCAAACATTGGATTTATTATTCCGCCCTACCGATGGTCGCCCAAACATCGCTACCATTACCATTGTGGATCACCATTCATCCGAAATTCGGCGCCTTCAGAACTATGCAAATACCCATAGGCAGGACGCTGGCACGGGCGAGACGCAAACCTCTCCCAAACCGAATCTTGACCTGATATTGGATTCCAAAAAACCTGCGGCGGCTTTGCTGGCATGGGAACATTTTAATCCTGGCAAACTAGCTCCAGACCTATTTAACTGGATAGGAAAAATGGAGGCGGACAGCCTTGAAGCCGATGATGAATGGGCAAGGGCGGCGCTGATCGACGGGGAGGATATCTCAACTCCGGAGATGGCGTTTCAGGCAATCGATTACCTCATTAATTTAAAAGATAGCGAAATGGTTGCGAGTGGCAATTCCATGATTGCCGGACAATTCAGTCAGATACAGAAAGCTCTCAAGAATTCGATGACCTATGCCAGTCTGGAATTGCTTCCTGGCATGCCGCCGATGTGGGTTCCCCTTATCAACGCCAACGTCCTGCAATATAACCGGCGCATTGATCAGGCATTCCTTAAAGCGGCGGAGGGGTATGATGTCGTTGGAATCTGGAATGTCAATGGTGATGCAGGCGTATCGCTTTCCTTGCGTTCAAATGGAGTACCGGATGTCGGTGAAATCGCAAAGTACCTAAAAACTACTATTGCCAGGGACGGTGGTGGACGCGCAACCGCTGCCGCAGTGCATTTTGATGACATTCACCATTTCCTGAATTCGGTAAAATTGTGTTCAAAAGAACAGATGACAGCGGCAAAATGGGCGCCTGCCCCAGCATCCATAGTAGGCCACCACACTGCTGCAGTAGCGCCAAGATCCCCAATCAATCCTGCGGCAGGAAGGCACTCCCCACCCTATGGCGACTAAAGTAATTTAGTTTAATGGTCGACCCTCGTGGACGGGTTCAGAACCTGCCATGAGCGTAGGCTATTGATTTTACAGATGTGGATTGCAAAGAAGTATATGCACATTCCGCAGATGGTGGAGAGGGTAACTTCTGATATGGAATACTTAGTATTACGAGAGGTATAGTGCTATACATCATGTAGATGTTATGAGTTTTCTGCTTCATCGCGGGTGAGCATCTCAAACTTCGCAATAGATCCATCAAAATCTTTATCAAAAGCATCAAGCATCTCTTTAAGAGAGAACAAATCCTCAGGTTTCTTTTTTAAATAGTAATAGCCTGCTTTTTTATTTCCCCATGGATGTCGCTGCGGATTGACCACGTTTCTGATGAGGTGCTTCTTTAATATCACATCATTAAAATATTGAATTATCTTTTCGTAGATTTGAGTAAGGTAATCTTCTCCCGCATCTTTTGGCGAAAAATACTCTCCATGAGTCAGTCTGTGTCTGATGCCTTGGTTGTCCTTTTCAAAGACTTTTTTACTCAGAACATCACCAAGAACTTCTTTTCTAAATGCGCCCTTGTCTTTTCCCAATGCTTTTCCTAATGCTTCTAAAGCTGAGCAAATTAGCAAAATCTTTGCAGGATAACCCGTGTTATTGAGCATATCGTTCCAGTAATAATAAAACTCATTGGAAAGTTCTTTATTTGCCAAAAGAGCAAGTGCTTCTTGTGATTCTTCATCAAAATGTAATGGGACACCACTTGTTGCTTTCGAGTAGTAAAACAAAGCAACATCGGTGTCTAATCGATGGATAATAAATGGTTCCTGCAAATACTCAGTGTAGCACTGCGAAATCATGGCAATTTTCGGAATCAAATCATTTAATTTATGCCACAACGCTATGCGTGCTTCATGAAATGTGCCTGCTTGAGTCTTGCCTGTAACAAGCCACCCCCCTGGTTTCCATCCTTCGGCAAAGTTAAATTCCCAGTGAGCAAATTTTATCCCCTCAAATTCAAAAGAATTAGAATTCAGAGGCATTTTTCCGACGCATGAAGCAAGTGTATTGATTTTACATTCGAATGCGTAAGTATTTACAGACATATAACAACCCCTCCTCACAGGATTCGAACCTAAAAACACTAGGTGAAACAATACTCTTAATTTGGGGGAGGTCAAACATTGGGATTTCAGAACCGCACGTTTTGAGGCAGGTTCAGAACCTGCGGCGGTTCAGATTAAAATGGTCGGAGTGAAAGGATTCGAACCTTCGACCCCTTGCACCCCATGCAAGTGCGCTACCGGGCTGCGCCACACTCCGACACTAATTCACTTAAAAGTTCTTCGCTTCGCTCAGTGTACTTTTAAGCGCTTCATATTGCCGATTTCAGGCTTGAAGCGGTTCTGCGCCTGAAATCAAATAAAGCGCGGCAAGCAGGCCGCGCCAGCCTTGAGCGAGGCCTCATGTGAGCGCCAGCAGGCGCGAACGGAGGCAGCTTAAGACCTAGGGAAGGGCGACATTACTGAATGCGAGTTCCTTCTGCAAGTCTTGTTTCAGTGCCGCTAAACCTGAGAAATCCTGAGCTTCGCAACGCGCCACCAGCATCGGCTGGGTGTTGGAGGCGCGCAGCAGCCACCAGCCGTCGGGTGTGTTCACCCGCACGCCGTCCACATCTGAAAAATCGGCGCCCGCCGCCTTGAGCCTGGATTTGACTTCGCTGATGACATCAAATTTCCGCGTATCATCACAGGCAAAGCGGATTTCCGGGGTATTGATCCGCTTGGGCAAGGCATCGCGCAACTCGGAGAGTGTCTTACCGCTGCGTGACAGCACGCCGATCAGGCGCACCGCGGCATAGAGCGCATCGTCAAACCCGTAATATTTATCGGCGAAGAAAATATGGCCGCTCATTTCACCGGCCAGCGGCGCTTTCGTTTCCGCCATTTTGGATTTAATCAACGAATGTCCGGTTTTCCACATTAGCGGTACGCCACCCAGGCGTTTCACCTCGTCGAACAAGGCGCCGGACGCTTTCACATCGGCAATGATGGTGGCACCCGGGAGTTTTTTCAGGATATCGGCGGCATACAGCATCAATAGCTGGTCGCCCCAGAGGATTTCGCCTTCATTATCCACCACGCCGATGCGGTCGCCATCGCCATCAAAGGCAATCCCAAGGTCGCATTGTTCTTTCCTGACCCTATCTATCAATTGCACAAGATTTTTGGGGATGGTGGGGTCGGGATGATGCGCTGGGAAGGTGCCGTCGATTGTTTCGTTTAAGGTGATGTGCGTGCCGGGCAGGGTAGCGCAGAGTGCTGCCATCACCTCACCGGTAGCACCATTACCTGCGTCCCATGCTACTTTCAGATCACGGGTGCCATCATAGGCTTCATGTAGCGCGTGAAGATATTCGCGCTGGATAGTGAGTTCAGAATAGTTGCCCATGCTCGCGCCGGCACCGGCGTTTGCCTGTTCGGCAATTTCCCGTAACTGCTGGATCTGCGCGCCATAAAAGGCTTTTCCGTGCAGCATGAATTTCATGCCGTTATGGTCGGGCGGGTTATGCGAACCGGTAAGCATGACGCCGCCTGCGGCGTTGAGCGTGGTGGTGGCGTAATACAGCATCGGGGTTGGGGCGAGGCCGATATCGACCACATCGCAGCCGCCGTCACGCAAACCGGCCGCCAATGCTTTAGCGAGTGCCGGTGAGGATAACCTGCCGTCGCGGGCAATGACCACCGTACCGCCGGCTTTTCCGGCGAAGGCGCGCGCGATTGCGGCGACCACCTCACCGGTAAAATTATCCGTGGTCACGCCACGGATATCGTACTCACGGAAAATTTCTGGGTGAATCACGCGTGCCTCACACTCATCGCCTACGGCTTCTTATCGGCCATGGCGGAAGCGGCGCTCATGCTGTTATTTTTTAGACGGCGCTGTTCGGCAAGATCAACCGTCACCAGCTTGGCACGTTTAGGATCCATTGCGGCGAGGATCGGAGCGGCTTTTTTCTCCGACATGCGATCCACGATCAACAGCAGGATTGGGCGTTCCAACTCGTCAAAAATGCGCGCCGCATCGCCCGGCTTCATGTTCTCATAAATTTTTACAAGGCTTGTAAGCTCGGTATCCTCAATTTTATTATATTCGGCAAGAGCGGCACTCACTGCCTTTTTCATGGCTTCTACCTGCTGAATTTTATCATCGATGCGTTTTTCCGTCGCGTCCAGCGTGGTTTCTTTGATCTGCAGGTTGGCTTCCCAATTGGCAAGCTCTTCGCGACGTTTAGAGAGTTTTTGCAGAAGCTCCAGCTCAACCGTCGTAAAACGACGGTCGGCAATATCACCGGTGGTGTCGGACACGTTGGGGTTCTCGCCTTTTTTAGGCTCTTCTTTCTCCTCCTTGCCTTCTTTTTTATCGCCTTCCTTTTCCCCTTCTTTTTTCTCGTCTTTTGTTGCTGGCGCGTCTTCTTTCTTTGTTTCCGGTTTTTCGTCAGGCGCGGGAGCTGGAGCCGTTTCTGCACCCACACGCGCAATCAGCAACGACTCGGAAAGTTGCTGCCCACCCTGGATCAGGTCAACCATCTTCACCATCATAAACAGGGAGGCCACGACAACCGTCAGCGGAATGATACGCACACGTAGTGACATGGCTTACCCCTTGCTACTGCGGATCAGGTCGATCAGTTCCTGCTCGGCGCGGGAGCGGCCAGCGGCGGGTTCCTTGGGGTCATTCGCTGCCGTTTCCTGCATATGCTGCTTACGGCTGACCACTTTTTCAAGCAACGCCTCAATCGAAGCCGGCGGACGTTTCGTGGATGGCTTGGAGGCGTGTTTTTCGGAGACAGGCGGCGGCACTTCCATGTCTTCCGGTGTTACGTGCAACGTGTGGTCATTCACATGGGGAGCGGTTTCCGTCATGGCTTTGTTACGTGCACGGCCAACGGCGAAGCTCGCCTCAATCTGGCTGGAAAGCCGGGTGCCTTTTTCGATGGCATAGGACAAATCATCAAGCAGGTAATTGGCTTTGTCGAGCTTGAGCTGGATATTATCGCCGATTTTTTTGCTGGCCGTTTGCATCGCGACGATGGTTTCCGAGGCACGGATGGTCGATTCGTCAAATTGCATCAGCAGCGTGGCAAGCTCGCTTTTGCTATCCTGCAAGGTTTGGATACGGCGGTTGAGGATAACGCAATAAATAATGGTGGCCGCAAGCAGCCCGACCAATAACACATTCAAAAGCACGTTGGCGATAAGACCGGTCATTTGTTAGTTATTTTGGTTTGCGTTTAATATCTTCCGTAAGCGATACGGCGATATTATCACCAACTTTCCCTAATACGCCAGTAGTAATTGGCACTCCGCCGCAACGCAGCATCACCTCATCCTCCGGGTTGCAGTCGAGCAGCAGTGTGCTCCCCACTTTAAAGCTCATCACATCTTTCAGGGTAATGGTTTTTTCCGGCAACACCGTCTCGACAGTAACCGCAGCATTGCGGAGCTCCTTGCCGAGATGTTTTTCCCATACCGTATCCTGGCCGAAATTCTCGCCCATGAACATTTGCAGCAGGAGGTCGCGGATGGGTTCGAGTGTGGCGTGCGGCAAGAGCAGCTCGATAAACCCACCACGATCTTCCAGCATATCAACGCGGAACTTGACCAGAAGCGCCGGGTTTGCCGGACGGCTGATAGTGGCGAATCGCGGGTTGGTTTCCAGCCGGTCGAAGGTGAAGGTAGCCGGAGAGATCGGCTCGAATGCCGCGCCAAGGTCGGCGAGCAGAATATCCACCATGCGCTTCACCAAATCCTGTTCGATAATCGTGTAGGGGCGACCTTCGACGCGGACATTTTTCTTGCTCGATTTACGGCCACCGAGAAGAATATCGACGATAGTGTAGATTTGTGCGGAATCGACCATCACCATGCCGTAATTCTCCCACTCGACGGCACGGAAAATAACCAGCAACGCGGGGAGGGGGATCGAATTCAGGTAATCCTCGAAACGTACACTGGTCATGGAATCGAGGCTGACCTCAACGTTTTCCGAAGTGAAATTGCGGAAGCTGGTGGAAAGCTGGCGCACGAGGCGGTCGAACACCACCTCGATCATCGGCAGTTTTTCATACGCCGTCATCGATTTGTCGAGGATGGCAAAAATGCCATCTTTCGCTTGGCCACCACCAGAAACGGTATCAAACCCCAGCAGCGAGTCTATCTCGTCCTGGTTGAGAATGCGCGCTTGTTCTTCCGCATCCCCTCCCGCAGCGGCGGCGCCATCACCACCTTCATTGGCAAGCGAGGCCTCCCACTCGGCGGCGGCCTTTTCATCGTCGGTCATTTCGGGTTGGTTTTCGTCGGCCATAATGCACCTATAGCTATACTATAGGCATACCACTCGCAAGAGTTATGCCATTCTTAAAAATTGGTTTTGATCGTCATGTTGCAATAAGGTTGGGCAGTGTAGGTAATGTTGTAGCTGTTCGGTGTGGCGGTGGTAAGCGTGCATCCGGCATTGCCGGGAGTTCCTGTGGTATAAGGGTTGTTGAATTGCGGGCTGCCATCGGCGCCGTATCCCGTTCCTTGCCGTGTGGCTACCACAATGCCGCTGCCGGGTATGCCATCATCCATTTTGACATCGACAAGCGATACGGTGAGAGGAGTAAAGGGCATGCAAAAAGCATAACCGTTGCACGCTCCATCAACATTTCCTCCGGTAAATGCCCAGTAATGAGAACCGGCATAAAACCACGCCCACACACGCACCGTATCATAAGCGGCAGCATTCCGCTGCGAGGGGAATTTAGTAAGTGGCGATGAAATGGGCCAGGCGGCGGCGTTAATCCCCATGGAGTAAGCCTGGCCGGGATTATAACTGCCGGGAATGTAGCGCATGCTCGATAGCATATACCAGAAATGCCATGCCTCTGCCGAAGCCGATGCTTCCACATCGCTGACTGGCAAGAGAGAGCCGCCACCACAACTGTCATTGATCTGTCCGTCCCCATTGCCGTTATCGCAATGATATCCGGTATTTAGCCCGCCAATAGCCCTATTATTGATGCAATCTCCCGGCAGGCAGTTAAATTTATTTTTGAAGGCATAAACGGCCTGATTGTATGATTCCAGTTGGGCAACGCCGGAGCGCAGATCAGCATTGGCGATCATGATGCGTGCACCCGCAATACTACCAACCAGCAAGCCAATAATCATAAGGACTATCGACAGCTCAATGAGCGTGAATCCAGAATCTCTAGGGTTACTGGACAACAATTTCCTTGAACAACACATCATTGATTTTGGTGGGTTCGAGGGCTTTGTTGGCGCGCAGTAACAACTCCTCGCGCAGCCGGGTGATGCCTGCCGAGCCGGAGAGATCGCTCGGGCGAAGTTCGCGCACATAGGTGTTGAACGCATCCATCAGGCGGGGCAGGTTGGCCTCCACCGTAACGGCATCAAGCTTATGCTGCAATTCAAGGATCACCGTGGCCTTGAGGAAGCTTGCCTGCTTGCCGGGAGCGGCGAGGTTGATGATCATTTCCGGCATGGAATAATAGACCACCTGTTCCTGCACCGTCTTTTCTTCTGCGTGCCCATCACCACCGCCGAACATTCCCATGAAATACGCCGCCGCTCCACCACCGGCAAGCAACACCACAGCCAATCCGCCGATGATAATTAGCTTTTTCTTGGACTTCTTCTTCCCACCCTCGGGGGAGCCTTCGCCTTCAGCGACTTCGGGCTTCTCGTCGGTTGGTTTGTCTGCATCTTCGGCCATAATAACGCCCCTTGGATAAATTAGTATGGACAGTATTTAGCGTATGTTTCCTAAATATTGTGTTAACAGGCGATGGAATATAATATGCTAGTCAATGGCGACAAGGCGAACAAGGTTGGAATGATAAGCATCCCGGATATTGATTGGACAAAAACCCACCCCACCGCCGTAACGCCGGTGACTTGGCAGTCAAATATGAAAATCCTTGCGGCGATCAAAGCCATGCAGGCTCCCGACAAAATGTCTGTGCATGGGGATTCCCGCGAGGTTTCGTTCTGCTTTGGCAGCGATATTGATTTCGATCAGGGATCCATTTTACCGAAAGACACACCTTTATTACTCGCCAGACTTGAAAAAGCTCTGGGTGATTATGCGAAAAATGGAGGCGATAGTACGTGGGCAGAAACACTAAAAAATGAAATCGCCACTTTCTCAGTGCATTATCTTGCCATGCTCGAATTGCATGGCTTGCAGGATCCTGAAGGTAACTGGCTGATGAAGGGTGAGCTAAGTGACATTACTGAATATCGCTATGGTCGGGCGCGGGAAGGCATTGGCTGGCGCGACGAGCCGAGAACGCTGGAGATACGAACCAAACCGCTGGAGCCGCTGGAGTTCATTGCCGCCTATAACCAGCTCATGCACGCCCTCAAGGTGAGGGGAGCACATACTGTGCATATCCATTTGCATGTCAGCGTATGGGGGGGTGGCAAGCCGTTTGAACCGGGGGCGAGAAATATTTTTGAGAACGAAACCGGTGAAGACCTGCAGAAGTCAAAAGCAGCGGTGGCTGCCCTGACCTATGCTGCAGGAGAAGGGCGCAGGGCTTCCCCTCAACGTTCGAATGGTATACGCACAGCTAAGGGGCGAATGGAATTACGCCACCTGGAAACCGCCCCAGAAAAACTCCACATGGCGCGCAGCGTGCTGGAGACCATGTGCAATATCAAGTACGGCTTCACCCACCCAGAGGCCGAACACTTACCGGAAGTGACCACGGGCTGGCGACCGCATTTCAGCTTTCCTGATAATCCGCTTCTGCAAATTGAATTTAATCAGGCAACTTTATATGATGATTCCCACATGGGGCCACTCAATGATTTGTTTGCCTTAAGCCGTATCGATCCGAACGAGTTTCGCAAGCCTTATCCTTTATGCAACGATTTATCCGTATATGCCGAGCGCATGGACAATGGAAAAGTTATTATCACCATTCCGCCGCTTAAGGAAGATCGCGGCAAAGAGTTCGATGATGCTCGCAAGAAACTTGAGCAATTATTGAACGACAGTACACCCATAGCGGTCACCACCTTAAGTACCGAAATTATTTCATCCGGCTCGCCAAGGCTTGCTCACCAAACCTTTGAACGCAATCCAGCCCATCAGGAATTCATGCCACCGCAATTATACACCGACATCGCCAATAGCCTGCGTCGGCAGGATGGTATTCCGGCATTGCGGCCTGCGAAAACACTCTCCTAAAACCAGTTGGCACAGTTCATGCATAACAGGAGGCATGGACAACGGCATTTACATTGCATTATCAAGACAACTGGCGCTTTTCCGCGACATGGCGGAGACGACGAATAACATTGCCAACGCCAATACCACTGGTTTCCAGGCGGAAAAAATTATCTTCTCCGAATATCTGAAAAAGGACAATAATCAGGGCAATCACAATAACATGTCGTTTGCCAATGACGTTTCCTCCTACCGCTACGTGCAGGAAGGCAGCCGCCGCGTGACCGGCGGGCAACTCGACGTGGCGCTTGAGGGAGCCGGATCCTATTTCATGGTGGAAACCCCCCTTGGCACACGCTACACCCGTGCCGGCAATTTTTCGCTGGATGAAAGCGGCGCACTGATTACCCCCAGCGGGTACAAGGTGCTGGATGCGTCCGGCCAGCCGATTGAGTTCCCGCCCGAAACACAGGATATCGTCATTGGCACGGCTGGCAACATCACCGTCAACGGCGAAGATTTCAGCACCATTGGCGTTGCCATCTATGAAAACCCGCAATTGATGGAGCAGATCGGCAACGGCTTGTTTAAAAGCGATGTTGAGCCGGAAATTGGCAATGAAGATAACGTCCGCATGTCGCAGGGCACTCTGGAAAACGCCAACGTCCAACCGGTGATCGAGTTGACGCATATGATTGATGTATCGCGTAGCGTCAGCACTACCGCCAAATACATTGAGACCATCTACGACTTACAACGGAAAACCACCAATGCGTGGACACAACAAGGATAGGGAATAACGTATGCGTTCACTTGATATTGCTTCTACCGGGATGCTCGCCCAGCAGTTTTACGTCGATGTGATTTCGCAGAATCTCGCGAATATCAACACCACGGGGTACAAGGAACAGCGCCCGGAATTCCAGGATCTCCTCTACCAGAATGAGAAACGCGTGGGTGCCAACTCTTCGGATACCGGCACCATTGTGCCGACAGGGATTCAGGTTGGTCTTGGTGTAAAAACCGGGGCGATTTACCGCACGCACACACAAGGTGCCATGCAGAATACGTCGAACCCGCTTGATCTTGCCATTCAGGGGAAGGGGTTTTTCCAAATCACCCAACCGGACGGCACGATTGCCTATTCGCGGGCGGGCGTGTTTCAGGTAAGTGCCGACGGCGAGCTTGTAACCATTGATGGTTTCCCGCTGGAACCGGCGATTACCATTCCGAACAACGCCACCGAAATTAGCATCAACCAGTCGGGGGAGGTGTTTGCCACCATTCCCGGTCAGATTGACGCCCAAAACCTTGGTCAGCTTCAGGTGGCCAATTTTGTAAATGAGGCCGGGTTGCAGTCCATCGGTAATAACTCCTACCTCGAAACCACCGCGTCCGGTTCGCCGATTGTCGGCAATCCGGATACTGATGAGTTCGGTTCCATTCTTCAAGGATTCCTTGAGAATTCGAACGTCGATCCGGTCAGCGAGCTGACCAACCTGATTAAGGCACAGCGTGTCTACGAGATGATCAGTAAGGCCATTACCAAAAGCGATGACATGCTGCAGGCACTCACGCAAAGCGTCTAAGGGGGATTTATGAGTGAACGTTTGAAAGGTTTTATTTTTGGCGCGGTGCTGATGCTGGTGACACCGGCGATGGCGCTGCAAAGCGACCCCAAACCCGTGGCCTCAGAGGCTGCAGAATCGACAAGCGAAGCCGATGGATCGGCGAATGCGCCCTATTTCAGGCTGACCTATGCCGACGCCGAGGAAGCCATCTCGCAGGCGCTGGCCGAGCGTGGAGCAGGCGCGAAGGTTTCTGCCGATATCACTAACTCTCAGGGTGAGGATTATCTGTTTTCTTTCAGCCAGCCGATCAGTGTTGAGATTCGCGGGTTGAGGTTTAATCCGGATACGCAACGCTTCTCTGCGAACCTCGTCTCCATCTCCGGAACAGATGTCATCAGCGCCCGCCCCATTTCCGGCCGCTACAACGAAATGGTGGAGGTGCCGGTGCTGAAGCGCAGCGTGCGGGCAGGAGAGATAATTACCGCGAGCGATGTTGAGCTGCGCGATTACGCCAAGGCGCGCGCGCGCGCCGATACGATTGTCGATATGGCGTCGCTGGTTGGAAAATCACCTGAGCGCGTTATTTCCGCCGGGCGACCTATCCGCGCGACAGAGCTGGAACAAGCGGCTGTGGTCAAGAAAAATGGTTTGGTCAAAATGGTGTATAAAGATGGGGGGATGGCGATCTCCACCAATGGGCAAGCCATGACCGATGGCATCCTCGGTTCCGTCATCAACGTCCGCAATACCGAGAGCAAAAAAATAGTGCAAGGCACTGTGCAGGATGAGAACACCGTCGTGATTGGCGGTGGCGACCTGAGGATGAGCAACCTTGAGCATGGAGCAACCTATGAAAACTAAGTTCCTCCCGGTGCTAATGATCGGCAGCATCCTTTCGGGCTGCACCTCAACGCTTGATCGGTTAGATGATGTGGGTAAGCCACCGAAATTTGCTGAGGTTTCCAATCCGACGACTGCGCCAAACTATGAACCGCTATCGTGGCCGCTGCCGGAAACACAACCGGCACCAAAACAATACGCCAATTCACTATGGCAACCCGGTTCACGCGCCTTCTTCCGCGACCAGCGCGCCGCACGGGTGGGCGATATCTTACGGGTGAACATAAAATTCGAAGACAAGGCGGAGCTGGATAATGAAACTGCGCGTGACCGGGCTTCTTCGGAGAGCCTTGGGGTTCCGGCATTGTTCGGCATGGAGAATAAAATATTCAACAACCTTCCCGGCAAGGAAAATCCAGCGAGCCTGATTGATCTCGACGGAAAATCCAACACCACCGGCACCGGCAGCATCAAGCGTAAGGAAAAAATTGAAACGCAGGTGGCAGCGCTCGTGACCCAGATACTGCCGAACGGCAATCTGGTGATTGAAGGTTCACAGGAGATCCGGGTTAATTACGAGCTGCGCGAAGTGTCGATCAAAGGCGTGGTGCGCCCGCAGGATATCAATTCGGATAACACGATTGAATCCTCGCAAGTTGCCCAGTCGCGCATCAATTACGGTGGACGCGGACAGATCAGCGAAATCCAGCAACCGCGCTGGGGCAGCCAGGTGATCGAGGTGCTCTCGCCGTTCTAAGCGATGAGCATGTCAATCAGATATCCGCAAACACGTGGGTTTCTTTTGCACCGCCCGGGTGAGTGACGGCACCTTTTTCAGCAGTACCGACGGTGGCCGCATATTTCCACAGCGCACCACTCTGGTAATCATGCGCGCGCGGTTTCCATGCTTTTTTGCGCTCGTTTAGCTCGGCATCTGAAAGTTTTACATCAATGGTGCCCTTGGTGGCGTCGATAGTGATTTCGTCGCCATCTTTAAGTAGCGCAATCACGCCGCCGACCGCCGCTTCCGGACCCACGTGCCCGATACAGAATCCGCGTGTACCTCCGGAGAAACGCCCATCGGTAATCAGTGCCACATCTTCGCCGCGCCCCTGGCCGTAAATGGCAGCGGTGGTGGAAAGCATTTCGCGCATGCCGGGACCACCTTTCGGACCTTCGTAGCGGATGACGATTACATCACCGGCTTTGTATTTCCCGGCATCCACCGCCGCAAACGCATCTTCTTCGCAATCGAAGCACAGCGCCTTGCCGGTGAATACCAGTTTCTTGAGTCCTGCCACCTTGACGATCGCGCCTTCAGAAGCAAGGTTACCCTTCAGTGTTACCACGCCGCCAGTAGGGGAGAGTGGTTTGCTAGCCGGATAAATGACCGTCTGGTTGTCACGCAGCGTGATGCCTTTCAAATTCTCTGCCACCGTTTTTCCGGTCACAGTCATGCAGTCACCATGCAGGAACCCGCCATCCAGCAATGTACGCATGACCGCCTGCACACCGCCTGCCTCATACAAGTCCTTCGCGGTATATTTTCCGCCGGGCATGAGATCAGCCAGATACGGTGTTTTCGCAAAAATCTTCCCGACCGCATGCAGATCAAAATCAATGCCACACTCATGGGCAATGGCCGGCAGGTGCAGCGCGCCGTTGGTCGATCCGCCGGTTGCCGCAACGACGGCTGCAGCATTTTCCAGCGCTTTGAGTGTCACGATATCGCGGGGGCGGATTTTCTTTTTAATAAGTTCCATCACCGCTATGCCGGATTCAAAAGCAAACGCATCGCGTGCTTCATAGGGCGCTGGAGCACCCGCGGAACCGGGCAGGGCAAGACCAATCGCTTCCGATACACAGGCCATGGTGTTGGCGGTGAACTGCCCGCCGCAACTGCCCGCCGAAGGGCAGGCGACTTGTTCGAGCGCGTGCAAATCTTCGTCGCTCATGTTTCCTGCTGCATGTTTGCCGACACCTTCAAACACATCCACCACGGTGACGTCCTTGCCTTTGAACTTCCCGGGCAGGATGGAGCCGCCATACATGAACACTGACGGCACGTTCAGCCTCACCATCGCCATCATCAGGCCGGGTAGGGATTTATCGCAACCGGCAAGGCCAACGATGGCGTCATAGCTGTGGCCACGCATGGTGAGCTCCACCGAATCGGCGATCACTTCGCGGGAGACGAGCGACGACTTCATTCCCTGGTGCCCCATGGCGATGCCATCGGTGACGGTGATGGTCGTGAATTCGCGGGGCGTGCCACCGGCGGCACTGACACCTTTCTTCACCACCTGCGCCTGCCGGGCGAGGGTGATGTTGCAGGGGGCGGCTTCGTTCCATGTCGTCGCGACGCCGACCAGCGGCTGGTAAATCTGCGCTTCCGTCAGCCCCATGGAATAAAGGTAGCTGCGGTGCGGGGCGCGCTCTGGCCCAACGGTGACGTGGCGGGAAGGGAGGTTTTTTTTGTCGTTGCTGGTGGTCATGGCATATTATTCCGTGTGGTTGGAACTACCATGCATACGCACAAAACGGGCGGATTTCAATAGAATCGTGCGGATTTTAATCCGTCAGTTTTTTGATTTCGCGCTCAACAATGCGTTCGACAATATTCGGCAAGTTGAGATCCAGCCACTGTTTTAACATCGGCTTCAGTGACTCCATCACCAAATCCTCGACCGTGTTGCCGCCACGGAAATGGGCGGATGGCGTGGTAATGATAGGCTGTTCGGGCGGGTGTGCTTTTTTGAAAGCAGCCACCGTTGCCGTAGCAGCTTCTGCGGATAACAGTGAATCAATATAGGCCTGGTCATTAACCGACGCGGCAGGGGCAACCGCAACAGGCGCAGCAGGCTTCGGCGCGGGAGTTTCGGGAACCACCACCTGGTCGATGGTGCTCAGGATATCGTTCACGGCATCCTGCGAATTTGCGGCGGAAGCCTTGGCAGTTTCTGCGGGTTGTTCTTCTACCATATCGGTAAGCTCCAACACGTCGGAAGTGATTGCCGGTGCGGCATGTGCTGCACCGTTTGTAGGCGCCTCATCCCCGTCTTCCGCAATAATCTTGCGGATCGACTGAAGAATTTCTTCCATCGAGAGATCATCTTCCCCGGCTTTAGCTTTAGCCTCCATGGCGCATCCTCATCCTTCTGATATGCAACCGTTGTTGCACACATTCTAACTTACTGCCATTAAAAAACTATTATCACCATCCAAGCAACTGATTTTTTACATGATCGTCGGGAGAATCGCTTTCAAAATATTTAACGGGAAGAGCAAGTTCATGCGCCGTTAATTTTCCAACCGAAGCCAGCAGCCGGTAAGCCTGAATTTTATAGTTCCGGGTGGCGCGGATCAGGTTCACATTAGTATTCATTAATTCCTGTTCGGCATCGAGCACATCAAGCACGGTACGTACACCGAATTCATTTTCCTGCCGAACCCCTTCCAGAGCCAGTGTTGCGGCCTCTTTCGCGGCCTGGGTAGAGGTGATCACACTCTCTGAAGTAATATAATTCTGCCACGCGCTGGCAACATCTTGCTCCACAGCAAGCATCGTATCCATGGTGGTGTATTTCGCCTGCGATGCGATTTTGCGTGCTTCGCGCAGGCGGGCATATTCAGCGCCGGATTGATAGAGCGGGATGGCCACGTTCAACATCAGCTCGTCGGAATCATAACTGCGGGTAAAGCCATTACCGCCTTCGGTGCGCCGCACAGTGCCCTGCACGCTGACATCGGGAATGAACGCGCCGACGCGCACACCGATATCTTCGGCAAAGGCTTTTTCACGGCGACGCGCAGCTTCCAGTGTTGGGCTGGCGGCGTGTGCGAGGGCATTCGCCTCGGTGATATCTTTGGGCAATCCGGCTGGCAAGGCGGGCATGGCGGGGGCATCTGGTGCGGCAAAGCCAGCGGCACGCATAAAGCTCGCCCGTGCAATTGCCACGTCGCCGACCGCCTGCTGTTCGTCGGCCTTGGCGCTGGCGAGCCGCGCTTCCGCCTGTGATACATCGGTCTTGGTCAGCTCACCGACATCGAAGCGCACCTTGGTTGCATCACGCTGTTTGGTGAGCACATCGACGTTATTCTGATTGAGCTTCAGCACTTCTTCCGCTTCCGCTACGCCTGTGTAGGCAACCACAGTATTATACAGCACTTGCTGTTCGAGCGCGGTGAGGTCAGCGCGTCCGGCCTTCACCCGCTGGCGGGCGGCTTTGAGGCCAGCGACGCCATCCAGCCCGGAGAAGATAGGCTGGGTAACAGTTAGCCCACGGCTTTCGGTATCGCCATAACTCCATCGCGCATCGTTACTGCTGGTGCGTTCGCGGCCTTTGGAATAGGCAGCAGCCACGTTGGGGCGGAAATCGGAAATGGCAAGCCATATGGATTCTTCAGTGGCTTTCAGCTTTTCGCGCTCAGCCATCAGTTGCGGGTGGTGTTCATAGACATAGGCCAGCGCATCGCGCAAACTATCGGGTGCACTGGTGTCAGCTGTGCTGGCATCGGCTGGCGGCGCATCGCTGCTCAAGGTTACGGGTTTGGCCACGCTATCGGCGTTTTTACTGCCAAGCAATTCGGTTTCTACAACCGGCAGGAAGGTAGGTTCAGGACGCGTTTCCGGCGCAGCTTCCGACAATTGCTCTACCGTCACCTCGTTGCTTTCACCTGCGGCGCGCAGCAGCGACGGCGATAGCAGCACGCCAAGCAGCACGGCAGAAGCAAAGGGAAATGGTCGTTTCATGGCGCGACTATAATCCGGAATAGTAAGTAGTTTATTAACGTCAGGCGACGACTTTAAGAAAAATCTTCACCTCATCGCCCTCGATAGTGCCGCTGGTGGTGAAGGCAGCGCCTGCCAGTTCCGATTGCTGGAGCTGGGCGGCCAGGGTCTGCTCGGCGATGTAATCCTTGTGGGCGGAAAGCGCGGGGGCGGTTTTGCCGCTGGCCACCACGGCGAGGTGGATGCGATCAGAAACGTTGAGGCCTGCGTCTTTACGTGCCTGCTGCACCATCCGCACCAGGTCGCGGGCGAACCCTTCGGCTTCGAGTTCGGGGGTGAGGGTGGTATCGAGAATCACCAGCGCATCATTGGTGGAGAGCGCCTGTGCGCGGTCGGCATATTCGGGTTTTGGTTCGAGTTGCAGTATATATTCAGAGGGAAGCAACTTCTCACCGCAGATTTCCACCGCACCATCCCCCTGCTTCCATTCGCCCTTTTTCGAGGCAGGAAGTATCTGCTTCATCTTCTCGGGCAGGCGCTTGCCGAGTACGGCGGAATTGATGGAGAGTTTGAGGGTGGCGTATTGATCGATATTATCTTCGCAGATCATATCTTTCACATTGATTTCGTCCTGCACCAATGATTTCCATTTACCATCAATATTTTTGCTGCCCACCACGGTGATTGAAGCCAGTGGCTGACGTACACGGATATTGATTCTATTTCTAATGGCAAGCGCCGCATTGCAGACATTTTGTATATCGTCCATTTGCCATATCAGCAACTGGCCATCTGCATCATCCGGGTCAATAGCTTCCTCAACAGGAAACTCCGCCAGATGCACGCTTAGCTCGCCGGTCAGGCTCTTGTAAATTTCTTCCAGCGTCAGCGGCAGGAGAGGAGCCGCGGCTTTGCACATGGCAACGAGCACCGTATAGAGCGTGTCATACGCCGCCTGCTTGTCGGCATCAGCGGTCTCTTTCCAGAAACGCTCCTTGCTGCGGCGGATATACCAGTTGTTGAGGACTTCAAAAAACATCATCACCGCGTCACATGCAGCAGGCGTGTTATAATCATCCAGTGCCACTTCGATTTTCACCACGGCATCCGCACATTTAGCGCGGATGTAGCGATCCATCACATCATTGGAAGTGACAATTTCCTTCGCTTTAATCCCATCTGCATTCGCATAGAGCGTGAAGAAATTATACGCGTTCCAGATCGGTTTGATGGCGAGGCGCACGACGTCACGGATGAATTTGCCGTCGGGGTCGACCATCAGGTCGGAGCCGCGCATCACGGGGCTTGCCAGCATCATCCAGCGCAGCGCATCGGCGCCGTATACCTCGATGACCTCGAGCGGGTCTTTGTAATTTTTAAGGCGTTTAGAATATTTGAGACCCGTTTCGGCATCGAGCACCACGCCGTGGCAAATGCAGTTCTTGAAGGGGGGCTTGTCGAATAATGCCGTGCTCAGCATGATAAGCGTGTTGAACCAGCCGCGCGTCTGGCCGACATATTCGGTGATGAAATCGGCGGGAAAATGCGTCTCAAACCATTCCTTATTCTCGAACGGGTAGTGCACCTGCGCGAACGGCATGCTGCCAGATTCAAACCAGCAATCGAACACGTCTTCCACGCGGGTGTAGGTTTCGCCATCTTTGGTAATTTTAATTTCATCGATCACAGGACGGTGCAGATCAACAACTTTGCGGCCAGAAAGTTCTTCTAATTCTTTGATACTGCCAATCGCAATCATCTTGCCGCTTGGCGCGCGCCATACCGGAATCGGTGTACCCCAGAAGCGGTTGCGCGAGATGCTCCAATCCGGTGCGGTGGCGAGCATATGCGCCATCTGCCCGTCGCGGATATGCTCGGGAATCCAGTTGATTTGTTTGTTCAGCTCCACCGCGCGGTCGCGGAATTTCGTCACCTCGACATACCAAGAAGGCATCGCCCGGTAAATCAGCGGCTGGTCGGTGCGCCAGCAATGCGGGTAGTTGTGAGAAATCACCTCTTCTTTTATCAGCGCCTTCTTTTTGTCCAGCCAGCGAATGATGCGCATGTTTGCAAGGCCAAATTTACCTACATGCTCTTTGAATTTATCTACTTTGCGTGGGTCTAAGTCAGCAATATCGCTATCTTCTATACGTTTATCGGCAATGACGTTGAGACCTACTAAATTTAGGGGCGGAAGATCAGGGTGATTATAGTCGGAGATATTGTAAATTCTATTTGGGTTTACGTAAAAGCTATTTTTGTCAAAATGACCGCCATCAAAACCAAAAGATGGTTCTTGTTCTAGTCCCACATATTTCCCCTGCCCATCCACAGGCACAACCACTTCGATGCCATTTGCTTCGCAGCATTTCTGATCTTCCTCACCGAAGCCCGGCGCCATATGCACAATGCCCGTACCATCGCCATCGGTGACGAATGACGAGCCGTCGAGAATCTTGAAAGAGTGCTTGTGGGAAGCGAAATAGGGGAAGAGGGGGTGATAGGAGAGGCCGATCAGATTATTGACTTCTATCTCCCAGAGATTTTCATAGCTCTCTGTCAGTACAGCTTCAGGACTGTTCATAACAGAAGCAGCAATAACTTTCCCGTCCGCAGCTACAATAGATGCGCCATTACTAAATAAGACTTTGGCTGATAAATTTAAAACAGAACCAACAGAACTAAATGCTTTAGAAGAAAAAATGTAGCAATTCCCATCCGCACCTATAGCAGACAAATATTTTACATCCTTCCCCACCGCCAACGCCAGATTGCTCGGCAATGTCCAAGGAGTGGTCGTCCAGGCGAGAACATAATATTTTTCTGCATCCGGCGCGCCTTTTGGTTTTTCCTTCAGCTCAAACGCTACCGTAATCGCCTTATCCTCCCGCTCACGGTAGGAATTATCGAGTTTGGTCTCAAAATTCGAAAGCGGCGTCTCCGCCGCCCATGAATAGGGCATCACGCGGTAGGCTTCATAGACGAGGCCTTTGTCCCACAGCTGTTTGAACGCCCAGAGGACGGATTCCATGAAATTTCTATCCATGGTTTTGTAATCGTTTTTGAAATCCACCCAGCGTGCCTGACGGGTCACGTAATGTTCCCATTCCTGTGTGTATTTCATCACGCTGGTGCGACAATGCTCGTTGAATTTACCGATACCGAAATTGGTGATGGCGGCGCGGCCTGAAATGCCCAGCTCTTTCTCGCTGCCCATTTCGGCGGGCAGGCCGTGGCAATCCCATCCGAAGCGGCGGTCGACTTTTTTGCCGCGCATGGTTTGATAGCGGGCGAATACGTCTTTGACATAGCCGGTGAGCAAATGGCCGTAATGCGGCAGGCCGTTGGCAAACGGCGGACCATCGTAGAACACGAACTCGCTTCCGCGCTGGTCGAGGGACTTCTGGAAAATGCCATCACGCTGCCAGAAATCGAGGATGTTTTTTTCAATGGCCGGGAAATCGGGGTTTTGCTGTGGTTCTGGGTAGTGTTTCATAAGTCTGGACAGGGCAACTATATTATTGTTAAAGGAGGAGTTGTTTACTTCTTTAATCATAGAAACTCAAGCATTTATGCAAGATCAGCGCCTCGTCACCCGGCTGCAAAACTACTGGGAGCTTATCCGCCGGGGTAAGCCAATGCCGGAGATTCAGCAGCTTAACCCTGCGACCATTGACGATATGTGGCAGCAATGCATTAAGTTCGGCACCTTCCACACGCAGGGCGGCTATAGCTATAATTACCTGTTCATGGGCGAGCAGCTCATCAAAATGTATGGGCGCGACCTGACGAGTCAGATGGTGAACGTGCATGTGAGCGAATACCCGCTCAACATCATGATCAAGAAGCTCGACGGCATCATGTTGGAAAAAACATTCATGATTGATGAGAACCAGTTTGTAAATGGGCGCGGGAAGCTGGTAAAGTACCGCGCATGCTTCATGCCGTTCGGCAATGAGGCGAAAGGTATTACCCATATTGTTGTCGGATATTCGGGGAGAGAGTTTTAGGAAGAATGACCATGAAAAAAGAAACATTGCTGGCTACGCTTGGCTCCTCGCCGGAAGATCACCATGGCGTGGTGAACCTGCCGATTTACCGCGCCTCAACCATTTTGTTCCCGACCTATGATTCCTTCATGGCCGCCGATAACGGCGTCTGGCCGACCCCGATTTACGGGCGTTACGGCACACCGTCAACCATGGCGCTGGAGGAAGCGCTGGCTGAGGTGGATAATGCTGAGAAAGCGATTGTCACCTCCTCAGGTTTAGCGGCGATTGTGGTGGTACTGCTCGCCTATTTGCGGGCGGGCGACCATGTGCTGATTCCCGATAACGTCTATGGATCGACGCGGCGTTTCTGCGATATGGATTTGTCGCGGCTCGGCGTGCAGGTGGAATATTACGACCCGCTGGTGGGGGCAAAGATTGACGCGCTTATCAAGGATAATACGCGCATGGTATTTGTTGAAAGCCCCGGCTCGCTCTCGTTCGAGATGCAGGATATCCCGGCGATTGCCAAGGCGGCACATGCGAAAAACGTGCTGCTGGTGTCCGATTCCACGTGGGGCGCGTCGCTCTATTTCCGGGCGTTCGAGAAGGGTGTCGATATCAATATCCAGTCAGCCACCAAATATATTTCCGGCCACTCGGATCTGGTCATGGGCGTGATTACCTGCAACGGCGAACACTATAAGCGCATTGCCCAGACTTATAAAAACCTCGGCATGACGCCGTCAGGCGATAATTGCTTCCTGGCGCTGCGCGGCCTGCGCTCACTGGCCGTGCGCCTGTCGCGCCACTATGAGAACGCCATGAAAGTGGCGCAGTGGCTGAAAACCCGCCCGGAAGTGCATGAGGTGCTGTATCCGGCGTTGCCCGGCGCACCGGGGCATGACATCTGGAAACGCGATTTCCTCGGCGCGTCGAGCCTGTTCGGTTTCGTGCTCACAGAAACCAACGACCGTAAGATCGCGGCAATGTTCGATAGCATGGAGATTTTCGGCATGGGCTATAGCTGGGGCGGCTATGAAAGCCTGATGGTGCCGGTGCAGATCGAGAAATCGCGCACTGCGACCACGTGGAAATACCCCGGCACGCTGATCCGCATCCATGTCGGGCTGGAGCATGTAGACGACATCATCGCCGATCTGGAAGCCGGGCTGACAAGGCTTTCCGCCTGATGTTGCGCGCTGGCCAATCGACGTGGCTGGCATGGCTTGCGCTACTGGCCGCAGCACTCAACCTCCTGCCGTTATTGCTGGTGTCACCGGAGGGCGACTCGGTGATGAATTACGCGCAGATTGATTGTTTTTCAAAACAGCTGTGGTCGGGTATCGTTTATCCGCGCTGGTGCATGGATGCTAATGGCGGCATGGGTTCGCCCGCGCCGATTTTTTATTTTCCGTTGCCGTTTTATGTCGCGGCGCTTTTCCACCCGCTTGGCCTCGCCGTGCCGCAGCAATATCTCGCGGGTGTTTTTGTTGCCAACGCGGTAGCGTTTGCGGGATGCGTGCGGTGGCTTGGCGGGCGGGTGCGTTTTCCGATTGCCGCGTTTGCAGCATTCGTGTTTTTGTGGTCGGGCTACCGTGCCGAACTGCACACCCGCAGTTCCTACGCTGAATATTGTTGTGTCGCGCTGCTGCCGTTGCTATTTTATTACCTGCGCCAGCTCTGCGAACAGCCATGGCGGCACTGGCCAAAGCTAGCACTTGTGATTACGCTGTGCATGTTCTGTCATGCGCCGGTGACGCTGATCGGGCTGATGGGCGCCGGATTATTTGTCCTGTTCTTCAGTCGCACGCGAATGAAGAGCTTGCTTGAACTTGGCATTGCGTGCGCGCTGGCGGCGATGATCGGGCTGTTCCATTACCTGCCGATGAAGCTTCTGGAGCCGACACTCAACCAGCGCATGGGCGGACCCGCGCACTGGCAATTAAGCTGGGTCAACAGCTATCTCAACCAGCCGCAAGTTTACCGTGACCACCAGTGGGCGCTGATCGGCCTTGGCATCAGCCTGCTGGCCGCTATCACAATATTCGCATTGTTTTTATTCAAGCGCGGAACAATTACAGATACCGATGCGCGGCGCGAATGCATGGGATGGCTTGCGATTGCCGCCATCGCCGGATTCATGACGCTATCGGTGAGCGAGCCGCTCTGGTGGGTGGTGAGGCAGGTTTCCGGGGTCACGACGCCGTGGCGGATGCCGTCGCTGATTGCGCTGGCGATGGTGTTGATCGGCGCGGTGATGGCCGAGCATGTCTGGCGGCACCGGAAAACCGCGCAGGGCGATGCGTTGATCGCGCTGATGTTTTTTGTATTTTCCGGGCTGTTTTATTATGGCGGCGTATCGCAGGATACGCGTGGGAATCACGAGAAAGCCATCGCCGACCAGTACATCATCCGTTACTTTAACACCAAAGACACCGACACGAAATACGGCACCGATAAACAACATTTCTACCATGATTTTATCGACAGGCCGGGGCGCCGGCAAGCTGAGTGGGTGGCGGGAAGCGGTGCGCTCAACGTGGCGCAATGGAATGCGGCGGGGATTATTGTTTCCGGCCATGCCGATAAGGCGGGCACGCTGCGGCTGGAACATTTCTATTACCCCATCTGGCAGGCGACGCTGAATAAAGCGCCGCTGGCCATCACCGTCGAGCCGATCAGCGGGCGGATGTTACTCAACATCCCCAAAGGCGATTTTATCCTACGGCTGGGGATGGATTACTGGGGGATGGTGTTTAACCCTGCCGCCCCAAAAGCCGTAGCCGGAGCGCGTTGAGCTTGATGAATCCAGCCGCGTCTTTCTGGTCGTAGGCGCCTGCGTCGTCCTCAAAGGTCACGTGTTTTTCGGAATAGAGCGATTTGGTGGATTTACGGCCATCGACACTCACGCTGCCTTTAAACAGTTTCAGCCGCACGATGCCCTCGACATTGCGTTGCGATTCGTCGATAAGCGCCTGCAGCATTTTGCGCTCCGGCGACCACCAATAGCCGTTATAAATCAGCTCGGCGTAGCGCGGCATCATCTCGTCTTTCAGATGCATGGCGCCACGGTCTAACGTAATACTTTCAATACCGCGATGGGCCGCGAGTAAAATTGTGCCGCCGGGCGTTTCGTATACGCCACGCGATTTCATGCCGACATAGCGGTTTTCAACCAGGTCGAGCCGCCCAATGCCGTGCTTGCCACCGAGTTCGTTGAGTTTGGTGAGTAGCATGGCAGGGGAAAGTTTTTCGCCATTCACGCCTACTGCATCGCCATTCTTAAATTCTACTTCGATGAATTCAGGCTTATCGGGCGCCTTTTCCGGCGATACCGAACGCGTGAACATATCCTCATGCGGCGCCACCCACGGATCTTCCAGCACCTTGCCTTCGTAGGAAATATGCAACAGGTTCGCGTCGGTAGAGTAGGGGGCTTCGCCGCGCTTGTCTTTCGCGATCGGAATCTGGTGCTTCTCGGCATATTCGATGAGTTTCGTGCGCGAGGTCAAATCCCATTCGCGCCACGGGGCGATCACTTTAATATCAGGATTCAGGCCATAATAGCCGAGCTCGAACCGCACCTGGTCGTTGCCTTTGCCGGTGGCGCCGTGGGCGACCGCATCGGCGCCGGTTTCTTTCGCAATCTCGATCTGGCGTTTGGAAATGAGCGGGCGGGCGATCGACGTGCCGAGCAAATACACACCTTCATACAGCGCATTGGCGCGAAACATCGGGAACACGAAATCGCGCACGAATTCCTCGCGCAGGTCTTCGATATAGATTTCCTTCGCGCCCATCATCTTGGCTTTGGCGCGAGCGGGTTCAATTTCCTCGCCCTGGCCGAGGTCGGCGGTGAAGGTCACGACTTCGCAGCCATACTGCTCCTGCAGCCAGCGTAGGATGATGGAAGTATCAAGGCCGCCCGAATAGGCGAGCACGACTTTTTTAATTTTTTGCGACATAGAAAAACCTTGGGATTAAAGTGAATACGCTTTTTATGGGATAAGAGCTGTTTTGTCGAGCAATTAAGCGGATAGGGCGGCGTGGTTACTCTTTAGAATTTTCGAGCGCCATGAGCTTTTCCGTCAGCAGCTTGATCGTCTCGCACAGATCATTCATATCTACGGGATGGAGAGGCTGACTCGGCAGGCCGAGCACGGATTCGCCGTTCCAGCCGGCCAGAGCGCCGGGAGTCATATAACGGCGCTCCACCTCCCGGTTGGCCTCCACAAATTCGGCGAGGATGGCTTTGCGTTCCTCGGTTGAGAGGATTTGCTGCAAAGGCTCTCCCCGTGGCAAGTAACGTGACAGACAGAGGCGCATATTTTGCGCTTCTTTGTAGGCGGACGGGCTTGAAGTGGGGGGCATATACATGTTGAATAGCCTCAACACCTCCACTTGCCGCACATCGAGAGAGGCGTTCCACTCACAAACGGGAGCAAACGCCGTCATATCCTCGATACCCAATACGCCCAGAAAATCTTGGCATATATCGCCTTTGACCAGCGCGGAACGCTGATAATTCCGAACGATCAACCTGTCCGAGCCAAACATTGAGGCCCATGGCCCCAGCAAGGCGGCATAGTTGAAATAGCGGTTTTCGAAAACGACATCATCGGAGCTGAATGGCGCCGTGCGGCCATAGAGCACGTTGGTGCTATAGGAAGAAATCGCCAGCTCATCCTGAGGGCGTATGTAACATACGATATAAACCTCACGTTCCCCCGCGACCTCGCGTAATTTGGCAAGCGATTGTTTGTCATGAATACGGGTGGAAAATTCTTCGGACGACAGGATGATATCCTTGTCGCTTGCCGCCAGATCATCCTTCAGGCATTGCAGTATGGTTTCAGCAGGATGGCGCTGCTCGGGAAAATGCGAGTTTTTAACGCCGAGCAGGGATGCGATGAGCGGCAAATGGGTCAACTGGTAAAAATAAGGTTTGTCATCCCCGCATAAATAGGAAAAACCGACCTCGTTGAGCGCATTTTCATTGGCCAACAGAAAATTTTGCAGGCTGGTCGTGCCGGTTTTTTCTGTACCGATATGGAGATAAAGACGCTTCACTGCACCTCATTGGTTGGCGATTAAAACCCAGCTTCACGGGGGATTATTTGCCAATTTCAGCCAGAAAACAGGCGTTTTAGGCTGATATATTAACAGATTAACAAGATTATGGGTGTATCTTTATTATGGCTTGTAGCCTGTTGCAACAAGCAATTTCAGGGGGGTGATAAGCGGGTGGACAACAATATTACGCCATTGGATCACGACATGATGGGATGCAGCATCCGCGCCTGCTCAACGCCGTTTGTACATTCCGTCCGCCACAATGCCCCTGGGAAACAACATGGAAAAAATATTATTAATTGCGGGATTGTCTCCGTCCTTAACCTGCTACAGGACGATCCGGCCTATCATTCTGGCAAACTGGAATATGTGCTCGATTGCGACGAAGAAAACCTGCTGATTGCCAAACAATTCAATGCCATGAAGGCCGGGGGTGAAGGCCCTTACCCACATGAAATGGAGACGCTGGAGCGCGCCGGGATTTCGCGTATCGAAGCAGTCAATGTCAATGAGCTTGGCATGGTAGATAACGATCCCAAAAAAAAATCGCCATATCTGCATTTCCATCCAGACCGGAGCGTCGGTGGACATCAACGAGGCGCTGAGCGCCATCCGACTCACTTTCCGGGAAACCGGGCTTGCGGCCTATGATGCACGGGCGCACCTCCGCCCATCGGCTGATCCGGAAACGCCGTTGCCGCCCACCCGTTAGCGCAGGCTGCCCATGCAAAAAAATCCAATGACGTCGCACATATCTTTGCGTATGAGTAAGGTATGAGTGAATCATCCAGCATCACCCATCTCCGCCGCAAAACCGTTGCGAGCCTGCTTCGCACCTGGCAAGAGGTGAAAGGCACAGCGTTTCACGTCTTTTCCAGCGAGATTCGCCCGAACCTGCCGAAAGAAGATGAGGATGAGCTTCGCAAGCGGATGATGCTCTGCCTTGATTCGCCGGGCGGCGAGGTGACGGCACGCGCCAACACCGCCGAGCTTGGCCGCATTTACCTGGGATTGAACGAGGCCGGGCGAAAGAAATTCCTGGCCATGCTGGCAGGTGATTTTGATGTGAACCACGAAAAACTCACCAAACTCACGCAGGACTACGCCAACGCCAAGCCCGATGAGAAGCTGGCGCTGGAAATCGGAATGCGCGAAGCACTGGCTACACCGCGCAGTACCATTCTCCGCCAGTTCACCGCGCTGCCGGATGGGTTTAAATTCCTCGTCAATATGCGTGCCGATTTACTGCCGATCATCGGCAATGATGCGAAGCTCAAAGCGCTGGAATTCGACCTGAAACAAATACTTTCAAGCTGGTTCGATGTGGCGCTGCTCGACCTGGTGGAAATTTCATGGGATTCACCTGCGGCGATTCTGGAAAAACTGATCGAGTATGAGGCGGTGCACCGCGTATCGTCGTGGGAGGATTTGAAAAATCGCCTCGATGCCGATCGCCGCGTGTTCGCTTTCTTCCATCACAAAATGCCTGCCGAGCCGCTAATTTTTGTGCACGTCGCACTCGTCTCCGGCATGAGCGACAATGTGCAGAAACTGCTCGACGAGAAAGCCGCCACCGGCGATATCAGCGAAGCCGATACGGCCATTTTCTATTCCATTTCCAACGCGCAAAAGGGGCTCTCCGGCATCAGCTTCGGCAACTTCCTGATTAAGCGGGTGGTGGAAAAACTCTCAAGTGAAATGAAAAATATCAAAACCTACGCCACCCTCTCGCCGGTGCCGGGGTTCCGCGCATGGCTCGACCCGCTGATCGAAAAAGGCGCCTCCGACCTTCTGGGCAAAGAAGATGTGGCGAAGCTCAAACAGCTGGATGGGGACTGGCACAAGGATGCAAAACAGGCTGAGAAGCTAAAGCCTCTGTTGATCAAGCTCTGCGCCCATTACCTGCTCAAAGAAAAGAAGCACAGCCGCCCGCTCGACCCGGTCGCCAATTTCCACCTGTTCAACGGGGCGCGGCTGGAGCGGCTCAACTGGCTGGGTGACACCTCCGCCAAGGGGTTGAAACAGTCGGCAGGCATGATGGCCAACTATTATTACAAGCTCGATGAGATTGATGAAAACCACGAGGCCTTCGCCGAAAACGGGAAAATAGTTGCAAGCCGGGCGGTGAAGGGGTATCTCTAAAAGAAAAACGGGGGGATAAGCCATGGCCGAGAAACCGCAAAACGTGCAGGACGTGTTCCTGAACACCTGCCGCAAGAAGCGCATTCCGGTGACTATTTTCCTGTCCAACGGTGTCAAGCTGCAAGGCAACATCACCAGTTTCGATAATTTCTCGGTGCTGCTCCGCCGCGGCTCGCAGGTGCAGCTTGTCTACAAACACACCATTGCCACCGTGGTGCCGAGCACGCCGATCACGCTTCAGGATGAAGAGGGCGTTGATGCGGCCATGGAGCTTGGCGCGCACGGCGAGTAATCACTTCGCGCCGATCTGCGCTTTCATCCGCTTCTTTAAGTTTGAATCGTCCGGCAGCTCGCGGTAGAGCGCTTTCATTTCCTGCATGGCTTCGTCGTTGCGACCTTCCTGCAGCAGCCACACCGCATTGTAATAGCGCGCCAGCGGCAATTGCGGGTCGATCATCAGCGCGATGTCGATGGACTTCTTGGCCTGCGGCGGCACCATCCCGCCCTGCTGGAGGATGAGGGCTTCGGCATAGGCGGCGATAATCCGAGGGTGGCCTTTGGAAAGCAGCACCGCCTGCTTGAATCCCTCGCTGGCGGCGGCGAAATCGCCTTTGTCCATCAGCGCCTGCGACAGTGTGAGCCATGCTTCAAGGTTCTTTGGGTTGGCCTGCACCAGGGCACGGGTGGTCTGGATGTTCTTTTCCAGCGCCGCAACCTCCGCATGATATTGTGCGACCAGCGGCACCACACGCGGTGCGCCGACCAGCGCATACATCCCGCCCGCCACGAATGTAACGGCCAGCGCAGCAAGGATGCACAGCCTGCGTTCGTGCCGCAACGGGAACAGCAACAGCGCCAGTGTTATCAGAAGGAGCAGGACAAGCGCGGCGGCCAGCTGGATCATGACTGCCTCCCAAACAGGCGGCGCCATGCAAACACACCCCCCACCAGCAGGCATACGAGTGGCGCAAGCCAGAGCGGCAGATTGCCTTCGCGGAAGCTAGGCAGCATCAGCACCCGTTCCCCGTAATGCGCCACAAACGTTTGTTTTATGGTCTCGTCGGTTTCTCCCCGGGCGACCGCCTGCCGCACGGCGCGGCGCATATCGGCGGCGACATCCGCCGGGGAATCGGCCACGCTCTCGCCCTGGCAGACGACACAGCGCAGCTCCTGGAACAGCGCGCGGGCGCGGGTTTCCTGCGCCGGGTTGGGAAGCGGCTGGTCGATGGTGAGCGCGGCAGCGGGCGTTGAGAAAAATGTCATCGCGAGGAGTGCCAGCGACGCGGCGATCCATCCTCTTTTCACGCCGGAGAAGGCAAAAATGGATTGCCGCGCTACGCTCGCAATGACGGGATTGTATTTCATGGCTCCAGCCTTTCAATCAGCGGCAGGATATCGCTTGCCAACAATTCAGCGGTAATTGGCTGCGCCGTATGGTAGGCGACAATTCCGTCCGGGGCGATGACGAATGTTTCCGGGACGCCGGTTAGCCCAAGCGGCATGGTCGACTCTCCGATCTCATCCATCAGCAGCGAGGCATACGGGTTGCCGTGCCGTGTAAGCCATGCGGTGACTTCGCCCGGCTTGTTTTTCCAGGCGATGCCGATGATCGGCACCTGCGCTTTTAGCGTCATCAATTGCGGATGTTCGAGCGCGCAGGGGGCGCACCAACTGGCAAAGACATTCAGCACCACCGTGTGTCCGTCGAGCAGGTCGTCGAGGTTCCGGTCGCCGACCGTGAAGGCCGGCAGCGGCTTGCCGATAAGCGGCGATGGGGTTGGGGTACTGCTCTTGCCGACCAGCCCATAGGCGAGCAGCGCGCAGATCAGGAACAAGGCGATAAGCGGTGCGAATTTCATGGGTATTTCCTCCGTCCGGCAAGCCACGCCGACAGGATGCCCCCGGCCGTGATGAACGCTGCCCCGAGCCATAAGAAGCTCACTGCAGGTTTATGATAGAGCCGCAGCGCCACTTCGCCTTCGCTGGTTGCGGCACCGACCACCGCGTACAAATCATAGGCGGCGGTGGAATAAATTTCCGCTTCGCTGGTGGTGGTGTCGCGGATGCCGTAGCGGCGCGCTTCCGGTTGCAGTTGGGTGATGGTGTGGCCGGCGCGGGTGACATCGAGCGTCACCTGGGTGGCATCATAATTCGGTGTGTGGATGGTGCCGAGCCGCACCACATTCACGTCATAGCCAGCAATAGAGAGCGTATCGCCCATGTTTACATTCCGCTCCACCTGTGTTCCCCACAACCCAGCGCCGGTGATGCCGATCACCAGTAGTGCCGCGCCGCTATGCCCAAGGAACACCGGCCAGTTTGCAGGCAGGCGCCACTTCCCGGCGGCCAGCCACTGCGCGCTTGCCACCATCATGAATCCGGCAAGGGCGAGGCTCGCAGCGGCGAGCACCGCTTCAGTATGGATCGTGGCCATGACAACCGTGGCGGCGGCGCAGGCTGCTGCAAGCCCCGGCCATGCACGGCGAAGGGCAGAAAGGGGCGCCGCTTTTTTCCACGGCAGAAAAGGGGCTAGCCCAGCAAAAAACAATGGCAGTGCCATCAACGGCAGGAAGGTTCGATGGTAAAACGGTGCACCGACGCTGACACTGCCACCACCGATCGCTTCGGCGAGCATCGGGTAAATGGTGCCGAGCAACACCGTGGCGCAGGCCGTGAGCAGGAACAAATTATTGATGACGATCACCCCTTCACGGGAAGCGGGACGCATCGGCGCGGTCGGCGGCAGGCTGCGGACATGCGCGGCATAGAGCCACAGCGCGCCGCCCACCACCAGCGCGATGTAGGCGAGGATAAACAACCCGCGCTCCGGATCGCTGGCAAAGCTGTGCACCGAGGTGATGGCACCACTACGCACGAGGAAGGTGCTGACAAGGCTGAGTCCGAAGGTGATGATGGCAAGCAACGCCACCCACCCGGCCAGCGCGCCGCGTTTTTTCAGCACCACGTTGGAATGCAGCAGCGCCGTGGCGGCAAGCCATGGCAGGAGCGAGGCGTTTTCCACCGGATCCCAGAACCAGAACCCGCCCCAGCCGAGTTCGCGGTACGCCCACCAGCTACCAAGCGCAATGCCGCAGGTGAGTGATGCCCACGCCGCCATGATCCATGGCTGGGCGGTTGTGGCCCAGCGCGCATCAATCTGCCTCGTGATCAACCCGGCGACCGCCAGTGAAAACACTGCCGAGAACCCGACATAGCCGAGATACAGCAGCGGCGGGTGCATGGCGAGCGCCACATCCTGCAGCAACGGGTTCAGCATGCTGCCATCAGGCGGTGGTGGGAAAATGCGGGCGAACGGGTTTGAGGTGGCGAGGATAAACAGCAGCACCCCGGCAGCCAACAGCGATTGCACAGCGGCGGCCAGCGGGTGGCGGGCGGAGAGGATCGCGCCGAAGCCGCACACTACCAGCGCCCACAGCAGCATGGAACCTTCATGATTGCCCCATGTTCCGGCGACTTTGTAGAGCAGGGGGAGGGTGTGGTTGGAATGTTCGGCAACGTTGGCGACTGTAAAATCGGAATCAAGCCGGAGGATAATCAGGATCACGAACGCCACAAACACTAGCAGGGCGCCGACCAGTGCGCTGCCTTGCAGCAGCGTGTGCAGGCGGGCGGAAACCAGCGAGCCAGCGCCGATGAGCGACAGGGCAAGCGCCAGCGCCAACGCGAATACTGCGATTTCAGCGAGCATCCTGCCCTTCCCAGTGCCCGGACTTTTTGAGCGCGTCCACTACTTCCTTTGGCATGTAATTCTCATCGTGCTTGGCAAGAATAGTTGTAGCGGAAAAACCGCCATCCTGCAATTTTCCCTCTGCTACAACGCCTTGCCCCTCGCGGAACAGCGCCGGCAGCGCGCCCTGATAGGCGACAGCGATTTCGGCCTTCCCGTCGGTGACGATGAATGCCACCCGGTTGCCCGGCAGATGTTCGAGGCTTTCGGTTTTTACCAGCCCGCCAATACGGATCACCTGGCCAGGCTTCGGCGGCATGGCAACAATGTCGCTTGGGCTGAAAAAATAGACCAGGTTTTCTTTAAAAGCACGCATGGTCAGCAACACCGCCGCGCACAGGCAGGCAACGCTTGCCACCACGAATACGAGCCGCTGGTGTTTGGGCTTCATGGCGGCATCACTGGCGTTCGAGTGCGGATAGGACGCGCTGTGCACCGCGCAAGCCGCGCAGGCTCACCCAGGTGCAGCCGCCCAGCACCAGGAAGGCGACGGCGTAGGCAGCCCAGACAACCAACATATATTCATCCATGGTTAACTTTTCCATGCTAGTGATATTCCATGAAAAATGGTACGATGACAAGCATGATAATAACGCATTACGTCATTGCGAGGAGGCAACGTCTCCGTGGCAATCCATCTTCGCATCCCACCGCGTGCAAGAAAGATGGATCGCCGCGCTTCGCTCGCGATGACAATGATAATAAAACGGCTTTATGAAATATAAAGAACCCACACCGGATGATTATATCCAGATCGCGGAAAAAGTACGCAGTGGGGAATATTTCCGCGAGGCAAAAAGCATGTATGACGTCTCGGTGAACGACCCGATGTCCGAGCGCTATTTTTATGTGTTCGTCACCACCGTCGCCTTGCTGACGCTGATGTTCTCGGTCATGGCGGTGCGCGAGCTGTACCCGCTCAAGCGGCCGGTGCCGTTTATCTACGCGCTGAATGATGTGCTGGAAGATCTGCCGAGCATCACGCCGCTGCGGAGCAGCTATCAGCAGACGACCGATGAGGCCGTGCTGTTCTTCATGGCCAAGACATTCGTCGCGCATTACGAAGGCTACAACATCAACCTGCTGGAACGGAATTACGGCGGCATCGAGCACCATGCCACGCCGGAAGTGTTCGCCGGCTACCAGCGGATGATCCAGACTGGCAACCCGGATAGCCCGGTGGTGAAATACCAGCGCCACACGGCGCGCATCATTGATCCGGTATCGGTGCAGCGGCTACTGTCACCCGCCAATACGGTGGAGGTGGTGTATGATGCAACCCTGATCAGCGCGGAAGGGTCGAGCAGGAGCCGCCATAAGGCCACGATCAGCTATGATTACAGCGGCGTTGAAATCGATAAAAAAACTGGTATGGTGAATCCCGTATCGTTTACTGTCACCCGCTACAGCAGCAAAATTCAGGACACGCCATGACGTTTTTTCGCCTCGCCACCATGACCATCACCGCCGCTTGCGTGCTGTTTTCCGCTGAGGCGTGGGCGGTGCGCGAGCCACGCTCGATCAAAACCGACCACCGGGTACGCACGGTGATTTACCAGCCGGACGAGGTCTATAAATTCACCGGCCATTACCGCTACCAGACCTCGATTGAATTCGGCAAAGATGAGACGATCCAAACTATTTCGATGGGGGACTCGACGGCGTGGATGATGAACCCGACCGGCAACCGCCTGTTCCTCAAGCCCATCGAGCAGGATGCGACCACCAACATGACGCTGATTACCAACAGGCACACCTACCTGTTCGAGCTGCATGCGCGTGATACCGACGATATCAACGACCCGGACATGACGTTCATTATGCGCTTTATCTACCAGGATAGCGACGAGCTGCAATCGCTGGCCGGCGGCGGGCTGGATGCGGTTCCTGTCCTCGATATCAAAGAACATCCGGAGAAGTACAACTTCAATTACACGATCGCAGGGCCAGAGACCACCGCGCCGATCCGCATCTTTGACGATGGCGAGTTCACCTACTTCCAGTTCCGCGATAAAAACGCCGAGGTTCCGGCCTTCTTCTGGGTCGATGACAAAGGCAACGAATCGCTGGTCAACTACCGCACACGCGGCGATTTCATCGTGGTTGAGCGTGTTGCCAGCAAATTCACCCTGCGCCACGGGGGAGATGTGATCTGCGTCTTCAATGAAGCGCGCTTGCCCGGTAAATAAATGAGCGTCAACGCCTATAAAGTCGGCGTCATTGGCGGCGGCGCGTGGGGGACGGCACTTGCCATCCTGGCCAACCGGGCGGGCAGCCTGGTCAAGCTCTACACGCGCAACAGCAACGTGATACAGCTTATTTCCGACCACCGCATAAACGACATCTACCTGCCGGGTATTTATATTTCCCCGGAAATCACCGTGGTCTCCACGCCCAAGGAAGTCTGCGATTCCGACGTGGTGGTGATTGCCACGCCGACCAATTACGTGCGCTCGGTGTCCATCGCCATTTCTGACCAGTTGAGCGCGGAAACGCCGCTGTTGATTGCGAGCAAGGGCATTGAGCGCGGCAGCCTCATGCTCATGAGCGAGGTGGTGCGTTCGGTGCTGCCGGGCAACCCGATTGCGATTGTTTCCGGCCCCAATTTCGCCGATGAGGCGGCGCGGGGGCTACCAACGGCGACCACCATCGCCTGCGAGGATAAGAGCCAGTGGGAGCTGCTCACCTATGCGGTCGGCGGCAAGCTGTTCCGCCCCTACCTCACCGACGACGTGATCGGCACACAGATTGGCGGGGCGATCAAAAACGTCATCGCCATTGCCTGCGGCATCGCCCACGGGCGCGGGTTGGGGGAAAATGCCCAGGCCGCCATCGTCACCCGAGGGTTTGCGGAAATGGCGCGGCTGGCGCTCGCGCGCGGCGGGCGCTACGAAACGCTGATGGGGCTTTCCGGGCTTGGCGATCTGCTGCTCACCTGCGGCTCCACCAAGTCGCGCAACATGTCGTTTGGGGTGGCCGTCGGTAAAGGTAAACCGGTCAAGGAAGTACTGGAAGCACGCGGTCGCAGCGCCACCGAGGGCGTGCTCGCCGCTGAATCGGTGATGAAAATGGCGCGGAAATACGAGGTGCAGATGCCAATCTGCCAGGCGGTTTACCGGGTGCTGTATGAAGACGAATCAGTGGATGAGGTCATGAAATCCCTGCTGGAACGGCCATTTTCGGTGGAAGGCCTATGAGTCCGCGAATCGATTTCGAAGCCGAGATTGCGGCACTGAAACAACAGAAAAACGCGATCCTGCTCGCGCATTATTACCAGGACGATGATATTCAAGACATCGCCGATTTTGTCGGCGACTCGCTGGAGCTTGCGCGCAAGGCGGCGGGGACGACGGCGGATGTCATCGTGTTTTCCGGCGTGCGCTTCATGGCCGAGGGTGCGAAGATTCTAAACCCCACTAAGCAGGTGCTGATACCAGATATGAGTGCCGGCTGTTCGCTGGAAGATTCCTGCCCGCCGAAAGAGTTCTCGGCGTTCTGCAAAGCGCATCCGGATCATATGGTTGTCACCTACATCAACTGCTCGGCGGAAGTGAAGGCACTGTCGGATGTCATCGTGACTTCAAGTAACGCTGAAACAATTATCAACAGCCTGCCGCAGGATCAGAAAATTATTTTCGCGCCGGATAAATATCTCGGCGATTATCTCAATAAAAAAACCGGGCGCACCATGCTGCTGTGGAACGGCACCTGCATGGTGCATGAGCGTTTTTCGGAAGAAGAGTTGGTCAAACTCATGGAGCGGCACAAGGCGGCACATGTGATCGCGCATCCGGAATGCCCGGCACATCTGCTGCGGCATGCGAAATTCATCGGCTCCACCGCGAAGCTCATCCATTATACGGCCGAGCGTCCCGGCGAATCGTTCATCGTCCTCACCGAGCCGGGCATCTTGCACGAGATGAAAAAACGCAGCACCGGCAGCCATTTCTATGAAGTGCCGGGAATTTCAGGCGGGGCATGCATCAGTTGCAACAACTGCCCCTACATGAAAATGAACAACCTCGAAAAAATTTATTTGTGCCTGAAAAACGACACACCGAGCATCGAACTCTCGGACGACCTCATCCAGCGCGCGCGCAAACCGCTTGACCGGATGCTGGAACTCTCGGTGAATATCGGGAAGAAATAGACGCTACGACGATGCGTCTGCCATACTGGCGGTAAAGGTGGTATAATTGACGGCAATCTGTTCACCAAACGCGGTGAGTGCCGCGATGGATGCGACGGCAATCAGGCCGACCAGTAATCCATACTCAATGGCTGCGGAGCCAAGTTCGTCATGTAATAATGAGACATGCTGTTCCATAACACACGCCTTTAAAAAAAAAGGCCCGCTGCAGTAGCGGGCCTTTTTCCGGGGTTGACCTATTATACAGCAGCCAGGCTACCGGTGATATCACCGAAGGTGGTTGACAGCTGGGTGCCCAGAGCGGTCATAGCGCCAATCGCAGCCACCGAGATCAGGGCGGCAATCAGGCCGTATTCAATTGCAGTTGCACCGTTTTCGTCTTTAAAAAGTTTTACAAGTGTTTTCATGGTCGTTCTCCTTAAGAGTAAGGTGCTGGATTCCCTCCTGGCACCGGTTTACGCTGAATGCATCAGCTAAGTTAAGTTATACCCCAACTAAAAAAAACATGCAACAAGAAAATGCATTTTTCTTCATATTTTTCAATAGCTTTTGTATTGTATTTAGATTGCATTTTAGATAAATTTTTATACTATTGAAAAGTATGTATAAACATATATTAATAGTGCCTGGCTACCACATTATTAATGTAATAAAGTCTTCGGCATTCATAGGGAAGAGCAATATGCAACCAGAACACTCCAACGAGCCACGCACCGATGAAATCACCGAACTCTGCATAGCCAGCGGAACCATGGAACAGGCCGTGGGGAGGGTGATTGCCTATGAAATGACGCAACTTGACGCAACACTGCCCTCCATACCCGTCGTCGAGGAACGTAAATATAATAACGGCGCTGAATATATTGTCGTGACCGTACCCCGACAACCAACACCTTCGGAAGATATGATCGCGATGATCGGCGGCATCCTCAACGCCCCCCTATGCTCCTGCACCACCCGCATCACGGAGGACGGCGCCTGCGAGTATAGATTCCGCTCAGCCCCCATGCCGCCGTTAGGGCCACATCCAAAGGGTAATGTGACGACGATGAAAAAACTGGCCGGACGTTTGCTTGGCAATAACGTCAAGATGTTTGATGACAATTTCCCAACCGACTATATATCCCATATTTTCGGGGAGCCACCCTACAGGCGGTTAGCGCAAAAAGTTTCGCTGGCGCTGGCGGAGCAGCTTGAAAATAATGGCCTATATTCCGGTGCACCACCGTCGCTCAGTAACCTTAGCGATGGGCAGGGAGTGGTGATGCAATTCCAGAGTGAGCCTGGAAATCTAAGAGATATTGTGAATTTTGTGCAGCAAAAATTTGATTCGTGGGCAACCTGTACCACAGATATCCAAGCCATGGGCGAGCCATGCACCTGCACCTTTACCCCGGCACCGGCCATCCCGTTTATCCGCACCATCACACCACAGGACATCTCGCTGGAAGGACTGGCAAAAAAACTTGGTGTTGAAACCTGGCGAGTGCCCCGCAAGGAGCATCTCGGCAGAAGCGAAGCGCCAGAAGATACGTCCCCCGCTCCAAATGCCATGCTTCTGGAAGTTGATAGTGAAGATGATTCCAGTTATGATATTGAAAGTGATGGTGAACAGAGCGGAGCGCCTTGGGAAACAAACGATGGTTTGCAACCGGCGCAAGGAGTGCCAAGCAAGCTTAAATTCCTTTACAATATTCTACCTCGGATTTTTGAAAACCTTCCCGATACTGCGGAACTCACGATTGATGAGATTTTCGATGCGTGTCAACAGAGGCTCTACCCGCCCGAAGAGTTCAGCAGCAGAGAGTGGCTGGAAGAGCTTCTCGACGATTTGCAAGAGCAACAAGAGGTGACTCGGGTGCAAGAATACCCGCCGAGTTATCGCTACACTCCGTTACCCGAAACTCGGCAATTGGCCAGTGCGGTATTACATAGTGGACAACTACTAGAACAAGAAAGTGATAGTAATTTTGAACTCTATTCCAGTGCAAAAACCCTGGAAGGTGCTATCAGCATGATGCTGCCCGTAGTGATGCAAAGGGACTACTCAATCTCGATTGCCCAGCCTGAGATACGCAGGGGCGAAGAACCGGACACGGTCGTGATGACTTTCAGGAACGGGGTGTACAAGAAT
>CAZFKP010000014.1:0-65701 GCA_964518725.1 uncultured Rickettsiales bacterium | reverse complement strand
CTTTATTCCCATCTGATAAGCCTATCTTGAATAGCTTATCTAGACCAGCCCCTTAAGTTAAAACCCGGCCATCACGATTGTCGTGAACTAACGATCAACCTCGTATATCAAAAGCCTGCTTGCAGCAGAAGATTGAAACATGCGGCATCCGAGGTGGTGACGTAGGCATTCGTCGTCGTGTTGGTGCACCCTGCGACGCGGAGACCCGGCAGCCCGTTGTTTCCAGAGCAGGTCGCGTCGGAGTATAAATAGGAATCAAATACGGCAACGCTCCCCGTATAGGGTTTGCCGTCGTCGATCTTCAGGTCGATCGCGACCGCATCCGCCGGCTTAATTGTGTTGGAAAATCCACCGCCTGAGAAGTTTGAGTCGGCTAAGGCGAGCGCCCGCCATTTGGGAACCGAGTATCCGTACGCCGAATAGGCGCTTCCTGCCGGGTTTCCGCAGTGAAGGCTCGAGATGGCTCCAAGATCAAGAACCTGCCACCCGCCCACCTCGAAATAGGGCGGACCATAAATGGTGAGCGTCGTTCGGTTGCAAATGGGACAGGTGGGTGACCAATCGCCTGCGAGAGCATAGGAGCCGATATGGGGGGCTCGTACATCAATCAGCTTTGCATCATAGAGTTGCTGCCAGAACCAATATTGCGACGAGTTATTTCCGTAGGTGTAGATAATATTGTCTCGATTACCGGTTCCGCCGGATAGGCCAAGTGCGGCACCACTAATGCAATCTCCCGGAAGACATCCGAATTTGAGCTTGAAGGCATTGGCGGCCGTCGAAAATGATTCCTTCTGAGTAATCGTCTTGCGAATTGTAGCCGAACGAATCATCTCTTTGGATACGAGGACGCCACCTACTACCAATCCAATAATCACCAGCACGATCGACATTTCGATTAGCGTGAAGGCGGCTCTGGCAGTTGGTTTTAGAGGATCAGGGGGGGCGTGCATGCGGCGCTCTGGGTCATTCTGGGAACCTAGCAGCTAACTCTTAAGAAGTTCTTAGGACAAAATTTCCTTCATCGAATAAAGCCCGGGTTTTTGGTCTTTCGCCCATAGTGCGGCATGCAGGGCGCCCTTGGCATAAATCTCGCGGGAAAAACCCTGGTGTTTCAGCTCGATCAGCTCGCCGCCGCCGGCGAAGCTTACCGTGTGAATACCCACGACGTCGCCGCCACGTGCCACCGAAAAACCGATATCGCCTTGTTCGCGAACCCCATCCCTATCCAGCACTTTTTTATCTGCCAGTGAAATGCCGCGGCCACGGGCTGCTGCCTCACCTAGCATCAGCGCGGTGCCGGATGGCGCATCTTTTTTGTGGCGGTGGTGCATCTCGAAGATTTCGATATCGTAATCGTCTGCCAATTTCCTTGCAGCATCTTCAACCAGCTTTTCGAGCAGGTTCACGCCGAGGGAAAAATTTCCCGATTGTACGATGCGGGCGTTGTGTGCGAATCCGGCAAGTTGTTTTTGCTGTTCTGTGGTGAAGCCGGTGGTGCCGATAATGTGGATGCTGCCCTTGGCGCTAGCCGCTTCGGCAATGGCGAGGCTGTTTTCCGGTGTGGTGAAATCGATCACGGCGTCGGCGGCGCCGACCAATGTTTGAGCGTCGGGGGTGACAATGATATGGGCGGCGCCAAGCGCCATCAGGCGCGCCGTATCTACGACACCCTTTTCGCTGCCGGCGGCAAGCGTGAAACGGCTATCGGCGAGGGTCGCTGTAATCAGCATCTGCCCCATCCGTCCCATACACCCTGCAATGGCAATTTTCATCGTCATACCAAACTATTAACAGGAAGGTTCCGTTTTCCAAACACTAATTCCAATCACCCGGTCATTTTCATCGAGATGAATACTTAATCCGTAGTGTCGGGTAGGAATCCCGCATCCCCTTTCGGTCCACCATGCTGGGAAAGAAGCATCTATTGGTAACTCGGTAGCCTCAGAATATTCGAGTGTTGAGACGCCATCAAGCGGTTGCGACACGTCTTTTCCTATGCCAAGCAAGGCAACAACTTCGCGGCGTGTTTGTCCTAATTCTATGCCATGAGGTAATTTCAGGTTAGCGATCGACCACGTGCTTGTTCCGCAACGAGTGTAAGTAAGAAGTTTTTCATACGGATTCCGATATTTTTCGCGAAAATCAGTATTCTCAATCCGAATTGCATCGGTAGTACCATCCCCCATTTCACGATTAGAACTGGCTACCACGATACCGCCATTCTTTAGGTTGAAGCAGATTTTATCGGCCGACGACGCGGCATCACCTTCGTGAAATTGGCGAGCATTTCCGAATGGTTCTGCTGCTTTAAGTGGTGCACCAAGTCTGATGCCTCCAATCGAGAGTGATTCCCGATCCAAGATTACCTCTCGTTGCCAGCATCCTGATAATACTAGCAGAAGACTTATTGCTGTTGGGGTGATGCGATGGGTTTTCACGAGGTGGCTCCGCCACCCCAGAACTCTTTCATTTTCGAGAAGAATTTCTCGGTTTGTGGGCTGGTGTGGCTGTCGCCATCTTCTTTATCGAATTCTTTGAGCAGGTCTTTTTGTTTTTTAGTGAGTTTGGTTGGGGTTTCGATCTGGGCGTGCAGGTACATATCGCCGCGGTGGCTGCTTTTCAGCACGCTCATGCCTTTGCCTTTGACCCGGAAGCGGTGGCCGCCCTGCGTGCCTTCGGGGATGGCGACTTTTACCCGACTGCCGTCAATCGTCGGCACTTCGATACTGCCGCCCAGGATGGCGGTGGTCATTTTAATGGGCACGTGACAGTGGATGTCTGCCCCGTCGCGCTCGAAAATCGGATGTTGCTTGACCGACAGGAAAATATACAGATCGCCCGATGGTCCGCCACGGCCGCCGGCTTCGCCTTCGCCGGCGAGGCGGATGCGCGTGCCTTCCTCCACGCCGGCCGGGACATTGACCGACAGGGTTTTTTCCTTGCGGGTGCGGCCGGTGCCGGCACAACTGCGGCAGGGGTTTTTGATGACTTTGCCGCTGCCCTGGCAGCTGGCGCAGGTGCGTTCGACGGTGAAGAATCCCTGGCTTGCCCTTACGCGGCCGACGCCGCCGCAGGTTCCGCACATTTCGGGTTTCGAGCCTTTTTCCGCGCCGCTGCCGCTGCAGGTTTCACACGCAACCGAGGTGGTGACGCGGATGGATTCTTGTTTGCCTTTGAAAGCGTCCTCGAGCGAGATTTGCAGATTATAACGTAGGTCGGCGCCGCGTTGTGCCTGTGGGCCGCCGCGTTGTCTGCCACCGCCACTGCCGAAGGCGCCGCCGAACAGATCCTCGAAAATGTCGGAGAAGCTGCCGGAGAAATCGAACCCGCCCGCTCCGGCACTGCCACCACCCATGCCGCCCTCAAAGGCTGCATGTCCCATGCGGTCATAGGCTGCCCGTTTTTGCGGGTCGGAGAGGATGTCGTAGGCGTGGCTTGCTTCCTTGAACTGCTCTTCTGCTTTCTTGTCGCCGGGGTTTCGGTCGGGATGGAGTTGCATGGCAAGCTTGCGATAAGCTTTTTTCAGCTCATCGTCACTGGCGGTTTTGGACACGCCTAGAATTTCATAAAAATCGCGTTTGGACATAGGAAGTGTAAGCGTAAGTGTGAGAACGAATATGAGCTTTTACACTCACACTCGCGCTCACACTAGCACTAATTAGCCGTTATTCTTCTTCTTTTCGTCTACTTCCTCAAAGTCGGCGTCAACCACGGTGCCGCCGTCCGCTTCTGCTGAAGCAGCGCCACCGGCATCGGGTTGTTGCGAGCCTTGCGCCCCATTCTGGGCATTGGCCTGTTCGGCTTTGTAGAGCGCCTCGCCGAGTTTCATGCTCGACTGGGTAAGTGTCTGCACCGCTGTTTCGATGGTGGTGGCATCGTCCGAAGCAATGGCCTCTTTGAGTGCCGCCGCATCTTTTTCGATCTGCTCCTTGTCAGACACCGGGATTTTATCGCCGTGCTCTTTCAGGTTCTTTTCGACCGAGTGCAGCAATCCATCCGCTTGGTTTTTGGCTTCGACGACAGCACGGCGTTTTTTATCGGCTTCGGCATTCGCCTCGCCTTCTTTCACCATGCGCTCAATGTCGGCGTCCGAGAGTCCGCCGGAAGCCTGAATCTGGATTTTCTGTTCTTTGCCGGTGGCCTTGTCTTTCGCCGATACATGCACGATGCCGTTGGCGTCGATGTCGAAGGTCACTTCCACCTGCGGCATGCCGCGCGGTGCGGGCGGGATGTCGGTCAGGTCAAACTGGCCGAGCAGTTTGTTATCCGACGCCATCTCACGCTCGCCCTGGAACACGCGGATGGTCACGGCCGTCTGGTTGTCATCGGCGGTCGAGAAGGTTTGCGACTTCTTGGTTGGGATGGTGGTGTTGCGGTCGATCAAGCGGGTAAATACGCCACCCAGCGTTTCGATGCCGAGCGACAGCGGGGTGACGTCGAGCAGCAACACATCTTTCACGTCGCCTTTCAGTACGGCACCCTGAATGGCGGCGCCCATCGCCACCACTTCATCCGGGTTTACGCCCTTATGCGGTTCTTTGCCGAAGAAATTTTTCACGGCTTCGATGACTTTCGGCATGCGTGTCATGCCGCCAACTAAGATCACTTCGTCGATCGCACTGGCGGAAATGCCTGCATCTTTCAGCGCATTTTTGCACGGTTCGATGGTTTTGGCGATCAGATCGTCGACCAGCGATTCAAGTTTGGCGCGGGTGAGTTTGATATTCAGGTGTTTTGGACCGTTCTGGTCGGCGGTGATGAAGGGCAGATTCACATCGGTTTGCATCGAGTTGGAGAGTTCGATTTTCGCTTTCTCCGCCGCTTCTTTCAGGCGTTGCAGGGCAAGTTTGTCGCTACGCAGGTCGATGCCTTGCTCGCGTTTGAATTCGTCGGCAAGGAAATCGATCACGCGCATGTCGAAATCTTCACCGCCGAGGAAGGTATCGCCGTTAGTGGCTTTCACTTCAAACACCCCGTCTTCGATTTCGAGAATCGACACGTCGAACGTACCGCCACCGAGATCGTAGACAGCGACGGTCTTGCCTTTTTTGGTGTCTTTGTCGAGGCCGTAAGCCAGTGCGGCGGCCGTCGGCTCGTTGATGATACGCAGCACTTCGAGGCCGGCGATTTTACCGGCATCCTTGGTGGCCTGGCGTTGGGCGTCGTTGAAGTAAGCGGGTACGGTGATCACCGCCTGGGTAACTTTTTCGCTCAGGTAGGCTTCGGCCACTTCTTTCATTTTGGTGAGGATGAAGGCGGAGATTTGCGACGGCGAATATTTTTCGCCGCGGCTTTCCACCCATGCATCGCCATTGTCGGCTTTGACGATTTTGTAGGGGACAAGACCCATGTCTTTTTTCACCATCGGGTCGGTGAAGTTGCGGCCGATCAGGCGCTTGATTGCAAACAGCGTGTTTTCTGGGTTGGTGACGGCCTGGCGTTTTGCACCGTCGCCGACCAGGCGTTCGCCGGATTCGGTGAGTGCCACGATCGATGGCACGACGTTGCGGCCTTCCTGGCTATGGATGACTTTTACGCTGCTGCCTTCCATGATGGCGACGCAGCTATTCGTGGTTCCTAAGTCGATGCCGATAACTTTGCTCATAGTGACTCCTTGATGTTTCTATCATAATCCGCCCGCTTCAGAACCTTCTGACGTGGGATCGGTTACGTTTTGGGGATGAGGGTGATATAATCCCGCCATTTTGTATTTCAAGGGCTCCCAAAATAATTCACGCAAAGATTAAAAATTTAACTATTTATTAGCTATTAACCTTCATTAATGATTGTACATTATTATTTCGGGGGAAATAACTAACATTATGACCACACATTCCACAAAAATGATTGAGGCGGCGAGGGAATTGTTGAGGAATTCCGGCTACTTCGTCGACAGCCTCTGGCACATTGAGGATGTTCATTTTATCTGCGAGCAATCGGATCTGCCAAAAATTACCGATGAAGAAGCGATGGCGGTGTTTAAGATTGCCAGCGAACAATTCGACGGCGAGCACGGCCTTTCCTGGCCGGAGCTCGAAAAAGCCCTCAACACCTACCTGCTACGCAAGGCGCTGCTCGAGGGGCTGTGCAAGGTAAGAACCGCCTAGTGTTTGCGAGTTGCCCGTTGTTTTTCCTGTAATAGCGGCAGCACTGTTTTGCCGACGATGTAAGCGGCGCCGGCTTCGGTCAGGTGTCCTTTGTCGGTGCTTAGGAGTTGTCCGTCCGGGGTCATGTACAGGCAGCGCCGTTCACTGCAGAGCGCTGTCTGCGTATCCACAAAGCGGAAGCGTGATCCCGCCAGTTTTTGTGCGATCATGGCATTGATGACAGGTGTTGTTTCCTGTGGCGTTGGTTGTGGAATATCCGCATCAAACAGGAGCTGGTGAACCCACATGAACCCCTTGGTCTGGAGTGGCTCGGTGTCGGTTAGGTCTTGTTGGTAGCCAACGGCCTGACCAAGCACCAACACTTCCGTTTTGTCGGCGCGGGTATTCGACAGCAGTTGGTATAAGAGTTCGACGCGTTCTTCAGTGCTTGTGCCCTTGGCCGACGACCAGTTGCCGGTGACCAGCACCACGTCGAACTTGTTCGTATTAATCAGTCCTACGACTTTGCGGTTGAAGTCGATGCAATTAGGCCTGTTTCCGGTGCTGAAATCCCAGTAGGGTGAGCAACCACTCGCTGTAATTTGTGATAGGTGAATATTGTTTGTTGTTCCCACAATTTTCTTCAAGCCGGGGTAGTAATATGCGGCATAGCTATCACCGTAGAGCAGTACGTTAAGCGCGCCTTTCTTAGTATCAATGCATTCCTCGGCGATATCCTTAAAACCCTGATTCTTGCTGATAAAACATGTGCCCTGACGGGTAAGGATGTGGCGCGTTTTATCGTTGGCAAAGGTGGTTTGAAGGCGTTCAGGCAGGCCATCGCGTGTGACCCGCCACGTGATGGCACCGACTATCAAAAGCGTTGCTGCGAGCATTACCAGCAGGCGTCTGGTTGGCACCATCGCCCGGTTCCTGCAGGGCTGCTCCACCCATTTCCATGTTGCCCATGCCAGGGCGACGCACAGAACGCTATAGGCAGCAAGTTGCTCGGCTGGCGGAGTTGTCTTGGTCATGTGTTGCCAATATTCCAGTAGCGGCCAGTGCCAGAGATAGAGCGAATAAGAAATAAGCCCGATGCCCACGGGGAGGCGGTGTGAAAGCAGGCGGTGAATGGTTGTGGTCGTCGTCGCTCCGATATTGATGAGGCCTGCGGTAGCCAGGCAGGCGATCAGGGCACTTACTTGCAGCAGGGCGTTTTGTTCGGCGCCAAGGATAAAGGCCGCCGCCAATGCTGCCGTGCAGAGCAGGCTAGCCAACTCTGCTGTGCCGCGCTGGGAACAACCCGCTATCGGGCGTGCCGCAACCAGCACGCCGATGGCTAGCTCCCAGAAGCGCGAGGGAAGCCAGAAGAAGGCTGCTTCCGGGCGCGACTGTTCGATCCAGAACTGGAAGGCGAGAGAGGATATAATCAGGATAGTGAGGGCGGCGGTAAGGGACTTTTTGTATTGAAAGCAGAGGAGCAGGAATGCGGGCAGCAGAATGTAGAATTGTTCTTCCACCGATAATGACCAACTATGGAGCAGTGGGTAGGTTTCTTTTTGGGCGGCGAAATAATCATCGCGCTGGAGGGCAAAAAAATAGTTGGAGTAGAAAAGGAGATTTGCTGTCACCGACTTTCCGAGATGTATCAGCGGATCGGGTTGAAGCACGATTATGCCGAATGCAAGGGCAGAGGCCGTAACCAGGAGGCTTGCGGGCAGAATCCGACGGATGCGCCGCAGGTAGAATCCGACGAAATCAATGCGCCCGGTCTGGTTCAGTTCTGTAAGCAACAGGCTGCCCAGGAGGTAGCCGGAAATGACGAAGAAAATATCAACGCCAAGGTAGCCGCCGGGCATCCAGGCATCGTGCAGGTGGTGGAGGAGTACCGAGACAATTGCAACCGCTCGCAGCCCATCAATATCTTTGCGATATTGAAGCGAGGGCGCCACAGCAACTAGTTGCTGTCTTTTTTGTCTTCTTTTTTATCGCTTTGTTGTGCTGACGTTTTGACTGCGCCGAAGCTGCCGAACTTGTTGGCGAATTTTTCCATCTGCCCGGTTTTACGCAGGTTGATGCCGCCGACCCATGCCGGGTGAGTTTTCGGATCGACGTCAAGGATCATCGTATCGCCTTCTTTGCCCCAGGTGGAGCGGCTTTCATATTTGAAGCCATCCGACATCTGGACGAAGATTTTGTGATATTCCGGGTGAATGCCTTGTTTCATAACATGCTCGCTGGTTTGTCGTTTGAGGGGTAGGTGATTAGCTTATGAGAAGGCCGATTTCAAGTAAAATAGTGGGAATAGCTGATTTTAAGCAAAAATAGTTGAAAACCAAGCTGCTAACCTTTGCCGATCAAGTTTACCCACCACCGCCCTTAAGATGCTTACTTATGTTGTAAAAATGCTGGTACGCTTCCTATAAGGTCATTGAATCAGTATAGAATGCTGGTAGTGTGTCCTAAATTGTGTCCTAAAATGCGTGTTTGTGGGGTGAAACGGTCAACCGTGAAACCTGCAACCCATTGATATATAATAACGGGGGGTTAGCTCAGCGGTTAGAGCAGGGCGCTCATAACGCCTTGGTCGTGGGTTCAAGTCCCTCACCCCCCACCACTACCCAGCCCCGGGTAAACCCCGGGGCTGGGTAGTGGTTGTGAGGGACGCAGAACAAGGTTCACGCCGACCCGGAAGGGCGGTGGACGTTTGCATTACGCAAACGCCCGCAGGGTGAGCGTTGTTAAAACAACGCGAATCAATTTCCTCACCCCCCACCAATTCCGACGCCCGTGCTGTTCAGTTTGGCTTGCGCTTGCTCCCGTTGGGCGCTGTTGGTGCTACCGAGTAGGGCTTCAACATAGGTTGCTTGGGCATGGCCACCGATAGCATCCCCGATGGTTCGTCCATCCACCCCTTTCGGTGAGAGCGCAATGACATTCGGGGCGTTGAAAAATTTCGGCCCGTTGAGTGACATTGAAAAATCATTGGGGGAAACGAAGTCTACTTCTCTGGGCATGCCTTTTTCCTGCCCGATCGCCATGGCGTCGAGTCCGGCCACACCTATCAGTCGTGCATTGGAAATCAGCCGGGTGGCGTCGGCAGCGGATGCCTCTCGCGTGATCAGTTCGCCATCCTCGCGCACCTGTACCTGTACATCACCGCTGGTCAGCACGTCGCGGAGGGCGCGAAATGCATCTTTATTGGTCATGTGCGCGGCGCTGTAGCCATAGCCTACGACGTGTTTCAGCACTTCGGCGGCATCGGCGCGTAGGACGGGTTTATTGTCTGCCGTCATGACTGCGCCACTGGCATCGCGTTCCAGCAGCAGGTCGAGTAGCTGGTAGGCCTGTATTTCAGCGGCAGGAGATAATTTCTCCATGCTTTGTGGGTTAAGGCCAAGCTCGCGGTAACGTGTCTGGGTATCGAGCGCATTGGCGTGCAGGTGGCGCTGACTGAAATAGGCGCCTGTGACCACGATATTATCGGCGGTGTCAGTGACCGCGGGGATCACTTGCTGTGCCGCCTGAAAACTATCGAAGAACAGTTGCGGTGATGCGAGGTTGCTATTGGAAACCAGCACCAACGTCGGCCATGAATCTTTCTCGCCCTTGGGGAACAGTTCGCTTATCTGCTGTGCGCTGGTGCGTTGAAGTTTGTTGCCGTCGTCTGACAGCACAAAACTCTGGTAATTTAACTTGGTGGTGTAGTCCTGTTTATCATCGGTGTCCGGTTGATTTTGGTAGGATTTATGCGTTGTGGGATCAAACACGTTACCCACTACATCGCTCAGGTTGCGACCTTGTTTGTCGGCGGCCTTTACTCCACTGGCAATAAGACCTAATTTTGCGTTCTCAGGCAACCACCCGATGGTATGGCGCACCAGCCCGGGGACGTGTTTCAGCGGAGGCAGGTCACGGGAAAATTCACCTGGCTCGGTTGCCGCCCGTGCCAACTCATCGGCGGTGAGGATGCCTTCAAAGGCAGCGATGTATTTCTGATCGATGGTTTCAGTCATAAAAAGCTCCATCTATATTGGGAACAGCGGATTCCACTATAATGCACATTCCAACTAACGTGTGTTAAGGTTTTATTACAATGGGTGCCTAGCTAGGCGCTGGCATGGCTTAACATTGCCCATTGTTTCAGGATGCGGAAGGCATGACCGTCGTCAATGGCGCTGCGGGCGCGGGCGGCGCCATCTCGCAGGGTGGCGCTTTTTCCGGCAATCACCAGCCCGGCGGCGGCATTATACATCACCGCGTTTTTATAGGCGCTTTCCATGCCCGACAGCGCGTGTTCGAGGGCACTGGCGTTGGCGCTGGCATCGCCACCTTTCAGATCCTCCAGCAGGGCGGTGGGAAGACCCGCATCTTCCGGCGACACTTCAAAATTCCGCACCGTGCCGTCTTTTAATTCACTGACAAAACTTTTTCCGGTGAGTGTCAGTTCATCAAGCCCATCATGCCCATGCACCACCCATGCTGCTTTGGTGCCGAGGGTACGCAGCACGTGGGCGAGCGGTTCGGTGAGCGCCTTGTCGTAGACGCCGAGCAGCTGGAAATCCGGTTTTGCCGGGTTGGAGAGCGGCCCCAGCACATTAAAAATGGTTCGCAGCCCAAGTTCCTGCCGGATGGGGGCGACATGGCGCATGGCGGCGTGGAATTTCGGCGCCATCAGGAAGGTGATGCCAAGCTCCTTCAGGCATTGTTCCAGTGCCGGAATGGATGCGTCGAGCTTGACGCCAAGCATTTCCAGCACATCGGCCGAGCCGGATTTGGACGAGACCGAGCGGTTGCCATGCTTGGCGACCGGCACGCCACAAGCAGCGAGCACGATGGCGGTAGCGGTGGAGATATTGTACGTGCCGCGCCCGTCGCCACCGGTGCCGCACGTGTCGATGGTGCCTTCCGGTGCGGTGATTTTCACCGCCTTGGCGCGTAACACGGTCGCGCCGGCGACGATCTCTTCCACGGTTTCGCCTTTGATGCGTAGTCCCATCAGGATGGCGGCCATCTGTGCCGGGGTGGCGCCGCCATTCATCATGATCTGGAGCACGCGCTCGGCCAGTTCACGCGGCAGGTTTTTCCGCTCGGCCAGCAATCCAAGTGCGAGTGGGAGCGGTTCGGTCATAACCCATTCAGGAAGTTTTTGATGAGTTGGTGCCCATGTTCGGAGGCGATGGATTCCGGGTGGAACTGCACGCTGTGGGTGTTGTGGGTTTTATGGGCAAGCCCCATGATCAGCCCGTCATCGGCGGTGACGGCGGTGACTTCGAGGCATTCGGGCAGGCTGCCGCGATCGACGATCAGCGAGTGGTAGCGGGTGGCGTTGAATGGGATCGGCAGGCCTTTGAATACGCTGCGGCCTTCGTGGTAGATGGCGCTGACTTTTCCGTGCATCGGTTGCGGTGCGCGGATCACCTTGCCGCCAAAGGCAACGCCCATGGCCTGCAGGCCGAGGCAGACGCCAAAAATCGGGATGGTACCGGAAGCTTGTTTGATAAGGTCGAGGCAGATTCCCGACTCTTGTGGCGTGCCGGGACCGGGAGAAATCACAATGCCGTGCGGTTTTTTTGCGACCAGCGCCTCGGCGGTGATGGCATCATTGCGGATCACTTCCACCTGTGCCCCGAGCTCGCCAAGGTAATGGACGAGGTTGTAGGTGAAGGAGTCATAATTATCGAGGAGGATGATGTTCATACAAACCCTATGGCTTCTTCGGCGGCGCGCATCAGCGCCTTCGCCTTGTTGAGCGATTCCTGGTATTCGTCCTCGGCGTTGCTTTCGGCGACAATTCCGCCGCCGGCCTGCACGTAGAGTTTCCCGGCCTTGACGAGGCCGGTACGCAAGGTGATGGCGGTGTCCATATTACCATTGCCAGAGAAATAACCGATGCACCCGGCGTAGAAACTGCGGCGCTCTGCCTCCAGATCGTCGATGATTTCCATGGCGCGGATTTTCGGGGCACCGCTCACCGTGCCTGCCGGGAATCCGGCGATGAGTGCCGAGAGCGCGTCATATTTCGGGTCGAGTTCACCGATGACGTTGGAAACAATGTGCATGACGTGGCTGTAGTTTTCGATGGTCATGTGCTGGGTGGTTTTCACTGTGCCGGTTTTTGCGACGCGGCCGACATCGTTGCGGCCAAGGTCGAGCAGCATCAGATGCTCGGAAAGTTCCTTGGGGTCGGAAAGCAGGTCTTTGGCGAGCTGTTCGTCCTCGGCACGGTCACGCCCGCGTTTGCGTGTGCCGGCAATCGGGCGAATGGTCACTTCGCCGTCACGCAGCCGTACCAGGATTTCCGGGCTGGAACCCACGAGCTGGAAATCACCCATGTTGAGGTAGAATAGGAATGGCGATGGGTTGAGTTGCCGCAATGCCCGGTAGAGTGAAAAGGGCGGCAGGGTAAATGGGGCTGAAAATCGCTGCGAGAGCACGACCTGGAAAATATCCCCGGCGAGGATATGTTCTTTGGCGCGATCGATCATGTTGTCATAATCGCGCCGCGTGGTGTTCGATTTAAAATCCTCAAGCTTCACCGGGTGATGCACCGTATGCCCCGGCACCGGTACCGGAGCGCTTAAGCGGTCGAGCACGTAGTGTAGCCGCTGCTTGGCGGCGGTGTAGGCCGCGCCGGCGTCGGTGCGGTGCTTGTCTGCCCAGATGGTGGTGACGATAAAAATTTTGTCGGTGACGGCATCAAAAATCACCATGACTTTCGGGCGGATGAAACAGCTGTCGGGAATGCCGATCGGGTCGGGTTTGGTGTCGGGTAATTGCTCCATCAGCTTCACCATGTCGTATCCCATATAGCCGACGAGCCCCGACGCCATCGGCGGCAATTCGGGCGGAATATCGATACTGGATTCGGTGTAAAGCGCACGGAAAGCGGAAAGCGTGTCGCCCTCGCAAGGAACGAAATGTGCGGCATCTGCGGTGTCGTGGCGGCAAATTTCCGACGTGTTGCCGCGGGCGCGCCAGATCAGGTCGGGCATTAGGCCGATGACCGAATAGCGGCCACGGATTTCGCCTTTTTCCACGGATTCGAGCAGGAAGCACGGGGCGTCACCCTGCATCAGCCGCAGCATGGCCGATACGGGCGTATCAAGGTCGGCCGGCACGCTCGTCCACACCAGCTGTGACATTCCGGAGTCGAAACGATGCCTGAAATCCTCAACCCCCGGGTGGATGGCGGGGGATTTAACGGGTAACATCGTTCGTGTCCTGCAGCAGGCGGTCGACGATTTCCTGACGCACATCGACTGGGTAGCGGCTTTCCAGGTGGCGCATATATTGCGTCATTATTTCTTCCTGCATCGTTTGGATCAGCTGCTTTTTGCTGCTTGCGGAGTCGCTTGCACTATTCCCTGCGGCGGGCGCCAGGCCGGTAATGTTCGCGAGCAGGTAGTCACCGTATTTGTCGCGCACCGGCGTTGTCAATGTGCCGACATTCTGGGAAAATACGCTGTTCAGCAGCGAGGGGGGCAGGGCGGTGTCGCCAAGCAGCGGTTTCGACCGGTTGACCGTGCCGCTTGCTGCAACCGGAAGTTTGTGCGCGGTGATGATGTCTTTGGCGGGCTTGCCGGTCGCCAGTTCTTTTTCCACCATGCTCGCGAGGTTTGCCATCGCCTGCTCCTGCTGTTTGCGGAGGTAGGCCGCAGTCACCTCTGCCCGCACGTCGCTCAAGGGGCGGAGTTTTTCCGGCGTCAGCGCGTCCACCCGCAATACGTAATAGGTGCCGCCCTTGGACGTCATGACCGAAGATTCGGTTTTTTCGTCGGTTTTAAAGGCGATGTCGATAAAACGGTCAAGGTCAGGGATTGTTTTGTTGGCGGTGCCTTGAGGGGTGTTGCCGTTCTTGTCGAACGTGCCGGCCTGTTCAACCGAAAGCCCGACGGCGGCGGCGGCTTCTTTCATTGTGCTGCCGCCGGCCAGCGCATCTTCGATCTGGTTGATCGTATCGGTCAGCGCATTTTCGCTGGTGGCGCGTTTAAGTTGGGCTTCGATGGCAGCGCGCACTTTGTCTAGCGGCTGCACGCCTGCCGGTTCAATGCTGTTAACGCGGAAAATATGCCAGCCGAAGGCACTTTTTACCGGTGCGGTGAATTCGCTTGCTTTCAGGTGAAAAATCTCTTCCGCTGCGTTTTCCAGTAGCTCGCGCTTGTCGACCAGCCCAAGTGACAGCGTATTTTTATTGATAGGCGCTGTGGTTTTGGCTACCTCGTCGAAGTCGGTGCCGAGTTTCAACTGTTTGTGGGCATCGCGTGCTTTTTCCTCGCTGCTATAGAGCAGTTGCTCAACATCGCGTTTCTCTTGGGTCTGGAATTGATCCGCGTGGTCATGGTAATAACTTTCAATTGCCTCTGTGCTGATCGTTGCCGGAGCTTTGCTCTCGCTGGCGGTGAAGCGCGCAAAACTCACGGTGCGGGTTTCCGGCTGGGTGAACAGATCGGCATACTGTTTATGGAAACGGACGAGGTCGTCCTCTGTGGGGGCGGCAATGGGCGGAAGCGCCGCGCCTGAAATCCTGTAGAGGGTCACAGTGCGTCCCTGGTCATGCGCGCCCTGCAGGGTTGCAAGCATTTTGCTGCCGATCGGGAGATCGACAGCCAGTGCGTTCAGCAGCTTGTCGGTGGCGAGTTGCATACGCAGTTTTTCGACATAGGCCTTTTCCGACATTCCCTGGGTACGCAGGGTGTTTTCAAAGCGTGCCTTGTCGAACACGCCGGAGCCGTTGATGAAGGCGGGAGTTTTCCGTATTTCGAGCGCTACTGTGGTGTCGTCGGGGATAAAGCCCATCCGCTCGGCTTCCTGTTGCAGCAGCGATTCTTGCACCATGCGCTGGAGCACGAATTGCGGGACATTCAGGCGCTTAAGCAGTTCGGGAGAATAGTTGGCGCCGAGCTGGCGGCGCACCTGTTCGCTTTCGGCGGCCAGTTCGCGGCGGTATGCATCGACAGAAATGGTTTTATTTCCAACAGTTGCCAGCGTATGGTTGCCGGAGCTGCGGCCAAGCATATCGCCAATGCCCCACAGCGCGAAGCTGGCGATGAGCAGTACCATCAGGATTTTGGTAACGATGCTTCCGGAGAAGGCGCTAAAGCGATTCAACATAAGGGATTGGTTTACATTACGGATAAAGAATGTAAAAGGTTTTTTGATGATGGCGCCGATTGTTGCAGCAAACTGGAAAATGAACGGATCGCGGGCGATGGCCGACCGGCTGGTGCCGGCGGTGGCGTCGTTTGCGGCCGCGCACAGGCTTGCCGGCGAAGTTATCCTGTGCCCGCCTTCGGTGCTGCTGCCGCACGTGGCGGCGGGGATACGCGGTTCGTTCCTGGCGTTGGGCGCGCAGGATTGCAGCCCGCATGCCGGGGGTGCCTATACGGGGGATGTGAGCGCCGGCATGCTTGCCGAGGCCGGTTGCCGCTATGTGATTGTCGGCCATTCCGAGCGCCGGGCGCAGTATAAAGAGTTGAACGAAACGGTGAAGGCCAAGGCGGAAGCCGCGATTGGGGCGGGATTGGTTCCTATTATTTGTGTCGGCGAGCAGCGTGCCCAGCGCGATGCGGGGCTTGCCGCCCGTTATGTCACCCAGCAGGTGCGGGAATGCGTGCCGGCGACCGGCCAGTTTCTGCTTGCATACGAGCCGGTTTGGGCTATTGGTTCTGGCAACGTGCCCAGCAGCGCGGATATCGAACAGATGCACCAGCAAATACAGGCGCTCCTTTCAGGGGTTGCCGTGTTGTATGGCGGGTCGGTCAAGGCGGCGAATGCATCGGAAATACTGTCGGTTCCGGGTGTTGCCGGCGTGCTGGTGGGGGGCGCAAGCCTTGACGTTGAAGAATTTTGCGGCATCCTTGCCGCGGCAAAGTAAGAAACCAAGGAAGCGATTATGTATACAGTATTATTGGTAGCCCACACGATTCTGGTGTTGTTTTTGATTGTCATGGTGCTGATCCAGCGCACCGATTCCGATGGCCTGTCCGGCCTCGGCGGCGGCGGCAACCAGTTCATGACCGGCCGCGCCAAGGGCAATTTGATGACCCGTGCCACGGCTATCCTCGCAGCGCTGTTCATGACCACAAGCCTCATTCTTGCCATTATGGCCGGGCACATGACCAAATCCTCGGTTGTCGACAGCATTGTCGAGCAGCCTGCCGCACCGGCAGAGGCGCCGGCAACGCCTGCGGAACCGGTCGTGCCGAAGAGCGAATAGCATGGCGGCGGGTAAAGTTCTTTTAGTGGACGACCAGCCCGCACTTCTTGCTGCGCTCACTGAACATCTCCAGGAGTGGGGCTATGATGTCGTGTCGGTCGCATCGGCGGCGGAAGCGCTGGCGCTCTTGCAGCAACCGGAGCACGGCGTTGGCATGGTGGTAAGCGACTACCATTTACGGGGCGTTGAGCTGGGAACGGATATTGCTCGTTGGCTCAAACAGAACAGTAACAGCATGCCGTTTGTACTGGTTACGACATCGGATGGTATTGCAGAATTCACCAGGATGCAGGAAGATGGGCTGATTTCCGGCTTTTGTGGCAAGCTGTCTGCGAAGCCGTTGAAGGCATTGCTGGGGCAGCTAATGGCTCCGTCGGTTGGTACGTCGCCGGGGGCTGGCGCTTCTATCTTATAAATTAGGCGCCACGTAATACTTGCCACATTGGATATTGCGGCTATAAACGGCGGCAGGAAACAAATTTATGCCAACACGTTTTATCTTCATTACCGGCGGGGTGGTCAGTTCTTTAGGAAAAGGGCTCGCATCCGCTTCGCTCGGTGCGCTCTTGCAGGCGCGTGGCTACAAGGTGCGCCTGCGGAAGCTTGACCCCTATTTGAACGTCGATCCCGGCACGATGAATCCCACTCAGCACGGCGAGGTGTTCGTCACCGACGATGGTGCGGAAACCGATCTCGATCTTGGCCATTATGAGCGTTTCACCGATGTGAGTGCGCGCCGCTCCGACTCGGTTTCATCCGGCCAGATTTATTCGACGCTGCTTACCAAGGAGCGCCGCGGCGATTATCTGGGCGGCACGGTGCAGGTGATTCCGCACGTGACCGACCTCATCAAGGAATTTATTTTGCGTGATACGGACGGCGAAGATTTCGTGCTCTGCGAAATCGGAGGTACGGTGGGCGATATTGAAGGCCAACCGTTCCTGGAAGCGATTCGTCAGCTTGGCTGGGAGCTCGGCAAAGAGCGCGTCATGTATGTGCACCTGACCCTTGTACCCTACATTGCAGCTGCAAAAGAACTGAAAACCAAACCGACGCAACATAGCGTGAAAGAACTGCGAATGATTGGTATCCAGCCGGATATTTTACTCTGCCGCGCTGAGCGCGAAATCCCGCTTTCCGAGCGCCGCAAGATTGCACTCTTCTGTAACATCCGTGAAGAAAATGTGATTCAGGGGCTGGATGTGTCGTCGATTTATGAAGTGCCGCGCCGTTACAGCGAACAGGGGTTCGATACGCAGGTACTCAAACATTTTGGTATTGAAAATAAAGGCAAGCCCAACCTTGCGAAGTGGGATGATATTCTGGAGCGCGTGCAGCATCCGAAGGGTGAAGTGACGGTGGCGCTGGTTGGGAAATATACCGGTATCGGCGACGCCTATAAATCCCTCTCGGAAGCGCTCGACCATGCGGGCATTGCTAACCAGGTGAAAGTCAATACACGCTGGATCGATGCGGGTGGTTTTGAAAAGGGCGATGTCGCCAAGCAGTTGGCGGATGTGGATGCCATTCTCGTGCCCGGCGGCTTCGGCGAGCGCGGCGTGGACGGCAAAATAGCGGCCATTCGCTATGCGCGGGAATCCGGCAAGCCTTACCTCGGCATCTGCTTCGGCATGCAATTGGCGGTGATCGAACATGCGCGCAATGTGCTTGGCATCAAGGATGCAACATCGAGTGAATTCGGCATGCAAACCACCAGCGATCCGCGCGGCGGACTCGTGGGCATCATGACCGAATGGGCGCGCGGGAACACGCTCGAGAAACGCTCGAAAGACGGCGATCTTGGCGGCACCATGCGCTTGGGTAGCTATGAGTGCGACATTGCGAAAAGCACGCTTGCCTCCGAGATTTATGGCAGCACCCATATTAGCGAACGCCATCGCCATCGTTATGAGGTTAATATGGCGTACCGCGAGGACTTTGAAAAATCCGGCCTCGTTTTCTCCGGCCTCTCGCCGGATGGGCAGCTTCCGGAAATTGCCGAGTTGAAAGACCATCCGTGGTTCGTGGGCGTGCAGTTCCACCCCGAACTGAAATCCCGTCCGTTTGCCCCGCACCCACTCTTTGCAAGTTTCGTGAAAGCGGCCATCACTAAAAGCGAAAAAAAGAAGAAAGCGGCATGACAAACATTCGTCATATTAAAGTTGGAAAGAATATCACATTCGGCAACGACCTGCCGTTTGTGCTGATTGCGGGGCCGTGCCAGGTTGAATCGCGTGACCACACGCTGATGATGGCGGAAGCGCTTACAAAAATCACGACCAAGCTTGGCATTCCGTTTATTTATAAATCCTCGTTCGACAAGGCCAACCGCACCAGTTTAGGTGGCAAGCGCGGGATGGGGTTGGAAAAAACCCTGCCGATTTTCGATGAGATCCGCCGTGACATGAACCTGCCGGTGCTCACCGATATTCATAATGAAGAGCAATGTGCGATTGTGGCCAAACATGCCGACGTGCTGCAAATCCCGGCGTTCCTCTGCCGCCAGACCGATTTGCTCGTTGCCGCTGCTAAAACCGGCGCAGTGATTAATATCAAAAAGGGTCAGTTCCTGGCGCCGTGGGATATGAAAAACGTGGTGGAGAAAATGGATGCGTCGGGCAACCCGAATGTCATCCTCACCGAGCGTGGGGCGAGCTTTGGTTATAATACCTTGGTCACCGACATGCGCTCCTTTCCGATCATGGCGGAGACGGGATGCCCGGTGGTGATGGATGCGACGCACTCGGTGCAGCAGCCCGGCGGGCAAGGAAAATCTTCCGGTGGTGACCGCCGCTTTGTGCCTACCATGGCGAAAGCCGCGATTGCGGTGGGTGTGGCCGGTGTCTTCATGGAAACCCACCAAGACCCTGATAACGCACCTTCCGACGGGCCGAATATGGTGAAGCTAGAGGATATGGAAGCCCTGCTTGCGCGCTTACAGGCGATCGATTCGCTGGTTAAGCAGGGTTAGCGGCGAGCAATTGCCGCAGTGCGCGGCAGAGCATATTCTTTTCTTCGAGCAATTTGCTGCCCTTCATGCCGTTTAAGTTTTCGCATTCATGCAGCGCGCGTTCGCAAACCATAACTAAATTCTCGAGCGCGGATTCCAGCACGGGCGTCAACACTTCGCCGTCCTCATCTTTATGCTTATAATGGTGGTGGAAGACCCGCGGCCCCTTATATTCCGCGAGTGCAAGCGAGATGGGCATGGCGAGGTTTTTCAGTTTCTGCTGCCAGTACAGCCGGTCGATATCTTCCTTGCCGTGGGTGAACTGGCCGTCTTTCAGCTCAATGCAGATATTCTCCAGTTCAAGGAGGCACTGCTCGAACGCCTTTTGTGTGGCGACGGGTTTAGGGGAGCTGGTGAAATAACTTGTCGTGCGTGGCATAGGTTTAATCCAATTTGCGAAGCAACGTTGTAAGTAGTATATACCAAGGTGCATCGTTAGGCCAGTTTTATGTCGTGGAAATTTACAGCGCTATTATTCTTAAATTTTATCGGTATTTTCTTGATGCCATTATCGGCGTATGCGGCGAAGGTCGCTAACATGACTGATATGGTACAAGAGATCGAAGTTCGTACTGCCGAAGGGTACGTGCCGGCTAAAATCCTGCCCTACCGCTATTTTTCGCAAGTTGGTGCCTTTCATGTCAAATACCGCCATCATGAACTTTACCTAAGGGAAAATATGGAATATGCCATCTGGCCAGGAGACGTTTTTGGCCCGCAGAGGGTTATCAGGGGAAATACGAAAGGATTGTAATGACTGCGATAGACCATATTCATGCCCGCGAAATTATTGATAGCCGCGGCAACCCGACCGTCGAAGTGGATGTTGCGCTTGAGGATGGATCGTTTGGCCGGGCGGCGGTGCCGTCGGGCGCCTCGACCGGCACGCTCGAAGCCCTTGAGCTGCGCGACGGCAACAAGAAGCGTTATGCTGGCAAGGGCGTGCTGAAGGCGGTGGCGAATGTCAATGGCGAGATTGCTGATGCGCTGACTGGCATGGACGCCGAAGACCAGCTTAAAATTGATCAGGCGATGATCGAGCTTGACGGCACGGATAACAAAGCGCGCCTCGGCGCGAACGCGATCCTTGGCGTGTCGCTGGCGGTGGCGAAAGCGGCGGCGATTGCAGCTGACCTGCCGCTTTTTCGCTATGTCGGTGGGGCTGCCGCGCATGTGCTGCCCGTGCCGCTGATGAACATCATCAATGGTGGCCAGCACGCGGATAACAAGCTCGACATCCAGGAATTTATGATCGTGCCGGTGGCGGCGGATTCGATGAAAGATGCCATCCGCATGGGCGCGGAAGTGTTCCACGAATTGAAAAAACGCCTAAGCGACGAAGGCTTAAGCACCAGCGTTGGTGACGAGGGTGGGTTTGCGCCGAAAATCGGTAAGGCGGATGAGGCGCTTTCTTACATTATGCGCGCGATTGAGAGTGCGGGCTACAAGCCGGGTGACGATGTGTTGCTGGCGCTTGATGTGGCGGCCAGTGAATTCTACGAAGGCGGCAAATATGTGCTTGAAGGCGAAAACAAGACGATGGATTTCGGCAAGCTACTTAAATATTACGAGAATCTTGTGAGCAAGTACCCGATCATTTCGATCGAAGACCCGATGGCCGAAGACGACCATCTTGGCTGGAAGGAAATCACCGACCTGCTTGGCAGTCGCGTGCAGCTGGTGGGGGACGATTTGTTCGTGACCAATCCGGCGATTCTCGCGCAGGGGATCGAGAATGGCCTTGCCAATGCGCTCCTGGTAAAAGTGAACCAGATCGGCACGCTGTCGGAAACACTCGCTGCCGTCGAAATGGCGCACAGGGCGGGTTACCGCGCCATCCTTTCGCACCGCTCCGGCGAGACGGAAGATACCACGATCGCGCATCTGGCGGTCGCCACCAATTGCGGACAGATTAAAACCGGTTCGCTCTCGCGTTCGGATCGTCTGGCAAAATATAATGAACTCATTCGCATCGAAGAAGACCTTGGTCGTGCAGCGCGCTATGCGGGCACCGGTTTTCTGAGTTAATAGAAGGGAAGAACCATGACCGAACAAAGCTTTGACGTAGTAGTAATTGGCGGCGGGCCCGGTGGCTATGTGGCGGCGATCAGGGCGTCGCAGCTCGGCATGAAAGTGGCGCTAATCGAGCGCGAGCATCTGGGCGGCATTTGCCTTAACTGGGGCTGCATTCCGACTAAGGCGCTGCTGCGTACAAGCGAACTCTACCACCTCATGCACCGTGCGGATGAGTTCGGTTTAAAGGCAGAAAAAATTTCGTTCGACATTAAAAAAGTGGTGGAGCGTTCGCGTGGCGTGGCCTCGCAGCTTTCCAAAGGCATCGGCCATCTGATGAAGAAAAATAAAGTCACCGTATTTATGGGTAGTGCGAAGCTGCTGGGTAAGGGCAAGCTTTCGGTGGATGGCAAGGAAACGTTGGCGGCGAAACATATCATCATCGCCACTGGTGCGCGTGCGCGCCAGCTTCCGGGGCTGGAGTCGGATGGCAAGTTAATCTGGACATATAAAGAGGCGATGGTGCCGGAGGCGATGCCGAAGTCGTTGCTCGTGGTGGGCAGCGGCGCGATTGGCATTGAGTTCGCAAGTTTCTACCGTTCCATGGGCGCTGCGGTCACCGTGGTTGAGGTGCTGGATCGTGTGTTGCCGGTCGAGGATGAAGAGATCAGCAAAATGGCGCAGAAGGCATTTGAGAAACAGGGTATGACCATCATCACCGGTGCGACGGTGAAAGCCTTGAAGAAGGGCAAAGACAATGTAACGGCAACGGTGGAGCAGGGCGGCAAGTCCTCGGACATCACGGCCGACCGCGTGATTATGGCGGTGGGCATCGTCGGCAATTCGGAAAATCTTGGCCTGGAAAACACCAAGGTAAAAGTGGAACGTAACCACATCGTGACCGATGGCTATGGAGCGACTGCCGAGCCGGGCGTGTATGCTATCGGTGACGTGACGGGCGCGCCGTGGCTCGCACACAAAGCATCGCATGAGGGCGTTGTCTGCGTCGAAAAAATCGCCGGCGTCAAAGGCGTGCATCCGATGAAAAAAGAAAATATCCCTGGCTGCACTTACGCGCATCCGCAGGTGGCGAGCGTGGGGCTTACCGAAAAAGCGGCCACGGAAAAATACAAAAAGGAAAATATCAAAGTTGGGCGTTTCCCGTTCATGGGCAATGGCAAGGCGATTGCGCTCGGTGAACCGGAAGGCCTCATCAAAACCATTTTCCATGCGAAAACTGGCGAGCTGCTCGGCGCGCATATGATCGGCGCGGAAGTGACCGAGATGATTCAAGGCTATGTCATCGCCAAACAAGGCGAGCTCACCGAAGGCGAGCTGATGCACACCATCTTCCCGCACCCGACACTGTCAGAAATGATGCATGAATCAGTGCTCGATGCCTTCGGCAAAGTCATCCACATGTAGATGGCATGAAACCGAGCACCAAGCACCGCCTAACTGGTATCTTCGGCTTCACCCTCCTTGAGCTGTCGGTAGTGTTGGCGGTGATCGCGACGATCCTCGGCGGCATCATTACCCTGACTTCTGCCGCACTCGAAGGGCGCGCCTACAACGCGACGGTGGCGAAGCTGAAGGTGCTGCAGCAGGCGCTCTATGACTACCGCATTGCCTATAACATGTTGCCGTGCCCTGCGAACTCGACGACGGCGGCGAGTAGTAACGGCTTTGGCATTGCCTCGACGTCGGTGGATTGTATCGGCGGTAGCCCGGCGGCGGATCTGGCGGATGGGACGGCGGCGGTGGGCATGGTGCCGATACGCACACTCGGGCTGCCCGATGAGATGGGGGTGGATGGCTGGGGGCGGCGGATCCGCTATGCGGTGGCCAATCCGTTTATTGTCAGCGATTCGTTTGATGATGCGGCGGCGACTCCTGGTTCAACGACTGCGCTGATTACCGTGACCAATAACGACAGTGGTGCGACGCTTTCCAGCACGGTTGCTTTTGTGCTGGTGAGCTATGGCAGGAACGGGCACGGCGCACGTGCCGGTGCGCTTGGCAGCACCGCATCCCTCGGCTCGTCGATCAATGGCGGCATTACCAACATCAACGAGCTGCTCAACTGCAAATGTTTCTCGACCGGTGCGGGGAACGGCACTTCTGACCTGGATGCATTTGTGCAGGGCGACCCGAAACCCGATCCCGCGGATCCGCTCAATGAGTTTGACGATGTGGTGGTGTTCTCGACGCGGGCGGAGCTGCGCGACGCGACGGAGTAGCTTGCATATTACCGTCGCATTACGTCGTCAGGCGGCGGACTCGCTGTCGGTCACGTACTTAGCTGTACGCTCCTCCATCTCGCCTTGCCTTTCCTAGTACTGCTCGGTACTCTGCAAGCTACTTGCGCCTCTGCTTACGCTCTCATCGGGGCTTTATTTTTATGCTACGTAGCTGCGGAGCTTCGCTTTTAATTTCTCGATTTTCATCACATCCTCGATGCGGCGATCCAGGAAGTCCCAACTTGCCTGGTGGCCTGCCGATGCATCGTGCGTCCAATAATGGACGGTGGCAACGTAGACTCCGGCGAGGGTGGCGCGCTTGCTATAGAAATTGAAGTCGGTGCTGGCATCGCCGATAGCGTGCCAGATGCTGTCGACGGTGCGGTAGGTGCTGTGCATAGCGCGGGGCAGGTTGAACGGCAGGGTGGAGAGTGCCACGGCGCGGCGCAGCGCTTCCTTATGGTCGTCATGCACCGACAGCCGCAACCTGACGGCGAGGGCAATTTTTTCGCGGATTTTCATGCTGTCCAAGTGGTAGCCCGACAGGGTATCCTGCATCGCCGTATCGGACAGCGCAAAGAAGGTTTCCACCGCCTGCATCGCCCCATCCGGGAACACGCGGATGACATCGGTTTTCGCATAGCCAGCGTCGTGGGCGCCGCGGTTCAGCGCGCGCATCGTCCAGCCGTCGAACGGCACGTGCGGCAAGGTGGCAGCGATGATCTCGCGGGCGGCTTTGGGTTTGTCCATGCCGGCCAGATTAGCTGACCAATTGCCGGATGTAATCTGTTTTTGCGGAGACGTTGCCGATGACACAGTCGCGTGGCAGGAGGATATCGACGGTGGTGCCGCTGCCGATGGCGCTTTCTACCACCAGCTCGCCGCCGTGGAGCTCGACGAATTCCTTGGTGAGGGCTAGTCCGAGGCCGATGCCCTGGCTGTGTTTTGACGTCCAGCAGCTTTTTTCTCGGAGCGCATTGCGGATCTGGCCAAGTTGGATGTCGTCCATTCCGCTGCCGTTATCGACGACGCGGAGCCTGAATCCCCCGTCTTTGGTTTTGCCGGTGCGGATGTTGATCTGCTGTCCCGGCTTGCAATGCTTGACGGCGTTGGAAACGAGGTGGCCGAGGATATGCTGGATTTTGAGGCGGTCGACCAGCAGCTCGGTATGGTTGTTGGTGGCATCGCAGACGAGGCGCAGCCGCTTGCCCTGGGCGTGGTGCGCCTGCGCGTCCACCACCTGTTTCAATATGTCGCCGAGGCGAACGGCGCTGCGGTCGAGCGTCACGTGCCCGGCGTCGAGGCTCGCGATTTCGAGCAAATCTTCGATTTTGGCGAGCAAATCATAACCGCTTTCCTGGATATGGCGGGCATATTCCATGTAGTGCGGGTTGTCGATTTTGCCGATCACCTCGCTGGTAATCATCTGGGCGAAGCCGAGGACGGCGTTGAGCGGCGTGCGGAGGTCGTGGCTCATATTGGCGAGGAATTCCGAGCGCGAGCGCAGAGCCAGCTCCGCTTCCATGCGTGATTTCTGCAGCGTGTTCTGGGTCAGGATGTTTTCATGGATGTTTTCGACCACGCAGACAATTTCACGTTGGTCGGCATGTTTTTTCGGATGCAGCATAAACATGTACCATTGGTGTTTGTGGTTGGAGTGGGTGAGTTTCATGCGGATGATTTGCGGGGTGGGGCTGCTATGCTGCAGGCGGATCAGTTCCTGCAGGCGATCGCGGGCATCGGGGGCGATGAGGTTGTAAAACCCATGGCCGGCGGCGGCGTCTTTGCCGTGGCCGGTGATGGTTTCAAAATTGCGCGATACGTAAGTGCAGCTGCCATCGGCGGCGAATAGGGAGAGGATTTGCGTGCCGTATTCGGTGAGGTAGGAATATTTATCTTCGGGGGAGAGGTGCGGCTTGTAATGCGGGGGGGCGATTTCAGGGGCAGATGGGGGGGCAGAGCCTTCGGCAAGCTCCGCGAGGTTTTTCCAGTACGATGACCAAAACTTTATGTAATACACCAACTTGCCCCTATTCTATGGCATCTGCCCCGCCAGCTTTTGCCATACAATATATTGTATTTGCCACCCAAATTGGTTTTCTTTTACACAATATTTACTACTGCTGCACCAACAATATGTAGTGGTGATGGTAAAAACTTCACTTAAGTTTAGTGCTGTTGCTTTTCTGCAACTGAAATGAGGGGGCTAGATATTGTGGTTGCCGCCGCAACCAGACAAAAAAAGACCCGGCGCACCTTGGTGAGGTGCGTCGGGTCGATTGTTTAGACGGCGGAGCCGGGTTAGCTTTGGGAAGCTACCGGCTCGCCGCTTGGCGCCGTTTTTTTAGGCTTGGCCTTTTTAGGGGCCTCCTCTTTCGGCGGCTCTGGGGCGGCTTTTTCCTCCTTCAGCGGGACGATGTCCAGCGTGTAGGAGGTGATCTTCCGCCCCTTTTTGAAGTCCAAATAGGGGTAAACCTCTTTGAACTCCGGGTTACCATCTGCGTCGCGCCCGTCGGGCAGGTGCCCGAGGTTGGGACGCAGCCCGTCGAGGGTCATTAAGTACCCCTCGGGGTGGTAACACGACACCCGCCACATTGTGTTCCCAGTTGGGAAGGAGATTCCCAACCGGTTTTTCGACATCACATGAATTCTGATATTTCCATGGATGTTGAAATTACCCTGCGGTGTGGTGATCGTCACCCCATCTTCCCTTGTGGGAAATATTTCCCAATCCCAGATGTCGGGCATCTTCAACTCATACGGCCCAGCCCAGTCATCCGGGTTGGTGCCACCGAACTGGGCGAAGGCGGTGGAGCTGACGAGGCACAGAACGGCGGTGAACAGAGCTGCGGTGATCTTCTGCATTTTCTTGATCCTCGAACGAGTCGGGAACGGAACGTGCGGCACGATAATGTGCGACGCACGTGGGACACTCTCCCTGAGGGCGGCAGTTAGGCTGAATGCAACGGCATCATTCCCCGCCCTAACGAAAGGGAGAATCGCGTATGAAAGAACCACGAACAGCTTAGAAAGCCCGCATCGACGGATGCGTAATTTGGCACAATACGGCTTGCTTTGGGTAAGCCGGGGTTTTCAGGACGGGCACCGGTACGGATAACCGGGAGTGAATCAATTAATTGGCTGCTAGTAGCGAATCGAGTTTCCCGGCCTGGTTCAGGGCATATAAATCATCCGCTCCGCCGACATGGGTATCACCGATGAAAATCTGCGGTACGGTGCGGCGCCCGCCGGATTTCTCCATCATCTCCGCCTGCAGCGTTTCATCACGGGTGATGTCGATTTCGCGGATGTTCGATTCCATGCCCTTTTGTTTCAGCAGGGTTTTGGCTTTGACGCAGTAGGGGCAATAATCTTTGGTGTAGATGGTGATGGCGGGCATATGGGTTCTCCTTATGCTCTGGATGTAGTGATGCTGGTCAATTCTTCAAGTGCCCAGCGCGCCATTTCTGAAATCAGTGGCGAACGATCCTCCCGCAGGAGCTGGATGGTGGGAATCAACGCCGGATCGCCGGAATTACCGATGGCGATTAGCACATTGCGGATAAACCGTTCCCGACCGATCCGCTTGACGGGGGATTTGGAAAACAGGCTCCGGAAGGCGGCGTCATCCAGCCTCACCAGTTCAGAAAGCAGCGGCGCTTCCAGCTCATGGCGCGGGTGGTAGGCGATTTCTTTAGAAGTCTGCGCGAATTTATTCCATGGACACACTGCCAGGCAATCATCGCAGCCATAGATGCGGTTGCCGATCGCCTTCCGGAACTCCAGCGGGATCTGTCCCTGATGTTCGATGGTAAGGTAGGAAATGCATTTGCGGGCATCGAGCTTGCGCTCGGCAGTGAAGGCCTGCGTCGGGCAGATATCGAGGCAGGCGCGGCAGGTGCCGCAATGATCCTGTTCGGGTTGGTCGGGCGATAATGCAAGTGTTGTAAAAATACTGCCCAGGAACAGCCAGCTTCCGAATTCACGCGATACCAGGCAGGTATGTTTTCCTTGCCAGCCTAGTCCGGATTGTTCGGCCAGCGGTTTTTCCATCACCGGTGCAGTATCGACAAAAACTTTTACGTCGCAGCCATATTCAGCGGCTATCCAGCGGGCAAGCGCCTTCAACTTTTTTTTGATGACGTCGTGGTAATCCCGGTTTAGCGCATAGCAGGAAATGTTGCCGATGGTTTTTTGATTGAGTTTTTCGAGAGGGTTGGTTGCTGGGGCGTAATTATGGCCGACGACGATGACCGACTGCGCGCCTGGCCACAACACACGCGGATTTTGGCGGCGGTCGGATTTTTCTTCCATCCACCCCATGTCGCCGTGATGGTGCTGGCCGATGAATTCCTGCAATCCCAGCGCGGCGGATACTGGTAAATCAGGGGTGGTGAAGGCGACGGCATCGAAGCCAAGCGCGAGCGCGTAATCAGAAATCCGGGTCTTCATAATAAGCCGGCGGCCGTACGCCGCGCATGCGTTCAACCAGGATAGAGCGCATGGAGGGGCGGGATTTCATCAGTGCGTACCACCCGCGGGCGGGGGCGTTGTAATTCCAGTCGACGTCACCGAGGTAATCAAGCGCGGAAAGGTGGGCGCTGGCGGCCAGGTCGGCGAGTGTCAGGCTTTCCCCGGCCAGGAAATAACGCGAACTCGCCAGATAGCCAATATAATCGAGGTGGTAATGCATGTGATGCTTGCCCAGCCGGATACGTGCGGAATCCGGTTCTCCTTCCCCAAAATATTGTTTGAATGCTTTTTCGAACAGCACATTCTGCGTAACTTCAAAATCGAATTTATGGTCGAACCAGTCAACCAGCCGCCGCACTTCCGCACGCTCTGCCGGTGTGTGGCCGAGCAGGGTGATCTGCGGGTAGCGTTCTTCCAGATATTCGCAGATGGCATAGGCGCCGGAAATCACCGCACCATCATCTTCCACCAGCACCGGTACTTCGCCCGCCGGGTTCAGGGCGAAAAACTCCAGGTTGCGATCCCACGGATTTTCATTCACCAGGTCAAATTCGATATTTTTCTCACGCAGTAACATCCGCACTTTGCGGCAGAACGGCGACAGGGGGGTATGGTATAGGAGCGGCATCGGGTTAAACTGGCGCAAATTGATCTGCGTGCCAACCCAAAACTTCGCTAGTTGCGCGCTTTTTTAGGATTGACATCCGATAACGGCATGGCGAGGCGCGACACCATTTCTTTGGGGCAGATTTGGATGAATTTTGGCAATTCGTAGACCCATCCGGAAAGAATCGTATCGGCGATGGGTGATGCGGTTTCGCGGTAATGTTCTTCGACCATGGTGCGGAGCACCGCTTCCCAGTGTTTGCTTTCCACACCTTGCCAGAGGACAGTTTCGTTGTTGATACGGAGTTCAATCGTTCCTGATGGATTGTAGATGAACGCCATGCCGCCAGTCATTCCGGCAGCGAAATTATGCCCGATGGATCCGAGTATCACGGCGGTACCGCCGGTCATGTATTCACAACCGTTGCTGCCGCAACCTTCGACCACGACATCGGCGCCGGAATTCCGCACGGCGAAACGTTCGCCGGCCTGCCCGCAGGCAAAGAGTTTTCCGGAGGTCGCGCCGTAAAGCACGGTATTGCCGATGATCGTGTTCTCATGCGGCACAAGCTGGCTGGAAGGGCGGGGGCGGATGATGATGGTGGCACCGGAGAGGCCTTTGCCGACATAATCGTTGGCATCGCCGAGCAGCTCGATACGCACGCCGCGAGTGGCAAAGGCACCAAGCGATTGTCCGGCCGAGCCGCGCAGGCGCAGCGTGATGTGGTCGGGCTGGAGCTGGCTGGTGTCGCCTCCGCGCACCATCATCGCCGAAAGCCGCGTGCCAATGGCGCGCATGGTATTCCTGACCGTATAGGCGAGTTGGATTTTCTGGCCATGCGCGAGTGCTTCAGCGGCATCTTTCAGCATCTGCGCGTCGAGCGTATCGGGCACTTCGTTGCGGCCAACGAGGGTGCAATAACGTGTGTGGCCGCCACTATCAGCCTGCGCCAGGATGTTGTTGAGGTCGAGGTCAACCAGCTCGTTATTGCCGCGGCTTACCTGAGTCAGCAGGTCGGTTCGCCCGATAATGTCATTCAGGTTGGCAAAGCCGAGCGATGCAAGAATTTCGCGCACTTCTTCGGCGACGAAGGAAAATAAATTCACGACCTTATCAACCGTGCCGTCAAATTTCGCTCGTAGCGCCGGGTCTTGCGTGGTGATGCCGACCGGGCAGGTGTTCATGTGGCACTGGCGGACGAGGATGCAGCCCATGGCAACCAGCGAGGCGGTGCCGAGCGCGAATTCTTCGGCGCCGAGCATGGCGGCGATGACGATATCGCGGCCGGTTTTCAGGCCGCCGTCGGTTTGCAGTTTCACGCGGTGGCGCATGCGGTTGAGCGTCAGCACCTGGTTGGCTTCGGCAAGCCCCATTTCCCAAGGGATGCCCGCATGCTTGATGCTGCTCCAGGGGCTGGCGCCCGTGCCGCCCGAATGCCCGGCGATGACGATTTTATCCGCCATGGCCTTGGCAACGCCGCTGGCAATGGTGCCGATGCCCGATTGTGCGACCAGCTTGACCGATACCAGTGCCTGCGGGTTGATTTGTTTCAGGTCATAGATGAGTTGTGCCAGATCTTCGATGGAATAAATATCATGGTGAGGCGGCGGCGAGATCAACATTACGCCGGGCGTGGCGTGGCGCAAGCGAGCGATTTCCACCGTTACTTTAAATCCCGGCAGCTGGCCGCCTTCGCCGGGCTTGGCACCTTGTGCCACTTTGATTTGCAGCTCCTGCGCGCTGTTTAAATATTCGGCGGTGACGCCGAAACGGCCGCTGGCCACCTGCTTGATGGTTGAGTTGGCGTTGTCGCCGTTATCCAGCGGTTTATAGCGTTCCGCCCCTTCGCCGCCTTCGCCGGAATTCGACGCCGCCCCGATCTTATTCATCGCGATGGCAAGGGTCTGGTGTGCTTCCGGTGACAGCGCACCAAGTGACATGGCCGGTGCGATGAAACGCTTGCGGATTTCGGTAATTGACTCCACCTGGTCGATATCGATGGCCGGGTTCGGCGAGCGGAAATCCAGCAAATCGCGCAAATGGATCGGCGGCATGGCGCGCACGCCGTCGGAATATTGCTTGAACAGCGAAAAGGATCCCTTGGCCACTGCGCTTTGCAGCAGGTGGGTAAGCGTGCCTTCCCACGCATGCTGTTCCTCGCGGGCGCGGGCGCGGTAAAAGCCGCCGAGCGGGAGCGGTATAACGCTTGCGGTGCTATTTGCCGGTGTGTCAAAGGCAAGTGCGTGGCAGGCGCGTGCGCGGGTCTCGATGCCCGCCAGACCGATACCGGAGATGCGCGAGGGTAGGCCGGGGAAGAATTCGGCGACGAGTGCCCGGGACAGGCCGATAGCCTCGAAATTCAGGCCGCCACGGTAGGCGGCGATGATCGAAATCCCCATTTTCGACATGATTTTGAGCAACCCTTGCCCCATCGCTTCGCGGAAATTCTCGACGGCGGTGCTGGCGTCTTTCAGCAGTCCGCGCTGGGCACGTTCCACGATGGTGGCTTCGGCAAGGTATGGGTGGATGACGGTGGCGCCGCAACCAATCATTACGGCAGCGGAATGCACGTCGAAACACTTGGAGGTGCGAACCAGAATCGAGGTCCGTTTACGCAGCTTGTGCTTGACCAGGTGACTTTGCAGCGCCGAGATGGCAAAAATCATCGGGATGGCGATATGATCCTCATCAATGCGCTCGTCGGTGAGGAGGATGTAGTTCTTGCCGGCGCGGATGGCAGATTCGGCTTCAGCGATCACGCGGTCGAGCCCCTTACGCAGCGGGTTTCCTTCGCCGTGCGCGTCAAACAACGTGTCGATTTCGGCGATCCGGGCGGCGAAATGGCGCTGGATGGTTGCCATCTCATGCGCCAGCAGAATCGGTGAATCGACGACCAGCACGCTGGAGTGCGAACCGTCAATGGCGAGGTAGTTGCCGTCATTGCCGAAGCGGGTGGTGAGGCTCATCACCCGGCGTTCGCGTAAGGAATCGATCGGCGGGTTGGTCACCTGTGAGAAATTCTGGCGGAAGAAATGGTGGAAGCCGCGATGCTTGTCGGAGAGCACGGCAAGCGGCGTGTCGTCGCCCATGCTGCCAACGGCTTCCTTGCCGTCGGCCGCCATGGGGTGGAGGATGGTTTCAATGTCTTCGTGGGTATAGCCGCTGGCAAGTTGGAGCGGGCGAAGATTATCGGCGGCGATGGCGGCGCCGGTGGCAGGCGGCAGGTCTTTCAGGCGAATGCTGTTTGTCACCCACTCGCCGTAGGGGTACTGGCTGGCGAGCAGGTCTTTCAGCTCGCGGTCGCGATAGAGTTTGCCGGTTGGCAGGTGGATACCGAGTATATCGCCAGGGCCGAGCCTGCCGCGCTCGACGATGTCGGTGTCGGCGACGTCGACCATCCCCGATTCCGAGGCGGCGATCATCATGCCCTGCTTGGTGATGGTGTAGCGAAGCGGGCGCAGGCCGTTCCGATCCAGCCCGCCGATGACCCATTCGCCGTCAGTGGCGGCAATGGCGGCAGGGCCGTCCCACTGTTCGGACAGGGAATTCAGGAAGCTGTACATTTCCTTGTGTGGCATCGGCACATCCGGCGTTTGTGCCCACGCCGGCGGAATAAGGATCAGCTTGGAAAGCGGCAGCGGGTGGCCGGCACGGGTCAGCACCTCGAACACGGCATCGAGCGCGCCGGTATCGGACGTATTGCTCGGGATAACCGGGACGATGTCCTCAAGGTAGTCCTCATAGGCCGGTGCTGAAAAATTTGCTTCGTGGCTCCGCATGAAATTGATGTTACCCTTCAGCGTGTTGATTTCGCCGTTATGGGCGATCATGCGGAAGGGTTGGGCGAGGTGCCACGCCGGTGCCGTATTGGTGGAAAAGCGCTGGTGGAAGATCGCGAACGATGAAATGAAACGCGGATCGAGCAGGTCGGGATAAAACGCCGTGAGCTGCTCGGCTTTGAACAACCCCTTGTAAATGATCGAGCGCGACGAGAGCGAACAAACGTAGAAATCATTGATCCCGGCGGCGCGGACGGCGTTCTCGATGCGCTTGCGGATGAAATAGAGATTGAGCTCAAATTTCTTGCCATCCTCATCGTTCTTGCCGGCGATCAGTATCTGTTCGATTTCCGGGCGGGAATCGCCGGCGATTTCTCCGATTACTTCGGCATGCACCGGCACTTGCCGCCAGCCGTAAAGCTTGTAGCCGAATTTCTGGATCTCGGCCTCGACGATCGAGCGGCAGGTTTCCTGGGCGGCGAAATTCTTCTTCGGTAGGAACATCATGCCGACGGCCAGCGCGTCACCGAGCAGCCCGCGCCCGGAGCGGGTAATTTGCTCCTGGAAGAAATCGTGCGGGATTTCGATATGAATGCCGGCGCCGTCACCGGTTTTTCCGTCTGCATCCACGGCGCCGCGGTGATAGACGGCTTTCAGCGCCGTGATACCCGCCTCGACGATCGCACGGCTTGGATTGCCGTCGATGCTGGCGACAAAGCCGACGCCGCAGGCGTCATGTTCATTTGCGGCATCATACATGCCCTCGGCGGCGAGTTTGGCGGCACGTTTATTCCAGTCATCACTCCAGCTAAAGAAGGCCATTACGCCACCTTCCTTTCCGCGGAGGAAAGTTTCTGGTGGATGGCCTCGGCGGCATCCCGCCCGTCGCGGATCGCCCAGACGACGAGCGAGGCGCCACGCACGATATCACCAGCGGCGAATACGCCGGGCAGGCTAGTTTCAAACTGGGTGTTCACCGCGAGCGTACCATACGGCGAGAGTTTGAGTTCGGGTGCACCAAACATCGTCGGCAAGTCTTCTGCGTCATAGCCCAGTGCTTTAATCACCATGTCAGCCTTGAGGTTGACGGTTTCACCCTCGATGGGCACGACGCTTGCCCGTCCGGCTTTATCATGACTCGCCAGGCGCATTCTCTGCACCAGCACCTGTTCAATTTTATTTTTGCCGATGAAGGCTTTGGGGGCGTATAGCCACGAAAATTCGACGCCTTCTTCCTCGGCATTTTTCACTTCGCGAGCCGAACCCGGCATGTTCACTTTATCACGGCGGTAAAGGCAGGTCACTTTCTTGGCGCCCTGGCGCACGGCGGTACGCACACAATCCATCGCCGTGTCGCCGCCGCCGATGACGACGACATGTTTGCCTTTGGCATCAAGTTCGCCACTGTCAAACTCCGGCACGGCATCGCCCAGCCCCTTGCGGTTGCTGGCCGTCAAGTAATCAAGCGCTGCCCGCACGCCGGGCAAATGATGTTCCGGCAGCTCGATTTCACGGGCTTTGTATACGCCGGTAGCGATCAATACGGCATCGTAACGGTTCCGTAACGCATCAAGCGTTGTAGTGATTCCGATGTTCTGGTTGTGGTAAAATACAATGCCGCTTTCTTCAAGCAGCCGATGCCGGCGTGCCACAACTTCTTTTTCAAGCTTGAAATTAGGGATGCCGTAAACCAGCAGCCCACCGGTGCGGTCATAGCGGTCATAGACATGCACCGCGTACCCTTTGCGGCGAAGCATGTCGGCGCCCGCAAGCCCGGCAGGTCCCGCGCCGATGATGGCGACGCTTCTGCCTGTTTCCGCGAGACTTATTGCCGGTTTCACCCAGCCATTCTCGAAGGCTTTTTCGGTGATGTAGCGCTCAATCGCGCCGATGGTCACCGAGCCGAAATCTTTCTCGATGACGCAGTTGCCTTCGCAGAGCTTGTCCTGCGGGCAGATGCGGCCGCAAATTTCCGGGAAATTGTTGGTGGCGGAAGAAATGGCATACGCCTCTTCCAGCCGGCCTTCAGCTGCGAGCTTTAACCAGTCGGGGATATTGTTTTGCAGTGGGCAGTGAATCTGGCAGAACGGAATGCCGCATTGCGAGCAGCGCGCCGCCTGGTTGGCGGCTTCCTGTGCTGCAAACTGGGCATAGATTTCATCGAAATCACCCTTGCGTAGCGCTGCGGGTTTTACCTCGGGGTATTCCTGTTCCGTGTGGGTGAAATCGAGCATTTACCGTGCCTTTTTAGGGTTAAAGCGCGCAAGGTACTGCGGTACGACATCCTTAATGCTGGTGGGGGTGATGCCGAGTTCTGCAAAGGTTTTTGCCCCGGCGCTTACAACGTTATCCTGCCTGAGCAGGCGCACCTGGTCGCGGGTGAGCAGTGGTCGGCGGATGAGCGGAATCAGCGTGAAGGCAAGCTCGAATGTGAATGCCATCAGCGCCGCCATCCCGAAGGAAAGCGGCAGTAAGAGCTTCTTTTTGTCGATGGCGCGCTGGACAAAATCCATCAGCGATTTAAAGCTATACACTGCGGAACCGCCCAGCTCGTAGGTTTGGCCGGCGGTTTCCGGTCGGGCGATCGCGTGCGCTACGGCTTTGGCGACGTCATCGGCATAGACCGGTTGGAAGCGGGTTTCCCCGCCACCGATGATCGGGATGATGGGGGCGGCGGCAAACTGGTTGAAGAAATTGTCCTCTGCCCCGAAAATGACGCTTGGGCGCAGGATCGTGGCAGTAGGGAAGGCGGCAATCACGGCCTTTTCTCCCATCAGCTTGGTGCGGGCGTAATGTGATCCTATGGCCTTATCGACACCGAGTGCCGAAAGCTGGATGAAACGCTGAACACCGTCAGCGCGCGCCATTTTCGCCAGATTTTCCGCCCCACGCGCCTGAATGGCGTCAAAGGTCTGTGCGCCGGTTTCAAACAGGATGCCGACCAGGTTGACGACGGCATACGACCCGGCGAGCTTGCCTGCGAGGGTTTCCGGGCGGGCGATGTTGCCGGAAACCAGCACGATTTGCCCGGGGTCGCCCGCGGTTTTCAAATGCAGCGCGGCATCGGGATTGCGCGAAATGACACGGAGCCGATATCCGGCTTTGGCCAGTTCTTTGATAACATAGCGGCCAAGGAAACCGGAGCCGCCGACAATGGTGATAATGGGGTGCGATGCGATCATGGATGGGATTAAGCCATAAAGCGCGCAAACTTCAACAAAAACCGAAAGGTCGATTGACAAAACACGCCCCTTCGCGGTAAGTCATGCGTCCGCTTCGTATTTCCCTATGCCCAGGTGGCGGAATTGGTAGACGCACCAGCTTCAGGTGCTGGCGATCGCAAGGTTGTAGGAGTTCGAGTCTCCTCCTGGGCACCATCTACACAGAATGCAGAAGGATATCCCGATGCGATCGTACCTAGCGTTGCTTCTATCGTTGTTATTTCCATTCTTGGCGCATGCCGCAGCGGCGCCGGTCGCATTTGCCGTGGTGCCGGATGAGAGCAGCATCCGTTTCGAGGTACAGCGGGATACGGCGGTGCTTACTGGTCAGTTTCCCCAATTTACGGCGAAGATCGCTTTCCATCCCGATGCGCTGGCTGACAGTAGTGCCGCGGTGACGGTGGATATGGGGAGTGTGACCGTGGGGGACGCGCAGGCGCAGGACATGCTTGCCACGCAGGAATGGCTGAACCTGGCTGGTTTTTCCACAGCAGTGTTTGCGACTGTATCGTTCAAAGCGCTTGGTGGCAATCGTTATGAGGCAGTGGCAAAACTCACTATCAAGGGTGCCACCCTTCCGGTGGTTCTGACCTTTACGCTCGATGAGTTCAGCGGGCAGGCCGCGGCAATCAGCGGTGAAGCGGTAGTACACCGCAAAGATTTCCGTATTGGCTGGGACGATACGGCCTCGGTGGCTGACCAGGTGAAGGTGCTGGTAACATTAAAAGCGACGGCTATTCCCGCACACTAGGTGCCGGCTGTTGCGCTTCGATCCGCAGCACGATCTCCAGCCTGTCGAGGTGCTGGTTCCAGAGATGGCGCATCGTGCCGATCCACTGCTCCATCTCGGAGATGCCGGTGGGATTGATGCTGTAGAGCCGCTGCTGCGCCTTTTTTTTCATATAGACCAGCTTGGCATCACGCAAGATTTTCAGGTGCTGGGAAATGGCCGGCGCGCTCATGGCAAATGCTTCGGCAATGCTGCGTGCCGGAAGCTGGCCGGCGGCAGCTAGCATCTCGATGATTCGGCGGCGGGTGGGATCGGACAGGGCGTGGAAAATGCTCATCACTATATGATAAATCATTTGCTTAATTAAGTAAATAATGAAATATGAGTTTTGTGCCGGGTTTGTAAATAAATACTTGAATTTAATGCGTTTGACGCAAATCATCAGCACCATCTGGTTGAGTGGCTTGGAGTAAAAAATTCTGATGCATCGTGCTGCAAGTTTTATTTCGTGGTTGGAGGCACTGTGTTGCTTGCAATTTCGCGGTGAATCGCGAGTGCTGGCCGCCAGGCTGTGCCTAATTTTTATCCTGAGCCCGGTAGTGCTGGCCTTCACGTTGCCCACTGCTGCGATTGACCTGAGGGAGCAGATTAATTGGGGGGTGCGCTTCCCCCTGATCCTTCCCACGCACCCACCGCTGCAAACCTGGCTGCCGGGGATTATTGCCTCGCTTGGATTCCGGGATGCAGTCACGTATGTTTTTGCTGCCCAGTTGCTGAATGCGGTTGGCGTGATTTACTTGCTCAGGATCGGGATGATCGCCGGTGCCAACATGACCGTGCTGCTTGTGATCATCAGCACCACCATCATTTATTCCATGGAGACCATTGCCAGCGCATTAAATGCAGATCAGCTGCAAATCGCAGTCTGGTCAGCGGTGTTGTACCATTATTTGCGCGCCTCCGAAGAAAAAAGCACCAAGCATTGGGTTATGTTTTTCATTGCGGCGCTAATTGCCTGCATGGTCAAATATTATGCCTTTCTGCTTCTGGCGAGCATTGCGATTGCGACGATCATCCTTCCGGCGTTCCGTAAAAACCTCAGGAATCCAAATATATATGTTGGGCTGGCGTGCTTTGCAGGCGCGTATTATGTGATTCACCTGCAATACCTTATCGGCGATCCAACCTCGCTTTTGTATGCGTTGCAAAAAGGGAAATCCTTCGCATACCAACATAATTTCATGGAATTATATCGATCTTTCCTGCTCTATCCGGCTTTGGCCATTGTGATATTGGTGGGTTTCAGGTTTAGCTCTCCGTCGCTTCACCTGAATCGCCGCCCCAAAAGCGCGGCATTTTATTTTACGCTGGTTGTGTTCGGCTTGTGTCTGTTGATGCTGCATGTAGCGATTGCTTTCGGCAGTATTTATCACATGCGCTACAGCTATCCGCTAATTGGTTTTTTTATCATTGTATGTGCCTGTTTTATTGATATGCCCGACAGCACTGCGGCTCGATTGTTGCGCTTGGCAAACCGATCGTGGGTAGGCGTCTTCACGGTTTTGTGGTTTGTTAGCCTGTCGACCATCCATACCTATTATAAGGAGTCTGCCAGCGAAGCGGCCGCCTTGATCGCGGCCGATTGGGACGCGCATTATCCGAATCCGCCCGCCTATGTTATTGGCCAGAAGAAGGCGGCCGATGCGATCGGCCTGTACTGGCCACCCCGGCCAATCGGCTTGTCGCAGGAAAGAATGGGGCTTGTTCAATGGTTCAGCGCTGGCGAGCTTGCGGCGCATGGAGCAGTCGTTGTTACTACGGCACTGGATAAACTGGATTCGGGGTTTGTTGAAAAGTATTTGTCGCGCTGTGGCGAATTTCATCATTTGGAATTGCGTTACCGCGTGACATTTAGCCAGAAAACGCATCATTATATGTATTGCTTTATCCCCCCGGATGGCATGGCAACACCTTAAATGACAGGCTGAACGTACGATGGCGTATTCTTCCCTCCGTGATTTTATGGTCGAGCTTGAGAAGCGTGGACTGCTGGTTCGCGTATCCGAGCCGGTATCGACGCATCTGGAGATGACGGAGATTGGCACGCGGTTGATTCGTGGGGGTGGGCCTGCGGTGTTATTCGAGAATGTCATCGGCCACAGCATGCCAGCGCTCATCAACCTGTTCGGTACGGTGGAGCGTGTGGCGCTCGGCATGGGTAGGAAGCAGGAAGAACTCCGCGCTGTGGGCGAGGCGCTGGCCTTCATGAAGCAGCCGGAACCTCCAGGCAGCGTGAAAGAGGCGCTCAGCATGCTGCCCATGCTGAAAAACGTCATGGCGATGAAACCAAAAACGGTTTCGAAGGCACCGTGTCAGGAAGTGGTGCTGACGGGCGATGATATTGATCTCGCCAAGCTTCCGATCCAAGGTTGCTGGCCGGGGGAACCGGCACCGCTCATCACCTGGCCGCTGGTGGTGACGAGGGGCCCCTCGGGTGCGGCGGAGGATAATTTCAATTTAGGCATCTATAGAATGCAAGTCCTTGCAAAGGACAAAACGCTGATGCGTTGGCTCAAGCATCGCGGCGGGGCGCAGCACCATGCGCGCTGGGGCAAGCAGAAATGCGAGCCGCTGCCTGCTGCCGCTGTCATCGGCTGTGATCCGGCAACGATTCTAGCGGCGGTGACGCCGGTGCCGGACACGCTTTCGGAATATCAGTTCGCCGGACTTTTGCGTGGCGAGAAGGTGGAGCTGGTTGAGTGCAAAACAGTTCCATTAAAAGTTCCTGCACAGGCCGAGATCGTGATCGAAGGCTATGTGTCGCTTGATGACTATGGCGACGAAGGGCCGTATGGCGACCATACGGGCTATTATAACTCGGTTGAGAAATTTCCGGTGTTCACGGTGACGGCGATTACCATGCGGAAAGATGCGATTTACCTCACGACCTATACCGGTAAACCGCCCGACGAACCGAGCGTGCTAGGCGAAGCGTTGAACGAAGTATTCATTCCGCTCCTGCAACAACAATTCCCGGAGATCGTCGACTTCTACCTGCCGCCGGAAGGCTGCTCGTATCGCATTGCTGTGGTCTCCATCAAAAAGGCCTATGCAGGCCACGCCAAGCGGGTGATGATGGGCATCTGGTCGTTCCTGCGCCAGTTCGTGTATACCAAATGGATCATCGTGGTGGATGACGATATTAATTGCCGCGACTGGAAGGAAGTGATGTGGGCGGTCTCCACGCGGATGGATCCGGTGCGGGATATCACGATGGTCGAAAACACGCCGATCGATTATCTGGATTTTGCGTCGCCGGTCTCAGGTCTCGGCGGGAAAGTGGGTCTCGACGCTACCAATAAAGTAGAAGGCGAGACAAACCGCGAATGGGGCAAAGAGATTCAGATGGATCAGGCGGTGGTGAAAAGGGTGGATGCGATGTGGAACAAAATGTTTGGCAAATAGCCTGGCTGTTATGCGAATGCAGCAAGCATGAGCCAGTCATGAACCTGTTTCATGGGGCGCGCAGCAGCGCGCACCGGAAACAGCGGAACTAATACTCGTCCCAGTTTTTCTTCAGGATTGGGGCTGTGGCCTCCGATTCCTCAGTATCTTCTTCGCTGTTGCGTATGATGGTGGAAGCGTTAGCAGGCTTGTTTTTCATCGGGTATGTCGCGGCAATTTCCGCTTTTACTTCGTCGCTGGGTTCGCCTTTGCCTGCGGCTACGACTTCGCCAAAGTCACTGGGGTTAAAGGTCGAACCGCCATTGAGCGATTCATAAAGGCGTTTGATATTGGGCAGGGAAACTTTCACATAGCTATAGATGTGGTCGCCGAATGAGTTCTTACCGCGCAACAGCAACACCACGAACTCTTCTTTAAAAAGTTCACTAAAATCCGGGGTTGAGTGGTCTGTTTTGCTTGTCCATTGTGTGGTCACGTGGGGCACTCTTCGGCTATTTCGTTGAACTTACACCCAATTCTGTTCAAAGTAAATGATAAAAAAAAGGCAAGCACCCGGCTTGCCTTTGTTTTTTAACAACAAAAGGAGTTGCTTAGATGCTGAGGCCGCTACCACGCTGTTGTTGGCCAGCAGCGGAGAGAACTGCACGATCTGCGTGGGAAAGCTGGCCGCCAGCCATATTCATGAACGCCTGATGGCCTGAAAAGTCGCCACCCGCAATTTCGATGCCCATACGACCAGAAAAGCTGCCTTCACCTGACATTAATGTGTTCTGAAGAGCCATATTCTAAATCCCCATTGGGTGGTTTTGTTCTTACAATTACACTATATCGAAAACGGGCAGGGGGCGCAAAGTGTTATTGGCTGGGGGCTGCAATCTTCACGGTTCCGTCACGGTTTCGTAACAGAACTGTCATATTTCTTTTTGCTTCCGCGATTTCCTGCTGGAAATCGCATGAAGCCCTGCTCAAGGCTGGTTCGCGGATACTCCGCTCTCATGACATCGCGCTGCGCCTGGCAACGCTACTCCAGTGATTTATTCCAGGTTATCGCTGCCGCACGCGGTGATAACGTGATGCGAAGGAAGTAGCCTGAGCCAGCCTTGAGCGTGTCCCATAGGGCGGCCAGCAGGCGCACTGGGGACAACTATACAGCCGTGCCGCCGACGGTGAGGCCTTCAATCAGTAGGGAAGGCTGGCCGACGCCGACCGGCACGCTCTGCCCGGCCTTGCCGCAGGTGCCGATACCGTCATCGAGTTTCATGTCGTTGCCGATGCCACGGATTTTGGTGAGGCAGTCGGGGCCGTTGCCGATGATGGTCGCGCCCTTGATGGGATTGGTCACCTTGCCATCTTCAATTAAATAGGCTTCCGAGGCGGAGAACACGAATTTTCCGGAGGTGATGTCCACCTGCCCGCCGCCGAAATTCGCGGCGTAAATGCCTTTCTTTACTGACCGGATAAGTGATTCCTGTGTGGCGTCGCCGCCTAACATATAGGTGTTGGTCATGCGTGGCATTGGTTGATGGGCGAAGCTTTCGCGGCGTCCGTTGCCGGTGGGTCTCACATTCATCAGCCGTGCATTCTGCCGATCCTGCAAATAGCCGACGAGGATGCCGTCTTCAATCAGCGTCGTGCAGCTGGTGGGGGTACCCTCATCATCGACGTTGAGCGAGCCGCGCCGCCCGGCAAGTGTGCCATCATCCCTCACCGTCACGCCTTTGCTCGCAATGTGTTTTCCCATGAGGCCTGCGAATGCCGACGTTCCCTTTCGGTTGAAATCGCCCTCCAGCCCATGGCCGATCGCCTCATGCAGTAAAATGCCCGGCCAGCCGGAACCAAGCACCACCGGCATTTCGCCGCCCGGTGCCGGGATGGATTCAAGGTTGACGAGTGCGGTGCGTAGTGCCTCATCGGCGAGTTTTTTCCACGCGGTTTCCTGTATATAATGTGTATAATCCGCACGCCCACCAGCACCGGCATTACCCGATTCGCGCCGCCCGTTTTTTTCGACAATGACATTGACGCCAATGCGTACCAGCGGCCGGATATCGCTGGCCGAACGGCCGTCGGCGCGGAGGATGTGCACCACCTGCCACTGGCCGGAAAGCGACGCCGACACTTGTACCACGCGGCTATCCTTGGCGCGCAGGTAGCTGTCGATGGTTTGCAGTAGGGCGATTTTCTCGGTGAAGGCGGTTGCCTCGATTGGGTTGTTGCCATCATATAAGATGTGTTGCTTGCCGACCGTTGGCAGGGTGACGGCAGCGGCGGCACCGCGATGCTGGATGCTCGCCACGGTCTTTGCAGCGCGGGCAAGAGCGTCGTCGCTGACATCGGTTGAATGCGCGAAGGCCGACATTTCACCGAGCACCGAGCGCAAGCCGAATCCTTGTGCCGTATTAAAGCTCGCGTTTTTTAGTTTACCATCGTCGAAATGCAGGCTTTCACTTTGCTGGTATTCCAGGAACAGCTCGCCGTCATCCATGCCGGCAAGGGCAGTGTTTACCTGAGCGGCGGCAGCGCTGTTCGAGAGGTTTCCGGTAGCAAAAAATAATTTCTCAGCGGTGGCGGCGTGTGTCATGCACTGTCCTGAATTTACACATTTTTCATTCTTCTGTGTGAGCTTACAAAATCATTGCGCTCACCTCAAGGAGAGTTTAGAACCTACCGATATCTATCGTTTAATCATGAGTATTTTATGTCGCGATTCTTTTTGGCCGCCCTTGCATTAATCGTTCCAGTTTCCGCATATGCCGATGGCATCGCGAAGGACTGGCAGCTCGGCTTTCAGCCGCCGGCTTCACCGGTGATGGAGCAGCTTGCGTGGCTGCATAATGATTTCCTGATGTATATCATCACCGCGATCACCATTTTTGTGATGGTGATGATGGTGTATATTGCGATCAAGTTCAACCGCTCGGCTAATCCGGTGGCGAGCAAAACCACCCATAACGTCAAACTGGAAGTGGTATGGACGGTGATCCCAATCCTCATTCTGGTTGCGATTGCGATTCCGTCGGTGCGTATCCATAATTTCATGGAGAAAGAACCCGAAGGTGGCATCACTCTGAAAGTGACCGGCTATCAGTGGTATTGGGGTTATGAATACCCCGATCATGGAGGCATCAATTTTGAATCGCGCATTGTGGAAGATGCTGACCTGAAACCCGGCGAGCCGCGTCTGCTGACGGTGGATAATCCTGTGGTGGTGCCGGTGAATACCAAAATCCGTGTACAAACCACCGCTGCTGATGTGATCCACGCCTGGGCGATTCCGGCCTTCGGCGTCAAGCGTGATGCCGTGCCGGGGCGCCTCAACGAAACCTGGTTTGAAGCGACCAGGGAGGGGCGCTATTACGGCCAGTGTTCTGAGCTTTGCGGCGTCAAGCACGGTTTCATGCCGATTGTGGTCGATGTGGTGAGCCAGGAAAAATTCGATGCGTGGATTGCCGAACGCCGCCCGCAAGCAGCGGCTGCACCAGCGGCAACTAACTAAAATAGAAACCATAGGATAGAGTTATGAGCCATCACGATTCGCACGATCACACACCATCCGGCTGGCGCCGCTGGGTCTATTCCACCAACCATAAAGACATCGGGGTGATGTACCTGATTTTTGCCGTGATTGCGGGGATTCTCGGCACGGTGTTTTCGATCATGCTGCGCGTTGAGCTCGCGCAACCGGGCGACCAGTGGTTCCATGGCAACTATCAATATTACAACGTGATCCTTACCGCGCATGCGCTGCTCATGGTGTTTTTTCTCGTCATGCCCGCCTTGATCGGCGGGTTCGGCAATTATTTTGTGCCGCTCATGATCGGCGCGCCCGACATGGCTTTTCCGCGCATGAACAATATTTCTTTCTGGCTTCTGCCGCCGTCGCTGATCTTGTTGCTCGCTTCGTCGTTTATCGGTGAAGGCGCGGGCACCGGCTGGACGCTCTATCCGCCACTTTCCACCATTGCGTCGCATCCCGGCATGTCGGTCGATATGGGGATTTTTGCTCTCCACTTGGCCGGTATTTCGTCGGTGTTGGGCGCGATCAATTTTATCGTGACGATTTTTAACATGCGCGCCCCCGGCATGAGCATGCTCAAAATGCCGCTCTTCCCGTGGGCGATTCTTGTCACCGTGTTCTTGCTGCTGCTCGCGGTGCCCGTGCTTGGCGGCGGCATCACCATGCTGCTTACCGACCGTAATTTCGGCACGCACTTCTTTGATCCGGCAGGCGGCGGTGACCCAATCCTGTTCCAGCACTTATTCTGGTTCTTCGGCCACCCGGAAGTCTATATCCTCATCCTTCCTGCGTTCGGCATCATCAGCGAAGTGGTTTCGACCATGTCCAAAAAGCCGATTTTCGGTTATCTCGGCATGGTGCTGGCGATGAACGCGATCGGGTTCCTGGGCTTCATCGTGTGGGCGCATCACATGTTCACCGTCGGGCTTTCCGCGACGACCACCTCCTACTACATGCTGGCCACCATGGTGATTGCGGTGCCGACCGGCGTCAAAATTTTCTCGTGGCTCGGCACCATGTGGGGCGGTTCGATCACCTTTAACACGCCGATGCTTTTTGCGTTCGGCTTCATCTTCCTGTTCGTGGTCGGTGGGGTAACGGGTATTGTGCTTGCGAACGCTGCGATCGACATCCCAATGCATGACACATACTATGTGGTGGCGCACTTCCACTATGTGATGTCGCTCGGCGCGGTGTTTGCGATTTTCGCCGGCTTTTACTACTGGATTGGCAAGATGTCTGGCCGCCAATATCCGGAATGGCTAGGCAAGCTGCACTTCTGGACGTTCTTCTTTGGTGCGAACCTGACCTTCTTCCCGCAGCACTTCCTTGGGCTTTCCGGCATGCCGCGCCGTATTCCGGACTATCCGGATGTTTATGCTGGCTGGAACTATATTTCGTCGATCGGTTCGTATATCGGTGGTTTCTCGGTGTTGATTTTCCTGCTGCTTTGCTGGGTCACACTGAAACGCGGCAAGCCATGTGCGGCGAACCCATGGGGTGAGGGTGCGACCACGCTGGAGTGGACGCTGCCAAGCCCGCCGCCGTTCCACACGTTCGAAAATCCCCCGGTCATTAAGTAAACAGGCCGTCCCCCGCACTCGTGGCGGGGGAGCACGGCTGGGATGTTCTGGCTGGAAATCCTGGCCATCTTATGGTATAGTTAGATTTCGCGATCCTGCGAAGTTGGTCTATGAACAACGTAACCTCACAGTAGAGAATCATATGCAAATCCAAGTATCCGGCAAAGGCGTCGAAGTCGGCGAGTCGCTCCGTTCCCATATTCAAGGCCGCGTCGATGAACATGTCAGCAAATATATTGATCGTGTAAACAGCATTCAGGCGGTGGTTTCAAAAGATGCCCATTTATTCCGTGTTGACCTCACTGGCAATGTTGGCACCCATTCGGGGTTTGTCATCCGCAGCCGCGGCGAGTCGACCGATGTTTATGCTGCGTTTGATGATGCGCTAGAAAAAGTTGCCAAACAACTGCGTCGCTACAAGCGAAAGATCACCAACCACCACAAGGACGCCGTGCCTGAAATTGAACTAGTCCACGCCACCAAGCGCGTTATTTCGCCGCAGGCCGGGGAAGAGGATGAAGACAAGCAGGCCGGGCTGGTGATTGCCGAGAAGGCAACCGCCATCGAAACGCTCACGGTGAGTCAGGCCGTGATGAAAATGGATTTGCAGCATCTTCCGGCGCTCCTGTTTTTCAACAAAGCCCATGGCCGCCTGAACGTGGTTTATCGCCGCGAAGATGGCAATATTTCCTGGGTTGACCCGGAAAAAACCAAAGCCGCTTAACGACGGATGGATCGCCCCGCACTTCTTGTTACCGGTGCCGCCCGCCGGATTGGGCGGGAGATGGCCCTTCATTTCGCCGCGCGCGGTTATGATGTGGCGCTGCATTACCATCAGTCGCAGGATGATGCTGAACGCACCGCCTCGGAGGTGCGCGACCACGGTGTTGTGTGCGAATTATTTAGGGCCGACCTCACCGATGCCGCGTCCTATGCGCCGCTTGTTGCAGGCGCTCATACGGCGTTTCCACGTCTGTCGGTGCTGGTCAATAATGCCTCGGTGTTCGATGCCGGCGGCTTCATGGAGGGTGACGAGGCCTTGTTCGCCAAAGAATTCCGCATCAACACGCAAGCGCCGATTTTCCTAACCCAGGCGTTTGCCGAAAAAGTAAAACGCGGTGCCGTGGTCAACATGCTCGACACGAAGATCACCAGCAATAAACACCGTTATTTCTATTACCTGCTTTCCAAAAAAACCCTCGCGGAGTTCACAAAAATGGCGGCGGTGGAGCTGGGGCCGCAACTTCGGGTCAACGGTGTCTGCCCGGGGCATATCCTGCCCGGCGGCGAGTGGGGGGAGGAATACCGGGCGCGGCTGGAACCAACGCTACCGCTTGGCAAGGTGGCGACGCTGGACGAGGTGGCCGGTGCGGTATATTATCTGGCAGAAAATACTGGCATCACCGGGCATTGCCTGTACATTGACGGGGGAGAACATCTATTATGATTTTACGCATACAGAAACTCAAGGCGCTGACCACCGTCGGCATCCACGATGCTGAGAAGACTCAGCCGCGCCCGCTGTTGCTCAGTATCATCATTGATTATGACCATGAGCAGGCCGTGGCGGAAGATAATATCGCCCACGCCTATGATTACGCGCTGATCGAGAACCTGGTGGTCTCGGAGCTTGCCCAGCGCCAGTTTCAATTGATCGAAACCGTGGCGGTATTCGTCTGCCAGCTGTTGCTTGGGTTTGAGCGCGCCCGCGAAGTGACAGTGGAAGTCGAGAAACCTGGCGTCATGCGCTTCGCTGAAAGCATCTCGGCGATTTATTCGCTCCGCCGCGAATAGTTACCAGAGGCTGCCTACCGGAATGCTGTAGTTGACGGTAATTGTTTCCGTGCCGGGGTTGCGGTCATAAATGTTCGCATTCGATAAATGTGCGATCGCTAGGCCGATGCGCTGGTTGTTATCGAAGCGGTAAGCGATCTCGGCGCTGGTGCGGAACTCCAACACGCCGCCAAGGTCGCGGCCATTACCATGGGCAAAGGCACCGACTGCAGCGCCCGGGATGAACCAGAGGCGATCCTGATAGAGCGGTACATCGACCACGAAACCGCCGTAGCCATAGCTGTCACCCTTGAAGTTTACCAGCGCGCCAAGCACCGGGCGGACGCCGTAATTCATCGCACCAAATCGGTACTCGCCGCCGACCACGGCGGTTTTGTCACCGTCGGTCGCATCATTATCCGAAAACACGTTATAACCGCCAGCATACGGCACAAGGTAGGCACCGTTTTGTCCTGCCGTGTCATACGGGTTCTTTTCAGCCATGGTGCCGATGACGAGTGAAGAGCCAAGGGCGATCGGTAATAAATATCCAGCCATGCGTGTTTTCTCCGAGTAATAATTTGCCAGATTATGAATAGGTTGCACGGTGTTGACAAGCGATTTTTCAACCCGGTGTGTAAGCGGGCGGTTGCAAGCCGGTGGCCGGCTTGATATGGTGGTGTGATAAGAAATTCGGGGATAGAACATCATGAAACTCGTATTAATCACCGGCATGTCGGGGGCGGGCAAGGGCGTGGCGCTGAAGACGCTCGAAGACGCTGGATTCGAGGCGATTGATAATCTGCCGCTGGCCTATTTGCCGGACATCGCATCGTCCAGCGCGCTTTCGGGCAACCTTGCGATCACGGTGGACATAAGGAGCCGTGATTTTTCCGCCAGTAATTTCATCGCGATCCTCGGTAAGCTCAAGAAAAAATCCGGGCTTTCGGTATCGCTGCTGTTCCTGGATTGTGACGATGAAGTGCTGCGGAGGCGTTATACCGAAACGCGCCGCCGCCATCCGCTTTCGACTGACCGTACGGTGATGGACGGCATTCGCCATGAGCGGGCGTTGATTGAGAAATTGCGTGCCTCGGCGGATCTGGTGCTCGATACCAGCCAGACCGAATCGGCGGGGCTGCGCGATATTATTTCAGCGAATTTCGCCCGCGACGCACGGCATTTCGTGCTGGCCATCACGTCGTTTTCTTTCCGGCTTGGTGTGCCGCGTGAAGCCGACATAGTGTTCGATGTGCGCTTCCTCAAGAACCCGTATTACGAGCCGTCCTTAAAAAAACTCACCGGTTTTGCGCCCTCGGTCGGGGCGTATATTGAAACCGACGAGGGGTATGCCGGGTTCATGCAGCGCTTGACCGATTTCCTGCTGCCGGTGCTGCCGCGCTATGTTGCTGAAGGGAAGCATTACCTGACCATTGCGATCGGCTGCACGGGCGGTCGCCACCGCTCGGTTTATGTTGCCGAGCGCCTTGGTGAAATCCTGTCGAAGGCTGGGCATTCGGTGGATGTCCGCCATCGGGAAACCAAACCGCCGGGGGGGGCGTGACGACGCTGGTTCCCATCCCCGAAGCGTGGAAGCGTGATGCACGGATCACGCCGGAACGCTACTGCGAGATGTATGCCGAGTCCGTTTCGGATCCGGAACATTTCTGGGCGGCACAGGCAAGCGAGTTTGCATGGCGGCAGACATGGCACACGGTGAAAGCTACGAATTTTGATCTGCGGGAGGGTGCTATCTCCATTCGCTGGTTCGATGGCGGGCGGCTCAATATCACTGAGAACTGCCTTGATCGCCATTTGCCGCACCGTGCCCACCAGACGGCGTTCATCTGGGAAGGCGATAATCCCGAAGATTCGCAGCACATCACCTACCAGCAGCTTTACGACGCGGTGTGTAAATTCGCCAATGTGCTGAAAGCGCAGGGTGTGCAGAAAGGCGACCGCGTCACGATTTACCTGCCGATGATCCCGGAGGCGGCGGTGGCGATGCTTGCCTGTGCGCGCATTGGTGCCATCCATTCGGTGGTGTTCGCCGGGTTCTCGGCGGAAGCACTGGCCGGGCGTATCAGCGATTGCGCGAGCAAGCTCGTCATCACCGCTGATGAAGGCGTGCGCGGCGGCAAGAATATTCCGCTCAAAAATAATGTCGATGCGGCGATAAAGATCGCGGGTGGTGTCGAATCAGTCGTTGTGGTGAAGCGTACCGGTGGCGCAGTGGCGTGGAATGCGGGCGACACGTGGTACCATGAGGCGATGGAAATGGCTGCGCCAGTATGTGTTCCGACCATCATGGAGGCGGAGGATCCGCTATTCATCCTTTATACCTCCGGCTCTACCGGCAAGCCCAAGGGCGTCCTGCATACGACTGGCGGCTACATGGTGTGGGTGGGGATGACGTTCCTCAACACTTTCGATTATCGTGACGGCGATATATTCTGGTGTTCGGCCGATGTCGGCTGGGTGACGGGGCATAGCTACTGTGTCTATGGGCCGTTGCTCAATGGCGCCGTCAGCCTGTTATTCGAGGGGGTGCCGAATTATCCCGACAGTTCACGGTTCTGGAAAACCATCGACAAACACGGGGTCACGATTTTTTACACGGCGCCGACGGCGATCCGCGCATTAATGCGCGAGGGTGATGCGCCGGTGAAAGTGGCATCACGAAAATCTCTGCGGTTACTTGGCAGCGTCGGTGAGCCGATCAATCCCGAAGCGTGGTTGTGGTGCTGGCGCGTGGTCGGGGATTCACGCTGCCCGATTGTCGATACGTGGTGGCAAACAGAAACCGGCGGCCACATGATGACGCCGCTTCCCGGCGCGCATGCGCTGAAGCCCGGTGCGGCGGCGTTTCCGTATTTCGGGGTGCAGCCGGTCATTACCGATCCGCAGGGCGTGCCGCTTGACGGTGCATGCGAGGGATTGCTTTCCATCAAAGATTCATGGCCGGGACAGGCGCGCACCGTGTTCGGTGATCATGCGCGGTTTGAGCAAACCTACTTCTCGCAATATCCTGGATTATATTTCACCGGAGACGGCGCAAAACGCGACGAGGACGGTTATTATTGGATCACCGGCCGGGTGGATGATGTGCTAAATGTCAGCGGCCACCGCATCGGTACGGCGGAAGTGGAAAGTGCACTGGTCGGCCATGACCACGTGACGGAAGCGGCGGTGGTGGGCACGCCGCACCCGGTAAAAGGGCAGGGGATTTACTGCTACGTGACACTTGCCGCCGGCATTGACGGTAGTGAGGCGATTGCTGCCGACTTAAAAAAACATGTGCGTGCGGCGATTGGCGCGATTGCTACGCCCGATGTGATTCACTTCACACCGCAATTACCGAAAACCCGTTCGGGAAAAATCATGCGCCGTATTTTGCGGAAAATCGCTGAGGGCGAAACTGAGAATCTGGGCGATGTCTCAACGCTTACCAATCCTGAAATCGTCGCTGATCTGGTCGCGGGGAAAAAGCAAGTCTAGCGCTCATTCACATTCTCAGGTGCTGTGGCAGAAACAGGTGGGGGCGCGGCATTTTCGCCGGTAGGCACGGTAACCCCGCCGCTTGCGTTGGGGGTTGCGTTCTTTTTCGCTTCTTCCAGCACATTCATGGGTACAAACCTGCCAATGATTGGCACCAGTTCGGCATTCTGGGCTGGTGTTGATGTGGCTTCTTCTGCGCCCGCCGTTTTGGTGGTTGTTGCCGTCGAGGTTTTTGGGAAGAAGGATTTGAGGTAGCTGTTTTCCTGGTCGAAGAAAAAATTCCCGGCAGCGGCGGATGCCACGCCGACCAGCAGGGCGATCAACGGATTGCCGGTCAGGAAGATTGAGGCGATGGTTGCAAAGGCGCCGGTGATGATGCCGACGCGGTTTTCTGCGAAGAACCCGGTTTGCTGTGGGGCATCGTGTTTGTCGTCTTTGCCATCTTTCTTGGCGCCGCCGGACACTGTATCCACCACAGATTTCCATGCGGCTTGCAGGGCTTTCCCGGTGTCGGTGTTGGCCATGAAATCCTTGCTGGTGTTATAGACGTCGCTACTAACAGTGGTACCGGTCGACGCTAAATAAGCACGGTATTCATCCAACGTTTTTGCCGTTTGGCTTTTCTTCGCCCATTCCACATAACCGCCGAGGAAATTTTTGGCGTCGCCTGTTAGCTGCGAGGCTTTTCCACCAACGGTGTATGCGCCTTGCTGGACGGAGGTGAGCAGGTTATCGAGCATTTGGCCGGGTGTTGACATAGTCTGTTCCAATCTCATCTAAAGTTTTTATCGTGCGGGTGATTCTTGTGGTTTGGTTGTACCATCAACGCCTGTCTGGATAGGGGTTGAGGAAGGTTTCAGGATTTCAGAGCTGCTGATCTCATCGTAGAGTTTAATGGTTTGTTCGCGCTCGGGGTGGCGTTCATTCAGGGCTTGTTCGATCCGCGTTTTTGCCCGGCTGACACTGGCGAGGATGACCTGATCCATCCGGTTCAGCGCGTCGATGTTTTCGGATGCGGCGAGGTTGATTTTCCCGTCCTTGTCAGAGCTGAGGAAAACGCCATCAACCCCAATCGGCTTCTTACCGGAGGTGGTATGCATGTTGGCATTCCGCACCTGGAATTTGGGCGCGTTATTCTCATCGAACACGTAATGCCCATCGATGGTCATTTGCGGATCCTTATCGGCAAGCTGCGTGAGACCGCCGCCATGCTGCACGACCGGGATAAACTGTGTGTTCGCCGGTGCGCTGGCGATCTGTGTTGACGTTGGCGTAAACAGGTAGCGTGCGGTTGACACCGTTGGAGCGGGTTGCCCGGGCGCGGTGCCTTGCGCCGGTTGTTGGCCTTGGCCGGGTGCTGGTTTTGCCGGGTCGGTGCCTGCAGTTGCGGGTGGGTTGAATAGCTTATACATTACCTGCGCGCCGAACACCATTCCGGCGCCGCCCAGCAATACCATGGCAGCGGTGCCTGCCCCACCTGCGCCCATGGCACCGGCATTGGCGGCCAAGTAGCTGCCCATCAGCCCGCCGGTGAGTAGCCCGATGATGCCACCTGTTACACTGCTGAACTGAAACCCGCCACGGTCTTCGTCATAAAACGCCTTGATGAAACGGGTGAACATATTGTCGCCGTCGATTTCGCTTTTCAGGCGGCGGAGCGCCTGCATGTTTTTGGCGGCGACGGCCGCACCCTTGTCGTCACCGGCAGCGGCATAGACGGGATATTTTTCGTCGAACCGCTTGGCCAGCTTGTTTTCCATGGCGCTTACCTGATCCCGGACATAGCGCGGATCGAGCGGCTGTCCTTCGGGAGTTTTGGTCGCGACCTTGAATTGCTGTGCGGTCGTCAGGTAATCCGAAAGGTACTGGGTATAGATTTTCGTATCGGTGTCGGGGAATTTTTCACCGACGCGGTTGGCGGCGGCTTTGAAATAGTTATAGCGTGCCTGGAGCGTTTCGCTCAGGGTCGGCAGGACAGCATCTTCATTGGCTGGTTTTTCTACGCGCATCAGGTCACATTTCCTTATGTTCCATCATACCGCGCTTACTGTAGGCCAAACAAGTGAAGCTTTTATTACGCAAGGGAGCGCCTGTAATGGCAATTGTGACAGTGCGTGTCACAATCAGGCGTTTATTAAGCTACTGAGCTTCCTTGTTTTTTACTTAAAGTCCCTGCGCTGGCCACAGGAGCGGCAGGCGGTGGTGATAGCTGGCCACTCATGGCATCCGACACGTGGTGTTCGGAGCTTTCCGTGGGGCTGGGTGCTTCCTGCTTGCTGGAAGCTGCTGGAGCGGCGGCGGCTGGTGCTTCCCCTGCCGGTGGTTTTTTGGCGATAAAGGCGCTGGAAATGGCCGAGAACATCGAGCCGATGGCGTTCACAAGGTTGCGGATGCCGCCGGCGACCATGTCGGCGACGCCCGCGCCGCCGGGTATTTTACCGCCGGGAAGGGCGCCATCTGCCTGTGGTGGTGGTGCCACCGGGCGGGTTTGTGTGATGGGCGCTGCGGTCACAGGAGCTTGGTTTTGAATTTGTGCCGTCGCTTTCGGGTCAACCGTTTCCGGAAGGGAGGCAGGTGCAATATAGTCAGTGACACCAGCTTGCGGCAAGCCTTGCAAATCACGGATAAAGGCATCTTTTTCCAGAAGCTTGTCGATTTCGCGGGCGGAGCGCAACTCGGCTGCCAGCGCCCGTGGCTCAAAGCGCGCACGTGCCTGGCGCAGCCCGTATTTCAGGCGCTCTGCAAGCCCGGCTCTCACCGCTTCCCGCGCTGCCTCAGCGCGCGTCTGCTGCATTTGTGCCGTATGTTGGTCGACAGATACCATGCCATCTCCTGTGTTGAACAGGCGTATTATACAGCTTTATTAATAAAAGTGAAGCCTAACCAGCCATTTTATGTTGCCCGACGAGGCACACCCAGTCTTCGTGTCTAATCGTATGAATTATATCGATATCAATGGTTCGGAATGCGTCGGCTACCCCGTTTTCCTGCCACAAGAGCATGCCGGAAAGCAGCACATGCCCGCCGGGGTTTAGGTGGTTTTTGATGTCACACGCCATTTGCACCTGCCACTGGGCGAGCAGGTTGGCGAGGATGAGGTCATAGGGTGCATGGTGGCGGATGCCGGGGTGCTTGAAGCCGTCGCTGCGTAAGGTGGTGATGGGGGCGTGTTCGGCGAATTGGCGGATATTGGCGCGTGTGTCGCGCAGGGCTTCCTCTGAAATATCGCAGGCCAGCGCGCTGGCGTCCCACAGATGCACGCTAGCCAGCGATAATACGCCGTTTCCGCATCCCATATCGAGGATGGTTGCCGGGTGAATGCGGTGTTCCAGCCACTCAAGCGCCGATAGCGCAAGGGCAGTGGAGGGGTGCAGGGTGGCGGCATCGAGTGCAAATGGCATAATTCGTAATCTATACAATATTTTAATATGTGCACGCCATAATGAATTAGAAGGCAGGGGGTTCTTAGGGGTTTGTTAAAATTTCCTGCGTATAACGGCTATAGAATACGTTTCAAAAAAACATAAGTAAGCGCCACGGGATCATGAAAAAAAAGATTCTCATCGTCGAGGATAACGACCTCAACTTGAAATTGTTCCGCGATTTACTGGCCGCGCACGGTTACGATACGATCGAGACAAAAGAAGGGCTGGAGGCGATTACGCTGACCAAGCACGAACACCCGGATTTGATTCTGATGGATATCCAGCTGCCGGAAATTTCGGGGCTGGATGTCACGCGCCGCCTGAAGGCCGATGCGAGTATTTGTGACATCCCGATTGTGGCGGTGACGGCATTTGCCATGAAAGACGATGAGGAAAAAATCCTTGCAGCCGGTTGCGAAGCCTACCTCTCAAAACCTATTTCCATCGTGTCGTTCATGGAGACGGTGCGGCGCTTCCTGGGCGAGGAAGCGATCGCATGACCGCGCAGATACTTGTTGTCGATGATGTGCCGGCCAACGTCAAGCTGCTGGAAGCAAAACTCACTAGTGAATATTACGATGTGATCGCGGCGAAAGACGGTTACGAGGCCATTGAAATTGCCAAGCAGCATAAGCCGGATATTATTCTGCTCGATGTGATGATGCCGGGGATTGATGGGTTTGAAACCTGCAAGCGCCTGAAGGAAATCGCCGAGGTGGCGCATATCCCAGTGGTGATGGTCACGGCACTTTCCGAAAAATCCGACCGCCTGAAAGGGCTGGAAGTCGGCGCCGACGATTTCCTGACCAAACCGATCAACGACATGGCGCTGTTTGCCCGCGTGAAGTCGCTGGTGCGGATCAAGGTGCTGCTTGATGAGCTTCGCCTGCGCGATAAAACCAATGTACAGATGGGGATATCGTCGACCGACAATACCTTCCTGTCGGATGTATCGGGGTCAAAAATCCTGCTGGTCGATGATGACCAGGTGCAGGGCAAGCAAATCGCCGCCAAGCTTTCCGAAACCTATCAGGTGGACTGGATTCAGGAGGCCGATCAGGTGATGGCGAAAGTGCAGGAAGGCAATTACGACATGATCCTGATGAGCACGGTGCTCACCGATGCCGATGGGTTGCGCCTTGCGTCGCAGATTAAAAGCCAGGAAGAAACCCGTAATGTGCCGCTCTTGGTCTTGGTCGATGAAGACGATCTGCGTCTGATGTTGAAGGCGCTTGAGATGGGCATCAACGATTACATGACCATGCCGGTCGATAAGAATGAAATGCTTGCCCGCGTGCGGACGCAGATTCGCCGCAAGCGCTATCAGGATGCGCTGAGAACCCAATACCAGAAAAGCGTTTCGATGGCGCTGACCGATGGGTTAACGGGACTCTACAATCGCCACTTCCTGAACACCCACCTTGAGAACATGGTGCGGCAGTCGGTGAAAAGCGGCAAGGTGATTTCGCTGATGATTATGGACATGGATCACTTCAAGGAGGTGAACGACACCTATGGCCACGATGTCGGCGACCGGGTGCTGAAACAGCTTGCCGAACTCATCATGCGTATCTCGCGTTCTACCGATCTTGCGGCGCGGTTCGGCGGCGAGGAGTTTGTGGTGCTGATGCCGGAAACCGATGAACAATCGTCGTTGGGCGCGGCGAACCGTATGCGCGAACTGGTGGAGAAAAGCCCATTCGTGGTGGGTGCCAATGGCGAGACGATCCACAAAACCATCAGTATCGGCATCGCCAACTCGCATCCCGACGGTGACTCCGCCGAGGCGCTCATCAAGCGCGCCGACGAGGCGCTCTATTCTGCCAAGCGCAATGGTCGCAATCAGGTTCGGGTCGCCCCGCACTACGTGCCCAAGGGCTGGTAGTTACTGAATCCGAAACATCAGGTCGCAGGCAGCGTTGTTATTGGACGTGTCCCAAATATAGGGTGTAACGGTATCATTGACGCAGGAGATTGCAGCGTTCGACACCAGTGATTTAAGGTTCGGCAAGGAGGCAAACATGTTGTAGTTTCCACCGTCTGTGTTCGCGCTATTAGCACCAGCAGCTTGGGATGTGATTGCGAAGGAAGTAAAATTACGCCCGACGCTACCATCACCAAGTTTCTGGGAGAGATTTGCTGCTTGTATTGGACTAAGGGCATAGCCAGAAAAATACATCGATCCATCAGCGCCAGCATTACCTACAATAGTACGAAAATAAGTGATGCCATTGTGGGAGGCTGGAAAAAAGGTCGCATGCGCCTGCGTTGCCAGTTTCGGAAACAGTTTGGAGGTGCCATAATAAGAGGTGGCGCTGGCGGTGAACACAACCAAATCATCCTTAACCAACTTGGCTCTTGAAAGCGATTCCAGCGCCATGCTAATTTCGCTGAAGGGTGGATAAACGCCACCACTACTGATTGCTGCACCACAGCTGGTGCACAGCGATAGTTGTCCACCGGTAGTACTGCCTGGTGTGCGTATGCCATCAATCTGTTGGTTGCCGTTGCCGTTGACGCTTGCCACACCGAAGTTGACGCCATTGGTGCAGTCGCCGGGCAGGCAATTATATTTCCCGCGGAATGCGCCGAATGCCGTTTTATAGGCTTCGATCGCAGTCATGGAGGAGCGCATCTGGGCGTTGGCGATCATTTCGCGCCCGACGATAACACCACCGACTAAGAGTGCGACGATAACGAGCACGATCGAGAGCTCGACCAGCGTAAAACCATGTTGCTGTTATTTCATTTGCGTAGGTTATATTTGGTAATTGCCCAGATGGCGCGGACGCCATCCTTCCAACCGATTTTCTTGCCTTCTTCGTAAGTGCGTCCGTGGTAGTCGATGCCCATCTCGTATATTTTCAGTTGGCGGCCATTGAGCCGCATATGGGCGCATTTGGCCACCAGCTCCGGCTCGACGCCGAAGCGATCCTCTTCGATGGTGAGTTTATTCGCTACATCGCGGCTGAACATTTTGTAGCAGCACTCAATGTCGGTCAAGTTCAGGTTCGTCCACATATTGCACCACAGGGTGATGATCTTGTTGGCGACCATATGCCAGAAATAAAGCACCCGGCTGCCGTCGTGGTATTTGAAGCGGGTGCCGAACACCACGTCGGCGTGGTTTTCCAGCATGAAATTCAGCATGCGCTTCAGGTCGGCGGGGTTATATTCCATGTCGGCGTCGTGAATGGCGACGACGTCGCCCGTGGTTTTGGAGAGCCCGGTGCGGAGCGCGGCGCCTTTGCCCTGGTTGATGGAATGTTTGTAGAGCTTGATGGCTGGGAACTGGGTAGCGAGGCTTTCCGCGATATTAAGACTATCATCGTGGGAGCAGTCATCGACAATAATGATTTCCAAGGTGCATTCGGTGGAAAGCGTGGCGTGCAGGCGCTCGATACTGGCGCGCAGTGTCGGCTGCTCGTTGTAGCAGGGCACAACAACGGAGAGCTTGACAGTGACGTTTGGGGAGCGTTGCAAGGCGACCATCAGGGGCTTCTATCACACCCTGGGATTTGGTTCAACCGGCGTTTGAACTGACTGTTATATATTAATAAACCCGACTGTCACCAAAACTTAACAAACAGGCGGTGGTTGGTGTTGATGAAATATGGCAGGGTAACATCTTAAGATTCAATAACGGGGGGGATAATGACAGGACAAGCGGCTGCACAGAGTATCGATGAATTTCGCCATGGTCTTCACGATCTTTTTCAGAAATCAGGGCGGTGGGATGATGCGCTTGGTGTTGCGGAAGACATCCTCCGGATGGCTCGCGATCTCCCTCCCACCGAAGCGGCCGACCACCAATGCTATGCTTATTCGTACATGGTGGATATTTTCCGCAAGCAGGCTAAATGGGAAGAACTGGCCGACACGGCACAGGCCTATCTGGATGTTGCCCGTGAGAGCGGCAGGCCAACAAGTGAGCTCCGTGCGTTGAATGCATTGTCATCGGCGTATGAAGGTAAGCGGAATATGCGAGGATTCGCCCTGACGGCACAGGATTATTTTGAATGTGCGGTAAGAGCCGGCGACCAGAGGGAGGCGTCGCTTGCGGTGAGTCACATGGAGGCTGCACGTGACATGCTGGAGCAAGACGGTGATTTAAAAACACAGGAGGAGGTTGCCAGGCGTTCCTTGACATTTGCGATTGAGCAGGGTGATGGGTACAGGAGAATCAGGTCATACATAGCACTTATACCATTGCTTAAGCAGCAGAAGAAGTGGGATGAAGTCGCGGAGTTTGCACAACAGCATCTGGAGTTTGCGCGTAGTATTGGTTATAAGAAAGAACAGTATTTTGCACTCAAACATGCATCTCACGCCAATATTGAACTGGAAAACTGGCCGGAAGTGGAGCGGTTGCAGTATGAACGTCTGGGGCTTGCGATTTCCGAATGCAACAAAAGGGGATTGACCGACGCCTATGCGGATCTGATGGACGCGATTATGAAGCAAGGAACCGACCGCTCCATCGCCCAAGCGAGCGTGGTTGATTACTGGATTGAGAATGCCCGCACGGTAAGCGACCCTGAGATGCGGCAGGAGGTGTTTGGAAAATTACGGCAAGTGCTATGGAAACAAGATGATTGGTCGGAGCTTGAAAAGGCCTGCCGTGCGAACCTTGAATGTTTGGAGGGCACGGCGCGATTCTCTGACATCGCACACACACGCAACATGTTGCTGATTGCCATCAGGCAACAGCGGGATGAGGGAAAGCACGAAGAGTTCGACCAGCTTCGCGCCGAGCAGGTTCGATTTCTCAACGAACACCCTGAAATTGTTGATATCGGCGCGCCCCCGCGGTGGGATGAACGCCCGATATCGCACACAGCGCGCGCGGTCAGGACGCCAGAAGCTGGCGGTGGGGTCGGTTCTCCATCGTAATCACGCGGCCAGGCTTTTTTCAACAAACCCCTGCAGCCGGCGGGTGAAATCCGCCGGGTTCAGCACGCCCTCGCCTTCGAGGATGCGCGCCTGGTCTAACAGCAGCCAGATCACGTCGTCGGCGTCGGTGCTGGTGTTGCTTGCCAGCGAGGCGATGATCGGGTGGTGCGGGTTGATCTCCAGGATTTTCGCGGCGGCGTTTGCCAGCTGTTTTTGCTCGATCAGGAAACGCTCGAAACGGAAATCCATCGCGCCTTCCGGAGTAGCAAGGCAGACGGCGCTGGCACCCAGCTTGTGTGTCACCCGCACATCGCGCACATGGTCGCCGAGCGTGGCCTTGATGCGTTTGCACAGCGCCTCCGCCGTGTCGGCGGGGAGTTCCTCTTCCGGTTTTTCTTCGGTGTTGAGGCGCGGGAAGGCGTCGAGGTCGATGTCGCTGCGGGTGATGGATTTGAATTTCTTGCCTTTGTAATCCTGCACCACGTTTAGCCAGAAATCATCGACATGGTCGCTCATCAGCAGCACCTCGATGCCGCGCGCGGTGAAGCCTTCGAGTTGCGGGCTGGCTTTCAGGCTTTCTATCGAATCGCCGGTGGCATAGAAGATGGTTTCCTGACCGCTTTTCATGCGGCTGATATAAGCATCAAGCGTGACGGATGCTTCGTGCGTCGAGGCGAAGCGGCAGACATCGAGGATGGCTTCGCGGGGGCTGGTGCTTTCACACAGCCCTTCTTTCAGGACGGGGCCGAAATTCTCCCAGAATGTCTGGTAGCCTTCGGGGGTGCTGTCAGATTTCTTCTTCAGTTCCGAGAGGGTGCGTTTCACCAGGCTTTCGCGGATGGCGCCCAGCAGCGGGTTGGCCTGCAGCGTTTCGCGGCTGATGTTGAGCGGCAGGTCTTGGGAATCCACTACCCCGCGCAGGAAGCGCAGGTAGGCAGGCACGAGGTCGACATTTTCTTCGGTGATAAAGACGCGTTTGACATAGAGTTTCACCCGACGTTTGCGGTCGGGGTGGTAGAGGTCAAATGGTTTAATGGAAGGGATAAACAGCAAATTGGTGTAGTCGAGCTTGCCTTCATTCTTGTTGTGCAGGGTGAGCCATGGTTCGTCCGGTGAGTGGGCGACATGGTGGTAAAATTCGTCATACTGCTCTTTAGTCACGTCCGATTTGCTGCGTGTCCACAGCGCCGATCCGGTGTTGATGGTGTCGGTCGTATCGTCGTAGGCCAGCGTGATCGGGAAAGAAATGTGGTTGGAATAGGTTTCGATAATATGGCGCAGGCGGAACGGGTCGAGGTAACCGTCTTCTCCGTCTTTCAGTGTCAGGCGAATGCTGGTGCCACGGGCGCTGAGCGACTCGCAGGGGGTGATGCGGAATTCGCCGCTGCCATCGGATTGCCATTGCCAGCGCTCGTTGCTGCCGGCGCGGCGCGAGGTGACGGTGACGTCGCTTGCCACCATGAAGGCGGAATAGAACCCCACCCCGAACTGGCCGATCAGGCTCGTGTCTTTTTTCATGTCGCCGGACAGGCGGGATAGGAATTCCTGCGTGCCGGATTTGGCGATGGTGCCGAGATTGTGGATCAGCTCCTCGCGGCTCATGCCGATGCCGGAATCGTTGAGGGTGATAGTGCGGGCGTCTTTATCCAGCGTCACGGAAATCGCCAGCTCCTGTTCACCGGCCAGCAATTCCGGGTTCGTAATCGCCTCGTAGCGCAGCTTGTCGCAGGCGTCGGAGGCATTGGAGATCAGTTCACGCAGGAAGATATCCTTATTCGTGTACAACGAATGGATCATCAGCTGCAGGACTTTGCCGATTTCGGCATTAAATTTAAGCAATTCTTCGTTTTTCTGGGTCATAATCCTTACCTTCTGCTACAATCATCAAGGCTGATATGGTACGATGGGGTGAAATGTCAAGGAATAGGCTGATTGGTATAATGATGGCGGCGCTGCTTGCGCTGTGCGCGATGCCGTCTCTGGCGCAGCCGGTTGCCGGCAAGGACGAGCTTGCCTACCGGGTGGCGCTCGGGCGGGCGGACGATATCAAGCTTTTGCTTTCCAAGGGCGCCAATCCGAACGGGGTGAATGCCGAGGGGTTGCCGCTATTGCTGGTGGCGGCGTCGCGCAAGGATGGCGAGGCGCTTGGTGCGGTGCAGGCGCTGCTGGAAGGTGGCGCGGATGTCAACACCAAGGACAAGCAGGGGCAGACCGCGCTTTATTACGCTTCCCGCGCTGGCAAGCCGGGAGTAGTGGAACATTTGCTCAAAAACCGGATCGACTATTATTCGCTCGACAATAACGGCGATATTGCCCGCACCATTGCCTTCCGCGCCGGGCATGACGACATCGTGAAGCTGATGGATGCGTATGTGAAAAGCCAGACCATCCTCGCGCAGAACACCTACGAGAACGCGCAGCGGCAGGTCAAGGAGCAGCAGGAGAAAGAAGCGCGTGAGGGAAGAATCCGGGCGCTGGAAGCCGCGCAGCAGGCGGCGGCGATTGAAGCCAAGCAGCTTGCGGAACGCCAGAAGCAGCTCAAGCAATACCAGGAAAACCTGAAAACACTCGATACCAAAGTCTACGAAATGTCCTACCATGCCTGTGTTTTCCAATATTGGTCGTTTGCGCTGGCCGCCAACCAGACCATGGAAATTTCGGACGAGGAGGCGGAGGAGCTGATCGCCCTCAACCGCGAGGATGCAAAACGTGCGAGCCTCGAGGTGATGAAAATGTTTGGTGTCGGGCAGCCCTATGTTAACCGGGTGCTGGTTCCATCCAAGCAGGCGATTTTCGACCAGCTGAACCAGATGCCGTCACGTACCTACCGCAAGGAAAATGGTGTGGGCACCCTGGCGGATGTGCATAAACGTTGCCAGCGGATTGCCAAGAACTGGGAGGTTTCAATCCCGACGGCCAATGCCCAGGCCGCTGCCCAGCAGCAGGCGATTATTGCCCAGCAGAAAGCCCTTGAGCAGCGCGTTGCCCAACAGAAAGCTCAGCAGGCCAAGCTATTTCCCGGGCGCCAGATGATGCAGAAAACGGGCGCCGCGGCGGTTCCGGCGAAGCGCTGATGCGGATTTATCGTTAAAATACCCCTTGTTTTTGATGGATTTTTAGTGTATGTTGTTCAAATATAATCAGAAACCAATCGCTTTTTGTTCCAACTACATCGACAAGGATCAATACTATGCCAAAAACTCTGACACGTGCTGATTTGAGCAACGCTGTTTACAAGCAGATCGGCCTTTCACTTCAGGAATGCAACGCGCTGGTCGACACGGTGGTCGATGAAATTTGCGTCGCCCTTGAGCAGGGCAATGACGTGAAGCTTTCGTCGTTTGGCACCTTCAGCCTCCGCAAGAAAAAACAACGCATGGGACGCAATCCGAAAACCGGCAAGGAAGTGCCGATTACATCGCGGGTGGTTTTGTCGTTCAATGCCTCGAATTTGCTTAAAGCAAAAGTTAACCAAAATCTGGTAGGTAAGAACGTCGAGTTAGCGTAACTCCAACAAGGGGGATCGGTGCAACTAAATTTTCTACAAGAAGATTTGTTGGAAATCATGCAGCAGAACAAGCCTGCTGCGCCCGCCATTGTACTCCAGAAGAAACCCGTAAAACCCGCATCGCCCGTGCAGCCGTCGCTTTTGGCCGAGCTGCCGCCGGTGCCTGAGAAACCAAGAAAGCCTGCTCCGTCCATGCGCGCCTCCGCGCCACATGCACAGCCGGAAGAAAAATCCCCGGCGGCATTTAAGACCATCAGCGAAGCGGCAGAGATATTAGGTGTCCCTGCCTATGTGCTGCGTTTCTGGGAGAGCCAGTTCCCGCAGATCAGCCCGACTAAATCGCGAGGCGGCCGCCGCTATTACCGGCCGGAGGATATGGATATCCTCACCACCATCAAGACGTTGCTGTATCAGCAGGGCTACACCATCAAGGGCGCGCGCAAGGCGTTCTCGCAGATGAAGCAGGATGTGGAGCTGGCGTCGCGGCCGGTTGCCGTCCAGCCGGTGGCTCCGGCCAAGCCGCTGATTACGCCGAAGCAGCGGGCGCAGCTTTCTGCCATCCGCGGCGAATTGCTCGGCCTGCGCGACCAGCTTGCCTCCTATTTATAGGGTTTTTGTAGGGCTGGTGCTAGCCGGGCGTATCGCGCGCTATTCCCATTTTTGATAATCCGAGCGCGGTAAATTCCGCCCACGATAATTGCGGTGCAATTGCGCTAAGTGTTTCCGGGGCAATGAGCGAGGGAATGCCCGCGATGCGTTCCAGTTCATGACCAAGTTTCCGCTGCTTTTCATTTAGTGCCTGCATGCTGCTCTCATGGTTATCATCTGAGGGGTCTAGATTGAGGGACTTTTTCCTGAGGGACTCTTTCCATTCTAGGATTTCCGCTTTATCGCTTGCCGCCAGTTTCAATGCGCCGATGATGACAGCTTCGGCAATTTGTCCACCCGTCTTAGTATTTTCTTTCCACAATTCCGTTAAGGCGGAATCGCCGTCCAATACCTTATCAACGCTGGTGAGCAACGATGCGTAAAGTGGCTGCCCCTGATCTGCGACTACTGGCTGAGCCAATAAAGCGTCAAGAAGTACATGTTCGTTGTCAGGAAGCTGCGCTTTGAGTGACACAATTTTTTCCCGCCCAATAATTTCGAGCGCCTGCCTGAGACCTTCCATCGCCAACCGGTGATTTCTATAGCTAGCAAAATCGCGCGCCTCAGCGGCAATGTTCATGCCGATCTTGAGCTCAAGCACTTCGTTACGAATCAACCCCAGAGCACCAACAATCGCCTCGTCGCCGATTTCACCGGATTCGATTTTCTGTGAGATGATCTCATCCGGCTCAAGGTGCCCACTTTGCGTGCTGGTGGCGGCAAGTCGTAGTTCCGCGAGCAAGTCTTCGGGGGTACTTATTTTGATGGGTGTTGGCTGCATCCTGATCCTCTTTTTGCTGGTTGTGTTCGATGGTAGGTTGGAGTTTTTGGGGTATCTAGTCGCGTTGCTTTCTGGCTTCGGCGGTAAGGGCCTTAAACCCTAAAAGCTGTTGATTTTCAGCAATTATCATGTGTTTGATTCTGCCGATCACATGCAAGCCGGCAATCCCTGCCATGGCTTCGATGGCGTTCTTCTTCTCGGAGAGTTCCTGATACTGTCTATTTAAGCTATTCGCAAAGGTGGTCTGCTCATCATTGACCCCACTTTCAGCATCGCGGATAGCCGATTGCAGGCTACGGTATTGTTTCCTGTTTCCATCTAGCATTCCAGGGAGTGCAAACAGCATATTAGCGGCCAGCTTGAAGGCGTCGATTAATAATGCATCCGGGTAGGCATTGTGCTGGATTCTATCTGACAATATCGTTGCTGGGTTTATATTTCCGCGAATCTTCTCTGTAGCAGCATGCAACAGCTCTTCGTATAGCAAAGTGGCCTGATCTTTTGGTGCCTCGGCGGGCGTTGTTGGTTCGGTCATGGCATCATTCCCCGTTAAATAATAGAATAATAACAATATTGCCAGAAACATTAACCTATATTTTACTATTTGGCAAGCCCGATCATTTTTTTCAAAAAATCTGCATTTTCCTCCTTCCATGACAGCGCGAACTGCCGGATTATGGGGATATGAGCCTGTTACTCGACATTATTCCGGCGGTTTCTGCCCTGCTTGACCGCATCATTCCCGACCCGGTGGCGCGGGAGCGGGCGAAGCTTGAGTTGCTCAAATCCGAGCGAGCGCAGGATCTGGACGAGTTGCGGGCGGCGCTCTCCGCTGACCAGGCGCAAACCGACATCAACAAGGTCGAGGCGGCAAGCACCGATCGCTTTGTCGCTGGGTGGCGGCCTTTCATCGGTTGGGTGTGCGGGGTGGCGTTTGCCTATCACTTTGTGTTGCAGCCGCTTCTTGCTTTTTTACTGGCCAACAGCACTGCGGCGCCGGTGGTGCTTCCGGCGTTTGACATGGACGCACTCTCGACGGTGCTGATGGGGATACTTGGGCTTGGCGGACTCCGGACACTGGAGAAAATCAAGCGCCACTAATAAATAAAATGAATGACATTTAAATTATTAACTATAAATATACCACCCCATGGCTGTGAACCCGTTAAGAAATTATCGAATATTACTTGCTGATAGCGATGCCGAGCTCTCGCGTGTCGTGCGTGACATGCTGGTGGAGATGGGGTTTATCCATTCCAATGTCGTGCATAACGGCGATGAAGCTTACCGTGCGCTCAAGAATGAGCCCTATGATTTCCTGATTTCCGAATGGAATATCGGTAAAGTCAGCGGCCTGGATTTGCTCCAGCGCATTCGGCGTCGGGCGGATTCGCCGATGCCGACCCTGCCGGTGATTATGCTGACCGGGCGTGCCGAACAATCCGACGTGTTTGCCGCTCGTGATACGGGGATCAATGAATTTGTGGTGAAGCCGTTTTCAGCCAAAACCATCTATAACCGGATTGAGCGCATTATTGAAAACCCCCGCCAGTTTGTCATTTCCCCCAGTTTTGTGGGGCCTACCCGCCGCGCGCGGGCGGTTCTGTCGCCAGGGGTTTCCGACCGGCGGATAAGCAAGGTTCAGCCACAACTTCAACCCGCAGATGTCCATGGTGCGCTCAAAAGCGTGCAGGGCGCAAGTGTGTGGCTGCCGGACTTTTCGCTGAAATATAAGCTCGGTAACAACGTTAGGCTTGATAGCCTGATTACCAGTGCGGTGATTGCCCAGGCACAGGCGGCGGTTGATGCGATCAGCGATGCGTCACTGGGGTGGATCAAAACCAACCTGCAGGATATCAAGCACCGTGTACTCGATATGACGCTGGGGATGCATACCCCGACGACGGCGGAAGAAATCGGCGAGCTGGCGCTTGCGATTAATTCCCGGGCGGGTACGTTTGGCTATAGCCGCGCCTCAGAGATTGCGTATTTATTGTACCTGTTTTGCCGCAACCATCTTCAGCCGGGCTATACGGCGCATCAGCAGGTGGTACAAAAACATGTTGATGTGCTGCATGTGATTTTAGGTAACCAGATGCGCGGAAGCGCTGGTAATATCGGCGATCAAATGATATCAGAGCTGAAAAAACTGGCCGAAAAATTCTCCGCCTGATGCGGGTGTAGTTCAATGGTAGAACGGCAGCTTCCCAAGCTGCATACGAGGGTTCG
>CAZFKP010000013.1:0-75278 GCA_964518725.1 uncultured Rickettsiales bacterium | reverse complement strand
CGCTGAAATAGAGAATCTCGCCGAGCTCATGCAGCCACTGGGCCAGCACTTCGCCAATTGGCCATGCATCCGCATCAACCTCGACAGCCATATCAGCCGCACCGACCTCGTGGGACGTGACGTGATTGCGCTGAAGGACGGCAAGCAAATCACCGAATTTCGCGAGGGCATCCTGCCGTGGGCTCTGTCACGGCCGGTGGCATTGGTATTCGATGAATACGACGCCGGACGGCCAGACGTGATGTTCGTGATCCAGCGCGTGCTGGAAGCAGGTGGAAAGTTCACCCTGCTCGACCAGAACCGCGTGATTTCGCCGCATCCCTACTTCCGCCTGCTCGCCACCTCCAACACCGTCGGACTTGGCGACTCGGCGGGCATTTATCACGGCACCCAGCCTATCAACCAGGGGCAGATGGATCGCTGGAATATTGTGGCAAGCCTTGGCTACCTTGCGCCGGAGAATGAATTGAAAGTCGTGCGCGCCAAAGTGCCGGAACTCGCCAGCGGCAAAAACAAAGAAGCGCTGCGGCAGATGATCGAGATGGCCGCCCTCACCCGCCACGGCTTCACCAACGGCGATATCACCACCGTCATGTCCCCGCGCACGGTTATCAACTGGGCGGAAAATGCCGCGATTTTCGGCGATCTCCACACGGCGTTCATCGTCACCTTCTTCAATAAATGCGACGATAACGAGAAACCGATCATTGCCGAATATTATCAGCGTATTTTTAACCACGCACTTGCGCGGTAGAGCTGGTTAGGCGCTGGCAGCAATATTTCCAGAGAATGAAGCGTTTCTTTTTCTCGCTAATTTAGGGCGGGCATCGCAGGGTTTGGTTTGCCGTGCATAATATTCATTTAACGCCTTGACCAAACTATGGCCTACTTCCTCTGCCAGATTGACCGGTACTGCATTGCCTATCTGCTTGTATTGCTCGGCTACTGACCCGGCAAATCGCCAATCATCCGGGAACGTCTGGATACGCGCATATTCCCGCACAGTAAATGGCCGCGTTTCTTCAGGATGACATCGTTCAGTCTGCATTTGCGCGGGGCTACAGGTAAGCGTAAGGCACGGCTCATCCCAGTGCATCCTCCGCGCTATGCCGGTCTTCCCGCCACTCAAATGAAAGCTGCCTTTCATATATTTTTTCTGCAGCTCAATCGGCAAGTCGCGCCAATACCCCCCGGGAGGCACCGCATCTAGAATGGCGCGCTTGCTTTCCGGATAGGAAATCCCCACCGATTCCGGTACGTCTTCATCATATAAACTCCCCGCTTTCAACGCATCCCTTAAGCCAAAAAGCTCTTTATGCGGCACGGGAAAATCATACCGAATATCGGCATCCTTCCTGATGCCGACAATCAGCAGACGTTCGCGCTTCTGGGGAACACGGTGAAATATTGCTTTGAGCACTCTCGGGGGCAGCACGTCATACCCTATCTCATCCAATACCGATATCATGCCTTGCAATGTACGGCCTTTCTCGTGCTGCAAGAGACCACGTACATTCTCTCCCACGCAAATGAGTGGCCTTATGTACTTTACCGCACGGGCAAACTCATAAAACAACGTGCCCCGTGCATCTTCCAGGCCTAATTTTTTTCCTGCGTAACTGAACGCCTGACAGGGGAACCCACCTGTCACTACGTCAATTTTATCTTTGAATAACCTAAAATCCAACTGCCTGATATCCCCCTCTATTACGTTCCAATGGGGGCGATTCTTACGCAGCGTTTCACAGGCATATTTATCAATTTCATTCAGCAATACACTGGTTAAACCAGCCTTCTCCATGCCCAAGGCCAAGCCACCCGCCCCTGCAAATAACTCTACGATTTTGTAGGGTCTGAGAGGCAGTTCCCGCGCTTGCACAGCGCTATTGGATAAAATGCCCAGCTTATCCAGCGCAATAAGCTGGCTTTCAGGATAGTATTTTTGATTATTCCGGCTCTGCGTAGATGTGAGTTTCCCAGAGGCCTCCCAACTTCTTACAGTGCGCTTCGATACGGATAAAATATCGGCGATTTGCGCTTCTGTGTACACACGATCCATAATATACTTGTCTTTTCAGAAGGGGGTAGGATAGCCTCCCGGAGAGTACAATAACCGGCTACCCAAGTAAATGGTATAATAACGTGCCAGCCAATCCAATCGATAAAGCTTCCATACTCGAAGCAGCAAAACAATGGTTCAGGGAAACCATTGCAGCCAACCATATTGAGAATACGCGGAAGCTTGTTGACCCTCTGGAATTTAATATCAATCCGTTTCTCATTTCTTATCTTGCCAATTTTATGGCGGGGAACAATGAACCCGTCAATATTGCAAAGGCGCTTGTATATCCAAGAGTTCTCGGCACTTCGATCAGTACGTCATTTGGACAGAATTCCCAGAAATTCACCAGCGAAGTATTGAAATCTTTAGGCAGCACCACGCCGGGTATCGATATCGAGTTCATTGATCAGGTGGAGGATAGGAAGCGTTATTGCCAACTTAAAGCGGGACCCAACACCATCAACAGTGATGACGTCGAAACGATCCACACCCATTTCTCAGGCATTAAAAACCTGGCACGCACCAACAACCTTAGAATTGCAATCGACGACATGGTGATAGGCATTTTATATGGCGAACGCCATGAATTAAACGCCCATTATAAGCGCCTGGAAAGTGAGTATCACTACCCGGTGTTTATCGGGCAGGATTTCTGGCACCGCCTCACCGGAGATGCCGGATTTTATTTTGAATTAGGGCGGGTATTGTCCATCGTCGCGGGCGAATTTGACAGCACAGAATTATTATCAGACGTCATACAAAAACTTTCAGAATCCGACATCGTGCGTAAATTATCAGGGCAATTGCCAGCCGCTGGCAATCAATGATTCCCGAATAGTGTAGAGAACAGCTATGCCGAAACGGTACATTTGCACCAAATGCGATTATGTCGGAGCAGCAGCCAAGAAAAAGCGCGGCAGCACCAAGGTGGAAATGGTCGGCTGGTTCCTGTTGTTTCCGCTTGGCATTCCTTATAGCATCTGGCGCATGGTCACAAAATTTGATGTGTGCAAAGGGTGCGGCAACGAAGCGATCATCGACGCGTCGACGATGGTCGGCCAGCGCCTGCTTGCCAAGATGGACGAGCGTTTTCCCGACGACACCCCACCCCCAACCATGCCGGAGCGTTTTTGACACAGGCCGCACCACAACAGCTTGCCGAGCTGAAAACCAGCATGACCGCCGCCACTCGCGCATTGGCGGGCAATAAAAATGTAACCGTGGCGTTTGGCGGTAATGCCCGAACCGCCACCATCAGCCTGCCCGCCCTCACCGACCTGCCGTCGGCCGAAAATCTCGCCCAGATTCGCGGGCATGCGGACGCACAGGCCTCAGCACTCCGTTTCCACAATAAACAAACCCACACGGCACTGCGCCCGAACCTTCCGGCCAATGCGGCGCTCTACGATATGCTGGAGCAGGTGCGGTTGGAATCGCGCATCAGCGAATCACGCGCCGGGGTACTGCATAATCTGACCGCGCGTTACCTGCACAATGCCATGCAGCAAGGGCTGGGCAGTGGCGCCGCCACGCAGAATGCAAAGCTCGAATTGCTTGCCCGCCGCCACATCATGCAGCAAGCAATCCCCGACTTCCTGAAAGGGCTACTGCAAAAATCGGAGCAGGATTATGCCAGCCTGCTGCCGCAACTGGCCAACCTGCGCGCCGACGTGGCCACCCAGAAAGACTATGGGAAACAGGCGCTGTCGCTGATTGATGCCTTTATCCAAATACAAGGTTCCGGCGATGACGCCGCCCCTTCCGAGCCTTCCGCCCAGGCGGATGCGGGGCAACAGCAACAGCCGCAAGACATTCCGGCCGAGGGCGAAACCGCGAACCCGCAATCCGGCGGCGACGATGGTAATGAAGACGTGCCGGTATTTATGAAACAGCACGGCGGCACCCCGCCAGAAGCTGCGCCACAGCAAGGAAAGGAAGTAAGCGGCGAGACATCGCCCTACCCGTACAACCATGTGCAGGATAGCGCGCGCGCCGTGCCGTACCATGCCTATACTACGCAGTACGATGAGGTGGTGAGCGCGAGCCATCTGGCGACGCCGACTGAACTGGCCTATTTGCGCGACCAGCTCGACCAGAAACTCACCCAGCTTTCCACCATCACCGCACGCCTCGCCAGTAAGCTGCAACGGCTGCTCATGGCCAAGCAGGCGCGCCGCTGGCTCTACGACGAATATGACGGAATATTGGACAGCAAAAAACTTGCCTCGCTCATCACCAACCCAACTATTGAAACCATCTACAAGCGTGAGCAGGAAACCGATTTCCGCGATACGGTGGTGAGCCTGCTAATCGACAATTCCGGCTCGATGCGCGGCCGCCCCATCACCATCGCCGCCATTTCTGCCGACATCATCAGCCGCACGCTGGAGCGTTGCGGCGTGAAAGTCGAAATCCTCGGCTTCACCACCCGCGAGTGGAAGGGCGGCGCCTCCTACAAGCAATGGGTGAAGAACGGCAAACCCCCGCGCCCCGGACGACTCAACGACCTGCGGCACATCGTTTATAAATCGGCCGACATGCATTACCGCAAGGCGGCCAAGCAGCTTGGGCTAATGCTGAAAGACGGCATCCTGAAAGAAAATATTGATGGCGAGGCGATCTTGTGGGCGTGCGACCGGCTGCTGGCGAGGCCGGAGCAGCGCCGCATTCTGATGGTGATTTCCGACGGTGCGCCGGTGGATGATTCCACCTTATCCACCAACAACAGTAACTACCTCGACCAGCATCTGCGCGAGGTGATTGCGCTGGTAGAGAACAAGCTGCCGATCGAACTGCTCGCCATCGGCATCGGCCATGACGTCACGCGCTACTATAAACGCGCCGTCACCATTTCCGATATCGACAAGCTGGGCGAAACCATGACGGAGCAGCTGACAGAGCTATTTAGATAGGACTCTACGGTGCGGGCTACTGCGCGCCCCATGAAGCAAGGCTCAAGGCTGGCTCAGGCTTTTGCCTTCGTATTACGATTAGGAATGATTATGCTGCAGCCTTCGCAGCGGTTTTAGCCAGTTTTTTCTCGATCTGGCGTTTCAGGCGCGCTGCCTCAGCGGTTAGTTTGCGAACCGAGTGGCTAATAAGGTACTGATCGAGGCCACCGTTATGTTCGATAGAACGCAGGGTCGCCGCCGTGATGCGAAGCGAAACGCTCACGCCCAGCGCGTCACTCACCAGCGATACGTGCTGCAGGTTCGGGCGGAAGCTGGTGTTGGTTTTACGGTTGGAGTGGGACACGAGATGTCCGCTTTGTGCACCGGTTCCAGTAATGTCGCAACGTCTAGCCATGGAGTCATCCTTATGTTTTAAGAGGCAGGATTTCTAGGCGACATCTCCCAATGCGTCAAGCATTATTTGAGGATGGACGGTAAGAACTATTGATATAATCCGTCCAGAAACGCTCCAGTGTACCGAGGGTTTTGTTCATATTACCCAGCATGTTAGCGTCAATCTCTTTTGATAACATGTCAACATTCCGCTGGTAGAGGTCGTCAATACGCTTACAAAGCGCAAGGCCTTTTTCTGACAGCTTGATACGCACCGAACGTTTATCGTGCGGGGCTTTTTCCTGCTCCAGATAGCCGTTCTCCACCAGTTTCTTGACGTTATACGACACGTTGGAGCCGAGGTAGAAACCGCGGTTGGTCAGCTCGCCGATGGTCATTTCCTCGGTGTTGATATTGTACAGGATCAGTGCCTGCACGTTATTGATATCGTCGGTTTTCAGGCGCTCCAGCTCCGTATTCACCACGTCGAGAAAACGACGGTGGAGGCGCTCGATCATCAGCACCGCTTCAGTATAAATTTCCTTCATGACAAACTCCGGTAAAACATAGGATTACATGGTGATGTTACGCCGCATTCCTTAAGAAAACATTGATGCCAGCCGATCAGGCATCCTGCACAACATCTACCTCATCAATCGTTAGGGTTGGGAATGTGAGCACCACTGCGGTTCCCTTGCCAATCTCACTTTGGATATCAATGCTGCCCTGATGCAATTCGACCAGTTTCTTGGTAAGCGGCAAGCCAAGGCCAGTGCCCTCGTATTTACGGTTCAGGCCACTATCGACCTGCCCGAAGCTTTGCAGTGCCTTATGGATATCTTCCTGCGTCATACCGATGCCGGTATCGCGGATGGTAATTGAGAAATACCCCTTACCATCTTCCTGCTGGGTAATATCGACCGACAAATCGACCATGCCGCCGGGGTTGGTGAACTTCACCGAGTTGGACAGCACGTTCAGCACAATCTGGATGAAACGTAACCGGTCAACCACCAGCGGCGGCAATGATTTTGGCACATGCGTGTGGATTTTCACTTCGCCTTTTTCCGCCCGCTCCGCAATCAGGGTCACGCATTTCTGAATCGCTTTTGCCAAATGCACTTCTTCAAATGCAAGGCTCAGCTTACCAGCCTCGGCTTTCGAGAGGTCAAGAATGTCGTTGATAATGTCAAGCAGGTGTGTGCCTGACTCGTTGATGTCTTTTGCATATTCGAGATATTTCTGGTCGCCCAGCGAACCGAAAAGCTGGTTCATAAGAATGGACGAGAAGCCGATAATCGCATTAAGCGGCGTGCGTAATTCATGGCTGATATTAGCAAGGAATTGCGATTTGGCGCGGTTGGAACTTTCCGCCGCATCACGCGAGCGCTCCAGCTCAACATTCTGTTCCTTGAGCTGCGTATCCCGCGCGCCGATTTCGGTTAACATGTTATTGAACGAGTGGGTCAGGATGGTCAGCTCGTTGTTGTTCTCATCCTTCGGATCGCCCAACTGCTTAACCCGCACCGTATAATCCTTATGCTCGGTCACATGGCGGGCGACCGAGGTCAGGTCAAGGATCGGCTGCGAGATGGCTTTCTGCAGGTTTACCGCCAGGAAATAGGATAACAGGAACGCACCAAGCGCCACCGACAGCGCGATGGTTGTTTGCTTCTCGATATAGCGATCAATTTGTTCCAATGTTGATTCGAGATAGATATACCCCGTCACCCCAAAATCGCCCTCGATTGACTTCATCAGTTCGATGCGCTCATCTGAAATAATTGTCCGGGGCTTGAAGTTACGCGGGCAGGATACCTCCCCCCGGTAATGCGAATTAACATAGGCGGCGAACTGGTTCCCCTCGCTGTCGTATAAACACGCCTGCACGATGGGCGGTTTTACTCCAAGAATACTCAGGTTGCTGATCGCCTGATCCTGCTTGCCGAAGGACAGTGCCGCACGGTTGCGATCACCAACAATAGTGGCCGAAACATCGAGCTCGGCAATGATGCTGGCACGCAGGTTATAGACGCCGATGATCGAGATCGTCAGGGTCGTTACCAGCACCGTGATGCAGCTGATCCCCATAATCATGAAGGTCAGACGCTGCCGGATGGAGGTGTTCCTGAAGCGCATCATCGCGTCACTCCACCACCTTGTTGGCAATCTCAAGAAGCTGCGCGTCGACTTTTAACTGCGCCGCTCCGAACGCCCGATTGTTAATATCGTAGCGGACTTTGCCGTCAACGATACGAAATCCGATCATGCCGCCTTTTTCTGCGAATCCATCCGCATCACTGACCGTCAGCACCGGTTTTCCAGCCAGTGCCGCCGTGATACTACCTACCTGCGATTGCCTGGAGGCTCCAACAAACAAGATGTGACACGCACCGGCATCACTTAGCTGCGACAAGGTCGACAATGAGAATTTCACCGGATTGCTGGCAGATGTCTTGGAAAATACGGCCGTCATCTCTGACATTGGCGCATCGCCATAAACGCACACATTCACCTGCATGGTGTTTTGCGGCGCCACCGCATCCGGCCAGCGAATAAACTCCGCAAACTTACGAATCATCACCGCCTTGACCACCATCTCCGGGTCAGACTGAGCGTAGGCAATCTGTGGTGCAACGCAGCATAAAACTGCGGCAGCTAGTGCCTGTCGTAATGTTTGGGTAAGCCGCATGAATCAGAACTTTACTGCTACGTTCGCGTAATAAGACCGTGGAATCGCCGAAACGCTTTGATAGAGGAAACCGTTGAATTCCTTGTGTGCCGGATCAAGCAGATTTTGCCCGACCAGCGACACTTCAATCGCATCGGTTGCCTGCCATGCCAGGCGCGTATCAAGACGTGTGTAGGCGTTGGTGTTCAAGCCGGTGGCGAGATCCCTCGCACTCAAGCTGCTCACATAATAAGCAGACGTATTCCATTCCAGATTATGAGGCAGGAATACTGTTGAACGCACATTAAGCTGATGTTCCGGCGATTTGCCTGTAAACGAATAGGAATAGGTATCCACCTGCTCAAATTTCAGCTTCTGCAACGTGTAGCTAGCAGCCAGCTCAACTTTCTCGGTAGGGTTCCATTTGGTAGAAAGTTCCGCACCCCATGCGTGGGCAGACCCTGTATTCACAGGAATCGTGGTCTGCACAAAATATGCGCCGAGTACTGGACTTACGAACGGCCCGGTCACCGGCCCAAGCGCGCCAAGCAGCAGATTATCGTAATCGTTATAATACACCGTTGCATCTACCGACACATTGGATGCCGGCTGCACGCGATACCCCAGTTCATACGCGATCAAATCTTCTGAATTGAGTGAAGAGTTGTTCGTCTGCGCCAGGAATACCGTAGGGCCACCCGAGATCGGCGTCACCAGAACCTGCGCGCCGTCGTTTGCAATGTTAGGCGTACGTACCGCACGCGACACCGACGCCCACACCGTCTGGTTGCTGTCGGCGAGCCATTGCAGGCGAGCGCTCGGCTGGTACTCAAATTTGGTGTAGTCGTTACGCTCGAATTTTGATCCAAGCGTCAGGAACAGTCTATCCGGCGCGAGGGTAATCTTATCCTGCACGAAGGCACTGAACAAATTGTCCGAACGGCTTTGTGGAGTAAACGAGGTATACGGCTCGCCAAGGATTTCGCTTTGCACCAGGCGATAGCTTCCGCCCCACACCACATCATGCCCGGAAACCGGCGTCCATGTGTGCTGCATGTCCACGTCAAACGTGTCAACATTGCTGGAATAAAGCAGACTGTTGTTCGACCGCGAGATGTTGGTGCGCTGCGCGTTATCATAATACATTTGCAGCGTTGTCTCAGATGTCGCAGAAAGCTTGTTGGTCCAGCGCGCAAGGATGTTGCCACCCAGCACCACCTCATCCGTATTCGCCGCCGACGCCGACAACGGCAGGTTCACCGAATAATCCTCGCCCCCCCGGTAGACATCCCCCTGCACGGTGACGTTGTGTGTTTCGTTCGCGGTCATGTCAGCGCGGAAACCGGCCTGGGCTTTATTCCATTCATCGTGTGCACCGGCGCCGGTAAGCGAGCGCGCCTCGTCACGTTCATTATATTTTGCATAGGCGCGAACGTGGCCGCTGTCGCCAAGCTTGGTGCCATAACGCACCGTATCAGCCGTCCGGTCATAGTTACCCGCCGAAACAGACGCATACCCGCCCTGCGTATCTTTGGCTTGCTTGGTAATAATGTTGATTACACCGTTTACGGCGTTGGCGCCCCAGAGAGTGGCGCCCGGACCACGAATTACTTCAATACGTTCAATATCCGCAAGCGCGGTGTCCTGTACGTCCCAGAATACCCCTGAGAAAATCGGTGTATAGACGCTGCGGCCATCCATCAGCACCAGAAGTTTGTTAGCAAATTGGTCGTTGAAACCACGGGAGCTGATCGCCCATGCGTGCGACCCGGATTGCGCGACATTCAACCCCGGCGCCATGCGAAGCGCTTCGGGAATCGACGTAGCGCCGCTGCGGCGAATATCGTCCTGCGTAATTACGAAAATGGCGGCCGCTGCTTCACTGGCCTTTTCCGCTTTCTTGGATACCGACGTTACCTCGACGTTCGCCAGTTGCTCCAGCGACATGTTGAGCAAGTCGTCCGGGCTGATATCCGTACCTGCATAAACAGCGTGGCTGCATAAAGCAGTGGTAAGGATCGTACTGATTAGTAGCTTATTCATAGCGCACCCATCTGTTGTTTGAGGCAACACTAGGGGGATATATTTAAAATTAGATTAAATTTTTATCTATCGTGTAAGCTTATGGCTGGGTGTGGCTAAAACACACGTTTTTTTCAAGAATTGATTAATTGTTTCTACATTTCTCGAGCCGGAATATTAATTACTAATTAACCGGCGGACGGTTCTTTTTTCTTTTCGCTGACTGAGATTTTCTCGTAACCGCCCTCAAACATGAATCGCTCCAGATCACCCAGCGTATGGTCGAACTCCAGGAATTCCTTGCGCCATTTTTTCACTTTGTCGCAATGCGGGTCGCACTGGCTTTTGATCGGGCAGTAGCGCCGTTCAATTTCATTCACGATATCGAATGTCCATTGCAGGCTGCCGTTCGCCCATTCGCAATATTCGCACCAGAGGCGATCCATCAGCCCCAAATGTGCAATTTTGTGACGGTTGAAATCCAGATACGGGCGAAGCGGGACGGAGTTCTGGTTACGCACCCAGAAATAGAGCCGGTTGAAGAGCAGCATATACAGAAAGAGCGGCAGGAAGAATATACCGAACAGAATAATCAATAGCAACCCAAGCACGGGTGCGAAGATGCCTAGCCGCTGCCGGTTGGGATTATTACGATTCCGCAGAAAGTGGTAGTAGGAGATGTTTGATTTTTTCTGTTCCATGGCGTGGCCTGTTGTACGTTGTTTCAGAATTGCGCGAATACGAGATATTCGCCATTTTCTTTTTCAAGCTGGCGTAGTTCATCCGGGCTGCAAACATGTTGTTGCAACTCGGCATAGGATAGGGTTCGCAATAGGGTAAACTGGTTGGCAGCCAAAAAAGCCGGGATGCCATCACGGTTCAGGACGAAATTGAAATTCTCTTTGAGGAACGCGAGCATGTGCTCGTTCAGCCAGCGCCAGAGGTGGTTGCTTGTATGTTGCTGCGTTCCAACTGCCGTGAAAATGAAATGCCCCCTGCCGGCGGAAAGCGACCGGATGCGCTCCAGAAGCTGGGTGAACGCCTCGTGCGTTAAATACATGCTGAGGCCTTCGGCAACATACACGGTAGGTTTGGCCGCGTCGAACGAAGTTTGCGCCAGCAGCACATCATTCAGCCTGCTCACTGACAAGTCGGCAGGCACTCCGGTGAAATTGTTTGGAACAGAACCAAACGCCTCACGCAGCAGATTCATCTTATGTGGATGCATGGCCGGGGTATCAATTTCCAGTACCGCAAGCTCGGGGTGGCTGCTTGCCATCCTGTAAGCACATAAGTCAAACCCGCCACCAAGCACCACCAGCTGCGCGGCGCCCCCGGCAACGGCCTCTTCCACCATCGTCGCGATTGCCGCTTTGCGTAGCGCAAAATGGCGGATTACACCCCGCGCCAGAAACGCCTCCACCCCCAGCGCGGTACAGGCGGGCGGCAACAGGTTGCGAACCCTGAAACTCGCCGCGTGCTTTCCGCAATAACCAATACAGCGGGCATAAAAATGCGCCGCGTCGTCCGGCACCAAATTCCGCCAGCGCTTGCTTTCATGCAGCGCCATCAAGCAGCGGATGACAATCCATGCCGTGTAGCTGATATTACGTTTTGACATAAGGGCGGGATCTACTGTATCTGTGGCGTTGCGTTTCATGCTAACCCGGTAGGATTCGATGCTCAACCCTTTTATTGACCTGCTCGCCTCGGCGATCCACATCTACCTGATCTGTGTGATCGTGTGGGCGGTGCTTTCCACCCTCATCTCGTTCAAAATCATCAACGGCTACCAGCCGCTGGTGCAGCGAATCAGCTATGCGCTCGACCGGCTGGTGCATCCGGCGCTTCGCCCCATCCAGAAATACATGCCGGATCTGGGCGGCATCGACCTGTCGCCGATTATCCTGATCCTGTTGCTCAACTTCGCTACCAGCGCGCTTTATACGTATTTTTATAATCTCTGATGTTTTTCGACTGCCATATTTTCTGCTGCACCAACAAGCGCGAGCCGGGACATACGCGTGGCTGCTGCGCCGAAAAAGGCGCGGAAGCACTCCGCGATTACCTGAAGCAGAGGCTGAAGGAGCTTGGGGTATCCAAAGCACGGGTAAACCAAGCCGGATGCCTTGATCGCTGCGAACTTGGTCCCTGCATCGTCATATACCCTGATGGGGTATGGTACAGCCCAAAAAGCAAGGCCGATATCGATGAAATTATTAGTGAGCACATGCAGGGTGGCCGGGTGATCGAACGGCTAGCGCTCGACTAGCGGGCATGCGCCGCCTTCTGTTGTTGCGGCTGCATCCACCTGGAAGCCGCCACCGTCGGATCAAACACTTCGTTGTAACGCCCTACCCCCCACTCGAACCAGTTGAATTGATCCGGGCGGGTAGTGTGGTCGATTTCTTCCATCACCCATTTACGCTGTTTCAACTGCGCGTCACGAAGCTCTTTGAGTTGCGCGGCAGTTGGCACGTCCGGTGCAACCTCCGGATGATACTCCTGTAACTTTTCGTAAAAATTCAGCTCGGGAGCTTTTTTAGCCATACTGTCACTATCGATGATGACGGTAATCGGCGTACCGTCGCTATAGCATGCCTTATTGCCATGTTCGTCGAGCAACGCGCCGATCTGCCCGGACTGCCCCAATATATCCCACCAATTGGCCAAAATGCCGCTGGCGGCCAACGCCCCGGAAATCTTGGGGTAATGGTACTTTTCCTCTTCAAAATTGGGGGCATCACCAACCAAAGCTGCCTTTGGAAGAATGGCCACAGTGTAGCTATCACCACCAAAAATGAAGTCACGCGAGGCAATCGGTTGTGCAACTGCCGGATGCTGAAAAATATCCTCGACCACCGACAGGTTGCGATTCAACTCTTTATCATGCTTGAAGAGTTTCAGCACTGCGTGCGGGGAATTTTTTAGCGTGAATGTCGCGGATGCCGCACCGGCACCGAGCACACCGTCAATTTCAAGACCGCTCTGCATCATTTGCGTTTTAAACGACAAGAGCGTTTCCGAGTCTGCCGTGAGGATCGTGCTGGCGCCCCCAAGCTTAATCCGCTGCTCCATATTTGGGGTCAGCGCAATCCCGAGCACCTGCCCAATCATTACTGGAGGATCACTATTTCCTAATTCTGGTTTCGCTTCTTGATCCACGCAATCTACTCCGGTAGGATGACTATCGAATGGCCTTAGTTTAACAAATATTTACTAATTAGCAACTTTTTATGTTCTCCTCCCTCTCCTCCAAACTCACTGGTATTTTTGGCACTCTCCGCAAGCGCGGGGTGCTGACCGAAGCCGATATTGACGCGGTTGCCCGCGAAGTGCGGATCGCGCTTCTGGAAGCGGACGTCGCGCTGCCGGTGGTAAAAGATTTTATTTCCTCGCTCAAAGAAAAGGCTGTGGGCGCGAATATCGTGGCCTCCATCAACCCATCGCAGATGGTCATCAAGCTGGTGAATGACCACTTGGCCGAGCTGCTTGGCAGCGAGCATCAGGCACTGAACCTGGCGGCTAACCCGCCTGTGGTTATCATGATGGTCGGCCTGCAAGGCTCCGGTAAAACGACGAGCACCGGGAAGCTGGCGCTTAGGCTGAAAAATAAACAGAACAAAAAAGTGCTGGTCGCCTCGCTCGATATTTACCGCCCCGCCGCGCAGGAGCAGCTCGCACAGGTGGCCAAGCAGGCAGGGATCGATGCCTTGCCAGTCATCACCGGGCAAAAGCCGCGTGAAATCACCGAGCGCGCCATGACGGAAGCGAAACTCGGTGGCTACGATGTGCTACTGCTCGATACGGCGGGGCGGCTGCATATTGACGACGAGCTGATGGGTGAACTTACGGCGGTGAAATCGCTGGCAAACCCGCTGGAAACCTTGCTGGTAGCGGATTCCCTGACGGGTCAGGACGCCGTGACCATCGCCAAAACCTTTCATGAAAAAATCGGCGTCACCGGTATTATCCTCACCCGCGTCGATGGCGACGGACGCGGGGGTGCTGCGCTTTCCATGCGCGCCGTCACCGGCCAGCCGATCAAATTCATGGGGCTCGGCGAAAAGCTCGACGCGCTGGAAGAATTTCATCCGGCGCGGATTGCCGGGCGCATCCTCGACATGGGCGATGTCGTGTCGCTGGTGGAAAAAGCCGCCGAAGCCGTGACGCAGGAAGAAGCGGACATCATGGGTAAACGCATGATGTCGGGGCAATTCGATTTCAACGACCTGCTCGACCAGATGCGTAAAATGAAAAAAATGGGCGGCATCGGCAGCATGATGAACCTGATCCCCGGCATGGGGAAAATCAAGGATCAGCTGGCGAACGCGAATATCGACGAAAAGATTATTGCACGGCAGGAGGCGATCATTCTTTCCATGACCCCCAGAGAGCGGCAGTTCCCCAAGCTGATCAACGGTTCGCGGCGTATCCGCATCGCTAAAGGATCAGGCACCACGGTGCAGGATGTGAACAAGATACTGAAGCAGCAGCAACAAATGGCGGATATGATGAAGAAATTCGGAAAAATGGGCGCCAAGGGGATGATGCGTGGCGGCCAGGGGAATATCCTTAGCCAACTTCTTGGAAAACCATAGGTTTCCTTGTCACGAAATTGTCATATTCCTATATCATAATGTTCATACTACTTTTGCCGCTTTATGCTAGTATGGCAGTATGAAAACACGTGTATTTAGGATCGAGTAACAATGGGTTGGACGGCACCATTCGAATGGGGAAGCAGGAAGCTCTATTCCGGGGCGGGACATATTGCTTCGTGGGTCGGTGCGTCGGATACGGCCGAGTTCCTGTGGAGCACCGGCAACCCGCACTATGTTGAAAAAGCTTTCCGGCAGCCAAACGCAACCACCACAGAAGGCCGCGCCGAGGAAAGCGCCGAGGCGCATCGCTATACCAAGAATGTGGTCAATCACATTGCGCCCAATACCGAGATTGCGGTCAATACTGCGCGCGAAGCGCTGGAGTATACCGGTGGTACGCTGGCACTGTCGCCGCTTGGAGCCATTGTCCCACCGCTTCTTATCGAGGCGGGGTTTGAACAGCATCTGGCCAGCGCCGGCGAAGCACCGCCGATGCGTATCTATGACCAAATCCCCGGTGTGAATAAGCTCATCGGCGATGAACACTACTCCAAGGGTGGCACCCCGGACACGCACCCGGCCAGCAAATACAACCCGGCGAACCACCCTGCCCCAGATGCGCCGACGCCAACAGAGAGCTTTGCCAGCACGACCATCAAATTCTTCAAAGACGTGTCACAAAAAATGGGCATGAGCTTTGGAGCCGGCTCACTGATCGGGCTGGCTGTCGGCGCAGTGATTGCACTCGCCGTTGCCTCCATGGGTGGCTCATTGCTGCTCGGCGCCGGCGCCGTTGCTTTAGGCCTAATGTACGGGCAGCGCGCCATGGACAGTTTCCAGAGCACGGCACCGGCCACGCACAACGAATCCCCAGCCCCACCGAAACCTAACGCGCCGCGCAGCGATGCACCGGATCCGATGCAGGTGGTGCGCGTGCAATACACCCCGGCTCCGGCCGCAACCAATCAACCGACAGCAGCAAAAGGCTCATAGTATGTGGACAGCACTTACGACACTCGGAACAATACCAAAACACCGCCTGACGGATAAAGGAGTAGCATGATATGGTGATGGAACAACTCGCAAGGCCAGCAGTACAGGCAGCAGCAAAGACAGGCTTCATGGCAACACTCGGCAGCTGGCTTAAGATGCCGCTGACCTGGGCAGGTGGCGTTATCTACCGCAACCCTGGAAAATCAGCGCTGACCGCGCTTGGAACCACGGCAGCCGCCGGAACGATGGTTGATCGCAGCGGTGACGATGCCGGTGTCGGCAATGGCATTGTTAAGGAAGCGAAAGAAGCGCGGGACGGGTTCGTCAGCTGGTTTACCGGCAAGAAAGAAAAAAGCGATAAGCCGCTCTTTGGCGTTGGTTCGCTGATTACCGGCGGGCTGCTCTATGCAGCCGGGCACTTCGTGCTCGATAGCCCGCTGCTTGGCCTCGGCATGGCGGGGCTCGGCGTGATCGCCGGGCAGCCGATTATCGATGCTATCGAAGCCTATTCAAAATCCCCTCCGGCAACACCCAAAAAAGGTGAAGAGCCAAAGAAAGAAACCAATGCCCCGGAACAGAAAATAACCCAGGCGACCTCACCGGTCAGCCATGAGTTCAGAGCCGCGCCGCCAACCCCGAAACCCGAAGTGGGCGCGCAGCAATCGAATGGGATTGTTTAATTAGCGATCAATGGAGTATTTGAGCTTCATCACGATATCCTGAAGCTCGTTGACGGTTGCCCGGCTGGGATCGACCTGCACGCCGCATTTCACCGTCACATGCCCCCGCAGCCAGCGCCGTGGAAACAGGCGGCGGATGGTGCCGTGATATTGCCGGGAAAAGACGCTTCCCCACAATCCGGAAAGCGCAATCGGGATGATCGGCACCGGGTCGCGCTTGATGATCCACTCAATACCCGGCCGGAACCGACCAAGCCCACCAGTAAAGGTCAGGAACCCCTCTGGGAAAATACACACCGCCTCACCACGCCGCAGCGCCTCGGAAATCAAATCGAAGGCATGCTCGACGCTTTTGCGGTTCGGAGCAATGGGAATGGCCTGCGCCCGCTGCATGATAAAGTGCACCCCCGGCACATTATAAATGTCTTCGTCGATTACGTAATGCACCAGCCGGTCGATCCCGGCGTTGATGATCGGGCCGTCCATGTAGGAAACGTGGTTGCTGATCAGGATCACGGGCCCTTCGGCGGGAATACGCTCCATCCCAATATAGCGCGGCTTATAGACAAACACCGCCAAGCCATGGATGAGTGTGCGTAAGAGGCGGTCGATGAATGGTTCGGCCTTGGACATGCCCCTATTTTAGCCGGTTTTGGTTAAGAACCGATTATTTAAGGCTTAATTTTGTGCTTTACGGCATAGGCGGAAACTGCTATAAGCCGCGTCCCTAAACGTTTTAGCAATTGAGAGAAACATGTCGACAAAGATCCGTTTATCCCGTGGTGGCACCAAAAAACGCCCATATTACAGCATCATCGTGACCGCGTCGCGCAACCCGCGTGATTGCAAACACCTTGAGAAAATCGGCACCTACAACCCGCTGCTGGCCGATGAAACCGCCACCCGCGTCACCATCAACGAAGAACGCGCCAAATACTGGCTCTCTGTCGGCGCTGAAATGTCGGATCGCGTGCACCTGTTTTTCAACCGCGCCGGTATCGTGGCAACCAAGCCAGCACAGCGCGCTGCCCGCAAGCCGAAAAAAGATAAGGGTGGCGAAGCCGCCGCTGCTGAGGCTCCGGCCGCGGCTTAATGCCACGGGATAATCTTTTTAAAATCGCCCATATTACCGCCGCCCATGGCATTCGTGGCGAGGTCAGGCTTGCCTGCCTTCTCGAAAACCCGGATGACATTACGCGCTACAGCCCGCTTCATACCAAGGCCGGAAAAGAGCTTCAGATAGAGATCACCGGCCACCAAAAAGACCAGCTCATCGTAAAAATCGACGGCATCACCGACCGCAACGGGGCGGAATTATTGCGCGGCACCGAGCTGTTCGCCGACGCCAGCAAACGCCCGCCCACCCAGCCGAATCAATTTTATTACGATGATGTGATCGGCCTTCCCGCCATCCTCGCGGACGGAACGAAGATCGGCAGCGTCACCGCCATCCATAATTTCGGGGCGGGGGATATTATCGAAATCAAAACCGCGGATGACGAGATTATGTTGCCGTTCAAAAGCCCTTATGTAACGGAAGTGACCAAGGATGCGGTGCGAGTCGTGTTACCGGAATATCTGGAGAGCTAGGCGCCACGCGACACGCCGGCCACCATGGGTATGCCTTTCTGGAAATAATACGTAAAGACTTGGCCGAGCAGGTTGCTGTGAAGATCAAAGTAATCCGGTATATTTTTAAAGCGATAATAATCACTCGGCCGATCAAAATTATCGGCAGCACGCCTTACCTCAAGCCCCCCTGCAATTTCAAGCGCGCTCCCGCCCAATAGCTCTGCAAGCATAACGTTGAATGGCCGCCCATTGAAAACGGCATCAGCATGCACGATGGTTCCTGCGAATGAGACAAGTGTGCCCGCCGCCATTTTCCGCAGAGCACTTCTCCGCGATTCTACCGCGGCAATACTTGCAAGTACATCCGGCACGTCCAGAAGCGGCGCAACATCTACAAGTAACAGTTGGTGGTCAGAGGCAGCGAGCGGATAGATCGCGGTAATTTTCGACAGGCGTTCTTCCTGAAAATACTCCGCAAGGCCGGTAAACTGTGCCTCAAGCTTATGCAGCTTGTCCCCATCCCCCTCAAAAGCAAGTAGCATCCGGCCATCCCTATCTTGCGTTAGGCCAGCACTCACAATCCGCACCCCTTGTTTTTTAGCGGCAAACAAGGCGAGCGCTTCCAAGTGGTCGACCACATTGCTCACATTGATCATTTCCCTGCCGTATTCTGCGTTCATGTGTATTTTCCTATTGTATGTAATCGATGGCAGTTTATCATAAAACGCTCATTCTATAACAAATATTTATCAATTATGCCCCCGACCCTGTCCGCCATCGCCCTTACCGTCTTTCCCGATATGTTCCCGGGACCGCTGGGGTTATCGCTCGCTGGCAAGGCGTTGGGAAAAGGCATCTGGAGCCTCAAAACCCTGGATTTACGGGATTTTGCGCTCGACAAGCACCGCACGGTGGATGATTCGCCCTATGGCGGCGGTACCGGCATGGTGATGAAGCCCGATGTGCTGGGACGCGCGCTGGATCAGGCCAAAACCCTGCTCCCGGGGGCAAAAATCATCTACCCCTCGCCCCGCGGCGTGCCCCTTACCCAGCGCCTGGTCGAAGAATTCATCGCCCCGCCATCCTCGCTGATCATCCTCTGCGGCCGGTTCGAGGGCATCGACCAGCGGGTGATCGACCATTACGGGATGCTGGAGGTGAGCCTCGGGGATTTTATCCTCTCCGGCGGGGAAATCGCGGCGCTTGCCATACTGGATGCGGCTGTCCGCCTGCTTCCGGGGGTCATCGGTAACGAGGAAGCCGTTCAGAAAGAAAGCTTTAGTAGCCATGAAAATTTCGCTGGATTATTGGAATTTCCTCATTATACTCGCCCGCTCGATTGGAATGGACGGATGGTGCCGGATGTGCTACTATCCGGCGACCATAAAAGAATAAATGAGTGGCGGCTGGAACAAGCGGAAGCAATTACGCAAGAGCGGCGGCCAGATTTGGTAAAACGTGCGGAGCGCAGCGACTAGATCCATTGAGGATCGCAGGCCGCGTGCCGCCAAGAGGAAAATAAAAACCACGCTTTTTATTTTTCTCTGAACGCAAAAAGGAAGAAGGTTATGAATACGTTGCAGAAATTCGAGCAAGCCGCCAAGGCAAAACTCACCGAAAACAAGCGCATCGACGCATTCTCGCAGGGCGATACGGTGCGTGTGAACGTGCGTATCATCGAAGGTAGCAACGAACGACTCCAGGCATTTGAAGGCGTCGTCATCGGCAAGAAAAATGCGGGTGTGCGCTCGGCGTTCACCGTCCGCAAAATCAGCCATGGCGAAGGCGTTGAACGTGTGTTCCCGACCTACAGCCCACGCGTTGACAGCGTGGAACTGATTCGCAAGGGCGATGTGCGCCGCGCGAAACTTTACTACCTGCGTGGCCTCACCGGCAAAGCAGCGCGTATTACCGAAAAACGCGACATTCAAACCGAAGAATAATTATTATTGCTGTGAGTCGTCAGGTGTTTTGAGGCTCATGGCCCAACCCCGTGACACATGGCTCTATGAAAACCCTCTACGATAAAATCTTTGAATCGCATCTTGTGCATCAGGCCGATGACGGCACCTGCCTCCTTTATATCGACCGCCACCTCATCCATGAAGTGACCAGCCCGCAGGCGTTTGAAGGCCTTCGCACCAGTGGCCGCACCGTGCGCCGCCCGGATGCAACGCTCGCCGTTCCCGACCACAACGTGCCGACCACGCCGGAGCGGAAACAAGGCATCATCAAGGATGAAACCTCACGCATCCAGGTGCAGACGCTCGCGAATAATGCGAAAGAATTCGGCATCACCCATTATGCGATGGACGACAAGCGCCAGGGCATCGTGCATATCGTAGGGCCTGAGCAGGGCTTCACCCAGCCGGGCATGACGATTGTGTGCGGTGATTCGCACACCAGCACCCATGGCGCATTTGGCGCGCTGGCTTTCGGCATTGGCACCTCGGAAGTCGAGCATGTGCTGGCCACCCAAACCCTCATCCAGCGCCATGCGAAAAACATGCTGGTGCGCGTGGACGGCACACTCCCCGCAGGCGTCACCGCCAAGGATATCGTGCTCGCCATCATCGGCAAACTCGGCACGGCGGGCGGCACCGGCTACGTCATCGAATATGCAGGCGACGCCATTCGCGCACTCTCCATGGAAGGCCGCATGACGGTGTGCAACATGACCATCGAGGCAGGCGCGCGCGCCGGCCTCATCGCCCCGGACGAAACAACCTTTGCTTATATCAAAGACCGCAACCTCGCCCCGAAAGGCGCCGACTGGGACAAAGCCGTGGAATATTGGAAAACACTGCCGAGCGATGCGGGCGCGAAATATGATGCGGAAATTATTTTAAACGCCGCCGACATCGCCCCGCAGGTGACATGGGGAACTTCGCCCGAAGACGTGCTGCCGATCACGGCCAACGTGCCTTTCCTCAAGGATATCAAAGACGAGGCGAAGCGCTCGGCGGTCGCCCGCTCGCTCGAATATATGGGCCTGAAGGAAGGCGAAAAACTCACCGATGTCACCATCGACAAGGTCTTCATCGGCTCATGCACCAATGGCCGCATCGAAGATCTGCGCGCGGCGGCGAAGCTCGCGGACGGCAAACATATCGCAAAAAACATCAAGCTTGCCATGGTCGTGCCCGGTTCCGGCCTTGTGAAAGAACAGGCCGAAAAAGAAGGCTTGGATAAAATCTTCCTCGCTGCCGGATTCGAATGGCGCGAGCCCGGCTGTTCGATGTGCCTTGCCATGAACGCCGACCAGCTCGCTCCCGGCGAACGCTGCGCCTCCACCTCCAACCGCAATTTCGAAGGCCGCCAGGGCCGTGGCGGACGCACCCACCTCGTCTCCCCGGAAATGGCGGTGGCGGCGGCGGTGGCTGGGCATCTGGCGGATGTGAGGAGTTTTAAATAATGCCCGCTTTAGATATTAGCCTAATAATAGGACTAATTGGAGCTATTTCAGGAATAGTTGGGTCAATAACTGGAATACTAAGCCTTAGAAAAGTCAGTCAATTAAAATCGCAAGATTTGAGAATGCGTTATAAAAGCTTGGTAAGGTCACTCTGGATAGACATGCAAGAAGTTTCAGAGCGTGGGGAAAAAGCAAATGAATCCAGAATAAATCGTCTAGCAGCTCAAGGGAAATTCAACTCGGGAGAAAAAATCAAATGGGAAGAATTTTTTTCTCACACAAAAGATCGAGTGACTACTTTAGATCAATGCTACTTAGATATAAGTAGACACCCACCCACATCCGCCCAACTAGAAGACCATGTCCTGCAATTAGAGGATGTACAGAGCCAAATTAATAAAATAATAGCAAGCTATAAAGAAACAGTTGCTGAAGATGATCGAGCGAGGGACAAAATATTTTCAATCGCTCATAAAGCTAAAATCTAACATTCTAGAATAAGAACTAATCATGCAAAAATTTACCACACTCAACGCCGTCGCGGCACCACTCATGATCGAGAATATCGACACCGATATGATCATCCCCAAGCAATTCCTCAAAACCATCAAGCGCACCGGCCTGAAGGAAGGCCTGTTTTATGAAATGCGTTTTCGCGTCGATGGCAGCCGGGTGGATGATTTCGTGCTCCATAACGCGCCCTATGACCACGCGAAAATCCTGATCGCGGGAGGGAATTTTGGCTGCGGTTCAAGCCGAGAGCATGCGCCGTGGGCACTTCTGGATTTCGGAATTCGCTGCGTGATCGCGCCAAGCTATGCCGATATTTTCTTCAACAACTGTTTCAAGAACGGCATCCTGCCGGTGGTGCTGCCGAAAGATCAGGTGGATTCGCTGATGGACATTGCCAAAACCGGCGGCAAGATGACGGTCGATCTCGACAAGCAGACTGTGTCAGCGGGCAATCACCAGTTCGCATTTGAGGTGGAACCGTTCCGCAAGCACTGCCTGATACATGGGCTAGATGATATCGGCCTCACGCTTGAAAAACTGCCGGCGATTGCCTTTTATGAAGAAAAGCAGAAGTCCATTACGCCGTGGCTGGCAGCCTAGCGGACAAGTTTATCGGCTCTTTCGGTATCGGTGAGGCTCAGGTGTGCTGACACCTTGGCCTCCGCATTGGCCTGGAGGAACCCCTGCAATTGCGCGGCTTCTTGTAAAAATGCCAGAAACTGTTCCTGAGCGCTATTCATGACGAATTTCAGCCGCTTTGGTTTTGTTGTATCGCCACCATTATCCAACTCCCAAGAATACTGAGATAAGTAATTCTGGACCAGTTGGCCATATTGCGTTTCCGGCACAGAGACAGAAAATCGCCTAGGATTTTCTTTCTCCGGTATCGTTTTTATTCCAGTGGCTCGCAACTCCTGTTGCAGATGTGCATAGCGCACTTCCGCCTGCTTCAGCTCTTCGGTATCATCCCAGTTCTGCACAGGAATTTTGACGATCGCGTGATTGCCTGCGCTGACCACTTCAAGCAGCGGCTGTCCGTCATATGAGAATATCACATTATGCTGGGCGCTGGTTGCCGCAGCCGCAGCGGCACCATCTCCCTTAATTTCTTCGGGCCTTGTTGCCAGCTTTGTTGCGACACCCATTGCCGTCGTAAACTCATATTCACCCGCCATGTTTCCCCCTGCCGATATATTATCGATTGCACCCGCTATGGAAATGCACTAATTTTCTTATCTCTATTTATATTAGCGTTTGTTTAAATTATAGTTAATTTTATGGCGCTTAGCAACCTCATTCTTCCGTCTGGAAGTGCGAAAAGGCAGGATTTTTCCCCTTGGCCGGCTGTGTGAGCGACCACCATCATCACGACCATCACGGGCATGACCGCAAGATCCTGTGGATCGCGTTCGCGCTCAATTTCCCGCTATTCGTGCTGGAGGTGTGGCAGGGTATGGAGGCCAATTCGACCTCGCTGCTCGCCGATTCCATGGATTTTTTGAGTGATTCTTTCAGTTATCTCATCACGCTTTATGTCATCGCCAAACCGCTGCATGTGCGTGCCAAAGCATCGCTGGTGAAGGCTTTCCTGATGCTGTTGCTGGCGGTGGGCGCATTATCGCAAGGGGCGCATAATATTCTGAATCAGCACACACCGGAATATTTTACCATGGGCTGGGTGGCGGCACTGGCGCTGGCAGCAAACGTTGCGACCGCGGCTATTCTTTATCGCAGCCGCACCCGTGACAGCAACATGGGATCCATCTGGCTGTGCAGCCGCAATGACGCGCTGGCCAACGTTTTTATCATGATCGCCGCCGGACTGGTCTATGCCACCGGCACTCTCTGGCCAGACCTGGTGGTCGCACTCATTATCGCTTGGCTTGAGGGCAGCTCTGCGCTAAAAATCATCGCCCAAGCGAAAACAGAACTACGGAAAACACCATGACCACCAAGCACATCCTCCTCCTCCCCGGCGACGGGATCGGCCCCGAAGTTGTCACCGAAACCAAAAAAATCATCGACTGGTTCAGCGTAAATGGCACGGTGAAATTCACCACCGGCGAGGCACTGCTCGGTGGCGCCGCTTATGATGCGGTGGGAACCCCCTTCCCAGACGAAACCGTGGTTGCCGCAAAACAATCCGATGCGGTGCTGCTCGGCGCGGTCGGCGGCCCGAAATGGGAGCCGCTTCCAATCGCGTCACGCCCGGAAAAAGGCCTGCTCGGCATTCGCAAAGCCCTTGGCTTATTCGCCAACCTCCGCCCGGCGCAATGTTTCCCGGCGCTCGCTGATGCATCCACACTGAAAACCGAAGTGATTTCCGGCCTAGACATCATGATCGTGCGCGAACTCACCGGGGGTATCTATTTCGGCCAGCCACGCGGGGTAGAAACCCTGGCGGACGGCTCGCGCCGTGGCTTCAACACTGAAGTCTATACCTCCCCTGAGGTACACCGCATCGCCCGCGTAGCATTCGATCTGGCGGCGAAACGCGGCGGCAAGCTCTGCTCGGTCGATAAGGCCAACGTGCTCGAATGCACGGAGATGTGGCGCGAGGAAGTCATCAAAATCCGTCAGGCGGAATATAAAAATATCGAGCTGTCGCACATGTATGTCGATAATGCAGCGATGCAGCTCGTGCGTAACCCGAAACAGTTCGATGTGATGGTGACCACCAACATGTTCGGCGATATTTTATCCGACGTGGCGAGCATGCTCACCGGCTCGCTCGGCATGTTGCCGTCCGCATCGCTCGGCGCTCCCGGCACCCCCGGGGTGTATGAACCGGTGCATGGCAGCGCGCCCGATATCGCGGGCAAAGACCTTGCCAACCCGATTGCCACCATTTTGTCGTTTGCCATGATGCTGCGCTATAGCTTCGACCTCGGAAAAGAGGCGGATAAGCTGGAACGCGCCGTGCAAACCGTGCTGGATCAGGGTTTACGCACCGCCGATATCATGCAGGATGGCAAGAAAAAGGTCGGCACCGCCGAGATGGGCGATGCTATCGTAAAAGCGCTGGAAATTGAATGATTTTTTGCTAGAATTACTGTCCCTTTAACCACGAGACCAAATTATGAGTTACAAAGTTGCCGTTGTCGGCGCCACAGGCAATGTGGGTCGCGAAATCCTTCAAATCTTGCACGAGCGCAAGTTCCCAGCGCGCGAAGTGGTGGCGCTGGCCTCCCGATCTTCCCTCGGCAAGGAAGTCAGTTTCGGCGATGTCGATATTTTAAAAGTGCAGGCGCTCGACGATTACGATTTCTCGGATACCGACATTGCGCTGTCCTCCGCCGGTTCGTCCGTATCGAAAATCTTTGCGCCAAAGGCCGCAGCCGCCGGTTGCGTCGTCATCGACAACACCTCGCATTTCCGCATGGAACCAAACATCCCGCTGGTGGTGCCGGAAGTGAATTCCGATGCGCTCAAGGACTTCCGCAAAAGCAACATTATCGCCAACCCGAATTGCTCGACCATCCAGATGGTGGTGGCGCTGAAACCCCTGCACGACGCGGCGATCATCAAACGCGTGGTGGTGGCAACCTACCAGTCCGTTTCCGGCGCGGGGAAAGACGCGATGGACGAGTTGTATGAACAAACCAAGGCGCTGTATGTGAACGCCCACAAGGAGCCGAAGAAATTCACCAAGCGCATCGCGTTCAACGTCATCCCGCATATTGACGTGTTTATGGATGACGGCAGCACCAAAGAAGAATGGAAAATGGTGAACGAGACCAAAAAAATCATGGGTGCAAATATTGAAGTCGCCGCCACCTGCGTGCGTGTGCCAGTATTTGTCAGCCATTCAGAAGCACTGAACATTGAGTTTGAAAAACCGATCACTGCCGATGAAGCGCGCTCCATCCTTGAAGAGGCGGAGGGCGTAGTGCTCATGGATGAGCGCCGCGACGGCGGATACCCAACCCCGATCGAAACGACTGGCGAAGACGGCGTCTATGTCTCGCGCCTGCGGGTTGACCCAACCGTGAAACATGGGCTTGCCATGTGGGTGGTGTCCGACAACCTCCGCAAAGGCGCAGCGCTCAACGCCGTGCAGATCGCCGAAGAATTGATCGCTAACCACGGGCTGGCGCCGAAACGATCGAATTAAAAATTCGCTTCTTGTTATTGACGTCCGGTCCCAGATTCATGCATAACTTCCAATTGCGCTGCCATGCTGGCAAACCGCCCCATTCCTGACGTCGATACGCCCTTAAGCGCATTGACATAAAGAGCGGCAATCTCCGCGTTGCCTGCCTTGATTCTACTGTGCGCATAACCAGCCAATTCGATGAGCGCTTCCTTATTCCTGCTTGACGAAAAATTGTGCAATTGTTCGGAAAAAATTGGGAACTCCAACTCTTCGAGTCTTTTTCTAAGCTCAGCGACTGCATCAGCGGTTGCCAATCTGGTTGGAGAGCTATTCGTTATAATAACGTCAATGGCCTCACTAAGTGCACGATCTATCACCTTTGCAACAAAACGATCCGCCCCCGTTTTCCCGACATAGAACCGGCTGCGTGCAACAGCAGATACATCCAGCTGCGCCAGGCTGGAGCTATCGCTTAATATTTCCGTTATCTCCCGATACGCCGGGGTAAAAACTCGCTTAAAATATGACTTGTATGCATCTGCACCCTCTTCTGCGGGTAAAAGCTGCGCAATTTTATCTCTGGCAGCCTGTGCGGCGATGGTATTAGCATCAGGCAAGCCAAATGCCTCCCGCACCAAGACTTCACTGGCCTCGAGAACTCCTTCGTTCACCAAATTCTGCTTAAACCTCTTAATATTCGCCTCAATCGCATCGCCTTTCTTCACCTCGGCTTCTATTTTCCCGAAGGTTTCCGCCAACAATTCTGCAATCAATTGATCCGCAGGGTTTGCATGAAGTTCGGTAAACCATCGGGCGCTGTGGGAGGCATTCAGCGTATTATTGCGTAACCCATTAAGTAATAGCGGTAAAAGGACCAACCTCATCGCGCCTTCAAATTTATTTTTTATCTCTACTATTTGGCTTAATGCCGCTGCATCCTCATCAGTATTAGATAACGATTTTTCGTAAAAATTTTCAGCAAGTTTCAGCAAACGGGCATGGGCTTGCCGCATATTTTCAGCATCAGCGTCCGCCAACAACATGCCGGATGCCAATGCATGTGCTACCGCCGTAACATCCTCATCCGACCATATATCCAGCGTTTCAGCCACAAAACCCTCAATTATGATTGCAAAATCCGTTGGTTGACTTAGTATATCGGACGTTTTCAACTATTAAAATAGAATAATCCTGAGCAAATACACAATGATTACGACGCTTCCTAAACAATACGATCCTAAAATTTCTGAGCCGCACTGGCAGGAAAAATGGGAAGCAATGGGCGTGTATGCCTTTCGGGACGACAAGCCGAAAGCCGAGACCTTCGTGATCGACACGCCGCCACCGACGGTGTCCGGCGTGCTGCATATGGGGCATATTTTCAGCTACACACAGGCGGATTTTATTGCGCGCTATAAGCGTATGCGCGGCTTCGACGTGTTTTACCCGATGGGCTTTGATGATAATGGCCTGCCCACCGAGCGCCTTGTCGAGAAAACAAAATCCGTGCGCGGCAGTGCCATGCCACGCGCCGAATTTGTCGCACTTTGCCGCGAGGTAGTAAAAGACGCCGAGGCCGAATTCCGCAAACTATTCACCGGCGTAGCGCTGTCGGTGGATTGGAAACAACTATACCAAACCGTGAGTGAACGCGTGATTGCGCTGTCGCAAGCGAGCTTCCTCGACCTTGTTTCCAAAAATGAATGCTACCGTGATTTCAGGCCGGGATATTGGGATTGGGTTGACCAGACCGCCATCGCCACTGCCGAGATTGAAGAAAAAGAACTGCAGGGCGTGCAAATCACCATCCCCTTCGGCATTATGAATGCAGGCGAGCGCAAAAGCTTTGACGAGCTTGAAAAGGTACACGTCATGACGACCCGCCCGGAGCTGCTTGGTGCGTGCGTGGCGCTGATGGTGCATCCGGATGACAAAGCAAAATATGAAGGCAAAGTCGCCGTATCCCCGCTTTTCAACGTTATCGTGCCCATCTGCGCCGATGAAAAAGTGGACAAGGAAAAAGGCACCGGCTTTGTGATGTGCTGCTCATGGGGCGACGACACCGACAAAGAATGGATCGCAAAGCATAACCTCGCATGGCGGCCTTTGATCGGGAAGGATGGGCGAATTGCCCTAGATAAAACGCCAATCGTTCTTAGCAATGGAACGACTATGGATGTAATACAATTCCGTGCAGGTCGTGAGGGTGGCGAGGTTTCCTCCGTTACTTCAGGAATTAATGGCTCCCACATCTCATCAGAAAATTGTCTGGATTTTGCAGCTGCCAAAGAGGCTTTTGATAAACTCGAAAACACCAAACTCATCCGCGATGTGAAGAATGAAAACAGCGCGAAAGGCAAGGCGCTCAAGCTTTTGGAAGAAGCGGATTTGTTGATTCCGCAGGGTGAGAAAGCGGAAAAAATTATTCATAAAACGCAAATGGTGAAATGCGCCGAACGCAGCGGCAGCGCCATTGAGATTGTGCCTAGCTCGCAATGGTTCGTGAAGCTCACCGACAAAAAAGAGGCGCTTAAGAAAAAAGGTGCGGAGGTTACGTGGCACCCGCAGCACATGAAAATCCGCCTCGATCAGTGGATCGACGGACTGAAAGAAGATTGGTGCATCTCGCGCCAGCGTTTCTTCGGCGTGCCGTTTCCGGTGTGGTATTCCAAGCGTGATGATGAATTTGGCAAGCCCATTTATGCCGATGTTTTGCAACTGCCGATTGACCCGACCACCACGCCGCCTACGGGCTATAGCATGGATGAGGTGACGCCCGATATCGATGTGATGGACACATGGGCGACCAGTTCGATCTCGCCGCAAATCAATACCCAAGGCGAGGGATTAGGGATTAGGGATTGGGGATTAAAAAGCACAGATACCCCTAATCCCCAAAGCCTAAAGCCTAATCCCAAACTTTTCCCCGCCGATTTGCGCCCGCAAGCGCATGAAATCATCCGCACATGGGCGTTTTATACCATCGCCAAAGCGCACCTGCACTCAGACATGATTCCGTGGAAAAATATTATGATCTCCGGCTGGTGTTTGGCCGCCGATAAAACCAAAATGAGCAAATCGAAGGGCAACGTGGTCACGCCCGTTGCGCTCATCGAGGATAAAGGCGCGGACGCCGTGCGCTACTGGGCTTCCACCTCGCGGCTGGCTACTGATACGGCGTTCTCCGAAGACCTCCTCAAAATCGGCAAAAAGCTGGTCGGTAAAATCTGGAACGCGAGCAACCTGATCGCACAATTGCCAGCTGCACCGACCGACGGCACCGTTACCGAAATGCTCGACAAATGGATCATCTCGCGCCTACACATCGCCGTCACCAAGGCAACCAACGCATTCGAAGAATTTGAATATTGCGATGCCCGCGTGGCGATTGAGGATTTTTTCTGGAACGATTTCTGCGACAACTACCTCGAACTGGTGAAATCCCGTGCCTATAACGATGGCGCGGGGCAGGCTTCGGCACTCACCGCCCTCACCCTCTGCCTGGACGCGGTGCTTCGGCTGTTCGCGCCGTTCGTCCCGCATGTGACCGAAGAAATTTATGCCCATCTCTTCGTCGGGAAAGGCTCGATTCATGCACGCGGCAACTGGCCGCTCACATCAGATTACGCGTATGACGAGGCGGCAGAAAAAGCCGGCAGTGCGGCGCTCGAAGTGCTGGAAGCCGTACGCAAGGCCAAGTCAGAGGCGGGGGTTTCGATCAAAACCCCGGTTGAGTTGCTGGAGGTGGCTGAAAATTCAGGTAAAATTGTTGATATTGAGCAAGTTAGGGGTGATGTTCTTGCCGCCGCCAATGCCGCCGATTTGCGCCAAGTAATTAATGAATCATTAAAAAATACTGGCCAAACTTCCCTGTTTCATGTTACCGTACACCTCAGTGTCGCTTAAAACGTCATAAAAGCTTCACACACAAAAAAAGATGAAAATGCTAGGGTAATAGCATCACGAGGGAGAAGATTATGGCCGCACCACAGCTTTATGAACGCCACAAAGATCAGCCGGATCGCTGCCGGATTGATGGTTCAGGTATTTTATGCGCCGCAGGCGCCCCCAACACCCATTTATCGCAGCTACAGGCAGGGATTGCACACCACGTTGCCAAAAGCCTGAACCCGGATGGATTGACCGCCTGATATGGAAACCCTCGACCACCACAGCATGATGCAAGACCTGCCGCACTACCGCGAGCAGTATGAAGCGCAGAAGAAAATCAACGTTTATTTTATCCCGGCGCATGATGACGAAAAAGACATGCCGATGTTCTTCTATGCCATCGCCAGCGCCATGCTGCATAGCGATATGATGCACGCGCTTTCCGCCGGGGACATCCCGAATTTTGCAGTGATCGTGGAAAAAGGCTACGGTGAGCCGAGCCAAGAGATCAAAGACAAGATCAAGCTGCATTACGGCTTCGATCACGACCTGCACGCCAATAACGACAACACGGCCTTCGCCGACGACAAGGCTTACGTCAATTAATTCTGGGGGGATGACGGCGGCTCAGAATCTACCTGCCGCAGATTCGGCGTGATCAGGGTGTTCTTATGCAGCGATTCGCGTTCAATTTTAATGACGTTTGACAAACCGCTCAGTTCGAGTGCACTGACGGCTGAATCCGCCTCGACACGGGTGAAATTCTTAGCATCAGTATAAATGCGATACTGGCAAGCCTGCGCCAGCGCAATGCCCGTGCGCGCTAGCGGAAGCTGCTCAAAATTTTCTGGGATTGACTGTTCCATCAATACGCCCTCCAGCGCATACAGCCAAGGATATGCGTGACTTCGCCGCTCTCCAGCCCCAGCGGCAGCAAGCACGCCCGGTAGCGGATATTCATGCCCATCAGGTTGATAAATGTCGCCTCATCCATCACCGCATGTTTTTCTGTCAACACTTCGTCGAACTTCCGGGCGTTCGGCACACGCGCTGTGGAAAGCAGGCGGAGGGCGGCATCGTGATTGGTCACGTCATCACCGAAAGCCCCTAATAGATCCGTACCGAGAAAACTGTAGCGGTAGCCGATGCGGCGGGTGACGTCGTCATTGCTGATGAGGAAACAGGATTCCCAGATGCTATCGAGCGCGTCAGGATCAATTTCCGACTCACGTGGAAACGGGCGGTCGCCGCGCAGCTTATCCCAATATTGCTGCAACTGCTCATGTGAACGGTGATGGAGGTCAGATGCCGCATCGTCGGCTGAGGTGTGTGCGAGTGCCATGGGATCGTATCATGCCCAGCAATGAGTTAATAATTCACTAACAGTCGGTTATGGGGTGGATTTTTTGTCTCGCTGTGTCGTTTTTACTACTATAGCGCTTTTTTTTCTGTTATATTCAACCCGTATGGGAAATGAAGCAGCCACATTAGAATCTAGGAAATCGGCTCTGAGAGATCGTCTCAGTAGCGGCCGTAAGGCGCTTGATGTATTCGACAAGCTGCGTGAGAACGAACTGGTTGCCGCCGCCTCTCCCCTCAAGGATTTTGACCTGATAATGAAGCGTATCAAAGTGAGTCTGCCAGGCGTGGTTTATGGCGAGGCCGCGGATGGCGTTTCCATCAGCAGCGTTCCTTACCCCCAGCAATCGCGTGAAATCGTCTAGCCGCCTACCCGGCTTGCTTGAGCGCTTCCGTTACCCTGAGTATATCTGATTCCTGTGTATCCCAGCCTCCGGAAATCCGAATGGCGGAACCGGCGAGTGCTTTGTCTACTCCCATCGCCAGCAACACATGTGACGGCTCGATCCGCCCCGATGAGCATGCCGACCCTGCGCTCACCGAAATCCTGGCAAGGTCGAGCTTCATCAGCAGCACTTCCTGCGTGATACCGGGCAGTGCGATGCAGCTTGTATTGGGCAGGCGGGGTACCGCATTGCCAAATACTGCCATCCCACCAACTGACGCTTCCAGCCTATCTAACCAACCACGCAGCGCGGTCATACGCGGCAGGTCGATCATGTCCACCGCCTGGGCAAACCCACCGATGGCAGCGATATTTTCCGTGCCGGCGCGGCGCCCCAGCTCCTGCCCACCGCCGACAAGCAGCGGAGTGATGGCGATATCCTGCCGCAGCACCAGCGCCGCAGCTCCCACCGGCCCACCCATCTTGTGAGCGGCGATGCTCATAGCATCCACCCCAAGGCTCGTGAAATCGACCGGTATTTTACCGAGCGCCTGCACCGCGTCGGTATGCAGCAGCGCGCCATGTTTTTTACAGATCGCCACAATCTCCTGAACCGGCTGGATCACGCCGGTTTCATTGTTGGCAAGCATCACCGATACCAGCGCTGGCGGAGAGCCGGCAAGCAGCGCATCGAGCGCCGGCAGGTCAACTATTCCGTTGGCATCCACCATCACCAGCGGCGCGGCGTTCTTGAGCACCGAGCTATGTTCAACGGCGGACACCAGCACGCGGCGCCCCGGAAAACCCCGAAGCACCGTGGCGTTCGCTTCAGTACCGCAGCCCATGAAAATAACTTCATTCGGAAAAGCGCTGATGGCCTCGGCAATCAGCTTGCGCGCATCTTCCAATGTTTTCTTGGCAGCGCGCCCATAGGCATGCACCGAGGAGGGATTCGCAGGCGATTCCAGCAACTCCAGCATCCGCGCACGCACCTGCGGTCGCAGCGGTGCCGTCGCGTTATAATCAAGGTAGAGTTTCGACACCTCAGGCATGGCTGGTATGGCAAGGGGTGCTAGCCGCGTGTTTCTTCTGCCCGCTCAATTCGGCGAGGCTGATGCCACCGAGATACTTGCTGATCTGCATCTCCAGCCCCTCCCAGAGGTGGTGCGTAACACAGCGCGTTTTCTGGGACATGCACCCGCCGGCATCCGCCTCACAGCGCGTCATTTTCAGAGCCTCATCCGATGCGTGTACAATTTCTTCGATAGTGATGGCCGCCGCTTCACGTGCCAGCACATACCCCCCACCCGGCCCCCGCACCGATTGCACGAGGCCGCACTGTTTGAGCCTGGAAAAAATCTGTTCGAGGTAAGGCAAGGTGATTTCCTGACTGTCGGCAATGGCCGAAAGCGCGATTGGCACGCCGGGATCGCGACCGGCCAGCTCGACCATCGCCATCACCGCATAGCGCGCCTTGGTGCCTAAGATCATTTTGCTTCCCATTTCTGTGCGGAAAGCTCGCCGCTGCCACCTTCCAGTTCGCGGACGCGGGTTTGCAGCGAACTGAGTTCGCCCTGCAGTAATTCGAGCAGCTCCTGCAGCGGGTCATCTTCCTCGGCGGTGGCGGCGTAGGCATCAAACGTATCTTCCGGTTCCACCGGTTTTTCTACCACCGAACGCGCCGGGATGCCGACCATAGTCGCCCCCGGTTCAACATCTTTCACGACGACGGCGTTGCTGCCGATCCGGGCATTGTCACCGACAGCGATGGGCCCCAGAAGCTGGGCACCGGCACCGATAATGACGTTATTGCCCACCTGCGGGTGGCGGATGCCGCGCTGAAGCGACGTGCCGCCAAGCGTGACGCCGTGATACATGGTCACATCATCGCCAATCCGCGCCGTTTCGCCAATAACCACCCCCATGCCGTGGTCAATGAAGAACCGCTCGCCGATGGTGGCGCCGGGATGAATTTCAATGCCGGTCAGGAACCGGCTGATCGACGAGATAAAGCGCCCGAGAAGCTTAAAGTTTTTTTTCCAAAGCCAGTGTGAAAGCCGATGAAACAGCAGCGCATGCACGCCCGGGTAGCATAATACTACCTCCAGCCGCGAGCGTGCCGCCGGGTCGCGCCCGAACACCGAATCAATATCTTTCATAATTGTCTTGAACATTGCACCCCACATTCAATATAAGTACCAGCCTAGCTAATTCCCAAGAACCTATCAACTGTTCATTATTTACCTATGCCTGAAATATTCATCAACGGTTCCGAAGGCCGCATTGAAGGCCGCTACCACCACAGCGAGCAAAAAAGCGCGCCCGTCGTGCTGGTGCTGCACCCGCACCCGCTTTATGGCGGGACGATGAATAACAAGATCGTCTACCGCCTCTATCACAGCTTTGTGCAACAGGGGTTCTCGGTGCTGCGATTCAATTTTCGTGGTGTTGGAAAATCGCAGGGGAAATATGATGAGGGCGTGGGCGAGCTGTCGGATGCGGCGACCGCGCTCGACTGGCTGCAAGCCCAGAACCCGGACGCCCCGACCTGCTGGATCGCCGGTTTCTCGTTCGGCGCGTGGATTTCGCTGCAACTGCTGATGCGAAGGCCGGAGCTGGAAGGCTTCGTCGCCGTATCGCCGCCAGCGAATCTTTATGATTTCACCTTCCTCTCGCCCTGCCCGGCTTCCGGATTGATGACGCAAGGCGACAAGGACGATGTTGTCTCTGAGGATACGGTGTCCAAGCTTGCCGCCAAGCTCGGCAGCCAGGTGGACTATAAATTGCTCCATGGCGCCGACCACTATTACCGCGGGCAGGAAGAAGAGTTGAGCACCGTGGTGAATGATTATGTGCAGCAGCGCATGGCCGATTTTGTGCTGAAACGCAAAGTTCGCCCTGACCGCAAGCGCAGGCAATTGCCGAGGGATTGATGCATCATCCCTGCGAAGGCAGGGATCTCTTTCAATTGTCGTGTAAACGGCTCATGAGATTCCCGCCTGCGCGGGAATGACGGAAATTTTACAATACAACTATAAGCTTTTCAAAATATCTTCCGCCGCCTTCGCGGGGTCTGGCGCTTCGGTAATTGGCCGACCAATCACTAAATAACTCGCTCCCGCATCCATCGCTTCTTTGGGGGTCATCACGCGCTTCTGGTCGCCTTTTTCACTGCCGATCGGGCGGATGCCGGGCACGACAAGATTAAATCCTTTGCCGCACTGCTTGCATAACACCTCAATCTCGTGCGGCGAACACACCACACCATCTACGCCAGATTTTTGAGCCAATTCCGCCAGCCGCTTCACTTGATCGCTCACTTTCCCTTTTGCACCAATCTTCTTTATATCAGAATCGTCAAGACTGGTAAGCACGGTAACTGCAACGATAAGCGGTTTCTTTTCTCCAGGAGGAGTGATTTCGCGCGCCGCATCGTTTGCCGCACGCATCATTGCCTCTCCACCCGCCGCATGCACCGTCATCATGAAAGCATCGATGCCTTTGGTGGCACGAACCGCACCTGCAACAGTGTTCGGAATGTCATGGAATTTTAAATCCAAAAAAAGTGGGAGCGTACGTTCTCCAGACTTAATTTTATCGCGGCCATGGGCTGTAAAAAATTCAAGTCCGAGTTTAGTTGCACCAATATGGCCTCTCAGTAAATTTTTCAACCGATCAGCTTTAATAACATCCGTGGTATCAATCGCCACTATAATAGGATTGTATTTTAATCTCATATCACCCCAACACATACACCGTTTCACCGCCGACGATGGTGCGGATGGCGCGGCCTTTGGTCTGCCAGTCGTCGAAAGGCGAGTTGAGCGATTTGCTCACGAATTGCTTGGGATCCATCACCCAATCCATGTCGAGGTTGATGAGGGTGAGGTCGGCGCGGGCACCTTTCTTCAAGCGGCCGGAAGCAACGTGGATGATGTCGGCGGGTTTATAGGTCATCGCCGCCATCACATCACGCAGTGACATGATGCCCTTGTGATACAGGCCGAGCGAAAGCGGCAGCATGGTTTCCAACCCCACAATGCCATACGCGGCGCTGGCGAGCGGCACGCGCTTGGATTCCTGGTCGTGCGGCGCGTGGTCGGTGGCAATGGCGTCGATCGTGCCATCGGCAAGCCCTTCAATCACCGCGATGCGGTCTTTCTCGGCGCGCAACGGTGGGTTCATTTTGCTGAAGGTGCGGTATTCAAGCACCGCTTCATCGGTCAGCGTGAAATGATGGGGAGCGGCCTCCGCCGTGACCCGCAGGCCTTTTTTCTTGGCGCGGCGTACTTCCTCAATCGCTTCTGCGGTGGAAATGTGCAGCACATGGTACTGTCCGCCGGTAAGTTCCGCCAGCATGATATCGCGTGCGACCATCACGGCTTCGGCGGCGTTCGGCGCGCCCCCTACCCCCAGATGCGCGGACACGCGGCCTTCATTCATGCAGCTTCCGCATGAGAGGTTTAAATCTTCGGCATGCTGCGCGACCGGCACCCCCAGCTCGCGGGCGTAGGTAAGCGCTTTCCGCATCACGCCAGCGTTCATCACCGGCAGGCCGTCATCGGTGAAGCCGACAGCGCCTGCCTCCACCAGCAAGCCCATTTCAGTGATTTCCTCGCCTTTCATCGCCTTGGAAATGGCCGCGTAGGTGCGGACATTCACATAGGCAGTTTCGCGGGCGCGCTTATGAATGAAGTCGACAATCGGCACTACATCGACCACCGGCTTGGTGTTCGGCATGCAGGCAACCGTCGTTACACCACCCGCCGCCGCGGATTTGCTGCCGGTGGCGATGGTTTCCTTATGCTCCTGCCCCGGTTCGCGGAAATGCACCTGGATGTCGAGCAGGCCGGGTGAGAGCAGGTGCCCGCCGCAATCGACCACCTCCGCACCTTCGGGAATACCGCCATTGAAAATAGCTGCACCGAAATCGGCGATTTTGTCGCCAATGGTGAGCAAGCCGCCCTTCTGATCCAGCCCGGATTCGGCATCGAACAGCCGCGCATTGGTGTAGGCAATTTTTTTGGTTGGGCTGTGGGTAGGAAGGGTAAAGGTCTGTTTCAAGGCTGACTCCTGTTTGTTCCGCATTAGACTATAAATCCTTATTTTGGCAACTGCAAAAGGGTGGGGTTCTGCTGGCGCACCAACCCTGTCTGGTAGCGGAATGTCGGGTAAAGCCGCGAGCTCTCGGAGTAATGCTCATTCGCCTCACGCAGCCGCATCAGCGCGCCGGGCATGACTCCGGCATAGGCTTTCCGTGCAAAGGCCTCTTCCAGTTCTTTCCGCATGGCCGCTTTCACCGGATCAACCCGCGTGCCGCTGGAGCGGAAAATATCAAACGCCGCCATGCCATAGACGTGGCTTTTCTTCCCCACCGGCCAATGGATGAAATGCAGCTCAGGAATATAGATATCACCATCCACCGAGGTGGTAATGGCTTCTATCGCCTTTTCATTGGTTTCAAGCAGCGCGTCATTCGGGATCAGGTCGTTCGGCGGATAATACAGCAAGACAAATTGCAGCAACACCAGCAGCTTCGCCGGCCACCAGCGGGCGATGGCTGCACCGGCTACCAATGCGAAAAACGCCGCCATCGGGATCAGCACATTGACATACCCCCCCCAATGTATCCGCGAGATATAGCTGGAGCCGATCAGCCCTGCCGCAAGCGCCGTAAATTCCCAGAACAAAGCGCGTTCGTGCCGGTAGGTATGCAATGCAAGGGCAATCGCGACCGCCAGCATCGGCCACCAGGTGCGAATCAGGTCGCCACTGAAAAACCCGAGGATGTATTTATCCTCCAGCCCATGCCCGGCCGGGACGCTGAACACGTAAAATGAAAACCATCCGCCGGAGAGCGCATCGGAAATCAGCACGATCAGCACGACACAACAAGCGGTAGCCACGGTGGCAAACATCCCATCGCGACGGTGGCACACCAAGGCCCAGACGAGGACAGGCAGGCAGGCGAGCAGTGCCGATTGCTTGGTATAAAATGCGAAGGCAAGCAACCCGGCACCGACCAGTGCCGAGACGGCACCACGCTGGGTCACGGTCACATACAGGCCGGAGAGCATCAGCAGGATATAGAGATTATCGATCCGCGCCAAATCGTACCACCGCCCCATGATCTGGTAGGTGGCAAAATATAACCCGGATGCTGCAAACGCCGCCGTGCGCGACCCGCCCAGCAGCCGCGACCAGCTGAACAGCACCGCCGAAATCCCAAAGGTGCAGAGGATCGATAGCGCCCGGCCGGCCGTAAAATCAACCCCGAAGATATGGGTGAATATCGCTGCGGCATGATAGTAAAACGGGGTGTAGATGAAGGGCACATAATCCATCATCGGGGCGACGTAGATGGGTTTATTTTCCGCCGAACGGGCGACGATTTCCATCACGTGTCCTTCCAGCCATTCCATGCCGAACGGATAGCCGAAGGAAAATACCGCCACATAGGTGAAGGCCAGCGCGTACCACAGCGCTGCCGCGACCAGAGCGAGGTTCAGCGTTTTTTGCAGGAATGGAATGTTCATTGCTGTTTGGCCAGCAATTCCAATACTGCCTGGCGGATGGCGACGCCCATTTCCACCTGGTCGAGGATCAGGCTGCGGTTGATGTCGTCAGCAAGCTGCGTATCGATTTCCACTCCGCGGTTAATGGGGCCAGGATGCATAATGAGCGCGTCGGGCATGGCATGGGAAAGCTTTTCGTGATCCAGGCCGTAGAAGTGGAAATATTCGCGCACCGACGGCACGAAATTACTCTCCATCCGCTCCAGTTGCAGGCGGAGCATCATGATAATGTCGACACCTGCAAGGCCTTTACGCATATCGTGATAGATTTCAGCTCCGAACGATTCGGGCGCAGCGGGCATCAGGGTAGGCGGCGCGATCAACCGCACCTTGGCGCCGAGCAGTTTCAGTAATTTGATATTGGAACGCGCTACGCGGCTATGGAGGATGTCGCCGCAAATTGCTACCGTCAGCCCTTCGATCTTGCCGCGATGTTGGAGGATGGCGAGCGCATCGAGCAGCGCCTGTGTCGGGTGCTCGTGCCAGCCGTCCCCGGCGTTGATGACCGAACAGTTGACCTTCTGTGCGAGCAGGTGCGGCGCGCCGGACTCGGCGTGGCGCACTGCGATAAAATCGGGGTGCATGGCGTTCAGCGTCATCGCCGTGTCGATCAGGGTTTCGCCTTTTTTGGTGGCGGACGTCGACACCGACATGTTGATGACATCCATACCGAGGCGTTTTCCCGCCAGCTCGAATGAGGTGCGCGTGCGCGTGGAATTCTCAAAAAACAAATTGATGAGGGTCAGCCCCTTGAGGATGGAATGCTTCTTGTCGGTGGCACGATTTTTCTCAATATAACTCTGCGCGAGTTCCAGAAACGCCATCGCCTCCGCTTTGGAAAGCCCATCAATACCGAGCAAATGCTTGCGGGCGGAGGCTTCTTTTTTCGCGAACGGTTTTTTCATGCGGAGGGAAAGCTATCAGTTTTCAACCGGTTTGGCAACAGGCATCACCCCAAATACGCCTCGGCCTGGGCAACCAGCTCATCGATAATCTCCTGCGCGGGCTGGATTTTCGTGACCATTCCTACACTTTGCCCGGCCATCAGCGACCCGCGCTCACAATCGCCGTCAATCACGGCTTTCCGAAGCGCCCCGGCCCAGAAATGCTCAATTTGCAACTGGGCTTCTTTTTTATCGAGTGCACCGCTTTTGAACTTTGCGATGGCATCGATCTGGGCGCGTTTGAACTCTTCGGTCGCGGCGTTTTCGATAGCGCGCACGGGGATCACCGGGAAATCCGGATCCACCTGTACGCTGGGCATGGCATTGCGCGCCGCCGCTTTGATGAACGCCGCCTTGAAATTCGCATGCGCGATGGATTCGGTGGCGCACACAAACCGCGTGCCAAGCTGCACGCCGGAAGCGCCCATTTCCAGGTAGCTTGCCATCGCCTCCCCCCGGCCAATGCCACCGGCCACGAACACCGGCACATCCTTCACCACCGGCAGGATTTCCTGTGCGAGCACCGAGGTGGATACCGGACCGATATGCCCGCCCGCTTCCGCTCCCTCGATCACCAGCGCGTCCGTACCGCTTTTAATCAGCTTGCGGGCAATCACCTCCGCCGGGGCAAAGCAAATGACCTTCGCGGCGCCGTCCTTCAATGTTTTGATAGTGGCCGCACTGGGGATACCCCCGGCGAGCACCACGTGCGATATATTCTGACGAAGGCACACCGCCACCAATTCCTCCAGCTGCGGGTGCATGATGATGAGGTTGACGCCGAAGGGCTTTTGCGTCAGTTTTTTTGTCTCGATGATTTCCTTGTCGAGTAATTCCGGCGGCATGGAAGAAGCGGCAATCACCCCGAATGCCCCGGCGTTGGAAAGCGCCGCCACTAGGTTCCGCTCCGAAACCCACGACATCGCGCCACCCATGATGGCGTATTGGCAGCCGAGAAATTCCGTGCCACGCCCCATGAGGGCAGAAAGCCTATTATTCATAAATATATATTAATTTTATTGCGTGTGATGCATATTAATTATAGGTTGATCGCATCATAATCAAATCAACCCGTTGTGCAAGGGAATGATATGGCTGATGAATTAACCACTCCCGCTCAATCTTTGCATGGCGCGTCGGGTGAAAAGGTGTTTATTTATGGCTTTGTGCAGTTGGATGTGGAAAATCCGAGCAAGAGCGTGTGCATTGTTCCAGAGGAACCAAATACGATCAGTGGCAAAGGCTGGCTCAGCAGGCGTAGGTTTCTTGATTTGTCAGAAACGCCGGGCGCGGAAGCGCTGAGGGGGTTTATAGAACCACATATCGTCCCCCCTTCCCAGGAATTCGAGTTGAGCGGCATGCACCCAACCCTTCACTTTGCCGCCGTCGCCAGCATGGGCGAGGATGGATCAATACAATCCATTTCCAGCCCTGTGCAGGTCGCAGATTTTCCTGTGAATCGCGTGTATAAGCTTATCGATAAAAATTCAGATGGATTCACCCTAGGGCCGCCGAATGGTTCTTCGGAACTATCAGGCCTTGCCCCTGAAGATCAGCTGAGGATATCCCGAAAAGCCGTCAACGCCTGCTGGCTGGATGATGTTCAGCTTGGCGCGAAGGTTGGTATAGAATATCTGCATGCCGATGGTAAGATAGTTGCCCTGCTGCAAATGAGGACCACACTGAGGGATGAGAGGCTATCGCCTCATGAAACCCGGATTCGGCTTCTGGAACAGCAAATACGCGCAGGAACAGCCGCGCTAATATGCGGTGATGACCCATGGGATGATGGACAAGAACCCTCAGAAAGAGCGCTTGAGACAGTACAGAAAATATTAGGTTACAGGAGGGCGATAGAAATACTACGCAAGCAACAAGACCCAACCTACGACCCTGCTACCGCCGCCACCATCGTCACAGGCGGTGGCCGGTTTACTGCCAACCCTACCAGCACGGCTACCCGCCGCATATTAGAGGAGCGCGGCACAGAAGACGTTCCAAGCCCGCCGGAACGATGATGCAATTTCTGCATTTACATCGCCCAGCCTCTTTTGGCGGGTGGTGATGGGGTATTATCTGTCACATTCAGGCGATCTTGCAGTAGCTGATCAACTTTTTCCAACATTTCTTTCCACGCCACCTCGTCCAGATCATCAAGCCCATTACCGACGGTGTGTAGATTGTATCTTTTGGAAACGGGGGTTTCAGATTCAACCATTGCCCAACGAATAGTTTCTGGCGAGGCGGTATTCAAAACCGCCAGCGCTTCCTCAGCGATCTGGCGAGGGGTATAGCCGGTCGACTTAAATTCTGATTCCAGATTAGCACCAACCGTATGATTTTTCGCCGCCTGAAGAAATATGATCGCCATGCCACTGCGCGCTTCCCCTGTATCCTGAGAAAGTAAAGCAGACATCGTACCCGTTAATCTACTGCCGGGCTCTGCCACCATGTGCTCGACCAGCGGCCTTAACTTGTCGGCCAAAATCCATAGTTTTTCTATGGCATCAGACGTCAACATGCCCCCCTATTTCTCAAGTTCAAAGGCGGCGTGCAGCGCCCGCACGGCCAGTTCCATATACTCCTCGGCAATCAGCACACTGATTTTGATTTCCGAGGTGGAGATGACGAGGATGTTGATGTTTTTTTCTGCCAGCGCCTTAAACATCGTCTGCGCGACACCGGCATGCGAGCGCATACCAACACCCACCACCGAGACTTTGGCTACATTCTTATCCGCCAGCACCGATTTGTACTTGAGCACGGGCTTGATTTTTTCGACCACCGCCAGCGCGCGCTCCAAATCAACGTTCGGCACGGTGAAGGTAATGTCGGTCGCTTTGCCATCTTCGGTAATGTTCTGCACGATCATATCGACATTGATGCCCGCGTCCGACAGCGGGCCAAACAGCGCGGCCACCATGCCCGGCACGTTGGCAATCGCCGTGATGAGAACCCGTGCATCGTCGCGTGAATAGGCAATGCCCGTAACATTTCTTTTTTCCACTATTTCCTCCTCGCCGACAAGCAGCGTTCCGGGTTTATCTTCAAAGCTGGTGAGCACCTGCACCACCACCTGATGGTTCATCGCCATTTCCACTGAGCGCGTTTGCAGCACTTTCGCGCCCAAACTTGCCAACTCCAGCATTTCTTCGTAGGCTATTTTATCGAGCTTGCGAGCGTCATGCACAATGCGCGGGTCGGTGGTATAAACCCCTTCCACGTCGGTATAAATATCGCAGCGGTCAGCCTTAAGCGCGGCCGCCAGCGCCACCGCCGAAGTGTCGGACCCGCCGCGCCCCAGCGTTGCCACCCTTCCCTCCGCATCCACACCCTGAAAGCCCGCGACCACCACCACTTTTCCAGCAGCGAGCACCGCGTGCATTTTTGTGGCATCAATGGAGGCAATCCGGGCGCGGCCATGCGCCTTGTCGGTTTTAAGCGGCATCTGCCAGCCGGTGAAGCTCTGCGCCGGAATCTCCATTTCATTGAGGCAGAGGGAAAGCAGCCCGCTGGTAATTTGCTCGCCGGAAGAAACCACCTGGTCATATTCCTCCCAGGCGATGGCGCTCTCCAGCCGGGAGAGCTCCTGCACGTAGCCAACCAGCTGGTTGGTGACGCCCGCCATGGCAGAAACAACAACCGCCACCTGGTTGCCCTTATCCAGTTCTTTTTTCACTTTGGTGGCAACATTGCGGATGCGCTCAATGGTCGCAACCGACGTGCCTCCGAATTTTTGTACGATAAGTGCCATAGGGGATGTTGTTTATAAAAGTTCTTTGCTCATGACAAGCGCATCGATGGATGAACCGTCGGGCTGTTTGTAATATCCCGTCCGGCGGCTGACCTCGCTATAGCCTATTCGCCGGTAGAGCGCGAGCGCGGCAGCGTTGTTTTCCGCCACTTCGAGGAAGATTTTCTTCACGCCCTCAGCGACCAGCGATTTTTCCGCTTCGGCCATAAGCCGGGCAGCAATGCCACCGCGCCTGGCGCTCGGTACCACGGCGATGGTCAGGATTTCCGCCTGTTCGAACTGGGCGCGGGTCATGAGCATCCCCACCGGCTGCCCCATGCGGGCGAGCCAGCCACGGGTGCCGCTGGTCATCAGCATATCGGAGATTTCGCTTTCCTTCCAATAGAGCGGGAACGATTCCTTATGCACAAAGTGGAGCGGCTTGGCGTCCATTTCCTGCGCCACCTCAAGTGCCGGGGCGATGCTTACCTTGCCGCTGGCGATCGCGGCTTTAAGCTTCTTGGCTTCGGCGTGATGGGCGTCGAGCGCCAGCAGCTGTGCAAGTGCCTTGTTTGCCGCCGGGAGCTTGTCGAGGGCGATATAGGTGCGGGCAAGGTCAAGCAGCCCGGTCTTATGCTTAGGGTCAAGCCACAGCAGGAGTTTCAGGCGGAATAGCGCGTCACGATACTTGCCGGCGGCAATGTAGCTGCGTGCCAGCGCATAGTTGTTTTTTACAATATCCAGTTCGCGGTGCCAGCCCGGCTCTACGCCGAATAGCTTACGCATGACAATGTTTATATTATCGACCACGATTTTTTTATCGAGCATGCTTTCCTTCTTTCTGGCGGTAGATTATAACACCCTCATGCAAAATGCAAAAACAACCGTTGACCCGGAAGAAATCGCCCGATTCTCGGCAATTGCCGACGAATGGTGGGATCCACAGGGGAAATTCGCCCCCCTGCACCGGATCAACCCACTACGGATTGAATGGATCAAAAGCCAGCTTGGAATGGTGGCGACACTGCTCGACATTGGCTGCGGCGGTGGATTGATTGCCGAACCGCTCGCCCGTGTGGGGTTTCAGGTCACCGCCATCGATGCCTCGGAGAAAAACATCCGGGTGGCGGCGCTGCATGCCGAAAAATCAGGGCTTGCCATTGATTACCGCTGTACGACCGCCGAAGCGATGGACGGGCAGTTCGACGTGGTACTGGCACTTGAAATCATCGAACATGTGGCCGATATCCCGGCCTTTGTTGCCGCCACCTGCAAGCTGATAAAACCCGGCGGGCGGATTTTCATGTCTACGATCAACCGCACCGCCAAATCTTATGCGCTCGCCATTATCGGCGCGGAATATGTGCTCCGCTGGCTACCGAAGGGCACGCACACATGGAGCAAATTCGTGCGTCCCCATGAGCTGGTACGCGAGCTGGAAAAACACGGCGTCGTCGTCGATGATATGCGCGGCATGGTGATGAACCCGCTTACTTTCAAATGGCGCTGGGATACGAACGACCTCAGCGTGAATTACGCGCTTAGTGGAATAAACGCTAAAGATTCTTGGCGGCGATAAACGCAAACACCCCATCCCCCACCGTCTGCACAGCGATGGCGGCGAGCAGCACGCCCAGCAGGCGGGCGAGGATCATGCGGCCGCTCACGCCTAGAATTTTATCGATGTGATTGGCCAGCCTGAAGCTGATGAAGCAGCAACCGATCACTGCCGTTACCACACCAATCAGCGCAACGATGTTCATGATACTGCCCTGTGCATGGCTTGCCTGCAAAATAGTGGCAGTAATTGCGCCGGGGCCGGCCATGAGCGGCATGGCCAGCGGGAACGCAGCGAGGCTTTTATGCTCATTCACCGCCACTTCCGCCGAGTTGCTACGCCGTTGCTCGCGGCGCTCGAACACCATTTCGGCAGCGATAGAAAATAGTAACAATCCTCCCGCAATACGGAAGGCCGGAATGCTCACGCCGAGCATTTCCAGAAAATCTTTGCCGCCCAGCGCCGAGGCCGTAAGGATGCACCAGGCGATGACCACCGCACGCGACGCCACACTTTTGCGCTGTGCCAGCGACAAATGCGCGGTGAGCGACAGAAACAGCGTAGCGAGCCCCGGCGGGTCGACGGCGACGAACAAGGTCAGGAACGCAGTTTTGATAAATTCTAAATCCATACCGGCAAGCTACACGAAATCGAACGGCCTGTCATGCTGCAAACTGGGAATCCGCGCCCGCGTTTTTTTTACTTCGCCCAGATCGATCTGCACCATCGTCACCCCCGGTTCCGTTCCGCCATCGGCGACGATACCCCCCCAGGGATCCACCACCAATGAATGGCCATAGGTTTTTCGGTTGCCTGGATGCGTGCCGGTTTGTGCCGGGGCAATAACGAAGCAGCCATTTTCGATAGCCCGTGCCCGCAGCAGCGTATGCCAGTGCGCTTCGCCGGTAACCTGCGTGAACGCTGCCGGAACGGCAAGGATTTGCGCTCCGGCCTTCGCCAGCATGCGGTAAAGCTGCGGGAAACGCACATCGTAACACATCGTCATGCCGAGCACCGCGCCCGCGCATGGCGTCACAACGGCTTTGCCTCCCGCCGCAATTTTTGCCGATTCGTGATAGACCTGCCCATCGCCCACCTCGACATCGAACAGATGAATTTTATCGTAGGTGGCAGCAATACCCCCCTGGGGATTAATCAGCAGCGAACGATTGAACATTTTACCGGCTTCTTCCGTCGCCACAAAGACGCTTCCGAGCAAGATCCACACCGCATAGTGCTTCGCCCAACCTTGGGCGGCCAATACCCCTGGGTGGGTATCCTGCGGGTAACTATTGCGTTCGCTGCCCGGCTCCTGCATCAGGAACGTATTTTCCGGGGTGGCGATGAACTCCGCCCCCTGCCCCACCGCCTGCACCACGAACCCTTCCACCATGGCGATATTTTCTGCCATGTCGGAACCGGAGTTAAGCTGCAGGAGCGCCAGTTTCATGTTGAACGACGCGGGAAATCTACGGCGGGGGTATCGAATATAATATCCATTTGTTGCCTCAAAAGCTGGGTGGTGGGCAGTTGCGGGCTATCATAGTCGGTTACATGGCAGCGGTCTTCACCTAACGTATTGACCAGTATCTTAATGGCACTCCCCACCAGATAATCCGCGACATCACATGGCTCTAAATCATTTCCACTGACTACCTTATAGCGTTCAAGGGTCGGCACTAAGTAATCCGCTTTATACTTTTCCAGCGTTTGCGGAAAGCCTGAGATAAGCTCCTCCTTGCTGTCTTCTACCCACTGCGCCAGATGCACGTTAATACGCAGCAGTTGCTCATTTTTTAGCTTACCTCTAAAGCGCGGATGTTTTGCAAACATTCCAGTGCCCACCGTGGGAACCTCGGTGCTTTCTAATCCCACCTGCATTTCCAACATCTCCAGGCCGCGGCGGGCGATTTTAGTCAACGCCTCCTGAATTCCAGCATTGCCATCCAGTCCGGGGCGCGCAAAGAAGCTTGCCAATCCCTTATCTAATTTTAGCTGATGGTTGGTTTCTTCCGTGGCCATCATTTCCTCTTATGCCGCCTCGCCCTTGTTCTGTTCTTTCTCTTCCGCCAAAGTTTTCAGCGCTTTTGGCGAGAGCTGCAAATGCAACTCGCGGAGCTGCTTATCTTCGGCCACGTTTGGCGCCTGCATCAGCAGATCTTCCGCTTTCTGGTTCATCGGGAAGGCAATGACTTCGCGGATGTTCGGTTCGTCGGCCAACAGCATCACCATGCGGTCGACGCCCGGGGCAAGCCCACCGTGCGGCGGCGCGCCGAACTTGAAGGCCGAGATCATGCCGCCGAATTTTTTATCCACCACTTCGGGGCCATATCCGGCGATCTCGAACGCCTTATACATGATGTCTGGCTTGTGGTTACGGATCGCGCCGGAGGAAAGCTCCACCCCGTTGCAGACGATGTCATACTGATAAGCGAGGATGGAGAGCGGATCCTTGGTGAGCAACGCTTCCATACCCCCCTGGGGCATTGAGAATGGATTGTGCGAAAAGATAATTTTCTTTTCGTCTTCATCATATTCGAAATACGGGAAATCGACAACCCACAGGAATTCATACACGCCCTGCTTGATGAGGCCAAGTTCGTTGCCGAGATGCGTACGCACCGCACCGGCAAGTTTGGCGGCGGAAAGCGGCGTGCCGCTGGAGAAGAAGACCGCATCGCCCGGTTTCAAGCCAGCAGTTTTCTTCAGCTCGGCGAGTTTTTCGGGAGCAAGAAATTTTGCAATCGGGCCTTTGGGTTCATCATTGGCATCGAAACCGATATAAGCCAGACCCTGCGCGCCTTGCAGCTTGGCGAACTCAATCATGTTATCGAAGAAGCTCCTGGGCTTATCGGCGCAACCGGGGGCGGGTATTGCACGCACTACGCCACCGCCTTCGATCACTTTATTGAAAATGCCGAAGCCGGAGCCGCGCCACACGTCAGTGACATCCGAAATGACCAGCGGGTTTCGGGTATCGGGTTTATCACTACCGTATTTCAGCATCGCCTCGGCGTAAGTGATGCGCTTGAACGGCGCGGGAGTGACTTCTTTCGTGCCGAATTCCTTGAACACGCCTTCGAGCACGGGTTCGATGGCAGCGAACACATCATCCTGCGTCACGAAACTCATCTCAATATCAAGCTGGTAGAATTCGCCAGGGCTGCGGTCGGCCCTGCCGTCCTCATCCCGGAAGCAGGGCGCAATCTGGAAGTATTTGTCGAAGCCCGATACCATCAGCAATTGTTTGAACTGCTGCGGTGCTTGCGGCAACGCATAGAACTTGCCGGGATGGATGCGACTCGGCACCAGATAGTCGCGGGCGCCTTCCGGGCTGGAAGCAGTGAGAATGGGAGTCTGGAATTCATTGAACCCAGCTGCCGTCATGCGTTTGCGGAGACTGGCGATCACCTGCGAGCGGAGCAGAATGTTTTTATGCAGCTTCTCGCGGCGCAAATCCAGGAAGCGGTATTTGAGGCGGGTTTCTTCCGGTTGCTCGCGGTCGGCATTGACCTGCAACGGCAGCGGCTCGGCAGCTGATTCCAGCTTGTACTCGTCAACATGCAGTTCGATTTCGCCGGTAGGGAGTTCTTTATTGATGGTTTCAGGCGCCCGCGCCACCACCTTGCCCGACACGGTGATAACACTTTCGAGCTTCACCTCGGTGAGTGCCGAAAAATGCTTGCCGCCACTGGTCGCCACCAGCTGCGTGATGCCGTAATGGTCGCGCAAATCGACAAACAATAGCTCGCCATGGTCGCGCTTGCGGTGAACCCAGCCGGAGAGTTTGACCGTTTGGCCAACATCGGCGTTGGTGAGCTGGTTGCAGTGATGGGTACGGTAGGAGTGCATAAAATAACCGGAATAAGGATGAATTTAGGGCTATTAGCTATAGACCATTGGCGGCGTGGTGCAAGCCTGAATCACTTATTCGAGGCACAGCCAGTCCGGACAAGCAGTCACGCTCTTGACATCGCGGTAACGGATAATGGTTTTATTGGCCAGCATCTCCTCGATTTCCGGGTGGGGCGTCACGTAATCCGCAACCGCAAAACAACCGTTATTCAATGGGATGAACAAGGTTTCGTGCCGGGTGAATGGGAAAAGTGTCGCCTCGTTAGGCGAGAATATATACCGCTCATGCTCCTTGCACATTGCCTGTGGGAAAGCGAAGTTGAGCGTGACCGCATATTTTACCAGCAAATCATCGCTGGCGACCATTTTATGACCCGGGCGGTCGATTTCGTAATAATAGGCTCTTAGCTTGGAATTATTATGATTCCTGATCGTGGCACGTGAGTTAAGCCCAAGCACATCAAATGCCGGCAGATCAGAGAAGTAAGGAATCAACCCAGCATTGCCGACCGCGATTTTTACATCATCATGCGAGCCGCGATAAAACAGCTCGTGCAGGCGCATCCCAACCAACCGCCAATTGGCATTCGGCGCACTGATCCAGTCTTCCAGCGTATCGGTGCTTTCCACGAATGCATATTCAAACCGTTTTGGAATCTGGTTGAAATCGGGTATCCCCGGCTTGGATACGAACAGCTCGGCATGCAGGAAATTACCGGCAAGAAAGGCAAAATAAACCGCAAGCGACACCCAGGTGCCCCGCACTGGAAACAACACGATCAGCAGGCGGAATAATAGCAGGTGGTAAAAGAGGAGCACCGGCACAAGGAAACGGAATTCCATAAAATCCCCGCCGACATACACAAGGTACGCAAGCCACACGGCAAGCACGGCAAGCAGCAGGAAAAACCCTTGTCCAAATTTCCTGATATGCCGCCGGCGCAGGAAGAAATACATCACGACTGCCGGCACCATGAACGGCAGGTAGAGATGCAGCATGTTATAGAGCACAAGGTAGTGCAGCCCATATTTTACCAGATTATCCTCGCCGGGCATTTTCACATAGAAGCTGGTGGGAAGCGTGTAACCATAGGCAAGGAAACAGCAGAGCATGAACCCAATCACGACCACCACGGGAATGATGATGGCATGGCGCATGCGGAGAAGCTGCACGATCAGGGCGCGAAGGTTGCGGCGACGCATGCCGGCAAGCAACACAAACCCATATCCCGGGAACAGCAGCAATGCCGTATCTAGCCGGGAAAGCAACGCGATTGCCGCAAGGGTGCCGAGCCGGAAATAATGTTCGTCCTGCGGCTGTTCCGGCAATGCGAGTATCTGCCAGTAGAATGTCGTGACAAGCAGCGTCACCCACATGGTCTCCAGGCCGCCGGTCGCATAGGCGGTGAAAGTGTGGTGGGTGGCGAGCAGCAACATCGGCAACAGGGCGAGACCGCGATGCTTAATCACCCGGATTGCAATGGCATAACCAACGATCAGGCACCCAATGAACGATACGACATTGATACAGTTTGAGGCGGTTTCCGGGTCGATCCGAAACAGCATCGCCACGCCGATCATGAAGGTGTAGAGGAAATTCGTGTATCCGAATTCCGTCGAACCGGGATACCATACCAGCCCATAGCCCCGCGAGAACCACTTGGCATAATTATACGAAATATAGGCGTCATCCTGCATGAAGGCATTCTCATGCGCCAGCCACAACCCAATCAGCAACACCGGCAGCAGCGGAATGTAGATTTTTAAGAGACCTAGTATTTTCTGAGCCATATTCTCATTCGTTGGTTCCCGGTTGCCGGGAAATAATGCTGTTCCAGCAGGATGTCCATTGCCGGCTGCTGCATGAATTCCGGAAATACCCGTTGTTTATATTGCGGCCAGCTATTGCTTGAAAGCAAAATCATGCGCGGTGGTGAGGTTAATAGGGAAACGGTGAATTCCCGGCGGTAACGGCGCATCGTCGGGTTGTCCTTGGCGGCATAGAGGATGAACGGATACATGAAACGCATCTGCGGTTTCCAGTTATGCAGGTAGGCCATTCGCCACATGGTGCCGAACACATCTTCCAACACCTGCACCTGCGCTCCCGAGCGTGGCAGGTTGTAACGCGAAAGCTGGGCATCGAGCTGCTCGCTGCGCGCCACCAGCGGGGTCGCATTGAAAAAACCGGCATCTTTCCAGAGAAACGCCGCAGGGCGCACCATGAGGATGGATATCAAAATAACCGCAGCGCAGCACCACGTTTCGAGCGGGTGATTGTCCGCAAGTTTTGCAACGCCGATCCCCACCATCAGGCAGAGCATGCCCCAGAACGGGTACAGATGCTGGTCATACCCCTTCTGTTGCAGGTAATAATGCAGCAGGCCGTAGCCAAGCCCGGCGAGCAATAGCAGGCTCTCGCGGGTGAACAGCAGATTACGGCACACAGCAAAATGGAAGATAGCGGCAAGAACGGCGATGACCGGAACATCGTGACGGAATGGAAACGTATTTTCAAAGGCGCTGCTGGCAAAAATCGGTAGCGTAAAGTTCGAGAGGATATCCCAGAACTCGTCGAAAATTCCAAGCCCCAGCATCCATGCACACGAGAGCACCGGCACCACCGCGCCGCCGACCAAATAATCAGCGATTCTTTGTCGCGGTGTCAGCAGCAGAACAAATAACGCAAATACTCCCGCCACCGGCTTGATCGAGCAGGCGGCGCCGACCAGCAGGCCAGCGATGAGCGGATGCGACGAACGCAGGCAGAAAAAAAGGCTGCCCACCAGCAGCGGTGCCATGAAAAAATCCCGCTGGAGCTGGTTCATGTAGCCGCTGGCAACATGCAGCAATGCGAAGCAACACCCGGCGGCGAGCGCCGCTGCCCGCGATTGCCGCCAGATGCAGGCGGCAACGGTGAAACTCCCGAAATAACACCACAGCAGGTCGTAGGTGCGGGTGGCGATGTCGCTTTTACCGAGCAGTGCCATGCCAAGCGCGTGAATCCAGTAGGTGAGCGGGAAATTCATGTCGAAAATATCGCGGTAGGGCAGCACGCCCTGCATCATCATGGCAGCGATGTATTGCATGGTGATGCCGTCATGGATCAGTTTCCAGTGGAAACTCTGCGCTACCGCATGCGCCACACATACCAACAGTAGCGCCACCACACTGGCGGCGAGCACGCTAGACTTGGGTGCCGAAAAGATCGTACGCATCCGATTTTTCTATCGCAACATTGATGAATGTGCCAGCCAATACACGGCCTTTGGGTGTAATATGTACGAGACCATCAATTTCCGGCGCATCGGCATAGCTGCGACCAATGACTTTATAGCGCGCTACCGCTTCGCTACTTGAGCGCACGCCCTCTGGCGTAACACTATCCACCAGCACCTGCAGGGTTTTGCCGACATGGCGCTTGAGGCGCGCCTTGCTGATTTTCTGTTGCGCGGCCATGAAGCGGTTCCAGCGGTCTTGCTTCACCTCTTCGGATACATGCCCGGCGATCGCATCGGAATCGGCATCGGCGACATTCTCATATTTGAAGCAGCCGACACGGTCGAGCTTGGCTTCCTTCAGCCAGTCGAGAAGAAAATCCACATCCTCTTCCGTTTCGCCGGGGAAGCCGACAATGAAGGTCGAGCGCAGCGTAATATCCGGACAAATGCTGCGCCACTTGGCGATGCGTTCCAGCACCTTTTCCTGGTTCGCCGGACGGCGCATGTTCTTCAGCACCTGCGGGCTGGCATGCTGGAATGGGATATCGAGGTAGGGCAGGATTTTTCCCTCGGCCATCAGCGGAATTACCTCATCGACATGCGGATAGGGGTAGACATAATGCATCCGCACCCAAATACCGAGCTTGCCGAGTTCCTCAGCAAGGTTCAGGAATTTTGCGCCGTCCTTATATTTGATATCGACACCATAGGCGCTCGTATCCTGCGAGACGACGAGCAGTTCTTTCACGCCGCTAGCCGCGAGGTTTTCCGCTTCCTTCAGCACATCGGCCAGCGGTCGACTGACCAGGTCGCCGCGCAGCTTGGGGATGATGCAGAACGAGCAGCGGTTATTGCAGCCCTCGGAAATTTTGAGGTAGGCGTAATGTTTGGGCGTAAGCTTGATCCCGGCGGCGGGCACCAGATCCATGAACGGTTCATGCATGCGCGGCAGCGCTTCATGCACCGCAGAGAGCACCGATTCATATTGCGCCGGGCCGGTGATGGACAGCACGTTCGGGTATTTCTCGCGGATCACTTCCGGTTTTGCGCCGAGACATCCGGTGACGATGACCTTACCGTTTTCGGCGAGCGCTTCGCCGATGGCACCGAGCGATTCGTCGCGCGCGGTGTCGAGGAAACCGCAGGTGTTGACGATCACCACATCGGCATCGTTGTGCGTGTTGGTAAATTCATAACCTTCCGCACGCAGCTGCGTGAGGATGCGTTCGGAATCGACGAGCGCTTTCGCGCAGCCGAGACTGACGAAACCGACCTTGGGTGCGGCGTGGGGTGTGGTGCTCATAGGCCGGGAGTCATACAGTATCCACGGACTAAAAGCAAATGATTGACGGGAGCTCTGGCAGCTTTTAAACAAGGTGCCATGAACGGCATCAACAAACGCGAACGGCTGATCAACGCAGCGGCCTCCCTGTTTCACCGCAAGGGCATCGAGGCAACGTCGCTAGCCGATATTGCCAAAGACGCCGATATTCCGATCGGCAATGTCTATTACTATTTTAAAACCAAGGAAGAACTGGCGCTTTCCGCCCTGCTCCTGCACCGCGACCACTATGTCGGCCTGTTCCGGCAACTCAATGAAACCTATGACGACCCACGTACCCGGCTCAAGAAAGTCATTGAGCACTTCGATGGGTTGAGCGAGGAATTCTCCCGCTACGGCTGTCCGGTTGGGAAAATCGCCATGGATACCAGCGCCGATAACAGCACCATCGCCGAAGGCGCATCGAATGTGATGCACTGTTTCCTGCAATGGTCAGAGGAGCAGTTCCGAGAGCTTGGGCACGAGGATACCGCCGGGGCGTATGCCGCGCAGCTCCTGTGCGGCATCCAGGGATCGGCGGTAGCTGCCAAGGCGTTGCAGAATCCCGGGATGATGGTGCAAGAGCTGGCGCGCCTCGCCCATTTCATCGATCAGCTACCGAACAAGCGCATTTCGCTTGGCAAGATCGGCGCCAAGATGAGCGTGGCGTAATTACACCACCCGTTTCTTGCGATGAAGCCTGAGGTACGCAGCCTGCTTCGGGTGAAACGCCCCGACGTTGCGCGGGGTGATGCCCCAATGGCGGAACGCTTCCTTTGCCGCCCCCGACAGCAGCATGTCGCCATTATCCTCAAAACTTAGATGCCCCCGGTCGAACAGCCGATCAATGTGCGGCGAGAGCAACAAGCCGTTATAGCCATCCAGATGTTCGCCTTCGCCACATTCTGACCACGGCTTGATATGGCTTGCAGTCAATAGTGAGAGATTCATGAGGCCCGTCACCCGGCATTGTTTCTCAATGCGTGCGACATCGGCGCGGAACTTCCCCTGCCCCAGCCGTGCATCAATCAGCCGCTGTTTCTCAACCGGCAACAGGTTGATCTTCTGCTGGATGACTTCAATGTCTTGGAAGAGATTAGATTCGGTCTGGCCGCGCAGGGTAGAGTATTTCTCACTCAGGCGAAATACGCACTGCAAGCTTGCAGGATCGCCAGTAATGTAATGCATATAGTTTTTGGCCATGGCCGACCTCAGGCTGCCCGCATCCCAATTTCCGCGTTCAAATGCCTCCATGCCGTGGTGCTCATACACCATGTGCAGGAATGCTTCTTCGCGGACGGTGGGCGGCTCATCGGGGCGCGTTCCCGCCAGTTCTATCTGGACGCGGGTTTTCGAGGGGTGTTTATTACGAGGCTGCGAGGCGCCGCCATAAGTAGCTGTGGGTGCTGGCGATGTGGTCAGCCGTGCCGAAAACTCCTGATGCAAGTCTTGGATTTCACGCAGCCACGCGTTCCTGTGCTGATGATAATAGGGGATATGCTGCTCGACAGCAGCCAGGGCTTTTATCAACCCGGCATCCCCCTGCTCGCGATGAATGCCTTCCAGAAAATAGCGGGTAGCATAGGTGTTGATCGTGTTTTTATACACCTGCCCGCCACGCATGGCACGGTAGGCGTTGATAAACATCCGCGCCGTGCTCGCCTTCATCGGAATACGCGCAACCGCGTCTTTGTTGCTTATTTTCTTATCATAATAAAGCCTGGCCTGCTCGTAGGCGATACGGCTTGCTTCGTGCGGAATGGGGCTATTCATGGCTTGCACCTGTGGGATTATTGGAAACCAACACTTTAAACCACCACCGGTTGGAATTCATCTTTTTTCACAGCGCGGCCTTCCCGTCGCCCGCGAGACCATATGTGGATAGACAGATGGATTGCTTCGCAAGTGCTCGCAATGACACAAGGACCTGTCATTGCGAGGGGGCGTAGACGACACGGCAATCCATCTGTCTAAACCCTGTAATATGAAGGCAGTAGCCTGAATCAGCCGTGGCGAAGCAAAAAGAATGGTCATGCAAGCGCAGGAGCGCGAGCCAGCCATGAGCGCATTTCATGCGAATGCCAGCAGGCATTCCCGGAAATATTTTAAAATTCCCCCTTCCGTGACGTTTACAACCCGTGGGACACTCTCCCTGAGGGCGGCAGTTAGGCTGAATGCAACGGCATCATTCCCCGCTCTAACGAAAGGGAGAATCGCGTATGAAAGAACCACGAATCACGCAGAAGTAACTCCGGCTTTGGGACGGAAGCTCAGCTTCAGGACGGGCACCGGTACGGATAAACCGGAAGTAAATAGCGCTCAAGCAGCGAAGCGGTAGCGCAGACAAGAGTCAGGAAAAATGGTGCGACCAAGAAGACTCGAACTTCCACGCCTCGCGGCGCTACCACCTCAAGGTAGTGCGTCTACCAATTCCGCCATGGTCGCACACGTAAAACACTGGTAAATCGCCCAGTTTTTGGTAAGGGTGCGTTGATAGCAAACTCGGGAGTCCATGGCAAGTGTTAGAATGGAAAATTAGCAAGGGTCTGGTGCCCTACCCCGAAGCGCTTGCCGCCATGGAGGCGCATGTGGCGGAAATGGTTGCTGGAAGAGCCCCAGAGCGGGTATGGATGCTGGAGCACCCCCCGCTTTATACCTCGGGGACGAGCGCCAGAACCTCGGATTTACTCTCGCCGCAGGGGTTCCCGGTTTACGAGGCCGGGCGCGGTGGCCAGTATACCTACCACGGCCCCGGTCAGCAAATCGCCTATGTGATGCTGGATCTCAAAAAACGTGGGGCAATGGATGTACGGGCATATGTGCAATCGCTTGAGCAATGGATCATCTCAACACTCGCGGAATTCAACATTGCGGGTGAATTGCGGGAAGGCCGGGTCGGCGTGTGGGTAGTCGAGAAAAATGGCCGGGAATCGAAAATCGCAGCGCTCGGCATCCGCATCCGCAAATGGGTGACGTTTCACGGCATCAGCATCAACGTGAATCCCGACCTGTCACACTACACCGGCATCATCCCCTGCGGTATCAAGGAGCATGGCGTTACCTCTCTGCACGCGCTTGGCGTAAACGTTGGCGTAAACGAGGTTCAGGCCACCCTGCAATCGACGTTCAGCAAGTATTTCTAAGCTGCGAATTCGATCAGCACCTGGTCAACCTGCACGGATTCTTTTTCTGCAACGTTCACTTTCTTGATGGTAGTTTCGTGGTCGGCGTAGATGACGTTTTCCATTTTCATCGCTTCGATCACGACCAACTCCTGCCCAGGCTTCACCGTCTGGCCTTCTTTTACACGCATCCCGATCACCAGCCCGGCAATCGGCGCTTTCAACTGATCCTTACGGTTTCTGTCACGCGGTGGCGGCATAAATTGCGCGAGCTCCGCCACACGCGGTGTGCGGACACGCACCACCACATCGGCGCCGCTATAAGAAAGCATGTAGCCTTCCTGCAGATGGCGCAGCTGAACACTGACCGGCTGGTTGTTGATAGTACCCTGGAACAGGCGGTTGCCAAGTCGCCAGCCCGTTCGCACCGCAATCAGCTTGCGGTTTTGGGTAATGAAATAGCCGAGATCCTGATCTGGACGGGCATAGACTGGGTAATCCACCCCATCGACATTGACCACCCAGCGTGCACCGATTGCACGCTCACGCCCTGGTGTCTGGCCAGAAACCTTGGAAGCGCGCTCGGCATCGCGCAGAAAGATAGTCGTTGCAACGCCAAGGAAAACCTTGGTGATCTCGCTGGTCAGTTCAGCGCCGATGAACCCGCCGGGATATTCCTGCTCAATGAAATTGGTCGAGATATCGCCGCTTTCAAAGCGCGCATGGCCAAGGATGGCCTCCAAGAAACTGGCATTGTGCGAAATACCTTCGATGATGAAGGATGACAGCGCAGTTTTGAGCGTCGCCGTCGCCTGTTCGCGTGTATCCCCATAGGAGCAAACCTTGGCCACCATCGGATCATAGAACATGCTGACTTCACCGCCTTCGTAAATACCGGTGTCGATGAGCACGTTATCGGTATTGGGTGGTTCTTCGTAGCGGGTAATCCGTCCGGTCGATGGCAGGAAACCACGCTTTGGGTCTTCAGCGTAGAGCCGTGCTTCCATCGCCCAGCCCTCGAATTTCACATCATCCTGCGTAAATTCAAGTTTTTCACCATACGCAACACGGATCATCTGCTCAACAAGGTCAATGCCGGTAATCAGCTCCGTGACGCGGTGCTCCACTTGCAACCGCGTATTCATTTCAAGAAAATAAAAATTCTTTCCCTGATCCATGATGAATTCGACCGTACCGGCGGAATAATAGCCAACTTCTTTGGCCAGCGCGACCGCCTGCTCGCCCATTTTCTTGCGGGTCTTTTCATCAAGGAATACGCTCGGCGCTTCCTCAATCACTTTCTGATGACGGCGCTGGATCGAACACTCACGTTCGCCTAGCCAGACATAATTGTCATGCTGGTCGGCCAACAGTTGGATTTCGATATGGCGCGGGTTCTCGATAAAACGCTCGATAAACACACGGCTATCCTTAAAGCTCGACGCTGCTTCGCTGGAAGCGTATTTCACACCATCCAACAATTCTTTTTCATTATGGGCAATCCGCATCCCCTTGCCGCCGCCGCCTGCGGCCGCTTTAATCATCACCGGGAAGCCGACTTCCTTGGCCACGCGCTTGGCATCGGCATCCGACGTGATAACGTCCAGCATGCCAGGTACGGTGGTAACGCCAGCCTTAATCGCAATTTTTTTGGATTCGATCTTGTCGCCCATTTTCTTGACCGCTTCCGTGCTTGGGCCGATGAGCACCACGCCAGCTTCCTTCAGGCGACGGGCAAATTCCGCGTTTTCCGAAAGGAACCCATAGCCGGGATGCACCGCTTCTGCACCGGTAGAAGCCACGGCAGCGAGGATGTTATCGATATTGAGGTAGCTTTTCACCGACGGGCTGGCACCGATATACACCGCCTCATCCGCCTCTTTCACATGCAGCGAATTGGTATCGGCCTCGGAATAAATAGCGACCGTCTTGATGCCCATTTGCTTGGCGGTACGCATGATACGCACAGCAATCTCGCCACGGTTGGCAATGAGGATTTTCTTAAACATGGTGTCTCCCGTGTCATCCCCGCGCAGGCGGGAATCCAGTTGTTTGTTGTGAACAGCATGGATAGCAGTTTTGGCGAACAGAACAAAGCAGAATTTTATCGTACTCTCGCCTCAATCTTCAACCTCCGGTCGATGAGCACCGCCGGATAGCTCTTTGCCGGATTGGCCTTGGAATAATACACACGCAACTCCATTCCTTCCCGTGCATCCAACCACAGATCATCGTATTCCACCCGCTCCTCACCGCGATAGGCCTGCCCACCCACGGTGTAGCTATAAATCAGGATATTTTCAGACGTCTGCTTATTCGGCGTCTCGATCCGCGTTTCTTTTTTTTCGATGCGCCCCATCACCTCCCCTGCCCCGGCCATGAAACGCTTATAGGCATCGCCCTGCAGGCAGATGACAATCAGCACCACCGCAACAACGATTGCCAATATAAGCACAAGACGAATCATAGGACTCCCCAATGAGGTGACTGGAAAGACAGCCAGCGCGTTTAGAGCGGCAGGTTATCGTGCTTCTTCCACGGATTCTGGATGTTTTTCGTCCGCAGGATGGACAGCGAACGGCAGATACGCCAGCGCGTGTTCTGCGGACGGACGATATCGTCGATGAACCCGCGTGACGCCGCCACGAATGGTGACGCGAACTTAGCGCGGTAATCGTCGATGAGTTTTTGTTCTTCCTCAGCGTTGGTATATTTACCGCGGAAGACGATTTCCACCGCGCCCTTTGGCCCCATCACCGCGATTTCTGCCGATGGCCATGCATAGTTCACATCGCCGCGTAAATGCTTGGACGACATCACATCGTACGCGCCGCCGTAAGCTTTACGGGTGATAAAAGTCACTTTCGGCACCGTGGCTTCAGCGTAAGCATAGAGCAGCTTTGCACCGTGCTTGATGACACCATTATGCTCCTGGTGCGTGCCCGGCAGAAAGCCCGGCACGTCCACAAACGTCACCAGCGGAATGGAGAACGCATCGCAGAAACGGATGAAACGCGCCGCCTTACGGCTGGCATCAATATCCAGGCAGCCGGCCATATGCGTCGGCTGGTTGGCGACAAAACCGACCGTGTGGCCCTCCATGCGGCCAAAACCGATGATGATATTTTTTGCATAATCCGGTTGCAGTTCGAAGAAATCACCTTCATCTACCACGCGCTCCAGCAGCTCCTTCATGTTATACGGCTTGTTCGGATTTTCCGGCACAAGGGTATTGAGCGACATTTCCACGCGATCCGCCGGATCCGAGGTCGGGCGCACCGGAACGCCGGAACGGTTGTTGAGCGGCAGGAAATTGAACATGCGGCGAATTTGCAGCAGGGTCTCGATATCGTTGTCATAGGCGAGATCGGCAACCCCGGTTTTATGGGTATGGGTATCGGCACCACCCAGATCTTCTTGCGTTACGATCTCATGGGTCACGGTTTTTACCACTTCCGGCCCAGTCACGAACATATAGGATGAACCACGCACCATGACGATGAAATCGGTCAGCGCCGGGGAATACACCGCCCCACCCGCGCAGGGTCCCATAATCACGGAAATCTGAGGAATAACACCGCTTGCCAAAACGTTCCGCTGGAAAATTTCAGCGAATCCGGCGAGCGAATCCACACCTTCCTGAATGCGGGCACCGCCGGAATCGAGCAGGCCGATCACCGGCGCGCCGACCTTCATCGCCATGTCGAGTATCTTGCAAATTTTCTGCGCGTTGGTTTCGGAAAGCGATCCGCCCATCACTGTGAAATCCTGGCTGTATAAATAGACCAGGCGGCCATTGATGGTACCGTGGCCGGTGACACAGCCATCACCCGGGACATGGTTTTTTTCCATGCCGAAATTGGTGCAGCGATGATCGACAAACATATCGTATTCCTCGAACGAATCCGGATCAAGCAGCACCTCGATGCGCTCGCGGGCGGTGAGCTTGCCTTTGCTGTGCTGGGCGTCAACACGCGCCTGTCCGCCACCTTGTCTGGCACGCTCACGCTTCTGCTCCAGCTCGGCAATCACCGAGTTGTTCTTGGCGTTTTTGCTGTGCTTGTCGTCCGGCAATTTATCCGGGTTGATGCGGGATTTGCGAGCGAGATTCATGAGGGTTCCCCTGTTGTTTGCCATCCAGAAATAGAGCCTGCCTCAGCGGGCGTCAAGCAGCTTTAAAAACTGCCCGGCGGCCAGTGTTTCCGCCATTAACCGATGCACCCTGCTACTTGCTTCAGCATCTCTGCCCCATTTCTCGGCGCTATATTCTTCTTCCAGCCGGGAAAGCGCAAATGCCTCCGCGGCGGTAAGATGTTTTTCCGCCACCGCCTGCGCCAGTATCAGGGAAGAAAAGCCGCCGGCCAATATGCTGAATGCCGCCAGTTCAAATGCGTTCTTCCTGGCGAGGTAGGTTCGAAGTGCTTCATGGAGTTTCGCTGGCTGGTCCAGCGGCATGATGCCTTCGACCACCTGCCATTTTACGCCGAGCAGCAGCGACGACCACCCCACCACCACATCCCACTGGGCGTTCTGGCGCGCCTTCAATTCTTCTTCCGGCGCGCGGTAGCAGAGCGTATCCGTATCGGCATAGACGAGCAGCGCCTCAATGATTGCGTCTTTCTGAGGTTCAATACGATCGATCGCGGTATAGGCAAGCGAAGTGAGCGGCATGTTTGACGGCGAGAACTTTTCATGCGCCGCCCATTCGCCAGCAATCGCTGATTCCAGTACCTCAGTGGGCAAGAAAAATTCTTTCTTGGCGGGTGTGAGAGAGGGTTTAGCTGGCATAAATCCCCAGTGAGTCGAAACTGCGTTTCATATGTTTTGGCAGCGGTGCGGTCACGTCAATCTTTTTTGCGCCAAGCATCGCCGGAAGCTGGATGCGTTGGGCGTGCAGGTGCAATTTATTTTCCACATCCATCGCCGTTTCTTCCAACCTGCCTCCGTATTTTCCATCACCGACAATCGGGCAGCCAATCTCCGCCATGTGGACGCGCAGCTGGTGCGTGCGGCCAGTAAGCGGCGAAAGCTGCATCACCGAAAATTTCCCTGCAAGCATTTCGATCACCTGATATTCCGTGATGGCACGTTTTCCCGCCTCATCCACTGTCATCAGCTCGAACCCGCCCTCACCCACCGCGCATTTGGCGAGCGGCTTGTCGATCATGCCGGCAAGCGGCGTAGGCTGACGATGCACTAAGGCAACATAGGTCTTTTCAATATCCTTGCCGGAAAAACCCTGCATCAGGATCTTTGCGGCCTTGGCATGGCGCGCCAGCACCAGCACGCCGGTCGTATCTTTATCCAGCCGGTGCACCAGTTTCGGGCGTTCTTTGGCGTCAAACATCAGCGCGCCCAGCAGGTCATCCACACTTTTAGAAATTCCCGTGCCACCCTGCACCGCAAGGCCAAACGGCTTGTTCAGGATGATAACGTTGGCGTCTTTATAGATCACCGCCTTCTGCATCATCAGTATATCGTCCGGCGACATCGGGCGTTTTTCCGGCTTTTTCTTTTCGACGGCCTGCAGCGCCTCAACCTTGAAACGGATTTCCAGCGCCTGCCCCTGCTCTAGCCGGTCGGACGATTTGGCTTTTTTGCCACCAACACGCACGTCGCCCTTGCGTAAGTGCTTCTCCAGCATGCCATGCGATAAGGCTGGGTAATGGCGCTTGAACCAGCGGTCAAGACGCACATCGTGATCATCTTCGGAAATGGTATGGGAAAGCATTAGGCCGCCACCAGCTTGACCAGCCACATACCGAGCAACAATCCCATCAGCGAGCAGATGACCGAAGCGCCGATATAGAGCGCCATATGGGCGTATAGTTCGCGCTCACCCAGCAAAAACACATCCAGTGAGAAGGCGGAAAACGTGGTGAAACCACCAAGCGCACCAACCGCAACCAGCAGGTGTAAGTCCTTGGCTTTGGAAATCGGGAATACTGTCATGGACGCAATCCACATCCCCATCAGCAAACACCCAATGACATTGACCGCCACTGTGCCAAACGGGAACGCGGTCGTATTAAAACGCGCCACCAGGTCAACCAGCGTATAACGCATCATCGCGCCGAAAGCGCCGCCAAAACCGACATAAAGAAGTGCTAGTGCGTTCATTGTTCCCTAACGTAAAAAAGGCGGCCTTTCGACCGCCCTTTTACACTAACCAAATGGATAAGTAAAATATTAAGCCGCTTCAGCTGCTTCGGTTTCCTGCACCGGGCCGGAATCCTGGCCTTTGGCAGATTCGTCGCGATCAACCAGCTCAATGATCGCCATCGGCGCGTTATCACCATAACGGAAGCCGGCTTTCAGCACGCGGGTATAACCGCCGCTGCGGGCTTTATAGCGCTCGGCAATCACCGAGAACAGCTTGCTCACCGTAGTTTCATCTTTCAGGATGCTGATCGCCTGGCGGCGGGCATGCAGGTCGCCGCGCTTACCGAGCGTGATGAGTTTTTCCACCACCGGACGGAGGTCTTTCGCCTTCGGCAGGGTCGTAGTGATTTGCTCGTGCTTGATCAGCGCTTGCGCGAGGTTCATGAACATCGACAGGCGATGAGCTGATTTACGGCTGAATTTGCGGCCAGACATTCCGTGACGCATAACAATACTCCTTCAAAATTCTTAGTATGGATCCTCGTACTTGCGTGCGAGCTCCTCAATGTTTTCTGGCGGCCAGCCGGCAACTTCCATTCCGAAGCGCAGACCAATTTTAGCCAGTTTTTCTTTGATTTCGTTCAGCGATTTGCGCCCAAAATTCGGGGTTTTCAGCATTTCGCCTTCGGTTTTCTGCACCAGGTCGCCGACATACACGATGTTGTCGTTTTTGAGGCAATTCGTAGCACGCACCGAGAGTTCGTCGAGGTCGTAGACCTTTTTGAGCAGGTACGGCGAGAATGGCAGATCCGGTTTGCTTTCTTCTTTTTTAACCACCGCAGATTCTTCAAAGTTGATGAAGAGCTGGAGCTGGTCTTGTAGAATGCGCGCCGCGAACGCAACCGCATCTTCCGCAGCCACCGTACCATCGGTTTCAACGTTCATCAGCAGCTTGTCGTAGTCGGTGATCTGGCCGACACGAGCGTTGTCCACCTTATAGGTCACTTTCATCACCGGCGAGAACAGCGCATCCACCGGAATGACACCAATCGGCGCTTCCGAAGAGCGCACCGCACGGACATAGCCCTTGCCGGTTTCAACGGTGAATTCCATGTGCAGCTTGGCGCCTTTATCGAGCGTGCAGATCACATGGTCTTTGTTGATGATTTCCAGGTCGCCCGGCAAATCAATCTGGCTGGCCTTTACTTCGCCAGGACCAGTTGCAGAGAGCGTCATGCGCTTTTTCTCAGCCGAACCAGCCTTGATACGCAGCTCTTTGATGTTCAGGATGATGTCGGTCACGTCTTCACGCACACCGGGAACCGATGAGAACTCATGCAGCACACCGTCGATTTTCACTTCGGTCACCGCAGCCCCTTGCAGGCTCGACAGAAGCACGCGGCGCAGTGCCACGCCCAGCGTATGGGCAAACCCACGCTCCAGCGGTTCAGCGGTAATGGTCGCTTGGTTCGGCGTGGTTTTCGACGCAGAAACATTCAGTTTCGTTGGTTTAATCAGTGCATCCCAATTTTTAGCGAGCATTTTGTTCTCTCCTTTTAATTTTGCGTTCAGAATAAAATAAAAAACGCGGTTTTTATTTTATTCGTGGCGGCACGCAGCCTGCGCGCCTCAATGGCGCTAGGTGAGTGCCAATTATTTTATACCCGGCGGCGTTTCGGCGGGCGGCAGCCATTGTGCGGCACCGGGGTCACATCTTTAATCGACGTCACCACGAAACCAACCGCCTGCAACGCACGCAGCGCCGACTCACGGCCAGCACCCGGGCCTTTGACTTCCACGGCCACGGTCTTCATGCCATGATCGATCGCCTTACGGCCAGCATCTTCCGCAGTCACCTGCGCGGCATACGGCGTCGACTTACGCGAACCTTTAAAGCCATGATGGCCAGCCGACGACCAGGACACAGTATTGCCCTGCATGTCGGTGATAGTGACAATGGTGTTGTTGAACGAGGCGTTCACATGCACCATGCCGGTCGAAATATTCTTGCGCTCACGTTTTTTAATCCGTGCACCTGCGTCTTTTGTTTTTGTTGCTTTTTCTGCCTGAGCCATTGTCTATCCTAATCAGCTAATTATTTGGTCACCATTTTCTTACCGGCAATGGCTTTTGCCTTGCCTTTGCGGGTGCGCGCATTCGTATGCGTGCGCTGGCCGCGAACCGGCAATTTCTTACGGTGGCGAAGGCCACGATAGCAGCCCAGATCGACCAGGCGCTTAATGTTCATCGAAATCTCACGGCGGAGGTCGCCTTCCACCATGTAGTCGCGGTCAATGATCTCACGGATGCGGATTACTTCCGACTCATCCATCTGGTGCACGCGTTTTTCAGGCGGAAGCCCTGCTTTCTCACAAATTTCCGTCGCTTTGACGCGGCCAATGCCGTGAATATAGGTGAGCGCAATGTCCAGGCGCTTACTTGTCGGGATGTTTACACCAGCAATACGAGCCACAAAAACCTCAAAAATCAAGTGGTTATTAAAAATAATTCCGCAAAGGAGGAGGAATATTAGAGATAATCGCCGGCACGTCAACAAAAAACTGTGCAATTATACGATTTTTCTAAATCCCCACCCAAATCTTATAGTAAATGAGTAGCAAGCGACTCGAACACGCCTGTCCGTTCAGTCCACGTGCCCTGCCTCATTTCCTGCTCAATCATTGCCTGCGCCGCCACCAGCCTTGCAACCGGAAGGCGCGGAGGCGAAACCGATACGCAATCCACACCAACCCCCTGACAGGTTCGGATTGATTGCGGATCCCCGCCATGCTCGCCACAAACGCTGGTTTCCAACCCGCCTCTGGCCTGATTGCCTTCTGTTACCGCGATCTTCATGAGCCGCGCCATAGGTTTACGGATAGTCTGGAATGGATCGCTCGCGTAATATCCGTTCTGCCGGTAGCGCTCTGTTACCTCCCCCACATCCTCCCGCGACATGCCTGAAGATGTTTGGGTCAAGTCATTCGTGCCAAAGCTGATAAATTCCACCCCTTCGTCGCAGAATTCTTTCATCTGGAGGCAGGCATCCGGAGTTTCGGTCATAATACCGAGCTTGTAAGGCGGCACAGCGCCGTGTTTCTCACGGATTTCCGCAACCACACGATCGACCGTTTCCCTGCAATGTACAAATTCACTTGGGTCATTTACCAGCGGGATCATGATTTGTGGGGTCACGACCATGCCATCCCGGGTGAGTTCCACCACCGCCTCCAAGATAGCCCTGACCTGCATCTCGTAAATCCCCGGGTTCAGGATATCAAGCCTAACCGCCCGCTTGCCAAGCATCGGATTATGTTCAAACAGGCTATGGATAAAATCATCGCCCATAGCACCCTTGATAAGTTCGCTGTATGCTGCGCCAGGAGCAATCCTGCCTTGCTTCACGGCAAAATCAAAAAGCTTGCCGCCCAGATCATAGGCCTGCTCAGAACCTTTCTCAGGCATGAATTCATGTAGCGGCGCATCCAGCAAACGGATGGTAACAGGCAGCCCCTCCATAGCTCTCAAAATGCCTTTGAAGTCTTCTTTTTGCATAGGGAAAAGCTTATCTAGAGCGGCTTTTCGTTCATCATTATTGTGCGCTGTAATCATCGCCTGCATGTACGGCAACCGGTCTTTGCCGAAAAACATGTGTTCAGTTCTTACGACACCGATGCCTTGCGCGCCCAGCCGCTTTGATTTTTCGGCATCCGCCGGCGTATCCGCATTGGCCTTGACAATGATCTTCTTTACCCGATCGCTTTTCAGGCTATCTGCAACTTCAAGCAAGCGCCTCAGGTTCTCGTTATCGGGATCAGGAGGCAATGCCGGCAACGCGCCACGAACGACCAGATGATTCCCGCCGTCAATTGAGATTTCATCGCCGGGGCTCACTTCAAGCCGCCCGGTGCCGATAACCGCCGGCTTGCCTTTCTGCCGCGTGATGATGGAAGCATGGGAAGTCATGCCGCCTTCAAACGTTACCACCCCTGCAGCTTTCTCAATATAGCCGACATGTTCAGGCCGGGTTTCCGGAAGCACTAGAATAAACGGCTCGCCAGCCTCGATATAGCGATCGGCCTGTTCTGTTGACATGGCGACCTTGCCGCTCGCTGCACCGGGCGCACCAAGATGGTGACGCTTAATAATAGCCGTGTCATTGATTGAAGAGATATCGAGGCTTGAAAATAGAAGCCCATCAAGCAACTCCGGAGACGCAAGCATCACCGCATCCCGCTCGGATATCGATGCCGTGGCCAACGACTCCATAATCGTCGCAATGGCCTCCCTTGCCGTCTGGTTTTTTATCTGCGCCCGCACATGGGTGGCATTATCAGAATCTATCAACCCCATGGGATTATCCCCTTTAGGCGATTTTTTCTTCCGCCCCGACCAGGCGGTCGATTTCGGTGGCGACATCTGCGATATCCGCCATGCCGTCAACACTGACCAGCACCCCACGCGAGCGGTAGTAGGGCAAGAGCGGCGCCGTCTGTGCATGATAAGCGCTGAGGCGCTTGTTCACGGTTGAGGCCTTGTCGTCTTCGCGGCGGGTAAATTCCTGCCCACCGCACTCATCACAGGTTCCAGACTGTTTGGGCTGCTTGAAGCTATCGTGATAGCCGGCGCCGCATTTCGCGCAGGAAAACCGCCCGGTGATCCGCTCCACCAGCTTCTGATCGTCTACCTTCAGCTCAATGACAAAATCCAGGCGCTTCTTCTCATCCGTCAGCATGACATCCAATGCCTCTGCCTGCGCTACCGTGCGTGGAAATCCATCAAGGATAAAGCCGTTGATACAATCGCCCTGGCGGATGCGATCACGAATCAGACCAATCATAATATCATCCGGCACCAGTTGGCCTGCCGCCATGATACTCTTGGCGATATTGCCGATTTCCGTACCCTCGGCCACGGCAGCGCGAAGCATGTCCCCGGTCGAAAGCTTGGCCAGGCGGTATTTACTGCTCATGGTCTGCGCCTGGGTGCCTTTCCCGGCACCAGGTGGGCCAAGAAGGATCAGGTTCATTTCAGGCGACCTTTCAGCTTGGCTTTCTTAATCAGCCCTTCATATTGGTGCGCGAAGAGATGCGATTGCACCTGAGTCACGAAATCGATGACCACGTTCACCACGATGAGCAGCCCCGTGCCACCAAGCTGGAACGGCACGGCGTATTTCGCTACAAAAATCTCCGGCAGTACACAGACAAATGACAGGTACGCCGCGCCGATCACGGTCAGGCGAGTGACAACATAATCAAAATAATCCGCTGTCTGGGTGCCAGGGCGGATGCCGGCGATGAAGCCACCATTCTTTTTCAGGTTATCAGCATTTTCCTGCGGGTTGAACATAATCGAGGTGTAGAAAAAGCTAAAAAACACGATCAGCGCAACATAGAGCGCAATATAGAGCGGCTGGCCATGCGCGAGGTAGCTGCTGATTGCGCGCAGCCACTCAGGCCCACCGGCCGAATTAAATCCGGCAATGGTCAGCGGGAAGAGCAAGAGCGAACTTGCAAAAATCGGAGGAATTACACCAGCCGTATTGACTTTCAGCGGCAGGTAGTTCGACTCGCCGCCATACATTTTATTACCAACCTGACGCTTGGGATACTGGATCAGCAACCGCCGCTGCGCCCGCTCCATGAATACGATCAGCGCGATCAGGAAGATAACCGCCGTCATGATGAACAGAATGAACGGCGTTGACATCACCCCCGTGCGCCCCAATTCAAAGGTCTGGCCGATGGCGAGCGGAAGCCCGGCGACAATCCCGGTGAAAATGATGAGCGAAATGCCATTGCCAATGCCGCGTGCCGTGATCTGCTCGCCAAGCCACATCAGGAACATGGTGCCGCCAACCAGCGTTACCGTCGTCGAAAAGCGGAAGAAAAACCCGGGGTCGATCACTGCCGAACCCTTGGAGCCGGTCATGCTTTCAAGGCCAACCGCAATTCCATAGCCCTGAAATGCGGCGAGTACCACCGTGCCATAGCGGGTGTATTGGTTGATTTTACGGCGCCCCGCCTCACCTTCTTTTTTGAGTGCCGCCAGCGACGGCAGCGCAAAAGAGAGGATTTGCACAATGATCGACGCCGAAATGTACGGCATTACCGCCAGCGCAAACACCGTCATGCGTCCGAGCGCGCCACCGGAAAGCATGTTGAACATGCCAAGCACGCCGCCTTGGTGTTTCTGGAAAATTTCTTCCATGATGTGCGGGTCGATGCCGGGAACCGGCACGTGCGCGCCAATGCGGTAAACAATCAGCGCAAGCAAGACAAACCACAGGCGCTTTTTTAGCTCCGTCGCACGCGTAAATACTCCGAAATTCATATTGGCGGCAAGGCGTTCAGCGGCTGAGGACATGTTTTATTTTTCCTGTGTCGAAATCAAAGTGAAACCCGGGAGTGCCCGGGATAGCAGAAACTACGCCGCAGCGCTATCTGATTTCATGGTCACTTCGCCACCGGCTTTTTCAACCGCAACTTTCGCCGAAGCCGACGCCGCGCACACCGAAAGTTTCACTTTCGCTTTGATCTCGCCTTTAGCCAGCAACTTAACATTCACCGAAGCATTCCGAATCAGGCCGGCTTTTTTCAGCGCCGCCATGTCAATCGTATCCTTGGCCGAAAGCTTGCCAGCAATCACCGCTTTTTCGATGTCGCCGGTATTCACCGTGTCGAATTCCACGCGGGTGTAGTTATTGAAGCCACGCTTCGGCAAGCGGCGATGGATTGGTGTTTGACCACCTTCGAAGCCGTTGATGGCCACACCGGTACGCGCCGTCTGGCCTTTGCCGCCACGGCCAGCAGTTTTGCCTTTCGACGAACCGATACCGCGACCGACGCGGATACGGCCTTTGCGAGCGCCTTTGTTATCTTTGATTTCGTTCAGTTTCATAAAAAATCCTATGCTTGTACTTTCACCAGATGGCGAACTTTGTAAATCATGCCGCGTACGGAAGGAGTGTCTTCCAGCGTGCGGGTGCGGTGGCGCTTGCCGAGGCCTAAGCCTTTCAGGGTCGCGAGCTGATCCGCCTGGCGGGCAATGGTGCCGACCATCTGGGTCACCGTCACGGTGCCTTTATCGCCCGCAACTTTTTTAGCTTTCGCCGCCGCAGGTTTCGCTGCCTTGTCCGCTTTTGGTTTTGCCGGCGCTTTCGCCGCTTTTTTTGCTGTCTCGGTCATAGTCTGATCCTTACTCTGCTACCGCTTTTTTCTCTTGCGAAATGCCCTCACGGCGCTCCACAATGTCACCCACTTTTTTGCCGCGTTTTGCAGCAACTGCACGAGGGGAACGAATGTCCTGAAGTGCAGCAAAGGTTGCTTTCAGCATGTTGTGTGGGTTGCTGGTGCCGACTGATTTGGCTACCACGTCCTGAACACCGAGCGCTTCAAACACGGCACGCATTGGGCCGCCGGCAATGATACCGGTACCGGTTGGCGCCGTGCGGATCATCACTTTGCCTGCGCCGTAGCGGCCGTAAGCATCGTGGTGGATAGTGCGGCCTTCGCGCAGCGGAATACGCACCATGGATTTTTTCGCGTCGTCGAGCGCTTTTTTCATCGCATCGGAAACTTCTTTTGCCTTGCCAGTGCCATAGCCCACGCGGCCTTTGCCATCGCCGACCACGACCAGTGCGGCGAAGCCGAAACGACGACCACCTTTCACGGTTTTGGCCACGCGGTTGATGGAAACCAGCTTATCGATCAGGTCGCTGCCTTCTTCGCGGGGTTTTTGTTCATTACGTTGATCACGAGCCATTGTTTTAAACCTTACTGATGAATTATTAGAATGAGAGGCCGTTTTCACGCGCCGCATCGGCCAGCGCTTTCACGCGGCCATGGAACAGGTAGCCACCACGGTCAAACACAACGTCCTTGACCTTGGCTTCTTTTGCTTTTTTGGCGATCGCGCTGCCAACAGCTTTGGCTGCCTCAACGGTAGAGGCCGACTTCACCTGACCCTTCAGGTCTTTGTCGAGGGTGGAAGCGGCGGCAAGCGTTGCGCCTTTTACATCGTCAATCAGCTGCGCGTAGATGTGTTTCCCCGAACGGAACACCGACAGACGCACACGGCCGTTGGCCTTGTCGCGGATCTGGAGGCGGATGCGTTCTTTGCGGCGTGCCGCGAGCGCTTTAGATTTTACTGCCTGACTCATAACTTCTTCCTTTAATAGCGACGGACGTTTTTGCGCCCATCTACGGATTATTTCTTCTTGCCTTCTTTGCGACGGATATACTCGCCTTCATAGCGCACACCCTTGCCTTTATAAGGCTCAGGTTTACGCAGCGCACGAATTTCCGACGCCACTTGACCGACCACGCGCTTATCGAAGCCGGAAATGGCGATGGAGGTTTGCTTCTCCACCGTGATGCTGATACCCGCAGGAATCGCATATTTGATTTCGTGCGAGAACCCTAGTGAGATCGACAGGTAGTTCTTGTCGGCCGAAGCGCGGTAACCAACGCCCTGAATCTCCAGCTTGGTGGTAAAACCATCCGATACGCCTTTTACCATACCCGCCACGTTGTTGCGGGTCGTTCCCCACATCGCACGCGAGCGCGGATCGGCTTTATCCACTGGCATCACCAGCACTTTATTGTCTTTCACTTCAACCTTAACATCCGCCGTAAGCGGTGACTTCAGTTCGCCTTTGCCGCCTTTTACCGAAATTTCCTTCGGCGACAGCGTCACGGTGACACCGGACGGAATGGCAATGGGCTGTTTACCTACACGAGACATGGCTTACTCCTAGAATACAGTACATAATACTTCGCCGCCAACATTGGCCTGGCGAGCCGCGAAATCCGACATCACCCCTTTCGACGTGGAAAGGATGGAGATGCCAAGGCCGTTACTGTGCTTCGGCAATTTGCCAATCTCGGCATAGACGCGGCGCCCCGGCTTGGAAACGCATTCGGCTTTTTTAATAACGCGATCACCTTCAAAATATTTGAGTGTGATTTCGAGGCTGTACTTATTTTTTCCAGCCTCCACTTTCAGGGCTTCCTCAATGTAGCCCTCGTCTTTAAGTACATTGCACACATCCGCAAGGAAGCGGGTGTACTGCACGGTGATTTTCGCAAGGCGAGCCGACTGGCCGTTCTTGATTTGTGCAAGCAGATCTGCAAGGCGATAGTTCATCGACATAATTCTCTCCTACCAGCTCGACTTGGTGAGGCCGGGGATACGACCGAACGAACCAAGTTCGCGCAATTTGATACGCGACAGTTTAAATTTACGGTACGTGCCACGGGCACGGCCGGTGAGTTCGCAACGGTTACGCACGCGGACTTTCGAAGCATTGCGCGGCATGCGCGACAATTTGAACTGCGCGTCCATGCGATCTTCAATCGGGAGCTCTTTGTTCATGATCACCGCCTTGAGGGCGGCGCGCTTTTCCGCATCACGCTTGGTCATTGCAGCGCGGCGGTTGTTTTTGTTGATGGAACTCAGTTTTGCCATGATTCGTCCTATTTAATAAAGGGCATGTTGAAAGCAGTCAGAAGCGCGCGCGCCTCATCGTCGGTCTTGGCGGTGGTCACGATGATGATATCCATCCCGCGCACCTGATCGATTTTATCGTAATTGATTTCCGGGAATACGAGCTGCTCTTTCAGGCCAAGCGCGTAGTTGCCACGACCATCGAAGCTTTTCGGATTGACGCCACGGAAGTCCCGCACGCGTGGAAGGGCGGTATTGATCAGGCGATCCAGGAACTCATACATTTTTTGCTTGCGGAGCGTTACCTTGCAGCCAATAGCAAGGTTTTCGCGCAGCTTAAAGCCAGCGATCGCTTTTTTTGCCTTGGTCGTCACCGGTTTCTGACCAGCGATCGCTGCCAAGTCAGTCACGGCGGCATTGATAATTTTGCTGTCGTTGACTACTTCGCCTACGCCCATGTTGATGACGATTTTCTCAATCTTCGGCACCTGCATCGGGTTTTTGTAGTTGAACTGCTTCTGCAGCGCAGCGCGCACGCTGCTTTCATATTCAGCCTGCAAGCGTGGCGTATAGCCCTCTTTTTTAGCGGCGGATGCCATATTCTTAGTTCCTTGGGCCATTGATCGTTTCTCCCGAACGCTTGGCGACACGCACCTTCGTTCCATCGTTTAAAGTTTTGTAGCCAACGCGGGTTGGTTTACCGGTTTTCTTGTCCACCAGCGCAACGTTTGATACGTGCAACGGCGCTTCTTTTTCGATAATGCCACCGGCGCCATCGCGACCCGGCTTGGTGTGGCGTTTCACTTTGTTGATGCCAGCCACAAGCACGCGGCGCTCATCAACGATGACTTTGAGGATTGCGCCTTTCTTGCCCTTGTCTTTACCGGCAAGCACAACCACTTCGTCGCCTTTTTTTACTTTGAGTTTATTCGTCATATTACAATACCTCTGGAGCCAGGCTCACGATTTTCATGAAGGATTTTGCGCGGAGCTCGCGGGTCACCGGGCCAAAAATACGAGTGCCGATCGGCTCGTTCTGCTTGGAAACCAGCACGGCTGCATTTTTATCGAAGCGAATGGTCGACCCATCCGGACGGTGAATGTCACGCTTGGTACGCACAATCACGGCACGATGCACTTCACCTTTTTTAACTTTACCGCGCGGGATCGCTTCCTTGACCGACACGACGATCACATCGCCCACGCTGGCAAATTTACGTTTCGAGCCGCCGAGAACCTTGATGCACATCACGCGGCGTGCACCGGAATTATCTGCGACTTCTAAATTACTTTGTTGTTGTATCATAACTTACCTTCTGACCACCGGTCACTGACCACTATTTATTCGTACACCACTTTCCAGCGCTTCGTTTTGGAGATAGGTGCCGATTCGATAATCTGCACCACATCGCCCATTTTGAAACGACCTTCTTCATCGTGCGCCGCATATTTTTTTGAGCGCTGAATCGTCTTTTTGTAGATCGGGTGAGACATACGTCGATCCACCTGAACTACAACAGTTTTTTCCATTTTATCACTGACTACAGTGCCTTGTAATACGCGCCTTGGCATGAACTATCCTTTTTTCGATTTGCTGGCAGTTTTCGTTGCCGCCGCTTTTTTAGGAGCGGGGTTTTTACCTGTTTTCCCTTGTTCGTTCAAGAGCGTTTTTGCACGGGCAATGGTTTTCTTCACATCTTTGAAACGCCCCGGCGTTGCGAGTGCGCCGGTTGCCGCCTGCATACGCAGGTTAAACAACTCTTTTTTGGAAGCCACGACCAGCTCGGCCAGATCTTCCTTCGCTTTTCCACGTAATTCATTGATTTTCATAAACTTAGCCTTCTGCCTGACGTTTGATGAATTTAGTTTTGATCGGCAGTTTGGCCGAAGCGCGGTCAAACGCCTCACGCGCTACCGCTTCTGGCACACCATCGATTTCGAACATAATCCGACCAGGTTGCACACGTGCAGCCCAGAACTCGACCGACCCCTTACCGGAACCCATCCGCACCTCGGCAGGTTTACGGGTCACCGGAACATCCGGGAAAATACGGATCCACATCCGACCAACGCGTTTCACATGGCGCGAAATGGCGCGGCGAGCCGCCTCGATCTGGCGCGCAGTGATGCGCTCCGGCTGCATGGCTTTCAGGCCATATTCACCGAAATTCAGGGTATACCCGCCCTTTGCTGCGCCTTTAATGCGGCCTTTGTGCATTTTGCGGTATTTGGTTTTTTTAGGACTCATCATAAAATTTACTCGCCAATTTCTTTGAATTCTTCGACAGCAACGATCGGTGCAGCATCAGCGATTTTCTTCTCTTTACCCAGAATTTCGCCTTTAAATATCCACACTTTGATGCCGATGGTGCCATACGCAGTTTCTGCACGGGCAACGCCATAATCGACGTCAGCACGCAGAGTATGCAACGGCACGCGACCTTCGCGGTACCATTCCATGCGGGCAATCTCAGCGCCGCCGAGGCGACCCGACACGTTGATACGAATCCCTTGCGCGCCAAGACGCAGGCAGGATTGCACGGCACGCTTCATCGCACGGCGGAACGCCACGCGTTTTTCGAGCTGCTGCGCGACCGATTCCGCGACCAGCGTTGCATCGATCTCCGGCTTGGCCACCGGCACAATATTGACGTTCACCTCATCTTTGGTGAACTTGCCGATGTCTTTTTTAATTTTATCGATATCGGCACCTTTTTTGCCAATCACAACCCCCGGACGAGCGGTATGAATGGTCACGGTCGCCTTTTTATTCGGACGCTCGATGATGACCTTGCTCACACCGGCAGCATTCAGGTTTTTTTTGATGTAGTTGGTGATTTTAATGTCTTCGTGCAGCTTGTCAGCGAAGTCCTTGTCCGCAAACCAACGGGAATCCGTTTGTTTGTTGACGCCGACGCGGAAGCCAATTGCGTTTACCTTCTGACCCATATTATGCTCCTACTTTCTTGGCTTTGCTGGCGGTTTCCGGCTTGCTGCCAGCTTTCTTCGCCGCTTCTTTCTTTGCCGCAGGCTTTTTCGTTTTTACCGGCTCGTCGCCTCTTTCACAAACGATCAGCGTTAGGTTCGAGAATGGCTTGAACACACGCGCCGAGCGGCCACGGCCACGCGTATGCATACGCTTCATCACGATATTCTTGCCAACATACGCCTCTTTCACATAGAGCGAATCAACGTTGAGATTGTGGTTATTTTCTGCGTTGGCGATTGCCGATTGCAGGCCTTTTTTCACATCATCCGAAATACGCTTGCCCGAGAAGGTAAGCTGGGTGAGTGCTTCAGCCACGCTCATGCCACGGATAATCTGTGCCACGAGGTTGAGCTTCTGCGCGCTGATGCGGATGCGGTTAATCACCGCTTTCGCTTCAGTGGGCGCCAATTGGCGTTCTAATGCTTTCTTTCCCATAACTATCCTATTTCTTCTCTGCTTTTTTGTCGCCACCAGCCGGGGTGTGGCCGTTGAACGTGCGCGTCGGGGCGAACTCACCGAACTTGTGGCCAATCATGTCTTCGTTCACCGCGACAGGAATGAATTTCTTGCCGTTGTAAACACCAAACGTCAGGCCAATGAATTGTGGCAGGATCGTCGAGCGGCGCGACCAGGTTTTGATGATCGTGTGCTTGCCCGAAGCGCGAGCCTCATCGGCTTTTTTCAACATATACCCATCAACAAATGGGCCTTTCCAAACAGAGCGTGCCATGACTTATTTCCCATGCCTATTTTTGATGATGAGTTTGTTCTTCTTTTTGCGAGAACGGGTCTTGTTACCCTTGGTTCCTTTACCCCACGGGGTCACCGGATGGCGACCGCCCGACGTACGGCCTTCACCAC
>CAZFKP010000012.1:0-75839 GCA_964518725.1 uncultured Rickettsiales bacterium | reverse complement strand
GTAATCTGAATACGAAAAAGAAGTCACGCAAACCGATTATCTAGACCAGCCCCAAACTCTATTTCCTCATCTTCGGTTTGTCAGCGGCACTGTTTATCGCCGAGTACCGTAAACATATAGCGCCGCTGGCTACCCTGCTCCTGCTATGCTCAAGCTTCAGCGTGTTTTTCTTTTCCTCCCTATTCGAGAACACCGGCATGCCATCAGTGAATGCCAACCGGTTCATGAGTTCCCTTGCCGTTATCCCGATGCTGCACGCACTCTGGGTGCTTTCAGGCAGCCAGCGCATATCGGCACGATCAGCGGCGATATTGGTGCTGCAGGCACTGTTGTTCTCGTTCGCCGTGTCGATCCGGAAAACCGCACAACTCCAGTTAATTCTGGTCGTGGTGCCGACAGCATTGATCCTGTGGCGCATATGGCGCACCGAACCCGGTATGATTTCACGCGGGATGTTGCGCCGGGCGGTGGCATCACCAGTGGCCGGGCTTGTGCTTTTCCTTTCGACCTATGGCACCTATAACGCCGTTCAGAATACGCAGTTAAACGACCTTTATTTCTCCGAGTGCGCCCTGCCCCACCACCTGACGTGGCACTCCATCTATATGGCACTTAGTCTACATCCCGACTGGGAACTTTATAACACCATGTCGCAACCCGGTTCACGGGGCGACACTATTTCATGGACAGCATTCGAGAAATATATGAAGGAACGCAATCTGCCCTACACCTGTAGCCAGACAGGAGGACTGCACAAGGTTCGCACGCATGAGCATGTGTTGCGGCAGATATATGTTGAGTTTGCGGTACGAAACCCCATCTACATGCTGGAGTTACACAGCTACTATAAACCCGTCCGCTTCATAAGACAGGCTGGTCGGATTCTTAGTGGTGTCACTCCGGGGTTCTGGGTGATGGTGGTGATCCTGAGCATCTTCGCAGGCATGGTAAGTGCGATGGATGGGTGGAGAGCCACCGCGTTTGGCCGAAACCTCTTAGCTGTCGCTGCTACCGGCTTATTCGTTTCGGTTCTGCCGGCATTCATTGCCTACCCAACTCCGATCATGTCGGATATGCTATGGATGGTGGTGGTGAATCTGTGCCTGTGGGTGTGGTACATCAGTTATCGCCTGCTTCTGGCGATTCGCATTTTCTGTAAACTCGGACATGTTACTCCGCCGCCTCCAGCATCGCATGCGGCCAAAAAGAAACCGTATGCGAGTATGCGATGTCTTGGTAGATTCTTTCTGTGGACGATCACCCTGTCCTGCCTGCCAGCTCTGGGATTTATGGCGGGCTATCAGGTTAGTTCCATCCGCGCTGGAGCTGGGCAGACCATAGACGTCACCAGCGCTACCTATGGTAAGAATTGCGGTGCAGCCGAAGGCAATGCATCCATGATGGTTCGCGACGATTGCCGTGGCAAGACGGTATGCAAATATAAAGTTGATGTCGCCATTCTTGGGGATCCAGCAAATGGTTGCTCGAAAGATTTCGAGGTCAACTGGACATGCACCAACGATGGCACGCCACGCACAGCTCATCTTAAGGGTGAAGCAGGGCTTGGAAGCATCGCAAAAATAAGCTGTGGCAACGCCAGCGCGCCAGAACCATCCACTCCTCAACCACACGAAAAGAAGAAGAAAAAATAATCTATAGCTGTTAACGGAAAATTGGTCAGCACCAATTTTCCGTTAGTCGCTCTATTTCCTTATAAACCGGAAATAGCTGCTGCCACGCCCTTCGCGCCGCGCTTTCTGTTCATAGCGGGTGGGAATCCATTCTTCCCACGGCGCATTAAAATCTCCGGATTTTTTTGCCGTCCACTCAAATGCAGCATGTGGAAGAAGTTGCTCCAGTATCCATGTGGCGTAATCATCCCAATCGGTGGCGATACGCAGTTCGGCGCCCGGCTTCATCACCCGCGTGAGCTGGTCGAGCAGCGGTTTGCCGATAAGGCGGCGCTTGTGATGCCGTGCTTTCGGCCAGGGATCGGGGTAGAGGATATACACGCGGTCGAGGCAGGCATCCGGCATTGCGACAAGCAGGTCGCGCACATCGTCGGTATAGATACGGATATTGTCGAGATGACGTTCTTCAACCTGTTTCAGCAACCCGCTGATGCCGTTCACATACGGCTCGACACCAATGAAATGCACGTCCCGGTGCAGGGTTGCCAAATGCGCCAGATGTTCGCCGCCGCCAAAACCGATTTCGAGGAACACCGTCCCCACAAACGCAGGAAGCGTGGCGGGGGATAATTGCAATGACGGCAGCAACCCATCCACCAACTCCTGTGCATGGGTGCGGAGCCGCCTGCCATGCCTGCGGCCGAAGGAACGCAAATGCTCCTGCATTCAGCTAGCCGTTAGCCACTTTCTGCGCTTGCGGGAATTCCGCCTTGAGCGCGGCCACCAGGTCGGTTTTTTCCCAGGTGAAGCCACCGTTTTTGTCCGGTTCGCGACCGAAATGCCCATATGCTGCGGTACGCGCATAGATCGGGGCGTTGAGCGCGAGGTGCTTGCGGATACCGCGTGGAGTCAGATCCATCAGCGTTTGCAGGTAAGCTTCCAGCTTCGCCTCATCCACATTGCCGGTGCCGTTGGTGCTGACATAGAAGCTGATCGGCTTTGAGACGCCAATCGCGTAAGAAAGCTGGATAGTACAGCGATCGGCAAGACCCGCCGCCACGACGTTTTTCGCGAGGTAACGTGCCGCGTAGGCCGCCGAGCGATCCACCTTGGTTGGGTCTTTGCCCGAGAACGCGCCGCCGCCATGCGGCGCGGCGCCACCGTAAGTGTCTACAATAATCTTGCGTCCGGTGAGACCGCAATCGCCGTCCGGGCCGCCGATCACGAACTGGCCGGTCGGGTTCACATACAGCTCGTTTTCTGGGCACATCCAGCCTTTGGGGATGGAGGCTTCGATATACGGGCGCACCAGTTCGCGCACATCTTGCTGCGACATGCCTTCAGCATGCTGAGTCGACACCACGATCGAGGTGGCCTTCACCGGCTTGCCATTTTCATAGAGCAGCGACACCTGCGATTTCGCATCCGGGCCCAGACCTTTCGCTTCACCACTGTGGCGGGCGCGGGCGAGATTCTGGAGAATCTTGTGCGACAGATCGATCGGAGCGGGCATGAGCGATGCGGTTTCGTTGCAGGCAAACCCGAACATGATGCCCTGGTCGCCAGCGCCTTCATCCTTGTTCTCGCCGGAATCCACCCCCATGGCAATGTGCGCCGATTGTGCGTGCAGGTGCACATAGACGTCAAGGTTATCGGCATGGAAACCCTCCTGCAAATAGCCAATCTCGCGAACCTTGTCGCGGGCGATTTTTTCAATTTCCGCTTTGGTGAGATCGGCGCCGCGGGTTTCACCGGCAATCACGATGGTGTTGGTGGTGGCTAAGCATTCGCATGCAACACGCGCTTCCGGGTTGATGGTGAGCATCGCGTCCAGCACCGCGTCGGAAATCTGGTCGCAGACTTTGTCCGGGTGGCCTTCTGCAACAGATTCACTGGTAAATACGTAATTCTTGCGGCCACTGGAAAATTGATTTGACATATTCGTCCCCTTCGTTGGTGTCATCGCGAGGAGCTTTAGCGACGCGGCGATCCAGTTTTCTTGCTCAGGTTCGCAAGGCTGGACGGATTGCTCCGCTATCGCTCGCAATGACGGTTTATGATGAGGGACTTGAAATCAGGGCGAAGGCTCGCTTCCGATGCTTAGACCAATGTTTAACGTGGCGGCAAGCAGATCAAATCCCCACAATGGGCTGACGCTAATGTTTCAGGTACAGGAAGTCAAGTTACAATACGCCGCTAGCGATCCCTGACCGGGACGGCTTTGGCAGACATGACAGTAGATAATCGTGTATCAAACTCCGGTGCCCAGCTCTGGCATTCCTTATAGAGTGTTTCTAGCTCAGTGAATCTTTCGCGATCAAGCTCCGCGACTTTGTAGGGAACGAGATACTGCGTCTTGAATGCTTCCTGTAATGGCACAGACACTGCGCCACCTGTTGTATACCCCGCCCAGAACGGCTTATCATCAAGCTTCGCAAAACCATCCAGACCAGATGCCAGCGACCAGTTCAGAAGGGCGGTGCGGTATGTTGCATGCTGGAGGCCGGAATGTGCTTTAATCTCTTCGATGACAGGAACTATAATATCGACACGCAATTGTGTAGCCCGTTGCACCGCATCGTAAAATTCTTCGGCTTTCTTGCGTTCGTCCTCAGGCAAAATTTCCAAAACCTTTTCACGGTATTCCATGTTGATGTTATTGGCGAATGTCATCATCGCCTTAAGTTTCTCCAACTTTTCCAGAAGATACGGTTTATCTTCCTCAGAAACGGGCATATACACGAGGTCAGGCGGCGAAGGTGGAGCGACGGGGACGACGGGTTTTTTACCACACCCAGCAGCCAAGGCGGCAACAATACCGCCTGCCGTAGTGAAAAATTGCCTTCTGTTCTCTGCCCTCTGCTCGAACACACACTTCCCCTGTATATTGAAGTTTGGCTGGCCTAATCCAACAGCGTTTTGTTGTCGGCAATCGCCCGTACCAGATCGGACAAGCGCTTACGCACCGCCTGTTCGCTTATGCGTTTGAAGGCCTTCATCATTTCAAGCGATTCACGATCCGACACCGGCGAACCATGATCGAAACTCTCCGAGCTTTCCGAAAATCCCGGCTGCGAAGGCTGTTCCGCTGGCACCGCATCATCGATACCATCAAAGAAATACGCAACCGGCACATTCATGAAGCGAGCAAATTCGACGAGGCGGCGTGCATTCATCGCATTCACACCTTTTTCGTATTTCTGTACTTGCTGGAAGGTGATGCCAACAGCTTTGGCGACGGCTTCTTGACTTAGCCCCATCATGGTACGGCGAAGCCGTAATCGTTTGCCAATGTAAATGTCGATATCTTGCTTATTCATTGCATTAACTTTACGTTTATCTGTTTTTTCGTATTAACGAATAATTGCAACCATTACATGTTCCAAAACCATGCAACTTGCAAGCGAAAAGTTAACGCTTGCCACAGAATTTGGCTAAAAATCAACCCTAGTTACTAAAACCACCGTGCGTATACCGTCCCATAAGGAGACAATCGTGGCAACCCGATATCCAAAAACCCCTTTTTATTCAGCGGAATACGACCATATTCCCGTCCATACCCATCAAATACGGCGGTAATTCCCGTATTGGCAACGCGTACCATAGGCAACCCTTGCTCCACAGCGCGCATCCGCGCCATGGCGAGATGCTGGTATGGCGCAGTCGACGTACCAAACCATGCATCATTGGTGATCGACAGCAGCCATGCCGGCCGGTCACTTTTATCGACGGCGAGTCCAGGAAAGATCACTTCATAGCAAATCAGCGGGCTGACCGGCGGCAACCCATGCACGCGGAGTGTTCTGGTTCCTTCGCCGGGCGCAAGGTCGTGCATCCCTACGGGTGTTTCGAGCGCACTGGGAATCAGCCATCGCAGCGGTAGGAATTCCCCGAATGGCACAAGCTTATGTTTATCATACTGGCTAATAATATTTCCATACTGGTTGATAGCAACCATGCTGTTGGTCACGCGATCGCCATTACCCCTGAGTGTTCCGGTAAGCAGTTTCTGGCTGGGCAACAATGTATAGCCGAGGCGGGTGGCGAGCGTACTGTAATCTTGCATGAGGTAAGGTACTGCCGTTTCCGGCCAGATGAAATGGGTAACGCGCTCGCTGCCGGGTTCGCGTGACAGTTCCACCTGCGCGGTCAACCCTTCCGTTTGCCGCTCCGGATTCCATTTATGGTGCTGCTGGATATTGGCCTGCACAAGGCGCAGCATCACTCCGTCGACCATTTCCCGTGGGGCTTGCTGCACACGCCATTCGCCCCAACTAACGGCGAAGGCGACCAGCACCCAACCACATAATGCCGTACGCAGGGGCAGCGTGCTTACTGCGCCCACCAGCACCGCCCCCATGGTCAACCCATAGATCCCCACCAGCGACGCCAGCTGGATGGACGCATCGCTTGCAGCGAACACATAGCCGCCGAGGTTCCACGGAAAGCCGGTGAAAAAATGGCCGCGGGCAACTTCCACCAGCGTCCAGAGCGCCGCGAAAATCACCGCGCCTTTGAGACCTTCGCGTCGGAACGAAAAATAGAGTGTGCCAAACACGGCGGTATACAGCGCAATCACGGCAGTAAGCGCAAACAGGGCGAACGGAATGAGCCAGCCAAATTTGTCAGGATCAGTAAGCAGCGCAATGGTAAACCAATAAAGGCCGCTCATGAAAAAACCCCAGCCCCAGAAAAATGCGATCAACGTCGCCTGCTTCCTCGAATCCGCACGGTTCAGCAACTGAAACAACCCACCATAGGCCGGGATCACCAGGGGGAAAATGTAAAATGGCGGCAAGGTCAGGGTCGCGCTCACACCCAATAGAAATGGGAGCAGGTAGTGTTTACAACGCATCCAATAATGATAACCGTGCATCCTACGTCCCTTGTACTGGGTCACTACATTATGGCAGGTGGAGGCGCACCTTCCGGATACGGCGGAGATCCGCATCCACCACCTCAAACCGCATACCATCCGTATGCTCTACCATTTCACCCTTGGCGGGCACACGGCCAAGCTTGCTGGAAATCAACCCGGCCAGCGTATCAAATTCATCGGCGTCTTCTTCGCTCACCAACGGGCGCTCCAGGAAACGCTCCAGCTGGTCGATACGGACGCGGGCATTTGCCTCGATCACCTTGTCACCGATGCGGGTCAGGTAGACATTGTTGATCTCGTCTTCATCGTGCTCATCATGGATATCGCCGACAATTTCTTCCACCACATCTTCCATAGTGACCAGCCCATCCGTGCCGCCATGTTCATCGACGACGATTGCCATGTGGCTCCCGGCGGCGCGCATTTTGGCAAGCAGATCGATCACCTTCATCGACGGCGGCACATACAGCATAGTACGCAGGTAATTCCGCAGATGATACGGCTTGTCGCTCGCGAGGATCGGAATCAGGTCTTTCACGTGCAGAAAACCGAGGATGTGATCCAGCGTGTCTTCATAGACCGGGGTGCGAGTGTGGCGTTCGTCAATGATGTGGGCTTTGAGTGCGTCGAGGGAAATATCCTGCGGCACAGCGACAATATCGGTGCGCGGGATCATAATATCGCTCACCGTGCGCTCGCCAAATGACAGCACGTTATGGAGCATCACCCGCTCCTGCGGGGCAAGCTCCTCGCTGCTGTTCTCCGCGTGCTCCTCAATCGCTTCTTCGATGACATCCTTCAGCGACCCTTCGGGTCGCGGAAAGAACATGCTTCGCAGCCAGCCAGGCAGCGTGGGTCGTCGTGGGTCGTCCATAGGACTCAAGCTATAACAAAGATTATGCCGGGTCACAAGTTATTAGTGTTTTCAGGCTCTCTAGCAATATATTCATAATATACGAGACCGAGGAGCCTTGCTTGCCACTAGTTCAGCCAAAACCCGCTCATTGATAACGCTGATATTTTCCATAATTTCACGCACGCTGGTCGTAGCTAATAGCAGTTTTTCTTTATAGGGCTCCGCTAACTGCTTTAAACCTTCGTCTTGCTGCAATTTGCCGCTCTCTTGATTCACTCGCTGAAAATTTTGATATATCTCATGTCGCATTTTTTCGAGGATATCAAAAACTTCCGGGGTGACCGCAGCAACACCCGTATCAAGAATCCCTCGAATTGCAGCGTATCCCCGCAGATAATCACTGCCCGGATAGCCATGCGGATATCCCTGCCATCCGTAATTTACCTTTTCTACGAGGGGTGTGAATTCTCCCAAATCTTGAGGGGAAGGCAATTTATCAACTATTTCCCTTATTATCTCTATGCGATCTTTCGACATAATTCATCCCCGGCAAGCAATCAGTTTCCAAAGCACTTCTAACAATGTTTATTGTTTACACAAAGCAATTTCAGGGAACGGCGCCTTGGAACAGCTATTTATAGGGATTTTCTATTCCCAGCCGCTTTAAAATTGATACCTCTTTTCTCTCCATCTTCTCTGCCTGAGCCTCATCTTCGTGGTCATGTCCCATCAGGTGCAGAATGCCGTGGACAATGAGGTGGGCGGCATGGTCGCGGAAGCTTTTCCCCTGCCCTGCCGCCTCGCGTTCGATCGTCTCGAAGGCAAGGACGACATCGCCGAACGGCTCGTCCTCATTTGGGAAAGACAGTACATTCGTCGGCTTGTCTTTGCCGCGGTAATGTTTGTTGAGTTCCTGGATAAACTCATCATCGGCAAGGACGATGGCGAGATCGCCGCTTGCCCCCACCGCCTGAACGACTGCCTCCACCGTTTTGCAATAGGGCCGCAAGGCTTTTTTCCAGCGCAGGTCGCGCAGGTGGATGGTGGGTTTACTCATTATCGACAGGTCGGATGCCATTCTTTTTCTTTTTATCCCATTCCTCGTAGGCCTGCACGATTTTGGCGGCAAGGTCGTGGCGCACCACGTCGGCATCGGAGAAACGGATGAAATCAATGCCCGGGATTTTTTCCACTTTCCGGATGGCATCGCCAAGGCCGGATTTCACATCACGCGGCAAATCCACCTGCGATAAGTCACCGGTTACCACCATGCGGGTGTTCTGCCCCATGCGGGTTAAGAACATTTTCATCTGCGTCGCCGTCGTGTTCTGCGCTTCATCCAGAATCACAAAGGCGTTCGACAGCGTGCGGCCACGCATGAAAGCGAGCGGCGCCACTTCGATTTCGCCGGTTTCCATATGGCGCTCCAGTTTCTCGGCGGGCATCATGTCGAACAGCGCATCGTAGAGCGGGCGCAGGTACGGGTCGATTTTCTCTTTCAAGTCGCCGGGCAGGAAACCGAGCTTCTCACCCGCTTCCACGGCCGGACGCGACAGGATAATTTTTTCCACGCGGTTGGTGGTGAACATCGCCACCGCCATCGCCACCGCAAGGTACGTTTTACCGGTGCCGGCGGGCCCGAGCGCAAACACCATGTCATGCTTGGATAGCGACTCGATATATTTCGCCTGCACCACCGAGAACGGCTTTACGTCTTTTTTCATCGTCTTGATGACGACATCGTGCGCGCCGAACAGGTTGCGTCCCTCGGCATCCGGTTTCACGCTCGCCATGCGGATCGCCGCATCCACCTGCTGGCTGCTGATATCGCGGCCTTTCTTGGCATCGGCATAAAGCGATTCCAGCGCCGAGCGCCCGGCCATCACGTTGGCTTTTTCGCCGGCCAGTTCCACCACATTGCCGCGTGAAGACGCGGTGATGGAAAGCTTTCGTTCGAGTTTGGCAAGGTGGGCGTCGTTGTCGCCGTAAAGGATGGGGAGAATGCTGTTATCCTGAAACGTGATGGTCGCATTGAAGAGGCCATCGTCTTTGCCATTTTTGCTCACTAAGCTACCTTTTGGTTAGGGTGGGAGTTTATTTCGCCTGCAACGCTATTGAGATAGGATTCTTTAATTATAACAGAAACAAGTTGGCCACGGAAGCTATTTGCATCGTGGATATGCACGCTTTGCATGTACGGCGATTTGCCAAGCAATTGACCTTCATATTTTCCCTCGCGGTCGAACAGCACCTCAACGGTTTTTCCCACCGTCGCGGCATTGAACGCCATCTGCTGCTCCTGAAGCAATGCCTGCAGTTGCGCGAGGCGCAGTTTTTTTACCTGCTCATCCACCTGGTTGTCGTCAGTGGCGGCGGGCGTGCCGGGACGCGGGCTGTATTTGAACGAATAGGCCTGCGCGTAATTCACCTCGCGCACCAGCGCCATGGTGTCGTCAAATTCGGCATCGGTTTCGCCGGGAAATCCCACGATGAAATCCGACGAGAATGCGATATCGGGACGCGACTTCCGCAGGCGGCCAATAATATCGAGGTAGAATTCCGCCGTGTGCTTGCGGTTCATGCGCTTAAGCACCGCGTCAGAACCAGACTGGATCGGCAGGTGCAGGTACGGCATGAGCTTGGGTTCGCTTCCATGAATCGCAATCAAATCATCGCTCATGTCGCGGGGGTGCGAGGTCATGTAGCGGATGCGCTTCAGGCCATCTATCTTTGCCAACCCGTCGATAAGGTCGGCAAGCGACCATGTCGTCCCGTCCTTGGCGCCATGGTAGGCATTCACATTCTGGCCGAGCAGCATGATCTCGATGGTGCCCTGATCCACCAGCCGCTGCGCTTCTTCCAGCACCTTATCCACGGCTCGCGAATATTCCGCACCGCGTGTATAGGGCACCACACAGAAGGTGCAGAATTTATCGCATCCTTCCTGCACCGAAAGGAATGCCGACGCACCCTGGGCAGTCGTTTCCGGCAGATAATCAAATTTCGGTTCGGCGGGGAAATCCAGCTCCACCACCCCACCCTGCCCGCGGATGGCCTTCGTGACCATTTCCGGCAGATGGTGGTAGCTTTGCGAACCCATCACCATATCGACATACGGCGCACGTGCAATGATCTCCGCGCCTTCCGCCTGCCCGACGCAACCGCCGACCGCGATCAACATCTCGCCGGTGCGCTCTTTTTTCAGGTCGCGGATGCGCCCCAGGTCGGAGTAGACTTTCTCCTCAGCTTTTTCGCGGATGTGGCAGGTATTGAGAATGACGAGGTTGGCGTCATCCGGCGTGTCGGTGATTTCATAGCCCAGCGGGCGCATGACATCGGCCATTCGCACACTATCGTAGGCGTTCATCTGGCAGCCATAGGTTTTGATATAGAGTTTCTTGCTCATAGGGAGTTGATTTTCGCCGCCATGATAAAATCATTTTCGTGTAAGCCGTCAATGGCGTGAGTATAAAGGGTTATCACCGCATAGCCCCAACCAAAGGTAATATCCGGGTGATGGCCTTCTTCTTCCGCCAATACGCCAACTTTATTCACAAAGGTCAGCGACTCGGAAAAATTCCCAAACGTCATGCGGCGGGTGATGGCGGGTGATTTTCCCTGCGCGCCCAGCTCCCAGCCGGGAATTTCCGTGAGCATTTCTTGCGCCTGTACAGGTGTCAGTGCTTGCACCCCACCTTCGCACGGCACACATTTCTTAGTAGTAAGTACGGTCATGGGCGGGACGTTAGTTGTATTCCGGGAGTTGTGCAAGTATCTGCGTCGGGGAATACCCTGCCGCCGCACGCTTGGCCATCACGTCATCGACCATGGCGGGATAATCCTGTGCCCAGCGCGGGCTAATCTTATAAGTACCTGAAATATTTTTTGATTTTATATACTGTTCGGCTTGCTGAAACCCTTCTCCCGCGCCCCATTGAGAGAGATGGTAGCTGCCAGTCGTGCCATGGCGGTAAATATAATAGAGGTCTTCGGCGGTGATCATGTGGTCGATGGTACGATTATGCGCGATAAAGCGATTTTCAATACCAAGATCCTGCCCACTTTGCACATGCGGATATCCGCCGACTTCATCAAAAAATGCGGTTGACCATGCCCCCATCGGATGGGTTACATTGGCCATGGGCTTCCGTTCAATCGCACCCTCTGTCCAGAACCACGAGAATTGCGGCTTATAATAACGATGGTCTTTCATGCGGGCGAGCGAGTGTGAAATACGGTGCGGCAGGCTGATATCGTCGTCGTCCCAGACAAAAATCACCGTACCTTTGCACAGCGCCACGCAGGCATTGCGTTTTTCACCGATGGTTTTCATGCGGTACGGCAGGTTAATGACGCGCACGCCCGGCACATCGCACTCCAGCATCAGCCCTTCATAATCATTGAGGATCACCAGCTCTTTCGGGCCGGCATAGTCCTGGCGCAGGAACGACTCCACCGCCTCATCGAGTAAATGAGTGCGGCCATAGGTGATGCACTGGCATGAGACCAGCGGCAACTCACCCCAGTGCGACAAATCGTAATTTCGCTGTTTCGGCATAGCCGTTGCAGGAAACGTCATCCATTGTATAGTGTCAACGATTATCATTTGTAGGTATTTAACCATGGCGTGCATCCTTGCCATCGACAGTTCCATCGGCATCAGTTCGGTCGCCCTCCACCGCGAGGGGGCGCTGCTTGCCTATCTGGAAGACCGGGAATCCACCATGCAGGCGGCACGGTTGGTGCCGCTGATCGAGCAAGCGCTCGCGGAAGCAGGGCTCGGATACCGCGACCTCACCCAGGTGGCGGCCACCGTTGGCCCCGGCAGTTTCACCGGTATCCGCATCGGGCTGGCCACCGCACGCGGCATTGCGTTTGCGGCGGGCATCCCCTGCATCGGCTACACAACACTTGAAGTCATGCACCAAGCGGGCGGGGAACTATGTATTCTCAATGCTGGCAAAGGCGAGATCTATTACCAGTATTTCGGAACAAAACCAACAAAACCCGCCATCGGGAAACTGGAAGAGATTCTGGCAACCTATCCGAAGGCGAAAATCGCCAGCTCCGTCAGCCCGGCGGGCATTACGCACCCGCGGGCCGATGCGCTGGCGTCACTTGCCAATATGCACCCGGAACGCGCGCTACCGCCCTCGCCTTTTTACATCCGCCCGCCGGATGCCAAACCGCAGTCTATCACTTCCGCACCGGTTGCGGGGGCGGGCAATAGCTGCTAGGATGCCCCTGACATGTGAGGAGTTATGATGCGTTTCTTCCGTTTTTCCCTGTTGTTCCTGCCAGTCGTTTTTCTGGGCGCCTGCTTCGATATGAGCGCGCCGCCTCCTCCGCCGTCGCTTTCATTCCGCGGCTACCAGCCTATTTATTTCAACGTATCAAGCATTGAGGTGGTCGAGGAATACCGCTCGCCGATGCGCGCACCGAACGTCGAACATATTATGCCATACTCCCCGGCCGATGCGGTTCAACTCTGGACCAAACAGCGCTTGCGTGCGAGCGGCGGGAATAAAACCATGCAGGTGGTGGTGAAAGACGCGAGCGTCGTCGAGAAAAGCCTGCCGACCGACGGCGGCGTCGTTGGGTTTTTCAAATCCGAGCCTGACCGCGAATATAATGCGCGGCTGGAGGTTGAAATCCGCATTTACGGCGACGCGGCGCTCTCTGAAGCCAGCGCCAGCGTGGTCGGAACGCGGATGCTGACCATCACGGAAAGTGACAGCGTCGAAGACCGCGACATGAAATTCCGCGGCATGATTAAGGAAATGATGGTAGTGATGAATGCCGAGCTGGAAAAAAACATCTACCAGCATCTCGGTTCGTATGTGAACTACGCGATGAATCCATGACGCCATGAATGTGTACCTGCCCATTGCCGAGATGTCGGTCAATCTGTTCCTGATCCTGGGACTGGGCGGCATGGCAGGAGTTTTATCGGGCATGTTTGGCGTGGGCGGCGGATTCCTGATGACGCCGCTGCTGATTTTTATCGGCGTGCCGCCGTCCATTTCCGTCTCGACGGTGGCGAACCAGATCATCGCATCTTCCGTGTCGGGATTCATTGCTCACTGGCGCCGCAATAATGTGGATTTCAAAATGGGCTGGTTCCTGTTCGCCGGCGGGGTGGCGGGATCGTCGCTGGGGGTTGGGCTGTTTCATTGGCTGCAACGCATCGGACAGATCGATCTCATCATCTCCGTATGCTATGTCACGTTCCTCGGCATCATCGGCTCGGTGATGGCGTCGGAAAGCATCCGCGCGATTTTCCGGCTATCGCGCAAGGTTACAATTACCGAAACGAAACATGTCCTTGCCCGCCTGCCGTGGCAAATCTATTTTCCGCATTCCAAACTTACCATCAGCGGGTATGCGCCGCTCCTGATCGGCCTGTTCGTCGGCGTCATGGTATCGCTGATGGGCATCGGCGGCGGGTTTTTCCTGATCCCGGCGATGATTTACGTACTCGGCATGCCAACCAACGTGGTCATCGGCACCTCGCTGTTCCAGATTATTTTCATTACCGCCAACGTCACCCTGCTGCAGGCCGTAACCACCCAGACGGTGGATATCATGCTTGCGCTGCTGCTGCTCGCCGGGTCGGTGTTCGGCGCGCAAATCGGCACCAAGATCAGCACCAGGATTCCAGCGGAATATTTGCGCGGCATGCTGGCGGCACTGGTGCTGGGCGTCGCCCTCAAGCTTGCGTTCGGGTTGTTCACGCCGCCGGAAAGCATCTATAGCGTGAGTGTGGTCAATGATTAAGTGGCTTACCCTTGTGTGTGCATTGCTTGCTGCGCCAGCCCATGCGGCGCCGCTCATCGCCGATTTGTCGAACTACCGGATTACGATGGATTCGGGTTTTAACGGCACGCGCATGTTCGTGTTCGGCAGCCGTAACGAACCGGGCGACGTGGTGATCGTGGTGCGCGGCCCCAACAAAAACTACATCGTGCGGAAGAAGCGTGAAATTGGCGGCATCTGGGTGAATGCCGAGCGCATGAAGCTGTTCCGTATCCCGGATTTTTACGCGCTGGCCAGCAGCAAGCCGATGGCAGAGATGATGCATCATGCAGCCTTCAAGCAATTGTCCATCGGGCAGGAGATGTTGTTCGGCACGTCGTTTGACGGCAAGAAGCTCGATACCTACCGCGAATTCACCAAGGCCTTTGTCGCTTACCAGCAAAAACGCAAGCTTTACCGGCCAGATGTTTCCGAGTTTACCTTCATGGGCGAAACGCTGTTCAAGACAGTGATCGAGTTTCCCGACAACATCCCGCCAGGCATGTACAGCGCCGAAATTTACCTGCTTGATCGTGACAAGATCGTTGGGTCGCACGTATTGCCAATCGAGGTACGCAAAGTCGGCGTTGACGCCTTCATTTACGATTATGCCCACCACCACCCGTTCCTGTATGGCATCAGTGCAGTGGTGCTAGCGCTCTCGGCGGGTTGGTTCGCCGGCCGCCTGTATGAAAAAATCTGACGCTACCCGAGGAGGTTCCATGATACACCCGCAGCCCACCCCCAAGCCGCCTAAATTCCTTGTCTGCGTCGACGCGCACGAGGAGTCGGTCGCGGCGCTGAAATTCGCCTGCCTGAAAGCCATCACACGCGGGGCAATTGTCGATATCATCCACATCCTGCCGCCCGCCGATTTCCAGACGCTGGGCATCATCGCCGACCGCATGACCGAAGAACGCCGCGCCGAGGGCGAGTTGCTGCTCCGCCGCTTGAGCGACGAGGCGCAAAAACTCTATGGTATCACGCCGGGGCTGATCCTGCGGCAGGGCAGCGCCGGGGATGAGATTCTCAGAACGCTTGGCGAACTGACCGATATATCAGTGCTGATCGTTGGCACCGCGCAGCACATGCGCGGACGCGGGCAATTGGCGGCATGGCTCGCGCAGCAGCTTGGCCAGAAACTGTTTATTCCGCTCTTGATGGTGCCGGGGAATTTGACGGATGACCAGCTTCGGGCGTTGATGTAGCCACTGTTTTCTGTTTGCGCGGCGTGACCACCACCAGTGTTCCGGCCAGGTAATCGTGCCAGCCACGGCGTTTTTTATTGAGGCCGATCCAGAAGAAGCCAAGCCCGAACGGCACCGCCGAGATCACATAGCCAAGCACGCGGAGGATGCTCTGCCAGTCACCCATTTTCCCACCAGTTTTTGAATCAACGATTTTCAGGCGGCAGATGATTTTTCCCGGCGTGGCACTCCAGTAATGCCAGCAGATGGTGGTGTAAATGGCGAATGCATAAAACTGCCAGCGCAGGTTGGCCGCCCAGCGTGCAAGGTAGCCGGAACTTTCCATTTCCTGCAGGAACACGCGCAGGGCATCGCTGCTGGTGGCCTGCTGCGAGGCGTGCTGGGCAATGGCAGCAATATCCGCCGTCGGCAACCCATGTGCCTGGATGAAGAAATAGTCGACCACTGGCGCGATAACAGCGGTGATAAGCATAGAATCGAGCGAGGCGGCAATCATGCGGCGGTTGAAGGTGCCGTGGCGTTTTTCTTCCTCGCTCGACGGGCGCGGGCGAAGGTGAAGTGTCTGCATCACGCGCTCGGGATCAAATTTCATGCAACATCCATGTCATGTCGGCCGCATGCTGCCACAAATCACCCGCACCTGCAACCCTTGGCAACGGCACGATGTAGCGCGCATAGGGCAGAAATTGTTTCAGTTCGCGTGCCGTGTCACCCACACTCATGGCGCTGGTTTCGCTTTCGCTGACCACCACCGCCTGGATCACCAGCCCGCGCGCGCGCAGCACGGAAGCGGCAGTGAGCGCATGGCTGATCGCGCCGAGATAGGTTCCCACCACCAAAATGACAGGGCACGCCAGCACCGATGCCCAGTCAAGCATAGTGTGCTGGTCGGTAAGCGGCGCCATGACACCGCCAGCACCTTCAATCAGCATGAATTCGCTGGTGCGCGGCATGCTGCAAAATTCAGCAAGGTCGGCGAATGAGATTTCCCGGTTTTCCCTTCGCGCCGCCACGTTCGGAGCAAGCGGTGCGGTAAAGCGCCACGGCGAAATGGCCTCGACGGCGCCTTGGGTCACTGCTTGTCCGAGGCTTCTCAAGATACGGGCGGTATCGTTGTCGGCATCGTCGTCCGCGTAACCACTCACGACCGGCTTCAGGGCGCTGACCCGTTTCCCGGCGGCACGCAGCTGGTGGGCAAGCGCCGCTGTGACCAAAGTTTTCCCGGTGCCGGTACCGGACGAGGTAATAAAAAATGTCTGGGTCATCGCTTCTTCCTTGCCACCACCATGTGCACCTTCCAACTGGCGGCAATACCCCGCTCGGTGCGCGGGTAATGCCCGGCCATCTCGCGCAGCTTACGCATCGTCAGCATCCCGCGCGGGCGGTCGAGCCGCTTGTTGCTCGCGCCAATATCGTGCAGGTACGCGCACAAATCCAGCACATCTTCGTAATGTTCCGTGATCGCCTCGTGCTGCTCGGCAACGGCTTCAAACCCGGCGGCGGCAAGCGCGTACATTATCGTGGCAGGCGACAGAAACTCGCTGACACGATGCTGTTCACCGGCAGCGGAAAATGCTTGTACAAGCTCCATCAGCGTGCCCTCGATGAATGTTGAAACGGCCAGAATTCCGCCTGGTTTCAACACACGCGCCGCTTCGGAAAAAAATAATTCCGGCATCGGCAGCCATTGCAGCATCAGGTTCGATGCCACTACATCCACCGCACCATGGGCAAGCGGCAGCATCGTCGCCTGCGCCTGCACAGCGGTGAGCTGGTTGCCAGCCGCTTCGCGGCACATGCCGAACGCCGCATCGAGCGCCAATTTTCGCCCCGGCCAACAGCGCGTCACGTTCCCTGAACCCGCCCCAACATCCAGCAATAACGGGTTGGCTGCAAGGAACGGTGTGGCCTGGGCGATCAGTGCATTGCCGATGCGCGCCTGCAATTGGGCATGGGCGGCGTAGTGTCCGCTTGCCTTGCTGAAATCGCGTTGCGTGGCGCGGGCGTCAAACATTCCGGTGCGCCTCGATCACATCCTGCAATCGCCCGGCATCATGCAGGTGCGGCGCGTGGCCGCAATCGTCCCAGAGTTCAAGCCGGGCGTTCGCGATACGGCCTGCCATGCGTTCCGATTGCACGGCATCCACCACCTTATCACGCTTGCCATGCACCAGCAGCGTGCGCGGGAAGCGACTAAAATCAAGCGTGTCACAAGTAAAGTTCTCCAGCAGGCTCAGCCAACGCAGCCAGTCTTTTTTTAGCACCGCGTCTTTGTCAAACAGCGCAAGCTGGTCGCCGATGTACGGCGAACGGGCATCCTCGTAGTGGATCAATTCCCAGGCCTTATCCAACGTACGGCGCGGATTGCGCTTATAATTCGCATGGAATGTTGCGAAGGTTTCGCGACCCTGCGCGCCGTCGCCGACAAACTGGTACGGCGTGGCGATGAGCACCAGATGCTGCGGCGATACTGCGCCCGCCGCCACCGCCCTTACTGCCAGTTGCCCGCCGAGCGACCAGCCGATGATGCGCGTTGCATCTGCGGCGAGGGTGGCGATCATGCGGATGGCCTCCTCGGCGCTGGAAGCGTGCGTGTAGTCGATCGCCTGCGAACCGGGGATGAGATGCGCGAGCGCGTCGTGCGGCTGCCCCCAGCCGGATAAGGTTACGGTATGCATACAATCCCGCGGGTCAGCAGCAGAGTTGCTGCCTGTTCGATCTGGGTTTTGCTGTGCAGCGCCGAAAACGCGAAGCGAAGCCGTGCGGTGTTTTCAGGCACGGTCGGCGGGCGGATGGCGGCAACATATAACCCCTCCTCCGCCAGCATGGCCGAAGCAGCGAGCGCCTTGTCGCTGGTTTCAACAATGACCGGCACGATGGCACTTTCCGCCTCTTTAATACCAAGAAGCTGGGTGAAGTATTTGGCGTTCGCCAGCGGTGCGGCGCGCAGCGTTTCGTCGGCGTTTAAAATCTCGATGGCGGCAATCGCCGCCGCAATCACCGGCGGCGGCAAGGCGGTGGAATAGATGATGCTGCGCGCCGCCGTCTGCAGATAGTCGATCAGCGTTTTGCTGCCACAGACATAGCCGCCATAGGCACCGAGGGATTTTGAAAGCGTGCCCATCTGGATGCCAGCTTTGACGGGCTGTTCGGTGACGAACATCCCGTGCGCGTCATCGCTCATCAACCAGGCATCATACTCGCCGGCAATGGCCTTGAAATCGGCCATCGGTGCGCGGTCGCCATCCATCGAGAACACGGTCTCGGTGAGAATCAGGCAATGCTGGTGCTCGCCGCGGTTCGCCTCCAGCAAGATACGCAAATGCTCGGTATTGTTGTGGGCACAACGCAACAGCGTTGCGCCGGATAGTTTCGCCGCATCGAGCATGCAAGCATGCACGAACTTATCGGCAAGAATCAGATCGTTTTTACCGACCAGCGCGGGGATAGCACCGAGATTGGCAAGATAGCCGCTGCCGAAGACGAGCGCGCTTTCGGTTTTTTTTTCTGCTGCGAGCAGGGATTCCAGTTTTTCATAGAGCGGATGGTTGCCGGACACCAGCCGCGAGGCACCCGCACCCGCCCCATATTTCCTGAGCGCGGCGGCAGCGGCTTCGACCACCTCCGGATGCTGGCTCAGGCCGAAATAATCGTTGCAGCTCATGGAAACGAGCGATTTTCCGCTGCGGGTGATTTTTACTCCATACTGGCGCTGGCTGGTGGTAAGCGCACGTTTCTGCCCCTTGGCGGCAAGGAGTGCATTTTTTTGTGATAATACTGCGTCTAATGCTGGCATTGTCTTGGTTTGTCGGTTAAAAAAGGAGCATAATCCAAGGGGAAGACTATGCAAACAAATATCCGTAATGATTGGACGCATGCCGAGGCCATGAGCCTGTTTGCCTTGCCGTTCAATGATTTGCTGTTTCAGGCGCACACAGTACATCGCGCGCATTTTGATGCGAACAAAGTGCAGGTATCAACGCTCTGCTCGATCAAAACCGGCGGCTGTGCCGAGGATTGCAGCTATTGCCCGCAATCGGCCGAATTTGATACGGGCGTCAAAGCCGGAAAATTGATGGATGTGGACGCAGTGCTGGCGGAAGCGCAAAAAGCCAGGGAGGCAGGTGCTTCGCGCTTCTGCATGGGCGCAGCGTGGCGCTCGCCGAAAGAGCGCGACATGGAGAATGTGGTAGCGATGATTAAGGGTGTAAAGGCGCTGGGTCTTGAGTCCTGCGCCACGCTCGGCATGCTGACCAAGGAACAGGCCGGGAAACTCAAGGAATCCGGCCTCGATTATTATAACCACAATCTCGATACCTCGCCGGAATATTACGGCCAGATCATCACCACCCGCACCTATCAGGATCGGCTGGACACGCTCGCGCATGTGCGCGACGCCGGGATGAATGTCTGCTGCGGCGGCATTGTCGGCATGGGTGAATCGCCGGACGACCGCGCTTCCTTTTTGCTCCAGCTCGCCAACCTGCCGAAGCATCCAGAGAGCGTGCCCATCAACCTGCTGGTGCAGGTCGAAGGTACCAAGCTTTATGGCAAGGAAGGGGTTGACCCGCTCGATTTCGTCCGCACCATCGCGGTGGCGCGCATCATGATGCCGGCGTCGTTCGTACGCCTGTCGGCAGGACGCGAAGATATGAGCGAAGAAACGCAGGCGCTGTGCTTCTTCGCCGGAGCAAATTCCATTTTCTACGGCGAAAAACTTCTGACGACCGCCAACCCGGAAGCCGATAAAGACAAGGCGCTGTTTGCCAAGCTCGGCATCGAGCCGCTGCAAGTAGCCCGTACTACGCTAGCAGATGCGGCCTAATGATGGGTACACTGACCATCATTCTCCTGATCCTGCTGGCGATTGATTCCATTTTGCTGATCTACTTCACCGCCAAGCAGAACTGGCGCATGTTCGTGGTCTGCCTGGCGCTGGCGGGTATTCTTGACTTAGTTATTGTCAAGGCGGGTTAGGCTAGCGTATCGGCGCGACTGGTTCGACTTCCACAGCGGCAGACGGTGTTCTGGCAGCCACCAGCGCGTCGCACACGATCCTTTCAACCGGCTCCAATGTCATATCGGACACGCCCTCATTATTCAAATAGCCAAATGCCAACTTGAACGCCTCACTCGCGGGCAACAGTATATCCTGCTTAAAGGTTCTACCACTTACAGGCACTATCGTTAGATTATTCACTCTAATAATGTGTTCCAGATCGTCTCCAACCCTTGATCTCACTGGGTAGCTATCCGCTGTCTGGCCACGCTGCGGCGTGGAGGTTTTGTTACTAACCATCACCCGCACTAATTTCTCATCTCCCCTATAATCTATTCCATAAGCAGGATCGGCATCCCTGTAAGGGGAATTCACATCAAGCGTAATGCTTACTCCAATCGGGAGCTGTTGATTGAGTAACTCTTCAACCCGCTGCGCTGCATACTCCAATGTTGGAGCTTGGCCGGTATTCTGCGCGTATGACATCATCACCTCCTGCAAAACTTATGTGCCCTGATTTTATAATATATTAGTTAACAAGATGTTATATTTTTACTATCGTCGATTGGGGGATGCCAATAAGAATTGTTCTATTAAAATCATAGTGATATGCTGTCTTTATGAAAAATAATGGTCATCTCTGGCTTCCATACTGCCAAATGAAAACCACGCCGGAGCCACTGGTGGTTGCACGGACGGAAGGGTGCAGGATCATCCTGGAAGATGGACGCAAGTTGGTTGACGGCATCAGCTCATGGTGGAGCGCGGCGCACGGCTACAACCACCCGCACATTATTTCTGAAATAGAAAAGCAACTACGCGCCATGCCGCATGTGATGATGGGCGGGCTGGTGCACGCACCGGCTGAGAAACTTGCCGCACGGCTGGCGGCACTCACGAAATTGCCGCGGGTTTTCTTTTCCGATTCGGGGTCGGTCGCGGTGGAAGTGGCGATGAAGATGGCGCTGCAATATTGGCGGCTCAAGGGAAAACCGCATAAGGATCGGTTTCTCTGTTTTCATGACGGGTATCACGGCGACACGCTGGGGGCGATGAGCGTGTCCGACCCGGAACACGGCATGCACAAGGCGTTCCGGAATTCGGTCATTAAACAATATGTCATCACCATCCCGACCGATGAATATAGTTTCGCTGAGTTTGATAACCTGCTGGCCGCGCTCGGCAACACGATTGCAGGGCTTATCATCGAGCCGCTGGTGCAAGGCGCGGGCGGCATGAAATTCCACACGAGCGACGTGCTGGCCGAGATTCACCGCATCTGCAAAAAATATGACGTAGTGTTCATCGCCGATGAGATCGCCACCGGATTTTACCGCACCGGCAACCTGTTCGCCTGTAACGAGGCGGGCATTTCGCCAGACATCATGTGCCTGGGCAAGGCGCTCACCGGCGGCGCGGCTGGCATGGGGGCAACACTTGCTACCAACGAAATTTTCAGCGCGTTCCTCACCGATGACAAGAACGACGCCTTCATGCACGGCCCCACCTTCATGGGCAATGCGCTGGCCTGTGCGGCGGCGAATGCCTCGCTCGACCTATTTGAACGCGAAGATTATGCGGCCAGAGTTTTAGCCATCGAAGAACAGCTAATCGCCGAACTTGCAGCATGCGAAGGATTGCCGGGTGTCGTCGATCTACGGGTAAAGGGCGCGATCGGCGTGGTGCAGATGGCGCCGGATGTCGACGTGGTGGCGCTGCGTCCGAAATTCATAGAACATGGCGTGTGGGTACGCCCGTTCGGCGACATCATCTACCTCATGCCGCCGCTGGTGATTTCAAAAGTGGAATTGTCACAGCTTACCGGAGCCATAAAAAAAGTGCTCGGCGCATAGCCGAACACTTTTTAAATCACTTAAAATAATAATTAGGCGGCTTTGCGTTGCTTGTTAGCGCCCGAGAAATCGCCAAGGTCTTCGATGATGCGTTTTTTGATCGCTTCTTTATCGGACGACGAAATGCCATAGCGGATGGCAAGCAGCGAGAAATCCTGGTCAGTGAGCGTGACCGGGATCTGCACCGATTCCTGCTGGGACACCGGCAGGCCGATCACGCGGCGCACCACGTCATTAATACGCATTTCGTTGCGGATTGCTTCGTCGATGATTTTGTTGGCGACATGCAGTTCGCAGTCGATGGACTCATTCACAAAATTGCTGGGTTCGTTGTTCACGGCTTTGATCTCCTGATTGATATAGGGTTGGTTACTTGGCTGGATAATGATGGCGGGCATAGTCGGCGCAGCCTCGGTATCGTCACTGTCCATGGCGATAATTTCCCGTGCCTCTTGTTTCTGCAGGGCGGGTAACGGCTTCGCTGGAACCGGCTGTTCTTCTTTCTTTGCAACAGCCTCGGCGGGGAATTCCGGCAGGCTCACCGGGGTGGTAACGGCATGCTCCTGGACATCGGGAATTTTTTCGGCAACAGCTTCTTCCGATTTGGCCACAGGTTTCACCACTTCTTTCTCGACTGGCGCCATGATGGTATCAAGTTTCGGCGATGCTTTGGCAGGGGCTTCAACGGCGCTGTCCGGCGAAATCAGTTTTACGTCCGGGCGGGGGGCATCTTTTTTCGGCGGGTGGGTGACTTCGCCGATATCCGACATACGGCGATAGACCGTGGCGTAAACTTCAATGCGGCCATCGTCATAGCGCTCGATCTCGAGTGCGTGCTCATTATTGTCGCTCACCACCAGCGTATAGGAAAAATCGAGCGATGGCTGGCCGGTGATGATGCCGGCGCGGTGGTCGCCTTTATAAAGCTGGCCTTTCACCGCCTTGATCTCACGCTTGTAATGCGGGGCGAGCCATCCTTTGTATTCCGCGATAATGTCCTTGCAGTGAACCATCTGCGCTTCGTCATCACGGATGGCGGCTTCAATGTCTTCGTGGTTGAAGATTTTGTTGCGGTCGGAAATGGAGATGCGGCGCGACACAGCGATATATTGTTCACCGCCGGTTTCGGCGATAATCATCGAGGCGCCGGCGTCTTTTTCCTGCGACAGCACGAAAGAGGTGAGGATGTCGGGGCCGAATTTATAGGTGTTGATCGCTGTGACAGTGAGCCGGCGGCCGGACAAGGCAGGCTGCGGCACAAACCCGAAGCCGATGATGCTGCCAATCTGCAGTTCCTCCGGTTTCAGGCGCATCTGCGCCTGCAGCCGTTTTACCGGTTTCCAGAAATCCGCAATTGCTTCAAGCATAGTATTCTACCCATTCTTTTCACGCATGATGCGAGCTTTATCCCGTTGCCAGTCGCGCTTCTTGATGTCGGCGCGTTTCTCGTATTCTTTTTTACCGGTGCCAAGCCCCAGTTTTATTTTTGCCATTCCGCGGCTGTTGAAATACAGCGCCAGCGGAACCAGCGTCACCCCTTTGACTTTCAACCGCCCGACCAGCTTCAGCACCTGCTTCTTATGCAGCAGTAGCTTGCGTGGCCGCCGTTCTTCATGGTTCTGCCGGTTCCCATGCGAGTACGGTATAATCGAGGCGTTGAACAACCAAATTTCCTCGTCTTTCACACCGGCATACGCATCGGCAATGTTTGCGCGTCCGGCACGAAGCGATTTCACTTCGGTGCCCAGCAACACCAACCCGGCCTCGATCTCCTCCTCAATGCTCAGGTCGCGCCATGCCTTACGGTTCAGCGCCACCGTGCCATCGGATGTATCTTTTTTAGTGGCCATAGTTAGTTAACTGAGCGGTGTAATAAATATGAAAAATGTATTTAGAGCAAGTCAAAATTTCTTAAGACTTTCTCGATGGATGCCTTGCTTGCCTCGCTGACGCCAACCAGCGGCAGGCGCAAGTCCGGAAGGCATTTACCGAGCAGCGACGCAGCGTATTTGGCCGGTGCCGGGCTGGTTTCGCAAAACATGACTTCGTGGAGCGACACCAGCTTGTCCTGAAACGCAAGCGCCGTTTTGAGATCGCCTTTTAAGCATGCATTCTGAACCTCGGCGCAGGCACGCGGCATGATGTTCGACGCCACCGAAATACATCCCTGCCCGCCGATCGCATTAAAGGCGACTGCCGTCATGTCCTCACCCGATAAAAGTGCGAGCGGTTTTTTCTGCCGCGCCCGCAGCGTATGCACGCGGGCGAGGTCACCAGTTGCGTCCTTCACGCCGACAACATTCGGAAGCGCCGACAGGCGCGCCAGCGTATCGTCGCTGATATTCACCACGCTGCGGCCGGGAATATTATAGATAATAATCGGAATCTCGACCGCATCGTTGATCGCCTTGAAATGCTGGAAGAGCCCTTCCTGCGTCGGCTTGTTATAATAAGGCGCGACGATCAGCACCGAATCGGCGCCGGACTTTTTGGCATGTTTCGTGGTCATGATCGCTTCGTCGGTCGAGTTCGACCCCGTGCCCGCCATCACCTGCACCCTCCCCCTTGCTACTTCGATGGTCAGGTCGATCACGCGGTTATGTTCCTCGTGAGTAAGTGTTGGCGATTCGCCGGTGGTGCCGCATGGCACCAGCCCGTGCACGCCTTCATTCACCTGCCACTCCACGAAGGATTGGAAGGCGGTTTCATCGACCTTGCCGTCCTTAAACGGGGTGATGAGCGCGGTATAGATGCCCTGGATCATAAAAAAATTATCACGGTTGGGGGTGATTAAGCGTTGGTTTTAGTACGTTTTCTGCGGCCTGACAACGGAGCTTAACAAAAAAAATCAAAAAAATGCACTTTTTTTCGTTTTCACCCCTTCCGTGACGTTTCCGACCCGGGTTAGGCTGATGCATAGACACTAGGAAACCAGAGGAGATAACCATGACCACCACACCCGGGAATTACGATATTACCATCTATCAGGGCGCGACGTTCAGCCGCGTCCTCACCTGGAAAGATGAAAGCGGCGCCGCGATCAACTTGAGCGCCTACACAGCACGCATGCACTTGCGGGAAAGCCACGATGCAACCTCACCATTCTTAACACTCACTACCGAAAATGGCGGCATCGCACTCGGCGGGGCGGCAGGCACCATCACGCTTGCAATTAGCGCCACCGACAGCGCCGCCATCGACGAGATGGCGGGGGTTTACGATTTGGAGCTTGTCAGCAGCGGGGGCGTTGTCAGCCGGCTGCTCGAAGGCAATGTATTAGTCAGCAAGGAGGTTACACGATGAGTATTGAAACCACACAAACACAGATTGTCGCCGTCGCGGAAAATGCGATTCATATCGTCACCGCTGGCATACCGGGAACAGCCGGCGCCACAGGGGCGACAGGAGCAACTGGCACCGCCGGAGTGGGCGTCCCCACCGGTGGTAGCACCGGGCAGGTGCTCAAAAAGCTGAGCGCGACAAACTATGACACCGCATGGCAGAACGAATCTTCCGGCGGTACTCCCGCAGGCAGCAGTGGCCAGCTGCAATTCAACAATAGCAGCGCCTTCGGCGGGGCAGCAGCATCCGCCTATGCCACAAGCGGCACGCACCTGACACTCACGGCACAGACCGCCACCGACAAGGCATTCGCAGTTAAGGGTGCTGCCTCACAAACGGCCAACCTGATGGAATTTCGTGACAGCAGTGACACAGCCTTTCTATATGTCGGTGCACCAACACTGGCCGGCGACGATGCCGACAAGAATTTTGTAAAACTCACCGCGACCATGCCCAGCACCATGACCGCGCAGACCAACGCCGTAAAATTCGACATCACTACCGCCGGATCATCGGCGCAGCAGCAAAACGGGATGGTGCTCAACCTGAACTCCGGCTACACTGGCGGCAGCCCGGTCAACAGCCTGCAGATCAGCAACAGTGTCGCGGGCACCGGCGCCGGCTACGGCAGCGGCTCGGCCAGCAACTGTTACCGCACTTCAAATTCCAACGTGGGGGTTCGCTCCGCCGTGAACGGCTCAACCAGCGGCATCAACAACGGCGGCCAACTTTCGGCGCAAGGCTCCTCCACCGCCAACTATGGTAACTGGTGTACGGCCACCTCCAGCCAGAACTCCCCGGCGCTCAATGTCGGGGTGGCGGCCACCGCGCTCAACGCCACCGTCAATTGCGCCGGGTTTTTCTCGTTAACGGCATCCGGCACACCAAGCATCGCCAACAGCGCAGTGATTATGGACAATGGCGCCACCAGCGCCGACGTAATGCAGGCGCGGGTCAACGGCACCTCGGTGGTGAAAATCGACAGCGTAGGCAGGCTGTTCCCATTACAGGCCACCACGGCCGGCTCACCATCCTATGTCAAAGGAGCCATCTATTTCGACACCACGCTCAACAAGCTGCGGATTGGCGGCGCAAGTGCCTGGGAAACTGTGACATCTTCCTAGTTTGACAAGATACCGCAAGGGAGTATATTCCCGCGCTGTAACAGATACGGGCATTTTGCTTATGTTTACTTATGCTGCACTTGCAGTGGTAGCGATCGCACTTTTTGTGTACCTGTCGATTTCGCTTCTTAAACCGGAGTGGTTTGCATGATCAGCGAATATGCGACGCTGCTATTGTGCATTGCGCTGGTGGCGGTGTGGGTCAAACCGCTCGGCGGCTATATGACGGCAGTGTATCTTGGCTTGCCACATCCGGGACTGTATCTTTTCGGCAAGGTGGAACCGCTCATTTACCACCTCTGTGGCATTCACCCCGAAAAGCCGATGAGCTGGCGGAGCTACAGTTTCTGCGTGCTGGCATTCGGCGCGATGAACATGGCGTTACTGTGCCTTATCTTTATGCTGCAAGGCAGTTTGCCGCTCAACCCGGAAGGTGTTGCAGGCTTGCCGTTTCATAACGCCCTTAATGCCGCCATCAGTTTTGTCACGAACACCAGTTGGCAAGGCTACCGCGACGAAATGCAGCTGAGTTATTTCTCGCAAACCGTTGGCATCGGCGTGCAGATGTTCGTTTCCGCGGCCACCGGCCTTGCTGTCGCCGTTGCGCTCTGCCGCGCTTTTGCCGCCCGGCAAGCGCATACGATTGGAAATTTCTGGGTCGATATGTTGCGTAGCGTGCTTTACATCCTACTCCCACTGTCGTTTGTGTTTGGCCTAATCCTCGCTTCCCAGGGCGTGATACAAAACTACGCGGCGCACCTGAATATCACCACACTGGAGGGTGCACCATCAGCACTCGCAGGTGGACCCGCGGCGCTGCAAACCGCCATTAAAATGCTTGGCAGCAATGGTGGTGGATTTTTTGCCGCCAGCGGCGCGCATCCTTTTGAGAATCCCAACGCGATTACCAACCTGCTACAGCTGGCCGCGATGTTATTGCTGCCGGCCAGCTTCGCGTATACGGCAGGGCTGCTGATGCGCGACCGCCGTCAAGGGGTGATGCTGCTAGCGGCCATGACAATCCTATTCCTGCCGCCGGTGGCGCTCATCATCAACCAGGAAACAACCGCCAGCCCGCGTTACGATAGCAATATTATCGATACCAGCGAAGGCAACAGCGAAGGCAAGGAAGTGCGGTTTGGGATTGTCGGCTCCGCCTTCTGGGCAGCCACCACCGCCGCCACGTCAAACGGCTCGGTGAACTCGGCACATGATTCTTACGCACCACTTTCTGGTCTCGCCATGCTGTTACTCATGCAGTTCGGCGGCGTATTCGGCAGCATTGGCAGTGGCGTGTACGGCATACTCACATTTGTGCTGGTGACAGTGTTCCTGGGCGGCCTAATGGTTGGGCGAAGCCCGGAATTCCTGGGCAAAAGGCTTTCCCCGTATGATGTTAAAATGACCGCGACTATCCTGCTCATTCCTGCGTTCCTTACCCTCGGAGGCGTGGCCGTTGCCGTCGGCAATGAGGCCGCCCGCACCGCGATCACCAACCCTGGCTCGCACGGTTTCTCGCAAATATTATATGCCTTCACTTCCGCCGCCAATAATAATGGCAGCGCCTTTGGCGGTCTGTCGGTGGACACGCCGTTTTATAATATTGCACTCGGCATCTGCATGCTGGTTGGCCGCTACGGGGTGATCGTCGCAACGCTTGCGCTGGCTGGCTCCTTTGCCACTAAGAACATCGCCCCGGCAACGACCAGCACCTTGCCAACGCATACCTTCCTCTTTGTCATGATGTTGGTCGCGGTGATTGTGACACTTGGATTACTCACCTACATCCCCGTACTGACAGTTGGGCCGGTGGCTGAACATATGACCCTAATGGTGACGCCATGAAGTTCACCGAAATCACCTCCGTAACTTTCCGCAAACTTGCGCCACGGGTGCAAGCACGCAATCCGGTGATGTTCATCGCCTATCTCAGCGCCATTGTCGCCACGGCGCTCTCACTAAAAAACTTGATCGTGCCGGACGCGTATGGCCATGAACCAGCATGGTTTGGCCTTGCGATTACCGGGTGGCTGTGGATGACGGTGCTGTTTGCCAATGCCGCCGAAACTATTGCCGAGAGTAAAGGCAAGGCACATGCCGAGAGCTTACGGGCGCTCAAACGCGACGTCACAGCGAAGAAAATTAAACACGCAAGCAACCGCGCCGATTACCAGACACTTCCCGCCAGCAACCTTTCCAAGGGCGACCTGGTGTTGATCGAAGCCGGGGATTTCGTGCCCGGCGACGGGCAGGTAATTGATGGCATCGCCTCGGTCGATGAGTCCGCCATCACCGGCGAATCGGCTCCTGTTATCCGCGAATCCGGTGGCGACTGCGATGCCGTTACCGGCGGTACGCGCGTGCTCTCCGACTGGCTGATCGTGCGGATTACCGTCAATCCCGGTGAAAGCTTCATCGACCGCATGGTGAACCTTGTCGAAGGTTCCAAACGCCAAAAGACCCCGAATGAAATGGCCTTACTGGTGTTATTGTCAGCATTTGCCATCTTGTTTTTTCTGACAGTGGCAACCTTGCTGCCGATCTCGATTTTCTCAACATACCTCAGCGGCAGCGGTGACGCCGTTTCGCTGACCGTCCTGGTCGCAATGCTGGTGTGTCTGGCACCGACCACCATCAGCGCGCTGCTTTCAACCATCAACATCGCAAGCATGAGCAGGCTGCTGAAGGCCAACGTAATGGCATCCTCAGGCCAGGCACTGGAAGCAGCGGCCGATGTCAATGTGTTACTGCTCGATAAAACAGGCACCATCACCCATGGTAACCGGCAGGCGGAGGAATTTATCCCGGCAGATTACGTATCGGTGATGACGCTCGCCGAGGCCGCCCAGCTTTGCTCTATCGCCGACCAGACACCAGAAGGAAAAAGCATCGTCGAACTTGCGCGGCGCAAATACCACCTGCCCGAACCGCAGCATGATCCGGCAGATTGCACCTTCATCGAATTCACCGCCGAAACCCGCTCCAGCGGCGTGGAAATCGGCGGACGGCGAATTGTCAAGGGCGCCGCAGATGCCATCGAGGCTCATTTAAAAACCATCGGCGGCGATATTCCCGACGAGCTGAAACGCAAGATCGACAACGTGGCTCGCCTTGGCGGCACGCCGCTGGTCGTTGCGGATGGCAAGCACGCGCTTGGGGTGATTTACCTGAAAGATGTCGTCAAGCACGGCATCAAAGAACGCCTCGCCGACTTACGTAAGATGGGCATTAAAAGCATCATGATTACCGGTGATAACGCGCTTACCGCCGCCGCCATTGCCGCAGAATCGGGGGTGGATGATTACCTGGCGCAGGCAACGCCGGAGCAGAAACTCAAGCTCATCCGGAAAATGCAAGCCGGCGGCGAAATGGTGGGCATGGTCGGTGACGGTAACAACGACGCCCCAGCACTCGCCCAATCGGATGTGGCGCTGGTGATGAACTCCGGCACGCAGGCCGCAAAAGAAGCCGGCAACATGATTGATCTCGATTCTGACCCCACCAAGCTGATCGAGATCGCAGCCATCGGTAAGCAGCTCCTGATGACACGCGGCTCACTCACTACTTTCTCCATCGCCAGCAACCTTGCCAAATATTGCGCCATCATCCCGGCAGCACTGGCGAACACCATTCCAGCGCTCGCCGCGCTCAACATCATGCACCTCACCTCGCCAGCATCCGCCATCCTGTCGACTGTGATCTTCAACGCCCTGATTATTCTTGGGCTAGCGCCGCTGGCACTTAACGGCAGCGCCTACAAACCGCAAAGTGCCTCCAGGCTGCTGCTGCGCAACTTGCTGGTTTACGGCGTCGGTGGTATCATCACCCCGTTCATCGGCATCAAGCTGCTGGACATGATGCTCACCTTCATAGGAGCGGTGTGATGCGTCGCGTCATCTACCATAGCCGGCATGCGCTGATGATGATGTTCGTTACAGTGCTGCTGCTTGGGGGTGCGGTGCCGCTGCTGTTTACCGCTGTGGCGCAGTTGCTGTTTCCCACCGCCACCCATGGCAGCCTGGTCATGAAGGACGGTAAGCCTGTTGGCTCGCTCCTCATCGGGCAGGAATTTTCGCATGACCGTTATTTCTGGGGTCGCCTGTCGGCCACCGTGCCTCCGTATAATGCAGCCGCCTCCAACGCGTCCAACCTGAGCATGGGCAACCCGAACCTGCTGGTGCAGGCGAACACACGCATGGCGCACCTACCCGTCGGCAAGAAAATCCCGATCTCGCTGGTGACAAGTTCGGCCAGCGGCCTTGATCCGCATATCTCGCCGCTTGCTGCTTTCTATCAGGCCGAGCGCGTCGCCAAAGCTCGCAACCAACCGGTTAGTGTGATTAAAACACTCATCATGAACCATGTGGATGGTCCGTATCTTGGCTTCATCGGTGTGCCGCATATCAACGTGCTGGTACTGAACATGGCATTGGATGACATGCCATGAAGCATGATGATGGCCGCCCCGATCCAGATGAATTATTGAGCCGCATCGCGGCAGAGGAAGAACAGGCCGCGAAGGAAGAAACCGGTCGCGGCAAGCTCAAAATATTTTTCGGCGCCTGCGCTGGTGTCGGTAAAACCTACTCAATGCTGTCATCTGGAAAATCCGCGCTGGCCGAGGGTGTTGATGTGGTCATCGGCTTGGTGGAAACCCATGGCCGCGAAGAAACCAAGAAGCTGCTTGAAGGCCTGCCCATCCTCCCGCACCGCGAAGTCAGCTACCGGGGAACGCTGCTCAAGGAATTCGATATCGACGCCGCACTCGCCCGCAAGCCGCAACTGATCCTGCTCGACGAGCTGGCGCATACCAACACCCCCGGTTCACGCCACCCGAAACGCTGGCAAGACGTAGAAGAGCTGCGCGACGCTGGGATCAACGTTTATACCACCATCAACGTGCAGCACCTCGATAGCCTGAACGATGTGGTGGCGCGCATCACCGGGGTATGGGTCAAAGAAACCGTGCCGGATGCGATTTTCGATTCGGCGGATGAAATTTCGCTGGTGGATATTCCTTCCGAGGAGCTACTCAAGCGCTTAAGCGAAGGCAAAGTCTACATCGCGCCGGAAGCGAAAAAACGCGCCGCGCAGAATTTCTTCAAGAAAAGTAACTTGATTGCACTGCGCGAGCTTGCGCTCCGCCGCACCGCCGAGCGCGTCGACGCGCTGATGGATGTCTACAAAACCAAAGGCAAGGAAAGTCAAGGATGGAGCGGCGCCGACCGCATCCTAGTCTGCATCGGCCCCGACCAACTTTCGACCAGGCTCGTGCGCTCGGCCAAGCGGATGGCCAGCGGCCTCAAGGCACCATGGACGGCCATTTATATTGAAAACGAACGCCACCACCGCCTGAGCAAAGAGGGGCAGGACATGGTCGAGCGTAACCTCCGCCTTGCGGCACGGATGGGTGCGGAAACCGAAGTGATCCAAGGCCAGAACGCGGTAGAAGATATTTTTGCCTACGCCCGCGCCAACAACATCACCAAGATCGTCGTCGGCAAAGCAACCGGTTCGCGCTGGCGGGAAATCATGGTGGGAACGCTTGCCGACCAGCTGATCCGCGGCTCCGGCGACATCGATATTTATGTCATCACCGGCGACCGAGGTGGACAACACATCATGAAATCGCTGATGTGGAGCGGGCAACAAGCGTCATGGCAATATTATATGTCGGCGCCCTTTGTCGTTGCAATGAGCACGCTGCTGATGCTGCCGCTGCGCGCCTACGTGCCCGCCGTCAACCTGGTGATGATCTACCTGATCGGCGTCGTTGCCGTCGCACTGCGTTTCGGACGGGCGCCCTCACTCCTCACCACCTTACTCGCGGCACTGTGCTTCAATTTCTTCTTTATCTCCCCTTGGCATAGTTTCAAAGCCAGTGAAGTGGAACATATCATCACGTTCCTGGTGCTGCTGATGACCGGAGTGGTCATCGGGTCGCAGACGGCGCGGCTGCGGCTTCAGGCCATCACCGCACGCCGGCGCGAGAAGAATACGGCAACCCTCTATGACATGACCCGCGAACTTACCGCCAGCCGCGGCAAGGTGCATATCGCGCAGGTCGCCGCCACCCATATCGCCGAAGTGATGGATAGCGACGTATTCATCTGGCTGCCAGACGACAAAGGAAGTTTGCAAACGGTGGTCGCGGAAACGGAAAGCGATGACGATTCGATCGACCCGGTGCGCGAGGAAAGCGTCGCCAACTGGGCATTTACCCATAAGCAAAGCGCCGGGTTCGGCACCGATACGCTCCCCTCGGCCAAGGCGCTCTATGTGCCGCTGATTACCGCCGGGATGGTACTCGGCGTGCTCGGCGTGCGGCCACATGAGGAAACGCTCGAATCCTATTCCACCGACGCCGTGGATACGCTGGACACGCTCGCGGTCATCACCGCCTCGGCGCTGGAGCGCGCCAACGCCGCCCAGCTCATGGAACAAACCGTATTGGAGGCAGAAAGCGAGAAGCTGCGTAATATCCTGCTGTCTTCCGTTTCGCATGATTTGCGTACCCCGCTGGCCAGTATCACCGGCGCGGCAAGCACATTGTTACTGGAAGGCTCACGCATCAGCGATGAATATCGGCGCGAGCTGCTGCGCTCTATCCACGAAGAAGGCGCCCGCCTCGCCCGCATGGTGACCAACCTGCTCGACGTCTCAAGCCTGAAATCAGGTTCGGTCAAGCTCAACAAAGAGCTCTACTTTATCGAGGAGCTGATCGGCTCGGCGCTGATGCGGGTCGAGGGCAAGCTGGAGAAGCATCAGGTCACCACCCAGATCGACCATGGCCTGCCGCTGGTGCGGATGGACGGGCTGCTCATCGAACAGGTGCTGATCAACCTGCTGGAGAATGTCGCGGACTACACTCCAGTCGGCACGTCGCTGGTGATCTCCGCCCATGTTGAGAAACCCGACCTGCACGTGGTCTTTACCGATAACGGCCCCGGCATCCCAAAAGGCGCGGAGGAAAAAATCTTCGATAAGTTTTACAATGCCGCGCACTCGGAAAATAAGGGCGGCCTCGGCCTCGCCATCTGCCGTGGCATCATCAAGGCGCATAATGGAAAAATCTGGGCGCAAAACGCACCAGAAGGCGGCGCGATTTTTACATTCACCTTGCCACTGAAAAATGATGAGACGGAATAATCAGTCTTCCGTCTGAACGTCGTCACCGCCGAATGCCAAGTCGGCGTCTTCATCGGCAGACGGGGCGGCATTGCCACGCGAATCTCTGATGCTTTGCGCCGCTTCTTTAAAGGCTTCTTCCACATCGGCCGCAATTTCTTCACCCGAGGTGAGGAGCTTCTGGTCGGCAATATCCGAGATAGGCTTTTTGAAAAAGCTCTGCACCAGGTTTTCTTCAAGCTGCGGCAGGCTGATGGTTTTATCCGCGATCTCGCGCAGGGCGACGACCGAATCCTTGTCGTTATCACGTTCAACGGTCAGCGGGTTGCCGACACTGATCTGCTTCGCACGTTGCGATGCCAAAAGCACCAGCTCGAAACGGTTGGGCACTTCCATGATGCAATCTTCTACGGTAACACGTGCCATCACACTCTCCTTGCTCGAAATTAATTGAAGGGATAGGCTTGTAGCCAAGTTTTACCGCGAGCGCAAGCATTAATGAACCACCCCTTTCGTGAACCCGCACTATTGCTCGGTTTTTATGTGTTTTCCCACCTGGCATGGATGCAGGTGCTGGGCGCCGGCTTCATAAGCTATAAGCTTCTGGATTTCAGTCATTTTATGAATCCTGAGTGGCTGGCGAACGATTTATTCGGGTCGCTGCTTTACCTGCATGCCCAGCCGCCGCTCATGAATCTCATCATCGGGATTATTTTCAAGGTCGCGCCGGAGCATTACGAGGCCATCTTCCGCAGCGCCTATGCCATTGCCGGCGGCAGCGCCCTCCTCGCCATCAATGCAACCATGCGGATGGTGCAGGTATCCGCCGCCGTGCGTGCGGCAATGTTTTTTTTCCTGCTCGCCACCCCGACCTTCTACATGTTCGGCACATGGTATTATTCCACCCACCTCGAATTCTGCCTTGCCGCTTTCCTGTGCTACGGGCTTGCCTGTTTTTTCCTGAAGCCTGAAACACGCGCGAAAAGCATCGCAGGGATATTCGCCTGTTGTGCACTACTCGGCCTGCTGCGTCCGCAATGGCACCTTGGCCTGTTCGTGCTGCTAGCCGTGGTGATGGCATGGCGCGGCGGGGAAATGCTGCAGAAGAAAATCATGGCGCTGTCGCTGATTTTCCTCCTGCCGGTCGGCGGCTGGCACCTGAAGAATGAGTTGCTGTTTGATTTCTTCGGCGCCAGCTCGTGGATGGGTGCAAATGTGGCACAAGTCGCGCATAAGGCCGGATTCCGCGATGTGAAACAGATGAAGCGCAACGGCACGATCGCCACCGACTTCCCCGCCGATTTTGTGATGCCCAAGGTGCTGCGACGCATTCCGCCGGATATGGTGGCCGCGGCCAATCCCCATCCGGCAATCGGGGCGCTTAAAAGCGAGGATGTTGATTTCTTCGCCTATGCCAGCAACAAGCGGGCGCATTATTTGCTCTATAACCTCAACTATCTCGGCATGATCGCCTCCGCCCGGCAGGATATGCGCGACGCCCGCGCCATTATCGCCGCCAAGCCCACCGAATATGTGAGAATCGTACTCCTGCAGGCTTATGTGATGGCGCTCACCCCATCGTTCTTCTCGCCCTCGCTGAACCTGGTGAATGCCGATGCATGGGTGCGCGGTATCATCAGCGATCCCATTGCCGTATTCATCCTGCTTAACATGGGAGCGCTGATGCTGTACCTGATTATCCCGACATGGATGCTGTATGAGACCGTGCGTGCGGCACCGTCGCCGCAACGAAAATTCCTGCTCACCTGCCTCGGCCTCATGGCGATCATGACCACCACCGCCTGCGCCTTCAACGGCTACGAACAAGAACGCATGCGCTGGGGCTGGCAACCGGTCTATATTCTTGTTGCGGCGCTGTTGCTGGAGCGCGTGAAGCGCGGCATCGCGTCATTGCAAAGTTTCACGCGCCGGGGCTTTTGACAGCAGGCTAAGAAACTCCGCTGACGGGACATGGGTCTGATCCCGGTAAACGTTGTCAAGCGCCGCCTTAAATGCGGCATGCCCGAGCGTCTTTTCCAGCAACTGGCGAATCGAGGTTCGTTCGTCATCCAGATTAAAATGCGCCTCGTCGTTCAGCATCCCCTTCATCATGATATTGGTGCTGCGGCGGGCGCTTGCTTCGGTTTCACGGCTATAGCCGATGACATTGTCCGGCGGGTTGCTCTGCGCGTGGTGTTCCTGCAGCTTTACCGAGTACATCGCCTCACCGATATAATGCAGCAAATGCACCAAGCGCTCGGCCATTTCCTGCTTATATTTCCGCTTCTCTTCGTAAAAGGCCGCCCTATCAAGCTCGCATTCCGGGTAGTCGGATTCTTCGGCCAGGTATTTGGTGATTTCCAGCTCCAGCACATCAAACAACGCGCTGCGGCTCCCGCGTGGCACAAGATAGTGCGCCATCCCTTCGCGTCCATATTCCGCATAGATACGCGGGTGGGTGTTCCAGCGCAGGCGCTCCTCACTCATATCCGCCGCAAGGAACTCGTCATCCGCCTCGACATAGAGATCTTCATCAATATCATCCGCATCCGTCACATCAAACTCTTCACGCTCGCCGGCGATCTCCTCCGATGCCAGACGCTGCTCCATCTCGGCCAGCTCGTCGCTTGTCAGCCCGTGCCGGTGGTCGGCGCTGCGGAATTGACCGGATCGGACTGCTTTGACAAATTCATTAATAACGCCTTCATTATCATCCGGACGCATCCCACGAAGGTTATGGCTTTTACAGACCAGCACATCCCGGCATCTATCCTGCAACTCCATGAATTGGTCATCAAATACCGACATGTCTGTCCGCCCCCCCCCCTGACCCTGTTTAAACGACCAGCTTATAGTAAAGTGGTAAAGACTTTGTTGTAAACGACTAATGAAACCCCTTGCAAAATGGCGGTTTCCACCTAGATTTACCTGCCTATGAGCACCGAATCCCCCGTTTCCACCAAACGCACCAAGCCCGACTGGATCCGCGTCAAGGCACCCGTTTCCCGGGAATATCAGGCCACGCGTGATATCATTCACCAGCTCAAGCTGAACACCGTGTGTGAAGAAGCCGCCTGCCCAAATATCGGCGAATGCTGGAGCCAGAAACACGCGACCGTGATGATCATGGGCGATACCTGCACCCGCGCCTGCGCCTTCTGCAACGTGAAAACCGGCGTACCCGGCGCGCTCAACCCGCACGAGCCGGCGAACCTCGCCGAGGCGGTGGCCAAGCTTGCACTCAAACATGTGGTGATTACGTCGGTCGATCGCGACGATCTGGGTGATGGCGGCGCCAGACATTTCGCCGAATGCATTCTTGCGATTCGCCAGACCTCGCCTGGCACCACCATCGAGGTTCTGACCCCGGATTTTCTCCGTAAAGAGGAGTCCATCCGCATCGTGGCGGAAGCCAAACCCGATGTGTATAACCACAATATCGAAACCGTGCCGAGGCTGTATAAATCCATCCGCCCCGGCGCGCGTTATTTCAACTCGCTGCACCTGCTCAAAACCGTGAAAGAAATCGACCCGACGATTTTCACTAAATCCGGCATCATGGTCGGCCTCGGCGAGGAATATGACGAGGTGCTGCAAGTGATGGACGATTTACGGGCGGCGGAAGTGGATTTCATGACCATCGGCCAGTATCTGCAACCGACGCCGAACCACGCCATCGTTGACCGTTTCGTGACACCCGACGAGTTCGCCCTGCTGGGCAGACAGGCGCGCGCCAAGGGTTTCCTGATGGTGGCGAGTTCGCCGCTGACCCGCAGCTCCTACCACGCCGGTGACGATTTCGCCGAAATGAAAAAAGCACGGGAAGCGTAGTGAGCATAACAGAGAACCCCGGTCAGCGACGGCAGGAATTATTGATTGCCGCCATCTCTGGCATCCCTGATTTCGAGAACAATCCTGTCAGAGAATTGTTTAAAATGATCACTAATGGAACTAATTTTGAAGGTTTTCGGCAGCAATGGAATGCGACGTTCGACCTGACCGATCCCGACGTCGATTCCGATATTGAGATACAGCATGTGCTTGTCGCGTGCGATATCGCATACGGTCGCAAGTTTCCCTCCCTTCCAGAAGTAGTAGAACCGCCAGCCAGTACCGTGGAAACCGGTACAATCGCACCTCCAGCTACATGGGAGCAAAGCCATCCCGCAACCACCGATACGGCACTACCGCCTGAAGTGCAAGCTGGGCAAAAAGATGAGCTGCGGAGAATTCAAGACAAAATACTGCTGCAGGAAGCTGCCATCATTACTGCGCGTACCGGGTTCTCGACCATGAAACCCTACGATCGGGAGCGCGCACAGACTATCGCCAATACGCTGTTTTATGCGCTTCTGGAGAACGCGCCGACGATGATTGCCGAAGCAAAGAATCAGCCCTTCGGGCTGCACAAAGCAACGCAGTATGCCGATGGCAGCACCTGTATTGACCATCAAGCCTTCGAGCATTGTTTGGCTGAACATCGTGCGCCGCTAGCCAACAGCCTCGCCATCGGCAACCGCGTCGAGAAGCTCGTGGGAGCACTTTGCATAAATCCGGATCACCATGATGAGGTCGCTAATTACTTAATGGGCATACCATGGCCTGAACGACGCATCTCTGGTGATGCCTTGATGATGCTTGCCAAGCAACGAGGGTTTTCTGCTGAGGATGTGCTACGTTTCTCCCAGTTTGAACGACGGATCAACCAGGCGGATCACGCAGCGGCGCTTGGAATGACACCAGGCAGTTACCAAACCATTTACGTTGATAAATCCGGCTCAAAACCTCTCAAGGAAGCACTGGATAATGCCGCCAAGAAATTGGGTTGCACAGATACCATTACCATTTTCCGGCAGCTGGCGCTTGGCATCGATCCCGAATCTGCCGACAGCACGCTGAACGCCGCCATTCCTGCAGCAGACCAGAGATTGGGCGACAAGATGGGGCGGGCGCGACAGGTTTATGACTTCTTGGATGCACTCCGTCAGGCGCACGGCCTTCGTGATAATAAGGAATTGGCGCAGGAAATAGCCGCCAAGACCGGATGTGACGCGAAAATGCTTCAAAGTGCATGTAACGATATGTCCGCCAGCAAACCAGAACTGGAGGCAGGGGTGATCTCCAGACGCCCCCGAAAAACCATGAACGAAGAGCTGGGGCAAGCGGTGGCAAGATTTGCCTACCCCCTTGACCTCGAACGGCAGGCGGCCTGCATTGATTTTCTAACATCCCGAGTGATCTGGGCGGAACGCCATAAATTTACAATCAACCCACAGACGAGTCGAGGCAGTTGATCGTGAATCCATGATGATGTTTACATCACCGGATTTTTGGTTTTTTATGGCCGGATGCCCAGCCACACCGAAACCCAGATTCTACCCTACACGCCCGAACAGCTATTTGCGCTGGTGGCCGATGTAGCGCGTTACCCGGAATTCCTGCCCTGGTGCAAGGCGGCGCGGGTGAGCGAACGCACCGACACCACCTTCCTCGGCGAACTGGTGATCCATTATAAGGGACTGCACGAATCCTACGTCTCGCAAGTGACCCTCACGCCCCACTCCGCCATCGACGTGGTGATGGTGAAAGGCCCGTTTGAATACCTCACCAACCGGTGGCATTTTACCCCGGAGAATGGCGGGACACGGGTCGAGTTCGCACTTGATTTCAAGTTCCGATCGCGGCTTCTGGAGCATATGATGGGCGGTTTTTTTACCAAAGCCACCGAAAAAATGATCGACGCCTTCCGAGAGCGCGCAGAGGCGCTTTACGGCATAGCCAGCACGGCACTCCGTTAAATATTGACAAGCCTTGGCCACGCTGGCATGTCTCATGCCCTACGGAGGAGCTGCCGAGTGCCAGCCATCCGGCGCATGAGGAATAAACCACTCGCTGTGAGGTGTGTGGAATGTAATACGGAGGGGTGGCCGAGTGGTTTAAGGCGCCCGCTTGGAAAGCGTGTGTACGGCAACGTACCGTGGGTTCGAATCCCATCCCCTCCGCCAGACCTTTACAGGTGGTATTTCTCAATCGATTACAGGTGGTTGCGGAGTGCCCAGCCTGTGTAGAGGTTTGGGGTATTTTCCGTGTACTTTACTGCGGCTGGTGGTTTGCTCACGGTTGCGAAACGCTGCGATGAGAGAGCGATTATTCTCTGTTTTGTGTGTACTTGCGCTGGGCGATACACACTTTAAGGTTGTCGATTTTCCTGCGCTGCTAGGCGCGTACTTTTCAGCAATTCGGATGCGGTGGCGATAATGCGCGCCTGTTGCGGAGAAGAAAGAAACTCCGCGCAATCATGGCAGATTGTGACGGCGCGCGCCTTTGCGTAGGCTTGTGCCATGCATCGTTTTTCTCACATGGCAACTGATTATTCTGCAGATTCGCTCAGTAAAAGAGTGGATTCAAGCGGCTACCCACGCATTCATGACGAAACTTCTCAATCGAGGAAAACCGCCATGGATACGAGCCTTTTAGCACAACTTGCAGCACTGCCGGAGATGGAGGCAACAGAGATGAAAGCCCTCTGGAAACGCCTCTACCAAAAACCGCCACCGCCCTTCAACCGATCCAATTATATCAAGCGGCTGGCATACCGCATTCAGGAACTGGCGTATGGCGTGGATTCGCGGAAGCTGGAAAAACGGCTGGAGCTGTATGCCCGCCAGCGGATGGATCAACGTTGCAACGTAAAGCCGAAACGTATCATGGATCGCCCCATCACCGGCACGCGCCTGATGCGCGAATATTGCGGGGAAGAACATCACGTCATGGTGCTGGCGCACGGGTTTGAATATCGCGGCAAGCGTTACAAGAGTTTATCTGCCATCGCACGCAGCATCACGGGTACGCAGTGGTCGGGTCCGCTATTTTTTGGTCTCAAACATTCGTAAGGAGGAGCATATGGCACATATCAAACGTAAAATACGATGCGCGATTTACACACGAAAATCCCATGAGGATGGGTTGGAGCAGGAATTCAACAGCCTCGATGCACAATATGAAGCATGCACTGCCTATATCCAAAGCCAGCGGTCGGAAGGCTGGATGGCACTGCCTGACCGCTATGATGATGGCGGGTTCAGCGGCGGCAATATTGAACGCCCGGCACTCAAGCGATTGCTGAAGGATATTGATAACGGTCTGGTGGACGTGATCATCGTTTATAAAATCGACCGCATGTCCAGATCGCTGTACGATTTTGTGAAGCTGATGGATGCGTTCGAAAAACGTGGAGTGACGTTCGTGTCGGTGACGCAGCATTTTAACACCACCACACCGATGGGCAAGCTGACGCTGAATATCCTGCTTTCTTTTGCTCAATTTGAGCGCGAGATTACGGGTGAGCGCATCCGCGATAAACTTGCGGCGTCGAAGAAAAAGGGCATGTGGATGGGCGGCACGCCGCCGCTGGGCTATGATGTGAAAGACCGCAAGCTGGTGGTGAATGAGGAGGAAGCCGAAATGATCCGCCATATCTTCCAGCGATTTGCGGTATTGCAATCAATCACCACGCTGGTGGCAGAAATACGCGAGCGCGGGTTTCGCACCAAGACCTATACCAGCAAAACGGAGCGTGTACGTGAAGGGCGGTTGATGGATAAGGGCTTTGTCTATCGGCTTCTGAACAACCGACTCTACCTCGGTGAAATCACCCACCATGACCAATTCTACCCTGGTCTGCATGCGGCGATTATTGAGCGAAGCCTATGGGACAAGGTGCATGCGGTGATGAAGGAAAGCCCGCGCACGCGCGCCAACATGACCCGCCGCGAGATTGGTGCACCGCTGCGCGGGGTGATGCGTTGCGCTGGCTGTGACTCCGGCATGACACCGAGCAGCACAAGGCGGCGCGGCAAACTGTATCGCTATTATGTGCCAAACAATCACCTCAAAAAATCCTGTCTGACATGCCCGGTTGGTAGCATCAGCGCGGGTGAGATTGAGGAGATTGTACTGCAGCAATTGCAGGGCGCGCTACAATCACCTGAAGCGATAGTGCAGACATGGGAAGCAGCGGTGGTGCATGACCCACGCATTACCGAGCATGAGATACGCGCTGCGCTAGGAAATATCCGCACATTGTGGGATGATCTTTTCCCCGCTGAACAGGAGCGGCTGATCAAAAGCCTCACGCAAGAGGTCACTATTTATCCTGATCGGGTGGATATTATGCTCAACATGCAGGGCATGGATGAATTGGCGCGCAGCATCTGCAAACGGCGTGAGGTGGCGGCATGAAAAAGCACCCATCAGAAGGATTATGTATCAGCGTGCCGGTGCGGTTTAGGCGGCGCGGTGGCAGAAAACTGATTCTATCCCCCGAAGGCATGCCACAAAACATTGCGGATACGGCAAAACCTGACGATGTGATGATACATGCGCTGGCACGGGCGTGGAAGTGGCAGAATATGTATGAAAATGGGGGGTATGGCTCGTTAGAGGCATTCGCCGAGCGGCATCACCTCAATAAGTCCTATACCGCCCGTGTAATGCGGCTCAATTTTCTGGCGCCGGATATTCGGGAAGCCATTATGAACGGCACGCATCCCAGGGGTCTCAAGCTCGCCGATCTGATGCATCCATTCCCCTCCGAATGGGATTTGCAGCGTCAGCGATTTGGATTTCACGGCGCGAAGTAATTCTTACCGCATCGGCAAAGTGCTGTTATATAATGATTTTACATTGCCGCCACTACTCGCTGTTGCTATGATATACGCATCATCACTACACATGCGTGCGTATTATGCCATTACCAGAAAAACTGTTTTTTGAGTTGGGTGAATGTGCCGATCGTTGGCATGTAACGATGGGTGATGTGCAATATTACGTCACTCATGGATATTTGGAAGCGCATGCATGGGTGCCATTTACAGACGTTGAGTTTTGTCGCATGAATGGAGAGACAGGTCAGGTGCGTTCGTGGTTCATGGAGTATCGTGGCTATGCGGCACTTTTCCCAGAAACCTGCCGTCGCATATTCAGCCAGCTTGGATGCATGGTGTTTGGTTTTCGCATAGCGGGAAGCGACGATTTTTTCAAATTGCCGCAATCAGGTCTGATGGTGCGGCCAGATGATCTGCGTATCAGCCGGGAGGAATTACAGCGGTTTGAGCAAGCATGTGATCTCGCATCACCACCCGCATCACCTGGGCGTGCTGGCCGCCCCAGCGTGATGGATAAAATAATGGCGGAACTGCAGCGGCGCATTGAGACGGGAAAAGACATGAAATCCAATAACGCCGAGGCAGAACATTTATACCGCTGGGCGGAAGCGACGATCAGGGATCGCAGCATTCCAAGCGTTGCCACCATCGCCAATAATGTTGGGCTGTTCCGCAAAAAACTACGCCAGAATCCCCAAGCCATCGCCTCATGAAATGTCCTGATATCGTGTAATATCGTGGCAGTTTTTCGTGATTATGATCGCAGTCAGGATGCCCTCCATCGCAACCCAGTGACGGAGGAACATAGTCATGACGGACACAAGGCATCTCAATCAGATTGATCTCTCACGCAGGCTGGGCGTATCCCACCGCACATTGGAACGCTGGCGCTGGCAGGGTGTTGGCCCGGCATTCCTTAAAATCGGTGGGCGGGTAAAATACCGCCTGCAAGATGTGGAATCATTTGAGCGTAGTCGCATTTGCCGTAGCACGGCGGATGAATATCGCTTCAGCGATCAGCCAGAAATCTCCGCATGATGCGGGGGTGCCATGCTCATGTACCTTCCCCCGCCCATTGACAGCGAAACAGTAAGCATCAACGCGCAACAACTCGCAGCGCATCTCGATCTGCTGTTCGTTAGCTGCAGCGGATTTGTGGCACTGCGGGCGTTTTCAGAAAAGGGCAATGACAATGCAAAACCCTACCTCCGCTGGGTCGCATGTGACGATGATCTACACATATCAGTATTGCGTTTCTGTGAACAGGCTTCGGCAAAGGGGCTGGCGTGTTACGTGATACCAGGAACGGTGGCAGAGCGTGGCAAGGCGGGTGCGACTGATATTCAGCAGATGCAGTGCGTGCTGGTCGATATTGACGATGGCGATGTGGAAGCAAAACGCCTGTTTCTGTGCGAGCATATCGGCACACCATCGCTGGTGGTGGAATCTGGCGGCGTTACCGAGCAAGGGCAGAAAAAACTCCATCTCTATTGGAAGCTCAAAGAACCTGCGGCAGCGGATCATTTGCGTCTGTTGCTCTCGCTACGGCTCATGCTCGCAGAAAAAGCGGGAGGTGACAGACATTTTTCCTCCGCGCATCAGCCCATTCGTCTCGCAGGGTCTATTTACCGCAAACATGGCACTGCCAAAATCGTGCATATCAGGGAGCAATCTGCCCATGAATATGATTTGGCGGATTTGATGTCACGTGCGCTTGCCATGCCGTGGCGCGATCATCCACCACCCACTGTTCCCAGCACAAAACCGACCATCAACAACGTGCTGACGCACCGTGTGCGTGAACATGGGGTAGACAATTGGACGCGGTTTGAAGGCATCAGCCGTGTCATCGGTCATTGGCTAAGGCGCTGGCATGAAGGGCAGATTACACAGGCGCAGGCCGAAGAAGAAATCCACGCCTATAATACCGCCTGCCTGTCGCCGCCATGGCCGGAAGCGCGGGTGCAGGCGGAGATTGAACGATTGTGGCAAAAACACTGCGCTGAACATGGCGCGCCCAAGCAGCCCACGCATCATCATGTGGAGTGTTTTTCTGCACGGCATTCGCTGCAGCATCCCTCGCCATTGCCAGAGGATATTATCAGCCCGCGCATATTGACACCGGGTGGGTTATGGCTGATCGCTGGCCCGCCCAAGGTGGGCAAGAGTGACTTTTTGCTGTCGCTATTCAGCCATGCGGCGGCGGGATTGAACTTTCTGTGTTTTGGTGTGAGCCGTCCCTTACGCATCTTCTACGCACAGGCCGAGCTGGAGCAGCCCTATCTGCAGGAGCGTTACCGCCATATCACCGCACCGCAAGCGATGGCGTTTACGCTGGGGCTGGATAATCTGGTGATGACTTCGCGGTTTCATTTTCAGCTGGATGAAGCTGGCGTTGAGGCGATTGCCAGAGCCGTAAATGAACATTGTGGCAATGCGGTGGACATCATCGCGCTCGACCCGTTCCGCAATATCTATCAGGCGGGGCTTGCCGCTGGGGATGTGAATGCCGAGCTGGTGGCGTTCTTTCGGCTGCGGCTGGAAAAACTGCTCGCACTCACCAACCCGCAGGCAGGATTGGTGTTGGTTCATCACACCAATAAAATCACCGAAAAAACCCTCACCGAAGACCCGATGGCAGCGATTTCGGGTGGTGGTGCCATGCTGTCCTATCCCTCAGCACTCACCGTCATGGGCAAGGCAAAGCACGATGACCATCACGGCATCACCTGCTGGTTTGATCTGCGTTACGGCGCGCCGATGCCCACCTGCAGCTTCATCAAAAAAGACGGTGTGTGGCAGCAGTTTGACCAGCATGACATTCGCCTGATCCGCCAGCAATGGGGGCAACGCAACGATGAAGAACAATCGCGCCGCCGCTACAACATCCTCACCTTTCTTTATGAAGAAGCCCTATGCGGCAGGTTGTATAACGCCGAATCACTGAGTGACACGCTTGCGGGGCGCATGGGGCTGGGCGCAGGTAAAACCATCCGTGCGCTCATCCGCCAATATGAAACGCAAGGCTACATCCGCCTGATCAGCAACGATCACGCCGCGCAGTATGACCTGCCAAAAACCCGCTCCAAATACGGCTATCTCTGCGTTGAAGGCATGCATCACGAGAGCGGCGATGTTCAGTATCTGCCGACACATTATCGCTGCGCGCGTAGTGGTCAGGTCTTTACGCTCGGCGATGATAAGGTGCATCGCTGGCAGTATGATGCAGGAGGTGTAACATGATTCCCCTGCGAAGCCATGACGGTGAAACATACAACATAGTTGGAAGTTTTCCCCCGCTAACCTGCTGTAATGTTACGCAAACAAGTTTACCCATGGGCGAACTTATTTTGGGGCGTGGGCAAACATACCGCAAACCCGCCTGTGGCTTGGGTTATGATGGGGTAAACATACCCTCAATAAGTTTGTCCACTCAGCTCCTATATTACATATATGCCAGCCAGCACATACTGGCAGGCATATATGAATCTTCTGCGCGTGCACCGCCTCATGAAAACATCACACATATTTTTACCAACATTTTCTCATGAGGCATTTATGACCATCGACTATACCAAACCCGCACTACCCGATTATCTCACCACCGCCATGAAACACGCTGGCGATATGATAGATGAAAACCGTCGTATTGATTACGCCATCAGCAGCGTTGACGAGCGACTCTCCGCCATCACCCAAGAAATCCCCGCGCTGGAAGATACGCTGGGCGATATGGAGGCGGACGCACTACTCAAACGTAAACCCGACAACGCCAAGCTATCCAAAACACAGGATGAGTTGCAGGCACTGCATGCAGAGCAGCGTAAACTGCAATCAGCCGCAAAATCGCTGCGCCAGAAAAAGCTCGATCAGGAGGATGCGATTGTGGACGCACACGCGCAACTGATCACCGCCTGTCGTGAGTTCTCGCTGCATGCCATGGATACGTTGGATGCTGAACTCAAGCATCTTTGCGCTCCGCTGCAGGACGTGCTGCAGGTGGCGCGAACCTTCCACACCATATGGGATCACACCCCACTGCGAACCCGCTACGCGGATGCGAACCTCACCAGCTACAAACATAACCAGCCGCTGCTCGGTGAAGCCTCCCATCCTGACCCCAGTGAGGTGGCGCTGGCATGGCAGGATGCATTAGCGCCCACACGCGCGCTGATGGATCGCATCAGGCCGATGGCACACAGCATCGAAGACCGCCAGCGGCAAGAGCGCGATCACGAGCAAGAGCAGCGTGAGCGTGAAGAACGCCTGAAACCAAGAATCATCTAACGATGCACGACATACCTGCGCTGCTGGTGGTCGGCGCAGGTTGGCGCTGGTGACTCCTTTCCTACGCCTGAGGCCGCTGTATGGGTGGGTGCAGCGGCCTCACCATCATCCCAAAAGCGGCACGGGTCCTCCCCCGCCATAATGCGTATGCGGGGGGCAAAGCCGCGCCATTTTGCTAACGATAGCCCAAAAATCCGGGTTCGCAGTTCGCACCCTTGGTTCGCACTCGCTACTGCACAAAATCATGGTGTATTACTTGCTCTTGCGATAATTTACGCACATGACAACACGACATGCGACCCTTGAGGCACCCACACGGCTGGAAGAATTGACTGCACGGCTTTCTGCTGTGGATGCCGAGCGTGCAGCCTTGCTTGCGGAGATTGAAGCATTACAGCCCGAACGTGCAAAGAAGTTGGACATGCCAGCCAACCACGGCAAGCCATGGACACTCGAGGAGAAAGAGGCGGTAGCAGCCCTGTTTATGCAGGATATGGCGATTAAAGATATTGCGCGTGAGCGTGGCCGCAGCGCGGGTGGTATTCGCTCTGAATTTATTCGCCAGGGTTTGATTGAGCGCGAAGAGCCAGCAATAGCAACTCCTCCTATCAAGGAAAAATGCATCACACCGAAACCAGAAAGTAAAACCGCGCCGACCATTACGACGGAGTTTCAGCAGGCATTTGAACTGCTGGAAAATACGCGCCAGAACGTGTTCTTGACGGGGAAAGCGGGCACAGGAAAATCCACATTCCTTAAATATTTCCGTGAGAATACGGCGAAGAAAATGGCAGTGGTGGCGCCCACGGGCGTTGCGGCACTCAACGTTGGCGCGCAGACGATTCATTCGTTTTTCCGCTTAAAACCAGCATTTGTTGATGTGAAGGCCTTAAAACCCACCCGCTCCAAGGTGCTCAAGGAATTGGAGTTACTCATTATCGATGAAATCTCCATGGTGCGCGCCGATATTTTTGAGGGTATTGATCACAGCCTCAAACTTGCCCGAAAAAACAATAAACCGTTTGGCGGCGTTCAAGTGTGCGTCATTGGCGATTTGTTTCAACTGCCGCCAGTCGTAACCCGTGAGGAAAAAGAGTTTTTCGGGCAATACTACCAAACGCCGTTTTTTTTCGGCACAAGATCGTATGCTGGCGCAAATTTCAAGACGATACAATTTAACACCATCCATCGCCAGAATGACGGCGCATTCATCCAAATTTTAAACGCCATCCGCGCAGGCACGTGCGATACTATCGAACTGGAGGCACTCAACAGTCGCTTAAATCCCAAAGCGAGTCCTGCGCCCGGTACGTTGGTGCTCACCACCACCAACGCACTAGCCGGAGATATTAATGCCACCAAGCTCGCCGGGCTTGCAGGAAAAGCACGAAGTTACGCCGGGAGCTTAAGCGGTGATTTTGGCATGAAAGGCGGCAGGTTGCCTGCACCAGAAGAACTGATTCTGAAGGTCGGCGCACAGGTGATGTTTGTGAAGAATGACAGTGAAGGCCGTTGGGTGAACGGCACAATTGGGTTGGTAGAGAAGCTTGGCATTGAGATGATTTCGGTGAGTGTGGGCGACGTGGTGCATGAGGTGGAGCCTGAGAAATGGAAAACCATCGGCTATGAATTCAGTGAAGAAAAAAGCGAGATCGCCGAAAAAACACTCGGCACCTACACGCAATTTCCGCTGACACTCGCCTGGGCGATCACCATCCATAAAAGCCAAGGCAAAACGCTTGAACGCGTGATCATCGACCTTGGCAGCGGAGCGTTTGCCGCTGGCCAGCTTTATGTGGCACTTTCACGCTGCAAATCCCTTGCAGGCATCGCCCTCAAACAACCCATCACCCCCGCCGACATCCGCTGTGATGCCGAGGTGGTGGAGTTTATGCGGCATATGGAATAGTTGATAAGCAACACGCCAAGAGCAGAAAATGCAGAAATCTTTCTTCTTAAAACAGATACAAGAATAAGATACATATTGACGGGAGATTCTGATTCGGATATAATGCTCTTAAATTAAACACAAGAGCGCAAAAAATGAATCTTGATAGCCTATGCGATATTAGTACTGGCCTTACGTTGAGGGGCAAACCAGCCCCTAGCGCAGCAGGAAAGTATGTTCTTTTGCAGTTGGGCGATATTAATCCTGCTGGGCATATCAACATTGAGTCCGCCACCAAAACGGATGGTGATACATCTTACGCTAAATTCGTACTGCGTGCAGGCGATCTTGTTTTCCGTGGTCGCGGTGCTGGCATTGGCGTTGTAATAGTACCCGATGACGGGCGCAACTATGTTGCCTCTGCACCGCTTATTGTACTGCGTCCGTATCGCGATATAGTTGAGCCTACCTTTCTTGCCAGGATACTGACGTCTGATTTGGCATCCGCACATTTCTCGAAATTCACACAAGGAAGTATCATCACAGGAATTGGCATCGCTGATCTAAGAACCTTTGATGTGCCGCTTCCTGACATGGAAACCCAAAAGAAAATAGGCGACCTCGCACAGCTTCAGAAGCTGGAGCAGGAGTTAATCACGCGCCTGGGCAAAGCAAAGCATCACTTGATAAATCAGAGCATTGAGAGTTTGCTCGTTAATAATCACACAATGAAAAAGGCAGGTGTACAATGACCGATCAAGTAAAACAGGCGCAGGTAAATAATGCGGCATGGGCAGCGTGCGATACGTTCCGTGGCGTGATCGATGCCGCCAATTACAAAGATTACATCCTCGTGATGTTGTTCCTCAAATATATCTCGGATGTGTGGAAAGACCATGTGGTGGAATACCGCAAGCAGTTCGGTGATGACGATGTGCGTATTCGCCGCCGCCTTGAGCGCGAACGCTTCATTCTGCCAGAAGGAGCAAGTTTTTACGACCTGTATGCAAAGCGCGAGGAGCCGAACATCGGCGAGCTTATTAACATGGCGTTGGAGAAAATAGAAGAAGCCAACCGCTCCAAGCTGGAAGGCGTGTTCCGCAATATTGACTTTAACTCCGAAGCCAGCCTTGGCAAACCCAAGGATCGCAACCGCCGCCTGAAAATGCTGTTGGAGGATTTTAATAAGGCAGAACTTGATTTAAGCCCCCGCCGCGTGAGCGAAGATATTATTGGCGAATGTTATATTTACCTCATCTCGCGCTTTGCATCAGATGCAGGCAAGAAAGCTGGGGAATTCTATACGCCAACACAAGTGTCGCGCTTGCTGGCAAAACTGGCGGCACCCAAACCAGGTGATGTGATCTGCGATCCTGCCTGCGGCTCTGGCTCCTTGCTGGTGTGTGCATCGCAGGAAGTCGGCAACGACAATTACGCGCTGTGTGGTCAGGAAATGAACGGTGCCACTTGGGCATTGGCGCGCATGAACATGTTCCTGCACTCCAAAGATGCCGCGCGCATTGAATGGTGCGACACGCTCAACAGCCCTGCACTGCTTGAAAACGATAAGCTGATGAAATTTGATGTGGTTGTCGCAAACCCTCCATTCAGCCTTGATAAATGGGGTCACGAAAACGCCAGCACCGATGATTTCAAACGCTTCTGGCGTGGTATTCCGCCTAAAACCAAGGGTGATTACGCGTTCATTACCCACATGATAGAAACCGCAAGGCGTCTGACGGGTCGCGTAGCGGTGGTCGTGCCGCATGGCGTGCTGTTTCGTGGCGCATCCGAAGGGCAAATCCGCCAGAAGCTGATTGATGAAAACTTGCTCGATGCGGTGATTGGCTTGCCAGCCAACCTATTCACCTCCACCGGCATTCCCGTTGCCATTCTGGTGTTCGACCGCTCACGCGAGGCAGGTGGCGAAAATGAAAAACGCAAAGACGTGATTTTCATTGATGCCAGCAAAGAATTCCGCGCTGGCAAGGCGCAGAACCATCTGGAAGATGAACACATCCAGAAAATCATCGATACCTACCGCGCGCGCAAAACGGTGGAGAAATATGCGTACCGCGCCAACATCGATGAAATTCGCGAGAATAAATACAACCTCAACATCCCGCGTTATGTGGATACGTTCGAGGCAGAGGAAGAAATCGACATCGCCGCACTGCAGAAGGAAATTAAGAAAATCGAAGGCGAACTCACTGATGTTCGCACCAAGATGGATGGATATCTGAAAGAATTGGGGATTGCCATATGAGCGAAAAACCTCCTTCAAAAAATCTGACCATCCGCAATAGCACCGCTGAATTCTTGATTTTCACGAATCAGGTGGGCAAAGGCGGCATTGAGGTGCGTTATGAGGATGAAAGCATTTGGCTGACCCAGAAACTCATGGCGGAGTTATTTGATGTTGATAAGCGCACGGTTAGCGAGCATCTGAAAAATATCTTTTCTAGCCATGAATTAGAGGAGAAATCAGTTGTCCGGAATTTCCGGACAACTGCCGCCGATGGTAAAAATTACGACACTAATTTCTATAATCTGGATGCCATCATCTCCGTTGGTTATCGGGTGAATTCGGTGCGTGCCACGCAATTCCGCCAATGGGCGACGCAGGTGCTGCGGGAATTTGCCGTTAAAGGCTATGTGCTGGATAAAAAGCGGTTGGAAAATGGTGCGTTTCTGGGTGAAGATTATTTCGAACGCTTGCTCTCGGAAATCCGCGAAATCCGCCTTAGCGAGCGGCGTTTTTACCAGAAGATCACCGATATTTATGCCACCAGCGTGGATTACAACCAGAATGCGCCCACCACGCGCACCTTCTTTGCCAAGGTGCAAAACAAGCTGCACTACGCCATTCACGGTCACACCGCTGCCGAGTTGATTAAGAAACGCGCCGACAGCACCAAGCCACACATGGGGCTGACCAGCTGGGAGGCTGCGCCTTCGGGTAAAATTGTTAAGCCCGATGTTTCCATTGCCAAGAATTATCTGAAGCCGGAGGAATTGGAGTCGTTGGGGCGCATCGTCAACGCCTATCTTGACCTTGCGGAAGATCGCGCCAAACGAAAAATCCCGATGACGATGGAAGATTGGTCGAAACGGCTGGATCAATTTCTGGAATTTGATGAGCGGGAAATTTTGCCGAACGCAGGAAAAATCAGCGCGGACATTGCAAAATCACACGCCGAGAGTGAGTTTGATAAATACCGCATCATCCAAGACCAGATATTCGTGTCGGATTTTGACAAGGAAATAAAAGCCATCGTCGCCCCCAAAGCCGCCGAGAGAAAAACTGTGGCGGTGAAAAAGACGAGGAAGAAGAAAGATGCGTAGTGGGTGGGAAACATTAACGGTTGGCGATCTAGCTCAAATAAATCCTGAGAGCCTTGGAACGCGCACGCCCGAAGACTATGCATTTAATTACATTGACCTTTCAATGGTCGATGAAGGGAATATTGCCTACCCAAAAGATAAAATTATCTTCAAGGACGCTTCACCACGCGCACGCCGTATTGTGAAAAATGGCGACATCATCATGTCGACTGTTCGACCAAATTTAAGAGGTTTTGCAAGAGTTGAAGTAGATATTCCTGACCTTGTCTGCTCAACTGGGTTTGCCGTCCTAAGATGCAAAAATGAGCAGACATCTGAATACCTAAATCAATACATTCTTTCAGATTTAATATATCGTCAAATAGATGAATTAGTTGTTGGGTCAAATTATCCCGCAATAAACAATGATGACGTTCATAATCTTGAGGTAACAATTCCTGTTGATCTTACTGAGCAACGCAAAATTGCGACCATCCTCCGCACCTGGGACGAGGCAATTGAGAAGCTAGAAAAAGCACTGGAATTGAAGCGAAAAGTAAGAACTTCGCTTATTGCACATACCATCTCTAATCAAACGCCGAACACGCCACTAAAACACTTTGTTACCAACGTTGCGCGTGCTGTACCGAAGCCATTAGAGCCGTACAGCTCTCTAGGGTTGCGAAGCCACTGCAAGGGCACATTCCAACGTTTTGTGGAAGATTTCAACAGGGTGGAGATGGACACGCTATATCAAGTCAAAGCCAATGATCTGATCGTCAATATCACCTTTGCGTGGGAAGGTGCGGTTGCCATTGTAAAACCAGAAGATGAGCATTGCCTGGTGTCACACCGTTTTCCTACTTATGAAATTGATCTGAAAAAAGCATATCCCGACTTTGTTCGCTACATCATACAAACACGCCGCTTTACCGAGCTAATGGGGATTATTTCACCGGGTGGCGCAGGGCGCAACCGTGTGCTTAACAAGAAAGATTTTCTAGAGCAGAAAGTCTGGCTCCCTGATCTAAAAACCCAAAAATTCATTGGTGATCTTCTCTGCAAAGCGGAAGAAGACATCAATGTCACCCTAAAATTACTCGCCACCTATAAATCCCAAAAACGCGGCCTGATGCAAAAGCTACTCACCGGCGAATGGCGGGTGCAGGTGGATAAGGAGGCGGCATGAGTAAATCCCGTCCGCTTTCCATCTATTTGCTGAAGCCAGATTTTAATGCAACGAATGCATTGAAAGAGGATCACCATCTTGATGGTGCGGCACAAGCCAGTAATTTGCCACAGGGCGCGACGCTGTTTGTACTTGATAATATGCCATCGCAGCCATGGTGGCGTGGGTATTTTGGTATTTCGAAGCAGTTGCCACAAGTGTCTAAAGGCGCGTTGGTATTTTTGAATGTGGGCACACGATGCTTCGCTCTTTCTTTCGGCCATGTGTATCACAACCTGAAGGAAGAAAGTTATGAGTATGATTTTGGTCTGCGTGTAACGCTTAATTGCGCCGACCCTAAAAAAGTAAAAAGCACCGATGTGCTTGAACCCAGCGAGGCGCGAAGGAAAACAACTCAGCCATCCATACCCTCTGATCTCACTTATTTTGACTTCGACCGGGACAGCAACATCCTGAAAAAACTCACGGGAACAGTGAAGAAAGAATATGAGGATTTATTCAAGCAGGTCACCGGTTCCAGCAACCTGCGCATAAGCTCCAGCGCGGCGGCGGCTGATCTTCCCGACATTTGTAAAAAACTATTCGCGCTGTATGAGAGCAATGAATACGAAACTACCTTTCCCGGTATTCGCAACATTGAGCCGGTGAAAGACCCGGAACTTATTAACAAACTAAACGAGAAATTACTGGCGGCATTCCGCGCCAACGCTAACGATGAGAGCGTTGCACTTACCGTTCCCGACATTATTAACTATGAAGAAAAAGTTTACTCATGCTTCATAGGGTGCGGTGAGCGGTACTTATATGGCGATGTGTATCTGGGCAATTATTACACCCAGCTGGAGAGTGCTAGTGTCGCATTAACTGATGTTACTATAGAAACGCTACGTCAACATAAGCTGGCAATGACGGATGATAATGGCATCGTTAAAGATGAATACCGCATTTTTAAATGCCTCGTATTTGATACGCAGCTGGATGATACCACGGAGTGTTATCACCTTTGTGATGGTAGCTGGTATAAGGTTGAGAATGATTACATTACCAAGCTGCATGACACTTTAGATGGATATTACGAAGATCAAAGCCTGCCCGATTATAATCATGCAACGGAGGGGGCTTATAATATTGCGGTCGGGGAGTCGAATAATGCCATTATTTGCCTAGACACAGAAAACACCAGCCCCGCTGGCCAAACACAAATAGAGCCTTGTGATCTTTATACCGTAACAGATGGTAAAGCCGTGCTGTATCACGTTAAGGTTTCAACGCTTTCAGCAAGTCTAAGTCATCTATTCAATCAGGGTGTTAACTCCATAGAGATTATAAAATCCGAACCCTTGGCTAAAGAGAAATTTCAGGCGTTGCTCAAAGAAAAAATGGGCAGCAACAACGAGGCGGCATATCTCTCTCCAGTTGGAGACGATGCATACAAGGTTGTCTATGCGATTATTAGCCGTAAAGAAAAAGGCAAAAAATCTACTAACTTGCCGTTGTTCTCTCGCATTAGCCTGATGCGCAGCATTAAGGCATTACATCTAATGAATGTTAAGCCCGTATTTTGTTTTGTGAACAATACGTCACCCAAAAAACAGGGCAAGAAAAAACCACGAAAGAAAGCAGCATGACCACATTCCACACCACTGAAAAATACGTTTCTCAAGTGCCTGCCATGCAAGCGTTGATTGCGTTTGGCTATACGCCGTTGTCACAGGCTGAGGCGGAGAAAAAACGCGGGAAGCTACACCGCGTGTTGCTGGAGGATGTGCTGGCAGAGCAAATATTGCGGATTAACCGCTTCACTTCTCGTGGTGAAGAGCATTCTTTCAGCGCGGGCGATGCGGAAGAAGCTATCCGCCGCCTAAAGCCATCGCCTATTGAGCAGCGCGGACTGGTGCGTACCAATCAGGATATTTATGACTCGCTCATTCTTGGCACCACCATTGAAAAAACCATCGATGGCGACCGTAAGAGCTATTCCCTGCGCTATATCGATTGGAACACACCAGAGAATAATGCCTATCATGCAACGGTGGAAGTCACTGTAGAGCGTACTGGTTCTGCCCTCACGCGCCGTTGTGACATTGTGCTTTTTGTTAACGGCATACCACTGGTCGTGATTGAAAATAAATCCCCCACGGAATCTATCACCCAAGCTATTTCTCAGCATATACGCAATCAGGGTGCGGATGAAATTCCGCACCTATTCCATTATGCCCAACTGCTACTCGCCACCAATAAAAACGAGGTGCGTTATGGCACTGTAGGGACATCCAAAAAATACTGGCAGAATTGGAAAGATGAGCAGGATAAGGATGAAACCATTCATGCTCTCGTCAATCGTCCGCTTGGTGACACCGCAAAAACTGCGCTATTTTCTGGTGATTTTGCTCCCGCCCGTAGGTTCTTTGATCAGATGCAAACAGAAGGCATGCGGGCTGTTACCGAGCAGGATCGGGTATTATACGCCTTATGCCGCCCAGAACGTCTGCTCGAATTGATCCGCAATTTCTGCGTGTTTGATGGTGGAGTGAAGAAGCTCGGACGCTATCAGCAGTTCTTTGGGGTGCGTGAAACTCTGCGCCGCCTCAAACAATTCGACCATGAAGGCCGTAGGCGCGGTGGCGTGATCTGGCACACACAGGGTTCGGGTAAATCTCTTACCATGGTGATGCTTGGGAAGGCTCTGGCGCAAGACCCTGATATTACCAATGCACGCATCATCATTGCCACCGACCGCGATGATTTGGATAAACAAATTAAAGATACATTCAAATCTTGCCAGCTTGAGCCGCTACGTGCGGCTTCTGGCACACAGTTGATCGAATTGATTCAGCAGAAGAAACCGCTGATCACGACCATCATCAACAAATTTGATACCGCTACCCGTACCCGCGATTTCAAGGATGATGACAGCAATATCTTCGTGTTGATTGATGAAAGCCATCGTACACAATATGGCTCGTTTGCTGCCAAAATGCGCCGTATTCTGCCTAAAGCATGCTACATTGGGTTCACAGGCACGCCATTGCTCAAGAATGAGAAAAGCACGCTCGATACCTTTGGCGGGCTGATTCACAAATACACCATCGACGATGCGGTACGCGATGGTGCTGTCGTTCCGCTGCTCTATGAGGGGCGTTACATTGAGCAAAAACTCAGCGGTCAGGTGATTGACGAATGGTTTGATCGTGTTGCCAAGGGCTTAACAGACGAGCAGAAAGCCGACCTGAAATCAAAATTTAGCCGTATGTCTATGCTCGCTAAAACCGAGCAGGCTATCTATGCCAAGGCTATCGATATTTCTGAACACTATCGTCAATCCTGGCAGGGAACGGGGCGTAAAGCGCAATTGGTTGCTCCTTCTAAATCCGCCGCCATACGTTTCAAGGACATACTGGATGATATTGGCCATGTTAGTTCTGAGGTTGTTATTTCTGGGCCAGATGACCGCGAAGGCAATGAAGAAGTGGATCGCACCTCCAAAGATCGCGTTAAGACCTTTTGGGCAGACATGATGAAGAAATATGGAACGGAGGAAGAATATAACCGCCAGATCATTGAATCGTTCAAGGGTTCAGGTGACCCTGAGATTTTGATTGTCGTATCTAAGTTGCTGACGGGCTTCGATGCACCGCGCAACACGATTCTCTATGTATGCAAGCAGCTGAAAGAACATAATCTCCTGCAGGCAATTGCGCGCGTAAACCGCCTGTTTGAGGAGAACGACCAGCCAAAACAATTTGGCTATATAGTTGATTACGAAGGCTTGCTGGGCGAGTTGGACAAAGCATTAACCAACTACAGTTCGTTTGATGGATACGCCGAGGAAGATTTAGCTGGCTCTGTGCATGATATACGCGAAGAACTGCGTAAATTGCCCGTGTTACATCAAAATGTATGGGGCATTTTTGCCAGCGTCACCAATAAGCTGGATCACGAACAGCTTGAACAATATCTGGCAGACGATGCTATTCGCGATGAATTCTACGCCGCTCTGCGCGAATTTTCCAAATGCCTGCATACCGCTCTTTCATCGGAAAAAACGTATGATGTCTTTTCGACAAAAGAATTGGATGCATTCAAAGCGGATTGGAAGCGTTTCACCAACTTGAAACGCTCAGTGCAAATCCGTTATCAGGAAGTGGTTGATATTAAGGAATATGAGCCAAAAATACAGAAATTGCTGGATGACCACATCATTGCCACGCCCGCGCAGATCATTGTAACGGAGGTGAATATCAATGACCCTTCTGCGCTTGAGGCAGTAATTGCGGAACAGGGCGTAACCGCAGCATCCAAGGCAGACCGCATCGCATCCGCGACGAAAAAAACCATCACAGAGCGCATGGAAGAAGACCCCACGCTTTACAAGGCTTTTTCGCAAATGCTGGAGGAAGCAATTCGGGAATATCGCAGCAAGCGCATTTCCGAGAAGGACTATCTGAAACGCGTATCCGAGATTGCCAAGGATGTCGCCTCTGGCAAACGCGCAGAAAATATCCCAACAAAGATTCAAGATAATCTTGATGCACAAGCCTTTTACGGTGCGCTACTGCCGACGATAAAATTATACCTGCCAGAAGGTACATCGGCGGAGGCTACTGCCGCAGAGATTTCACTTGCAGCATTATCTATTATCAAAAAACACCTGATCGTGAATATCTGGCAGAACCCCGATGCCATGAAGAAAATTCAGAATACGCTGGACGATTATTTCTTTGATATAGTCGGGCCAGAGATGGCTGTTTCCCTAACACCCGACGAACTGGATAAGGTGCTGGAATCGTTGATGGCAATAGCACGGGCGAGGTTCTCAGGATGAAGGAAACTGCGCTTCATACCATCCCTTACGGCAGCAAGGAATTATGTTTCTCTTTGCAGCGCAAGGATCGTGTGACGCTCGCAATTCATGTCCATCCCGACATGTCCGTAGAAGTTGTGGCACCACCCAATGTGGATTTAGAGAAAATCTATGCAAAAGTGCGAAAACGCGCCAGATGGATTACTCGGCAAGTCTGTTTTTTTAGGCAGTTCCATCCAAAGAAATCTGAGCGCAAATTTGAGCCAGGTGAAACCCATCGTTATCTTGGCCGCCAATATCGCCTAAAGGTAGTGCCAAGCATACAGTCTGGGGTATCACTGTCAGGTGGGTTTATCGTTGTAAAAACACACTACCCCAAAAGAGCCAAACATACGCAAGAGCTATTGGAAGCATGGTTTGTTCTTCGTGCCAAAGAACGTTTTAAGTCACGTCTTAAAGTGGCGTTAGAACGCTTTCCTGATTCTGCGCTTGTGACACCTAAAGGCATGATCGTCCGCTCCCTAGAGTCGCGCTGGGGCTCGATGACTGCGGCTGGCAATTTAGTCCTGAATTGGCGTCTTATTCATGCATCCACCCAGTGCATCGACTATGTTATAACCCATGAGCTATGCCATCTGATCCACGCTAATCATGGCAAAGAATTCTGGAATTTACTGGCACGCGTTTTCCCAGAATGGGAAAAATATAAGAACAAGCTGGAAAGTGACTTATGTTAAGCCACAATCACCTTCCTAAACGTCAGCGAGACGCGGCGTGTGCGCTGGATAATTTGGCCGTTATGGTGATCTGTTTTACGCCCAGCGATGGCGTGTTGCCAGACGTAACGTGAATCGCCACTGAGCACCAGAAGACTGCGCGGCTCCAGTAGCAGCGATGATTTTTTGCCTATTTTACTGTGGGTGAAATCAATAACGCAGGGCGACCCAAGGCTCAGGCTGGCGATGGTATCGGAAAAACAGGGTACACAGTCAATATGTGCTGATATACCCTGCCCAGACTGGTATTCATTAACGATAACCTGATCGGGTATTTCGGCAAACAAACCCCCTTGCTGTAAACGCACTGCATAGGATTGTAGCCAGTCAGGTAGTGCGCCTATCCGCAGATCATTTGAGACGCTTCGCGCCTTATAATCGTAACGCCAGCCATAATGCTGGACGCGGCGTTTGAGGTCATGCATCCACGGCTGGCTGTCGATGATCTCCAGCAGTGCCGCTTCCGTAGATTCGTCAATGAAATTGGGAATATAAGACAGGCCAGCAATCGCTGGGGCAACAGATGTTGCTTCTTCAAATAACGATGGTTGTCTTATGCCCGATGTCATACCTGTTTCCTGAATACCCATGTGCTGAATTCGTCATGATGATCAATCGCGCTGCCGCTTTGATGCGTCATTGTATGTTCATACTCTGGAAATGCCGATGGATCAAACGGATAGGATTCAGGTGGGGAGAATCCTGCAATATCTGCGGCCTCATCAAACTGAAACGCGCCACGATAATGCGGGCTATCAACCGCTGAAATCAGGACTTTTCCACCTCGTTGCAACTGCGTTGCCGCGCTGATCAGAAAATCGCGCACGAGTATGAAATTTGGGTTGCGACCCTCTACTTCCTCTCTGCTGCCAGCATGAGGGAATTGAAACACGATAGCATCAAACCGCCATGACCCAAATACGGATGCAAGGTTGGATGCGTCAATGCCATGTAGCACCGTTATACCCTTGCGGCGTAATGCTTCGGCATTGGCGATAGCATCGGAAGATAGTTCTTCTTTGTTTTCAAATGTGGTGGCAATCAGCCTATTGGGTATAACACCTGACATTCCAGCAAGGTTGAGGGTAAAGCTCAGATTGCCCTCACCAACAAGCAGCGTCCTGCCTTGCGCTACCTCAGCTACAAAATCAAAGCTGGCGGATTTATGCAGTAGCCATGTCAGATGCCGATCAATGCGCTGCAGCTGCTTTGCCTCCGCCACCAGCCCGAGATTAAGGCTACGATGGATAAGCTGCTGGTTCATTACACCCATCTTGCAAATGATGGGGCTTATGGTGTTTGTGTGCTGTACTGATGCGAGTGTCATACTTTCCTGCCATTGAGAATGACGGCAGCTAAAACTGCCCTTATCATACATGATGCATGGAAATTGCTGTCCCGGAAGGGGCGAAGTGCATATTTTTTGTAATTTATTGAATTCGCCTATTTACTCCGCACTACGCCCAATAGAGAATGGTTTTTATCCAGTTCCGTTCACACCTCCACACCAAGATGTCACTCCCTATGGTCAGTTGACACGCTAATACTCAGGATCAGGCAACGGCCAGGCATCCTTTTGGTCGGTAGGCGGCGGCGGTTCGGGCAGAACATACCCCTCCGGCAACGGCTGCGTAGCCGCAGCGGCATCCATTTCCTGCAGTTTTTCTTCGAGCCACTCGCCGCAATCCTTCAGCCTGCCGTTCGAAAACCGCAGCGTGTAGCGGGCATTGAAATCATCACTACTGGCAACGGCATAGATAAATTCGCGCGCCGTGGAAACGGCAGGAATCGCCGTTTCATACTTATATTCCAGGTGTTTCTTCGCCCACGCCCCGTTATGTTCAACCCCGCCAGCGATGAAAACCAGCCCCGGCGTGGTTTCAAACACATCCAGCAGCACCACAATACGCTGCTTTTCGCCCAGCGTCGCAGCACTGGCGGACACACTCAGGAAAATAACCGCGAACCAGACAAACAGGCGACGCATCAGGGAAATCCTTTCTCTGCACCATTATAAACACCTGTATTATATTAGTATATCATTTATTTTGCTGAGATGTTTGAACCGCTTGGGCGACCACCGGCCGCGACTGTGAAAAATCCCTTCACAGACAGGCAATTATTCTGTATAAGGCGCCTTCGCTGAAATTTTGGATCACGAATAAGGAATCACGACCATGGCTGTACCGAAAAGAAAAACGTCCCCTTCACGCCGCAACATGCGCCGCTCGCACGACGCATTGTCAAAAGTCATCGTCGTGGAAGATAAAACCACCGGCGAGCTGAAACGCCCGCACCACGTATCGGCCGATGGCTACTACAACGGCCGTCAGGTGACGAAAAGCAAAGTAAACCGCTAAAATATTTTCGTGTCTCTTTCACACGGGAATATTTTCAAAATCGCTTCCGAGAGAAACGATTTTGCGCGGCGCAGCCAGCGTAACTCTTTCAGTCGCGCCTGCGCGATTGAATCACTATAGAAGGTAATCCCATGCCCACTGGCAAGCTGCAGCAACCGATTGCGCTTGACGCGATGGGCGGTGACCACGCGCCGCTATCAGTGCTGGAAGGTGCGGAACAGGCGCTGATCCGCCATCCGGGCATCAAGTTCCTGCTGTTCGGCAATCGCACGTTCATCGACCCGATCGTCACACGCCTACCTCGCCTGAAGCGCGCCAGCGTCATTATCCACACCGAGCATGCCATCGCCGCCGATGACAAGCCGTCACAAGCCGTGCGTAAGGGTCGGCAATCAAGCATGTGGCTGGCGATTGAGGCGGTGGAAAAAGGCCAGGCCTGCGCGGTGGTTTCGGCGGGCAATACCGGCGCGCTGATGGCAATGAGCAAGTTGATTCTCCGCACCCTGCCCGGCGTATCGCGCCCGGCGATTGCCGCGCTCTTCCCGACACTCCGCGGTGAATGCGTGATGCTCGACCTTGGCGCCAACGTCGAATCCGACGCGCAGGATTTATACAAATTCGCCATCATGGGTGACGCGTTCGCCCGCGCTGTTTTGGGGTTAAGCCGTCCGCGCATCGGGCTGCTCAATATCGGCGCCGAAGAACTGAAAGGCCGCGGCGAAATCAAGGAAGCCGCCGCCCTGCTCAAAGCCTCGCCGCTCAATTTGAATTTCTGCGGCTTCGTCGAAGGCAACGACATCACCATGGGCAAGGCCGACGTCGTGGTGTCGGACGGCTTTACCGGCAACATCGCGCTGAAAACCGCCGAAGGCGTAGCACGCCTCATCCGCACCTACCTGAAGGATGCCTTCATGAGCTCGCCAGTCGCGAAAGTCGCCGGCTTCCTCGCCATGGGCGCGATGAAATCGGTGAAGGACAAGCTCGATGACCGGAAGCGCAACGGCGCGATGTTCCTGGGCTTAAACGGCATCTGCGTGAAAAGCCATGGCGGCGCCGACGCATATAGCTTCTGCAACGCGATTTCGGTGGCGGTCGAGCTGGTCGCGCACCACATCAACACCCGCATCACCCAGGAAATTACGCTGGCGGCGCAAAGCTCGCTCTCGCTCGACGCGGTGGAAGGCGAGGCGAATTAATGCCCCGCGCCCGCATCATCGGCATCGGTGCGAAAATGCCTGCACGCATCGTCCACAATAACGACCTCGACCCGAAACTCGAAACCAGCCACGAATGGATCGCGACCCGCACCGGCATCGAACAGCGCCATATTGCGGGCGAAGGCGAGTTCACCTCGACGCTGGCGGCGAGTGCGGCGCAGGAAGCAATCAACCATGCCGGTGTCGACGCGATGAGCATCGACCTGGTGATCGTCGCCACCACCACGCCTGACGACACCATGCCCGCAACCGCCACCAAAGTGCAGCACATGATCGGCGCGAAGAACGCCGCCGCATTCGATGTGAATGCCGCATGCAGCGGCTTCGTCTATGCGATGACGATTGCGAACAGTTTTATCGGCAGCGGCGCGGCAACACGCGTGCTGGTAATCGGTGCCGAAACCTATTCGCGGATCATGGACTGGAACGACCGCGCCACCTGCGTGCTGTTCGGCGACGGCGCGGCGGCGTTATTGCTGGAGGCATCGGAGGGCGAGCACGGCATCCTCGCCAGCCAGATTTACACCGACGGCGCTTTCACCCATCAATTAAACACCACCGGCGGCGTTTCCGCCACCCAGACTGCCGGCGTCCTCACCATGGCCGGGAAAGAAATCTTCCGCCACGCCAGCGCCAAAATGCCCGACGCGGTCGTCCGTGCCATGGCATCGCTTGACCTGCCGCTTTCGGCGATCGACTGGCTGGTGCCGCACCAGGCCAACCAGCGCATCCTCGCCGCCGTTGCCCAGAAGCTCGAAATCGGCGAGGAGCGGGTCATTTCCACCGTCGCCAAACATGCCAACACCTCCGCCGCCTCCATCCCGCTGGCGCTCCACGAGGGCGTGCGCGACGGGCGGATCAAGCCGGGGCACATCCTCGCCTGTCCGGCGCTCGGCGCGGGTCTCACCTGGGGCGCAACTATTATCCGCTGGTAAATCAACCACCTACGATTTTCTTGCTAAAATCCCCCGATATGCTAGGGTGAGGGGTATTTTGCGCTCATTTTCATTGTTTTTTGAATGTGGGACTATCGAGACATTGGGAGCTGTGGAAACACAGTCCGGACAAATGTCTCGTCATTCGTTGAGTTGCTGCCTGAATTTTGTGTTCATCGAACACACAGGCGGCGACTTTGTTCTTGCTTGAAGGAACATCTACCATGAAGCAGGTTCTGCTTCTGCTCGCTGCAATCGCAGTGAGCATGCTTCAGCCCGCAACGGCTGAGGCACGCGTCAAGCTGATTGTTGTGACAACCGCCGCGCCCGACCCGCTCGCACTTCCGCTCGTCACACCAGCCTTCCCGGCTGGTTGTGTGCGTGGGGTGAAGGCAACATGGATCGGGTCAACTGCAAACGGTGCCGTTCTGGCCAGCACAACTGGTGACGGCATCGGGACCTACGGTAACACGGAAGTTGCCAGTGGGGAGTATGCGCGGTGGGGGATCAAGCTCGGGAACATCGTTCTCGCAGACTTCAATGCAGTTCCAGGCGAAGGCCCACTGCTTGATCCGGTAACCATGACCAACTACTGGGCCTACCTGCCCAGTAAAACCCCGGGGATCTTCGGCCTTGGCCTGACACCTGGGTTCATCCTGATTACACCAACCCCGTAGGGGGCGTGTGATCTGACCTTCATGACCGCCTCGCCGGGGTCATGTCGTAGTTAGAAAAAACCGAGCCTCGCTTGACATTCCTCCCAGTCCGGGGAATGTCAGCGGGGTTTTTTTTTCGCCTGCAATTTTCTACTGTCATTGCGAGGAGCAAGGCGACGAAGCAATCCATCTTTCTTCCTTGAGATGGATCGCCACGGCATTTCATGCCTCGCGATGACGTCATTGCGAGCACCGCGACGCAATCCATCTTGCTTACTGCTAACAAAGTGATAACCATCGGCACATGGGCAAACAACCCGCCATCTATATTCTTGCGAACAAGCCTAATGGCACCTTGTACGTTGGCGTCACCAGCGACCTTGCTGGCCGCATCTGGCAGCATAAAGAAAAACTCGTTGACGGCTTTTCCAAAAAATACGGCTGCACTTTGCTGGTCTATTATGAGTTGCTTGATGACATGGAAACAGCCATTCGCCGCGAGAAACAACTCAAAGCAGGTTCACGGGCAAAGAAATCAGCGTTAATTCAAACCATAAACCCCCAATGGGATGACCTCTATTCTAGCCTATTTTAAGATGGATCGCCACGGCCTTACGGCCTCGCGGGTGACGTCATTGCGAGTGTAACGAAGCAATCCATCTTTCTTCCTTGAGATGGACTGCCGCGCTCCCGATGGTCGCTCGCAGTGACGGTTCTTGCGTCATCCACCAATCGTTACGGCTTATAAAATCATGGGAATGTCATTTTTTTCAGAAAAAATGCATTTTGCCCCTTCCGTGACACCCCCTACTGCCCCTACAGTAACATCATGGCCGATACACTCCGCGACATTTGCGCGAAAAAGCGCGAGCACATCGTGAAACAGCAATCCAGTGTTTCCGAGCAGCAGCTATTGCTGAACAGCGAGATCGTGGAAAAACCACGCGGCTTTATCGCGGCGCTTTCGCAGCGCGTGGCGCACGGCACACCCGCCCTCATCGCCGAAATTAAAAAAGCATCGCCCAGCCGCGGCATCATCCGCAGTGATTTCGATCCGGCCACGCTCGCTGGAGCCTACCAGCAAGGCGGCGCCACCTGCCTTTCGGTGCTGACGGACGAACCCTATTTCCAGGGCCATGATGACTATTTGCACGAGGCTCGCGCCGCCACCCACCTGCCGGTGCTGCGGAAAGATTTCATGCTCGACCCGTACCAGATCATCGAATCACGCGCGCTCGGCGCCGATTGCATTTTGCTTATCATGGCGGCGCTCTCCGACGCGCAGGCGCACGAACTCGAATCCGCCGCCCACGCGCTCGGCATGGATGTGCTGGTCGAGGTGCATGACGAGGTGGAAATGGAGCGAGCCCTTCGCCTTTCCTCCCCCCTCATCGGCATCAATAACCGCAATTTGAAAACGCTGGAAGTCTCGCTCGCCACCGCCGAACGGCTAGCGCCGATGCTGCCGGGCGATAGGATCGGCGTCTGCGAAAGCGGCATTGCCACCCACGCCGACATCGCCCGCATGCAAGCGGCGGGATTGCACGTATTCCTCGTCGGTGAGTCGCTGATGCGGCAGGCCGATGTCACCCACGCAACACGACAACTTCTAGGAGCAGCATGATGGATCTTTGGGTGAATGCAGTCGATGGCCAGGATATGCTGGCGCTGGCGTTTTTTGTGATATGCTGGGTGGGCTACGCCTATTACAGCAATCACCAGACCACGCACGAAAGCCTGATTTCCGTCACCAACCGCTACCGGCTGCAATGGATGCGGCAAATGCTCAAGCGCGACAACCGCTCGGTCGACGCCATCATCATCGGCAACCTTATGCGAAGTATTACCTTCCTCGCCAACACCAGTATTTTTATCCTGGCGGGGCTTATCGGCATGCTGTCCTACCACGACCAGGTCGGCGCGGTCATCAGCTCCATCCCCTACGCTAAACCGGTGACACCGATGATGTGGGAAATAAAAATTTTCCTGCTCATCATCATTTTTGTCTATACCTTCTTCAAATATACATGGTCGCTCCGGCAGCAAAACTACACCAGCATCCTGGTCGCGTCGGCACCGATCGATCGCGAGGTGGTACCGGAACATGATGCCATCGCCCAGAAAGCCGCCTATGTGTCGGGCAATGCCGCCGAACATTTTAATAGCGGGCTGCGCGCCTATTATTTCGGACTGGCGGCGCTGGCGTGGTTCGTACACCCGTACCTGTTCATGATGGCCACCGCCATGGTGGTGTATGTGACCCAAAAACGCGAATACCGCTCGCGCACACTAAAAAGGCTGCAGCAGGATGCGTAAGCCATGGAACGAATTCGAGGACGCGCTTTCCACCACCGCCCCGCACGGCGCACGCCACGTGCAGGCGGATGAGCTGGTTGCCGTCGTGGAATATAAAAAAACCGAACGCACCACGGCATGCGGTGGAATCGACCCGATCGGCACCTGCCTCGCCTACGCGCAGGACTCGCTGATTTACGGCGCACATGGCACCCCGATTGCCGTCGATGCCGCCACCTATGCCGCTACCCCACGCGAGCAGCGCGTCAATGTGTTCGGCCTGAGCTACCGGCGGGACGCGACCTTGTGGCTGCACCGCACCCTTGCCGATATCGTCGTCGGCGCGGCGATCTACCTTTACCAGCAGCATCGCTGGCATACCATGGTCTATGACGGGTTACGCACTGTCGAAGGCGCGTTCAAACTTTATAATTTCGCCACCGATGATGATCTTGCGGCGGGGCTGCTCGCCCTTCCCGGCAAAAGCGCCCACAACAAGGGGCTGGCGGTTGATAGCATGATGGTCGACGACAGTGGACGCGAGGTGGAGATGGGCGGGCATTTCGACCATCTCGACATGAGTACCAACATGCGATTCTACGACGGCGACAAAATTTCGAACTACGCGAAAAAAAACCGGCGCATCCGTGAGGCAGCTTTCCTGCGCTCGGCGCTCACGCAAGGGTTGCTGATTGCCCCGCTACGCAACGAGTTCTGGGATGACCGGCCACCGGAAGACACGAGCGACCTCTGGCGGGTGCTCGATTCCGCCGCGCGGGTCATGGGCATCACGCTGCACCGGCAGAAAGAATGGAACGACTGGAGTTACGCGGATTTTCTCACGCACTGGCAAAAGACATTCCGCGGCATGGAAGAAAAGCTCGAAAAGATGATTGGTGTCAGCGCCCCGCCCGCCGAGGAAAAGTTTGAGTTCTACCACGGGAATTACCACCCTATCTATGACCGCGACTTACGCGCCAGCGGCAAGTACCTGACGGACTGACGCCACAAGCCCCGCCATCATTTCCGGCGCCCCATTCTTCTCGCCTTGCAGCCGCGCCGCAAACCACGCCGGCTTGGTATTCTGATGCCCGGAAAGATTCAGGATGTGCACTGGCTTGCCGGTCGCCATCGCCTCGCTCATCATATTGACTGAATCGTTGGTGACATAAATCTCATCCGCACAGGCCAGCAACCCGAGATACGGGTTTTCCAGTTCGCCGGTATATAGAAACACCCGCCGCGCATGCGAAGAAAAATGCGTGTGCAGTAACTGAATATTGTCCGCCCCGGTGCGGCGCGACGTCGTAATGAGCAACGAACCGTCGATCCGCTCCACCTGCCCGATCAGCTCCCGCATGGCCGCCGCAGTGAATGTGTATTTGTTGGTCGACCCGCCGATCAGCACCGCACGCCACGGCCTCGGCAAATGCGCGAACCGCGGCTCCCAGTGGTGCACTGCCGCCTGCAACTTCTCCGGCGTGATGGTATGGAGCGCGTAACGCGCTTGAATAATATTCGCACCAGCAAGCCAGTCATGCTCCATGGCAATGACCGCATCAAAATGCGCCGGTGACATTTGCGGATCGTGGATATGGATGCGGCGCGTGCCTGGCATATTCCAGAACGCGGACACCAGCGCTGCCTTACGGCCGCAACTGATCGCCAACTCCGGTTTTCCCTCCGGTGGAGGTTGCGACGTGACCGGGAAAAGACAATGCACCCCCAGATCAAACGCAGCATTGGGCAGCACGCGCCAGAGCGGGTTAACCGCAACGGTGATAAGCTCCAGTTCGCAGTGCATAGCCTCGGCCAGCGCCCGCACCTGCGCCACCGTACCGGCATTGCCGTCGGTGATGCCGATGGCGCGGCTCATATCAGCCCCGCGCTCTTGAATGAATAATGGTTCTTGGTACCAACGATCACATGGTCATGCACGGCGATGCCAAGCGGCTGCGCGGCGGCAATAATCAGTTTGGTGATGTCGATGTCATCCCGGCTTGGGGTAACGTCACCGCTCGGATGATTATGCACCAGAATGAGGCTGCTGGCACCGATCTCCAGCGCCCGCTTCACCACTTCACGCGGGTAAACCGGCGTATGGTTGACCGTGCCCTTCTGCTGGCACTCATCGGCAATGAGCTGTAATTTATTGTCGAGGAACAGCACATGGAATTCTTCATTTGCCTGATGGCCGATATGCATGCGGCAATAATCGAGCAGCTGCGTCCAGCTTTTCATCACCGGCTTTCCAACCACCTCTTCTTTCAGCAAACGCTCTGTCGCCGCCTTGGCCACCCGAATCGCCACCACCGCCGCCTCGTTCACACCGTCAACGGCAAGCAACGCTTCCGGTGTCGCATGCAACACCCCGCCAAAACTTTTAAACCGTGCGAGCAAGTCCTTGGCCATCGGCTTTACATCACCGATCGGCTTGGCAGGAAACAGGATCATCTCGAGCAGTTCATAATCCGCAACCGCTTCCGACCCGCCTTTTAAAAACCGTTCGCGCAGCCGCTTGCGATGGCCGGCGTAACTTGGTTTTTCCAGCACGTTATCAGGCATAAGGCGGCTGGTGCAGCCCTTTGGGCGATGCGGTAAAAATTTCAAATCCATTTGCGGTTACGGCGAGCGTGTGCTCGAATTGCGCGGACAGACTTTTGTCGCGCGTCGTCACCGTCCAACCATCGTGGCGGTTGAGGATGGTCGCCCAGTGGCCGACATTGATCATCGGCTCAACGGTAAAAAACATGCCTTCCCTCAGCACCATCCCTTCGCCCGGCTCACCATAATGCAGCACGGAGGGCGCCATGTGGAAGGTCTTGCCGACGCCGTGGCCGCAATAATCGCGCACCACCGAATAGCCGTGCTTCTCGGCATAGGTCTGGATCGCATGCCCGATATGGCCGAGCGTGTTGCCGGGCTTCACCTGTTCAATGCCCAGCATCATCGATTCATAGGTGACCTGCGTCAGGCGCTTGGCTTTGATCGACGGCTCACCGGCAAAATACATGCGGCTGGTGTCGCCGTGCCAGCCATCGACAATCACCGTCACATCGACATTCACAATGTCGCCGTCTTTCAGTTTGTAGTCGCTGGGAATGCCGTGGCACACCACATGATTCACCGAGGTGCAGATGGATTTCGGGAAGCCCCGATAACCAAGCGGCGCCGGAACCGCCCCTGCGGTGGTAATCATTTCATGACAAAAATCATTGATCTCGCCGGTCGTCATGCCAGGCGTCACCAACGGCGCCACCGCATCCAGCACTTCGGCAGCGAGCTTGCCCGCCACGCGCATACTCGCAACATCTTCTGGTTTGTGGATAATTACCTGACGGTCGTCGTTCATAACTTGGGTGTTGGTAGTTTGGTTTATTTTGTTTTATAGTATAGTCAGGCAATTTACCAAGCACCAAGTACTAATTACCAGATAACGCTATGCAATCTCCCACCGCCTGCCTGATTATCATCGGCAATGAAGTGCTGTCCGGCCGCACGCAGGACAAAAACCTGGCGTGGATCGCGGGCGAGCTCAACACGCTCGGCATTCGGCTCATGGAGTCGCGTATCATCCCCGATATCGGCCAAACCATCGTCACCTGCGTCAATAGCTGCCGCCGCCAGTTCGATATGGTGTTCACCACCGGTGGCATCGGCCCCACCCACGACGACATCACTTCGGAGTATGTCGCCAAGGCATTCGGTGTCACACTCGTCCGCCATCCGGAAGCTAAAGCGCTGCTGGAAAAGCATTATCCGCCCGACCAAATCAACGAAGCGCGCCTGAAAATGGCGGATATTCCCGAAGGTGCGACGCTTATCTACAACCCGGTTTCCGCCGCGCCGGGCTATAAGATGGATAATGTCTATGTGATGGCCGGGGTACCACGCATCATGCAGGCCATGTTCGACGGCATCAAGCACAGCCTCAAGGGCGGCGCGCCGATGCTTTCGGCCAGTGTTTCCGCCTTCGTCACCGAAGGCGCCATCGCCGAAGTGCTTGGAAAAATTCAGATGCAATTCCCCACCGTCGAAATCGGCAGCTACCCCTTCGTGCGCCACCAGAAACTCGGCACAAGCTTAGTCGCCCGCTCCACTGACAGCACGGCGCTGGCCGAGTGCAAAGCCAACCTGATCGCGCTGTTTGGCAACCATACGGATGAAGTGTGGGATGAAGAACTGGGCGGCGAAGCGCTTTAAGCCCCTGCCAGCCCTATAACCAGCAGAAAATGCTGGATAGTTGCGCGTGCCCCCGCTATGACAGTCACGTGCTCGCGTGGCGGAATTGGTAGACGCAACGGACTTAAGACAAAAGGATTGAGTGCTCTGGTGGAAATGCCAGAAGTAGAACTGCTCAAATTCGGGGAAGCCTGTAACATGGTAATCCCGAGCCAAGCCTGAGAGAAATCTCAGGAAGGTGTAGAGACTAGACGGGCAGCACCTAAAACCGAAAGGTCATGGTGAAGGTATAGTCCAGACCCCAAACACCCCAACGGGTGGCGGCGAAAGCCGTGGCAGGTAAGAAAATCCGTCGGGAGTTAAATCCTGTACCGGTTCGACTCCGGTCGCGAGCACCATCTTTTGAAAAACCTACTTTTTATTGTTCGCACAATTTTTCCAGCAGAAACCGCTGGTTGCATGACGGCTGTTTTCCTAGAGTTCCGGTTCTAGTTCCGTGCGGGTGTCAGGGGTCTTTCGCTCTTTGAGCGGCAGTTGATTCAATCCCAGCTGCTGGTCGAAATAATTCTCCAAAGTCGTCCATACCGCATTCACCAATTCAATTTTCTGCTGTTCGGTAAGATCGAATTGATCGACATATTGGCGGTATGGGGTGATGTCGGTTATCATGCAATACTCCTTTTGTTTTTTAAGTGTTTAGCTTATGAGTATAATATGACAATTATCCAATTTATCTCCGCTTTTGGACTTGGCGCTCTTGTTACTGCATTCGTGCAAGCATGGCTTTCTCAGCGCGCTGAAATTGCAAAACGCAACTTTCAGGAAAAGAAGGAGGTGTACATAGGCATTCTGGATGCTTTTAGAGCGGTGCTTGTTCATCGTTCAAATGAAACCGCAAAAAACGTCGGGTATTGGCAAATGCGTTGTAACTTGGTCGGCTCAAAAGAAGTTTGTGCCATACTCGAAGAAATTATAGAGGCTGATAAAACCACGCAGCCGGAGAAACTAAAAAATCTTCAAGCGGCCATGCGAAAAGATTTAGGTGTGCAGCCCAAATAGCGGCTCCCACTGAAAAGTTCTACCATCCAGCTTCGGCGGGGACTTGAATATCTCTGCCCAGTCTTTTATAACCAGCTGTAATTGCTCAACCCGGTTCGAGTTAAGTCCTAGGAGGAGCACCACCCTGCGCCAACAATGGATGACACACCAGTTAGACAAAGAAAAAGATGGCATGCACCAACAAAAATAAACACGCCAAACTTTGGCGCCTGACGTGTTTATCAATCACTAATTTTGTTATTATTGCTTGGTATTTGCCGCGAACGTAAATTTTACATACACCGTTTGGGTTGCTTCCACGCCAAATACAGGCGTATAAGCTCCATCCAGCAATGGGGAGCCAGTACCACCAAGCTTGGCCTTGCGCTTAAACAACCCCGAAATGCCATCCGGAGTTTCTTTCACCAGCCGTGAGAAAGTAACCGAGATCGGAGCAATCGATGGACGTATGCTATCATTAGCTTGGGCACGAAAAATAACTGTATTTCCATCATCTTGTGCAACCGATACCGAATCAGAATGGGAGAAAAATTCAAATTCGGTGCCGTTTTTACTGATATAGTCGGCGGCATAGGCTTGTGGGATGACAAACAATGTCATGAACGCCGTAGCTAGCGCGTAGAATTTTATTTGTTTCATAAAGCCTCCATAATAGAATAAATTAACACATCGACATTGTCCATGCGGCTGTATGTTCGCAGAAACCAGCAAAATGGTTACAAATTTTATTGCACTATAAATATCAGCATGTTAATTATGGCCTTGCAGCCGTTCTGAGCTATGCAGCGAAGAGAGATGGTTGTGTATTGCAGAAAGCTCCCCCATGACCGACCAAGAAATGAAAGTAAAAGACGCCAACGGCAACCTGCTGAAGGATGGCGATTCGGTAACGCTGATTAAAGACCTGCCGGTGAAAGGCACGTCAGTGACGCTCAAGCGTGGGACGCTCATTAAAAACATCCGCCTCACCCACGACGAAGAGCATATCGAGTGCAACGCCGAAAAAGTCAAAGGGCTGGTGCTGAAAACCTGTTTCCTGAAAAAAGCCTAACGCAACTGTTTTGCAATTTCCATGTAGGGCGCATGTTGTGCGGCGGCCGGAATAGCCCCCTGCTCTGCTGCTGTGCGTATCGTGGCATCGAGCGGAATAGAGGCCAGCAGCGGCACCGAAAAATCATCGGCCAGCACTTTGCCACCACCCTGCCCAAAAATCTCACCGGTCATATTTTCAACCACCCCAAGCAGCGGCACATTCACCTTCAAAAACATCTTCGCGCATTTCGCCGCATCCATCGTAGCGACCGGTTGCGGCGTCGTAACAATAATGGCACCAGTAAGCGGCACCTGCTGCGCCATGCTCAGGTGAATATCGCCGGTGCCGGGCGGCATATCGACGAGCAGCACATCCAGATCGCCCCACTGAGTGAAGCGCAGCATCTGTTGCAGGCTTTTTGAAATCATCGGCCCACGGAGAATCGCCGCCTCATCGCCGGTGATAAACGTCATCGACATCGCCCGGATGCCGTGCGCCACCGAGGGCTGCATCTTATTATTCACAATTTCCGGCGGCACATTTGGCAACCCCAGCATATGCGGAATGGAAGGCCCATAAATATCGGCATCCAGAATACCCACTTTTTTTCCCAGCGCTGTGAGTGCGTGGGCGAGGTTCACCGTGGTCGTCGATTTTCCGACGCCACCCTTGCCCGATGCCACCGCAATAATTTTCTGCACGCCTTCGATCGGCATCAGGTTCCACTGCGCCCGCGCACGCGGATCACTATAACCGGCCTCCGGCTTGGGCGGAATCGGTGCGCTATCGTGCGCCGTCACAACAGCGGTGACGCTTTCTACTCCCGGCAGTTGACGCACCGCATTTTCGCACCGTTCTTTCAGGCGCAGGCCGAGCGCTTTTTCCTCCGGCGCCACCGTAACCATGAAGCCGATTTTCGCCCCACGCACCGTAATCGCGCTCACCCGCGATGCGTCGTTTCCTGCGGCACTATCGATTGCATGGCGAATATGTTCTTCGGTAATCGGCATATGGCTCTTGAAAAGATATTGGAATTCACCCTATATAGGGCATGAGAATAAATTTGCTAGGGAGTTGCAATGGCGTGGGGCGATAATAACGACAATCAGGGGCCATGGGGTAATAATCCCTGGGGCAAGCCATCCGGCGGCGACAACCAGGGCGGCGGATCGCAGAAACCCGATTTTGAAGAAGCGCTCCGCAAACTTCAGGAACAGTTCAAATCCATGTTCGGCGATGGCGGCATGGGTAAAGGCGACGGCAAACGCGGTTTCCTGCTGATCGTGCTGGCGGTGTTCGTATTGTGGCTGGCTTCCGGCGTTTACCTCGTGCGCCCGGACGAACAGGGCGTAGTGTTGCGTTTTGGCCAATACCACCGCACCACCGCCTCGGGACTCAATTACCACCTGCCCTACCCGTTTGAATCCGTGCTGACGCCGCCGGTCACTGTTATCAACCGTGTTGAAATCGGCACGCGTTCCGGCAATGACCGCAGCCGCAGCAATCAGGCTGGCGGCAGTAACCTCGAAGAACGGCTTATGCTCACCGGTGACGAAAACATCGTCGATATTAACTTCGAGGTGCAATGGCAAATCAACAATGCGCCGGATTATCTATTTAATGTGCGTAACCCGGAAGGCACCGTCAAAACCATGGCAGAATCGGCCATGCGTGAGGTGATTGGCCGCACGCCGATTGCGGTGGCACTGGCAGAGGGCAAACTTGAAATCGCCGTGGCGACAAAAAAACTGCTGCAGGAAACGCTCAACGAGTATAAGGCCGGCATTGAGATCGTGAGCGTGAACCTGCTCGACACCGACCCGCCGTCGCAGGTCATTGATGCGTTCCGCGACGTGCAAACCGCACGTGCCGACATGGAAACCGCCCGCAATCAGGCGGATGCCTACCGCAACGACATTATTCCGCGTGCCCGTGGGGAAGCGCAGAAGCTGATCCTTGATGCCGAGGGCTACAGGCAGGAAGTCATCGCCCGCGCGCAAGGCGAGGCCTCTCGCTTCTCGGCTATTTATAATGAGTATAAACAGGCCAAGGATGTGACGCAAAAACGCATGTACCTGGAAACTATGGAAGAGATCATGGCGGGCATGAATAAAATCATCGTCGATGGCAAAGGCGCACAGGGCGTACTGCCTTACCTGCCGCTTCCGGAGCTAAAAAATAAAACGACAGGAGCCAAGCCATGAAATATCTGACCGTTGGGCTTTCTGTTTTCTTTGGGTTACTGTTCGTACTCAGCAGCTCTATCTTCGTGGTCAACCAGACACAGCAAGCACTCGTGCTGGCCTTCGGCAAACCGATCCGGGTGGAAAAAGACCCGGGGCTCAAATTCAAACTCCCCTTCGTGCAGAACGTCGAGTTTTATGATGCGCGCCTGCTCGATTTCGAAGCCGAATCCAAAGAAGTCATCGCCGCCGACCAGAAACGCCTGATTGTCGATGCGTTCGTGCGCTACCGCATCACCGACCCGCTGCGTTTCAAACAAACCGTCGGCAGCGAGAGCGTGATGCGCTCGCGGCTCAACTCCATCCTTGAATCGAGCCTCCGGCAGGTAATCGGTGAAGTGCCGCTATCGGCAGTGATTTCCGAGAAACGCGCCGAAACCATGAACCAGATTAAAAAGCTGGTGAACGCCCAGACGCGAGGCGTGGCCGTCGAAGGCGGCGCCCAGAACATTGCTCGTGGTGGCTTCGGCATCGAAGTGGTGGATGTGCGTATCAAACGCGCCGACCTGCCGCCCGCCAACAGCGAGGGTATCTACACCCGCATGCAGACCGAGCGTGAACGCGAGGCGAAAGAATTCCGCGCCAAAGGCGCCGAGGACGCGCAGAAAATCCGCTCGCAGGCCGACAAGGAACGCACGATCATCCTCGCCGAAGCGAGCAAACAGTCCCAGATACTGCGTGGTGAGGGCGACAAGGAAGCCACCCGTATTTTTGCCGAATCGTTCGGGCAGGATCCGCAGTTTTTCAAGTTTTACCGTTCGATGCAGGCCTATAAGAAGGCTCTTTCCAAGGACGATACGACGCTGGTGATTTCGCCGAATAGCGAGTTTTTACATTTTATGCAGTGATTTTAATTCATAATTAATATTGTCTTCACCAGATAATGGTGGAGAATCGCCATAAACATGATATTTTTTAGTGTTTTGTCCGGCATCCCCGCCGTGTGGCATTTTTTTGACATTGTCATAAAATAATTTTCATTTTGTAATCATTCTGTAACAAACAGGTGTTAATCTGTATTCATACTATCTGATGCATCTTTGGTGATGTTTCATGCGGAATATCGCTAAAGATGATAGATAACATGCTTGTTTATAATAACATATGGGG
>CAZFKP010000011.1:58067-76098 GCA_964518725.1 uncultured Rickettsiales bacterium | reverse complement strand
CATCCGTCTTCGTGGCTCGATTGAAAAAAACGAGGTGACGATTCCGGCGCGGACAATTTTAGTTGCGGCGGGCACCAATCCGAACACGGTTTTACAGCGTGAAGACCCGGAGCATTTCCAGCTTGATGGGAAATATTTCCGTGCTGTGGATGATGATGGCAATGCGGTGAAGCCGGAGCGCATCTCCAAACCGAAAGACGTGCGGGTGCTGATGTCGCTAGATCACGAGGGCAGGGCGGCGAGCTTCTTCGGCGATTTGCACCCGTCATTTGCCGGCAATGTGGTCAAGGCGATGGGCAGCGCAAAGCAGGGCTATCCGGTGGTGACGCGCATCCTTGGCAAGCGCGCTCAACAGCCTGGGCATTCAGCCGGGGAGTTCCTTGATCGCATTAATTCAGAGCTTCGTGCCACGGTGCATGCGGTGCATCGGTTGACCCCCAACATCATTGAGGTGGTGGTAAAAGCGCCCTTGGCTGCTCGTCAATTTGAGCCTGGTCAGTTTTATCGGCTGCAGAATTTTGAGGCGAATGCGCTCAGGGTAAGCGGCTCGGTGCTGGCGATGGAAGGGCTTGCGCTTACCGGTGCGTGGTCGGATAAAGACGCCGGCCTGCTTTCCACCATTGTGCTGGAAATGGGCGGGTCGTCGAACCTTTGTGCGAAATTGTCGCCGGGAGAGCCGGTTATCCTCATGGGGCCGACGGGTGAGCCAACCCATATTCCCGAAAATGAAACGGTGATGCTGGTTGGTGGCGGCCTTGGTAATGCGGTGCTGTTTTCGATCGGCAAGGCGATGCGCGCCAAAGGCTGCAAGGTGCTGTATTTCGCCGGCTATAAAAAAGCACAGGATCGCTACAAAATCTCTGATATCGAGGCGGCCTCGGATGCGGTCATCTGGTGTTGCGATGAGGCGGCGGATTATGAAGCAAGCCGTCCGCACGACCAGTTCTTCCAGGGGAACATCGTTGAGGCGATTGCAGCCTATGGTAATGAAATCAATACCCCGATCCGGCTCCAGGACGTGAAGCGCATCATTGCCATTGGCTCTGACCGCATGATGGCGGCGGTGGCGGCGGCGCGCTATGGCGTGCTGCATCCGTATCTCGATCCGGCGCATATCGCGATCGGTTCCATCAACTCGCCGATGCAATGCATGATGAAGGAAATCTGTGCCCAGTGCTTGCAGAAGCATGTTGATCCGGCTACCGGCAAAGAAAGTTATGTTTATTCTTGCTTCAATCAGGATCAGCTTCTTGACCATGTTTCATGGCCGCATCTGAATGAACGTTTGAAGCAAAATTCGCTGGCTGAAAAACTCACCGCCGAGTGGATTGGCCACTGTTTAATTAACGCGGCCTAATTAACGCATTATCAACCATTTATCACTACAACAAAAATTGTGGCAGTGTGTGCCGCAAGTGTTTGTGTTAGCGAAATTTGTATGGAAAACGAAACGAGTTCTTTACCGCAGGGTGTTGTCGCTCCCAAGCAAGAAAAGAAGCCGATGCGCCTTGGCGAAAGGTTAGTCGAGCTTGGCCTGATTTCGCTCGATCAATTGCAGATTGTGTTGACCGAGCAGAAATCCAGCAAGAAACTGCTCGGTGCGATTCTGGTGGAGATGGGGTTCATCACCGAATCGGCGCTGGCAGAAGTACTGGCCGAATCTTCCGGTACCCAGAAATTTGATTCCAAGGCCGCCGTGCTCGATTCCGGCGTGGTACGGATGATCAGCAAAGACCTTGCGATCAAGCATAAAATTATCCCGGTTGGTTTTGAGGACGATGTGCTGCAACTGGCGATGGCCGACGTGTACAACGTGCTGGCGATTGACCAGGTGCGCCGGCAAGTACCCAAGAACGTGCGGATCATGCCGCTTTATTGCACGGATACCGAAATCCTTGAGATGATCGACCAGTATTACGACTATGAAATTTCGGTCGATGGGATTCTGAAAGAAATTGAAACCGGTATCCGTGAGCACAGCACCAAGCTTGACGGGCGCCAGGAGGGCTACGTCAACCCGACAGTGCGTCTGGTGAATGCGCTGCTGGTTGATTCGATCAAATTCGGCGCATCGGATATCCACTTTGAGCCGGAAGGGTCGTTTCTGCGCCTACGCTATCGTATTGATGGGCAGATGGTGCAGATCCGCTCATTCCACCGCGATTACTGGTCGGCGATGCTGGTGAGGATTAAAATTATGGCGGGTATGAACATTGCCGAAACCCGCAATCCTCAGGATGGCCGGATTTCCTACAACGTCCTTGGCAGGGAGGTGGATTTCAGGGTGGCGACCCAGCCCACCATCCATGGCGAGAACGTCGTGATGCGTCTTCTCGACAAGGCAAAATCGCTGGTGCCGCTTGAGCAGCTTGGGTTCTCCGACCATAATATCAAAACCCTGAAGATTATGCTCAAGCGCCCGGAGGGCATTATCATTGTAACGGGGCCGACCGGCTCCGGTAAAACCACAACGCTGTACTCAATTCTTGGTTATATCAACAATATCGAAACCAATATCATGACGCTGGAAGATCCGGTGGAGTATCAGTTACCGCTTATTCGCCAGAGCAACGTGCGCGAAGGGTCGGGGATGGATTTTCTTTCCGGGATTAAATCACTGATGCGCCAAGATCCCGATATTATTTTCGTGGGTGAGGTACGTGACGAGGATACGGCGCTGATGGCGGTTCGTGCGGCGCTCACCGGCCACCAGGTGTATACGACGCTGCATACCAATGATGCTGTCGGTGCGATCCCGCGCCTTGGCGACATCGGCGTGCCCGGGCATCTGCTCGCCGGCTCGCTGATCGGCTGCCTGGCGCAACGCCTGGCACGGAAACTTTGCAAGGAATGCAGAAAACCGCGCCCCGCCAATGACGAAGAATGCAAACTTATGGCGCTTGATCCTGCCAATCCCCCAACGGTTTACGAGCCGGGCGGATGTCCGAAATGCAAAAACAAGGGTTACAAAGGGCGGACGGCAATTGTTGAAATCATGCGGGTGGACAAGGGGATGGACGAATTGATCGCCACACATGCCACGCGTAGTGCAATGGAGGAATATCTGAAGGGCAGCGGTTTCGTCAGCATGCAGGAAGACGGCATTGCCAAGGTTCTGGCGGGTGAAATTTCTTTTGATGCGCTGATGGATACGATCGATATGACGGACAGGTTCTGATGCCACTGTACAATTACACCGCGTTCAACAATATGGGAAGACGAATACGCGGCACCGTGCATGCGGATAACGTTGTCGATCTGGAGGCGCGCCTCAAGGAAATCAACCTCGATTTGATTGATTCACGTGAGCAAAGAGAAAAGCGCTCGCGTTTTGGGAAAAAGATCAAGCTCAAGGATATCATCGTATTGTGTCTGCACATGGAGCAGCTTGATCGTGCCGGCGTGCCGGTGCATGACGCGATTGCTGACGTGCGTGACTCAACGGAATCGGCGAAGTTGCGCGATATTATGACCGGGGTCTACGAAGCGGTGCGTAACGGCACGGTGTTTTCGAAAGCTCTGGCCGCTTACCCCCGCGTTTTTGACAGTGTGTTCGTCGGGTTGGTGGCGTCTGGCGAGCGAACCGGTAATTTATCAGACTCGTTCATGCATCTTGCCGAGCATTTAAAATGGACGTCGGATATTCGTCGCAAGGTCAAGAAAGCCGTACGCTATCCGATAGCGGTATTGCTCATGCTGTCAATGGTCATTGCAGTACTAATGACGCAAGTAGTGCCAAAGCTTGTGGCGTTTATTATCAGCCAAGGGTTCTCGTTGCCGCTGCATACGCGGGCGTTAATTGCATTTTCCAGCGCCTTCGAGAATTATTGGTATCTTATTTTCGGCATTCCAATCAGCCTTTTCATTATCGTGAGGATTCTTTACCGGACGTTTGATGAGTTCGCCTATCGGGTTGATGCGCTGATGCTGCGGTTGCCGATTCTTGGGCCGACCATCCTTAAAATTAATATGGCACGGTTTACCCACTTCTTCTCCGTGATGTTCAGCAGCGGCGTCGACATTCTAGAGGCGCTGGAAGCGGCGCGTGCCGTTGTTGGGAACCGGGTTCTGAGCGAGTCAATCGCTACGGTAAAAGATAACGTCACTGAGGGCAACTCGCTGACCTCGTCGCTACGCATGTCGAATCAATTTCCGAATCTGGTCATTCGGATGTTTAAAGTTGGCGAAGATAGCGGTAACATGACCGAGGCGCTCGAGAACATTAACTTCTTCTACAGCCGTGAAGTTAATGATGCGGTGGAGTCGATGACTGGTTTTATCCAGCCAGCGCTTACCGTGGTAATGGGACTGTTGATTTTCTGGATTATTGCGGCGGTATTCGGGCCGCTTTATGAGTCGTTCAGCAAGATCAAATCATAACGGGTATGATGGGTTGACATGAAAATCGGTTGGAAGAAGAAAAAGCAGGGCGATACGAACGGCGCGGTAGAGCAGGGGGAAGCCGTTCGCCCGAAAGCTCGGCTGCCGCGGAAAATAACGCTTCCCAAGCTGCGATTTTCGTTTGTGCGCCGGGGAAAACAAACAGCCGATAGCGGGGCTGCGCCGGGTGTGCTCATCCAGCCGGACGCATCGTCAGTGCCGAACAAGAAATTTTCCAAGCAACAACTCAAGTTCCTGCGTGGCAGAGGGCGCAAGGAAATATCCACTGCGGGCGGTTCCGCTAAAAATACGTCGGGTAAAACGACGACTAAGCAGCGGAAGGTAAGCTATCCACGCAAGAGTCGATTCACCCTGCTGATCGGTGACGAAGGCGCTATTCTCATTCATATGAAGGGAGATACCGTTATTTCCCGCCAGTTTGTGCCAGATGCAAGCCCGGGCAACCTTGAGGAGCTTCTGGAAACAATTGAGAAAGACCGGTTGGCACCGATTACGATGGTCATCGACAGCATTGACCAGTCTTTTGTACAGCAAACACTGCCGCCGGTGAGTTCACTGTCGGTGCAGAAGCTTATCCAGCGCCGCCTGGAGCGTGATTTCAAGCCGGCCGATATTAAGGGTGCCATTGTGCTTGGCCGTGAGAAAGAAGGCCGCAAAGACTGGAATTTCCTGATGATTTCGGTGGAGAAAAGTCCGCAGATGGTTCTGTGGCTTGACTTTGTCATGACGTTCGAAAATCGGTTCCGCGGGATTGTCTTGCTTTCTGTTGAGGCCGGTATTTTTGTCAAACAGTTGGAGCGTGTGCACGGGGTGCCGAAAACGGGTACCGGGTCGGAATGGAAGATTCTGGTCAGTCACAATAAAGTTGGCGGGTTCCGGCAGATTATTCTGCGCGATGGTCGCCTGATCTTCACCCGCCTTGCCTTACCGGTTGGCGAACAGACACCAGAGATCGTCGCTGGTCATATTGAACAGGAAATGCTTTCAACGATTGAATACCTGAAGCGCTTTGGCTTTACCCCGCGTGCTGGCCTTGACGTCTATATCATCGCATCTCAAGACGTGTGCGGCTTAATGGATGCACAGCGGTTTGATGCTAAAACATTCCATGCCTATTCACCGCATGAAATCGCTCAGAAGCTTGGTATACGGGGTGCAACGCAGCCAAGCGACCAGTTTGGCGATGTGGTGCTTGCTTCGTCGGTAGGATCGATTCGCAAAAACATTCTTAAGTTGACCACTGTTGAATCACGGCTTTATGATAAATTCCAGATTTTCAAATATGCCCAACGCCTACTAGGCACGTTTGCTGTTCTCGGATTAGTTATTTACGGTGCTTATCTTGGTTACGGCACGTTGATTCTCATGAGCGATTTTGAAGATGCGGAACAAAAGCAGCGTATTAGCCAGCAAACGCTTGCTACCTTGAAGAAAGAAATCGAGGAAAGCCAGATCGACCTGGACAAGGTCTGGGATCAAATTGAAATTTACAGGCAAATCAAAGGCCGGCAGCACGCGCCGATTGCTGTCTTGGAGCACCTCTCACATGCGATTAAATTTCCTGTAGTGCTGAAGTCCCTTCAGTGGCAGGTGGGCGGGGACTTTCCAAAAGAAAGGTTGATACCGACTCTCACCAGTTACAATATTAACCCGCCGGAGGGACAGCCGCCCGTGCCAGGAATGTTGCCGGGAATGCTACCAGGAATACCGCCGGGTGGAGGTGTCCCCGGCGTGTCCGCAGATGAGAAAATAACGATTGGTTTGCAGATGGAGTTTCCGGCAGGCCTCAATAGCCCGGCGCTATTCAAGAAATTTGCAGAGGATTTCCTCAAGGAGTTAAGCGGAGTACTCGATGGTTATATGATTGGCTATACGGCCATTCCACCGGAGTATCTCGATATTAAGAGCCTGCAAATGAACTTTGACCAGAAGCCGTCGGAAAGTTCGTTGGGGCGTGAGTCCGTGCCTATTGAGATCACCATTAACGGTAAATTGATGGAAGTGACAAAAGAGGGCGGGACGCCATGAATATTGCCCCACTTAGACGCACTATTTTCAAGGAAGGCGGCTTCTTTCTGGCGCTGTTAGCTGTTTTCGGCGGCGCCACCTTTTACCTTGGGACATTGTACGATGAGTTTACAACCAAGAAGAACATCGCCCTGTCGGCGGTCAGTCAGACAGTGGCGGAGAAACAAAAGATCGAAGCCCAGTTCACCACGGTAAAAGATAACATGCCGGTGTATTATGAATCGATGCAGTACGATGAGCTTCAGGGGTTGTTTATCGACAGCCAGGCGGTGCGCGATCTTTTCAACCTCTACCAGTCGCGATATTTCTTTAAGAAAATGTCTGTGGAGATGCAGCCTATCGCTGACATTGCCGGTGATCCGAAATATGTACGCCCGCATTTCGTTGCTACCCGCACGAATGCCAAGGTGATAATTGAGGCGCTATCCGATGAGGATATTTACCAGATGCTGCAAATGATGCAACGCGAGCTTCCCGGCTTCGTGCGGATCAATTCGCTGACGCTGGCTAAAAGTCAGGAGCTTTCTAAAGACGTACTTATGGTGGTACGTAAGGAAGGGACATTCCCGATGATTGTCTCCGAAGTTGTGTTCGACTGGTATGGCATGAAGTCAACCGATGTCGCCAGCAAGCTTAATAAATATGTCCCCAAAAACCGTGCGGGGGCAGCCCCGTGAGTTGTTGCGCTACATGCTGGCGGGTGCTCATGACGATGCTTTTGTTCGTGTGGCTGGCACCGTCGGCGAGGGCACAAGTGCCCCCTGCGGCAACGAAGGAGGGGGATGTCCCGAAAGTAACGACGGCCAACAAAGAAAAGAAGAAACTGACGCCGAAAGGCATGATTGAATTACCAAGCCTGTTTTTTACGCCGGAAGAACGGGATGCCATCGAACGCGCTAAAATACAATATACCGAAGGTGCGGTGGCAGAAACCGAAGTGGATTTGCTGGATCAACTGCAAGGCATTAAGCAAACCTCTAAGAAAGCGGTGGACGAACCGCAGGAAACTGTTTATCCGCAGTTTTATCTGGAAACCCTGATGTACCATACCCCCGGAGACTGGACTATTTGGATCAAAGATTTGAAGGGTAGCCGGAAATTCCTGCCAACCGAAGTTGCTACAAGCGATAAACTACTGAAGGTTGTTGTCATCGAGAAAGAAGGCGCAACCTTTGAATGGTCGCCGAAGAACTGGATTGCTGTAAGCAAGGCATATAAGCAAGGCACCCCTCAGGTGAGCATTGATGAGTCGCGAAAAACCGTGATATTCACCCTGCGTGTCAACCAAACCATGACTTCCAATGATATGCAGGTGAAGGAAGGTGTGGTTGCCCCGGTGACGGTTGCGCCGGAGGCACCGGCACAGAATGAAAAAGGATTGCAAGGGGTGGTGGCGGGTGTTAAGAATGCTGTCGATTCGGCAATCAGCTCGGAGCCTGCATCCACCAATGCCGATGAATCTAATGACAAACCTAATTCCGCACAGACAAAACCATGACCGTTCCGCTAATTGTTGAGTCGATTTGCAAAAGTTATAATAAACGTTTGGTGTTATCCGATATCCGACTTTCTCTGGTGCCGGGAGAGATTTTTGGCCTGATTGGATTGAATGGTGCGGGTAAAACGACATTAATCAAAATCCTTCTTGACCTTGCCAGCGCAGATAGTGGTGCGGTGCGTATTTTCGGTGAACCATCGACCGATATTGCTGCGCGCGCGAATTTGTCCTACCTCCCGGAGAAGTTCCAGCCATCGCGTTATTTGCGTGGCATGGAATATTTGGATCTGGCGCTTTCTTACTATGGGAAAAAACTGAACCCTGACGAGGCGCGTGCCAATGCGATTGCGCTTGATTTACCGCCATTCGCACTGGATGCTCGGGTGGGATCCTATTCCAAGGGGATGGGGCAGAAACTGGGGCTGCTGGGTGCGTTCATGGTAGAGACAGCGTTTCTGGTGTTGGACGAACCGATGAGTGGGCTCGATCCTAGCGCGCGCATCAAGTTGAAAGACATGCTCCTGCAAGCGAGGGCTGCCGGCCGCACTATTTTCTTCAGTTCGCATATTTTGTCGGATATTGATGAAATCTGTGATCGCATCGGCGTCATTCACGATGGAAAGCTGTTTTTTGTTGGAACGCCTGCCGAGTTTAAGAAAACGCATGGCTCCGATATGCTGGAGCGCGCATTCCTCAACTCAATTGCTGCCTAAAAGCTTCCTTTTTCATGCCGTGGATTGATATCCTGGCGTTTTGACATGGCAATTTGCTTGAGCGCGAGGCGGATGTTGGAAGGTGTGTCGGCTTCCGCAATGGCCATGGATTCACTGATAATACCGGCCTCGCACATGGCCACCAAATGCTGGTCAAAGGTCTGCATCCCTTGGTCGCCACCCTTCTCAATGCACTCCTTGATCTCACGTACGTGTCCGTCATGGATCAATTGCCGGATCAGACCCTGATTCAGCATGATTTCAATGGCGACGCTGCGCGATCCCATCGTGTTGGGCATCAGCCGTTGCGAGAGAATTGCCCGCAAATTAAGGGAAAGGTTGAGTAGCACCTGTTTATGCTTGTCTTCCGGGAAAAAGTTGATGATTCGCTCGATGGCCTGGTTGGCGTTGTTGGCGTGCAAGGTAGCAAGGCACAGGTGACCGGTTTCGGCGAATACGACCGCATGTTCCATGGCTTCACGGTCACGAATCTCGCCAATGACGATAATATCCGGCGCCTGGCGCAGTGTGTTCTTCAGGCCGATACCAAACGAATAGGTATCGATGCCGACGTCGCGCTGGGTGATAATACAGTTTTTATGTTCGAGCAGGAACTCCACCGGGTCTTCCAGTGTCACGATATGGCCGTTGCCATGAGTGTTGCGGTATTCGAGCATGCTGGCCAGCGAACTGGATTTACCGGAGCCGGTAGGACCCACAATCAGTATCAGGCCGCGTTTTTCCATGACCAGTTCGCCGTACAGCTCCGGCAAGTTCAGGTCCTTGAAGGTGGGGATGGCGGTGTGGATACGACGCATCACCATGCCGGTGTGCTGGCGCTGGCGGAATAGGTTGATCCGCAGGCGTGCGGTGTCGCGCCAGTTGATCGCGGTATTGTACTCAAGGGTGGAGGCGAACTCATCCATCACCGCTTCCGGAAGGATACTGAGGATGGCCGATTGTATGTCGTCTTCGCTCAACACGTCAGAACCGACCGGAACAATTCCCTGTGCCATACGGATCGAAGGGCGCGCGCCAACGGTAAGGTAAAGGTCGCTTGCCTCGCGTCGGACAAATTCATCGATTAACTGCTGAATATCGATCATGCTGGCTTATCCGCTAGAAGCTTTGGTTGGAGCGTTTTTTGTCTGGCTCGTTACTGGCAGCGGCGTCTTCCGATTTGGCATCAAAATCTTCGCTGGTCGAGGTGGCAAGTGCGTTTCGCGCCGTTTCCCGGGTGATAATTTTCTTATTCATCAAATCGTAGATGCTATCTTTCATGGCGATCATGCCTAATTTACTGCCCATCTGTATCATCGAATAAAGCTGTGGAACCTTGCCTTCGCGAATCAGGTTGCGGATAGCCGACGTGCCGAGCATGATCTCGTGGGCGGCGATACGGCCGCCTTCCTTGCGTTTGAGCAGTGTTTGGGAGATGACGGCTTCCAGCGAGGCCGATAGCATGGCGCGCACCATTTCTTTGTCGCCGGCCGGGAACACGTCGATAATACGGTCGATGGTTTTTGCTGCCGAGCTGGTGTGGAGCGTCGCAAACACAAGGTGGCCGGTTTCCGCGGCCGTCAGTGCGAGCTGGATGGTTTCGATATCGCGTAACTCGCCCACCAAGATCACGTCAGGGTCTTCCCGCAGAGCGCTCTTCAGGGCGCGCGCAAAACTTTTTGTGTTCTTGCCGACTTCACGCTGGTTGACAAGTGATTTCTTCGATTGATGTAGGAACTCTACCGGATCCTCAATGGTGATGATATGGCGCGCCTGATGGGTGTTGATGTAATCCATCATGGCGGCAAGTGTTGTCGATTTGCCGCTGCCGGTTGGACCCGTAACCAGCACGAGCCCTTTATGCAGGGTGGTTAGTTTTGTAAGAATTGCCGGTGCAGCCAGGGCTTCCAAAGAAATGATTTCTGTCGGGATGGAGCGCAGCACTGCCGCTGGCCCATTGATGGTATTGAAGGCGTTCACGCGGAAACGCATATTCTCACCGAACGAGATGGCGAGGTCGATTTCAAAATCACGCTCATAGTCTGAGCGTTGTTGCTCCGTCATGATGGAGTAAAGCATGTTTTTGATTGCATCGACGGTAAGTGCTTCCGATGGGTGTGGGACGATCTCTCCGTGCAGGCGAAGAACTGGCGGACTGCCGACAGTCAAGTGCAGGTCAGATGCGTTATTCTTCTTGGTGAGTACCAGAAGGTCAGTAATATCCATGAGGGCACTCTAAAAACATTTATCTTATTGTATTAGAGCGGATAAAGGTTAATCTTTGCTGAATTTTTGTCGCATCACCGGGAATTGGCTCACCTTTTGCAGATGCTTCCAGCAATTGGCTGTAAAGGCTGCTTGCGTCCTGGTATTTACCGCTCCGGTCAAGCATAATGGCCAGGTTGTAGCGGTAGGTCATATTTTGTGGGGAAATGGCCAGTGCACGGTACATTTTATCGGTAGCTTTCTCATGATCCCCTAATTTTTGGTAAATGATCGCCATTTGCGCCGGGATGGGGCTGAAATCAGGATTTTGTTGTTCCATCCGCTCCATATAGCCCAGCGCTTCCCCGGGTGCTTCGTCTGCGAGCAACACCAGGAAGTTATTCAGCCCGTCGCGGTGTTTTGGGTCAAGCTCCAGTAATTTTCCATACAGGCTGCGCGCCATGTCGATCTGTCCGACGCGGTGATAACTGCCGGCAAGTCCGAAAAGCGCATCTTTATTTTTCGGGTTGCTGGTGAGGATGTCCTCATAAATTTGCATGGCGGTTTCAGATTGCCCTGCAACCAGCGCATTATAGGCGCGTTCCAGCTCGTAATTCACATCAAAATTATTTTTGACGCCCCCGGGCTTAATGCCAAGTTTTTCTGCTCCAGCACTGGGTGCTGCACCCTTATTTAGTACGTCGGCCGATGGTTTTGCGCGTGCGATATCGACCTTGCGGTTGAAGGGTTTCTCGGGTTGCGTATCCCGCACTTTCGGGACATTGGTGATCATTTCCTTGCTTTGGCTCGAAAGGCTCGGCGCAGGTTCCGTGGCGTCGCTTGTCGTCGGTACCGTCACTTCACTTGTCGTTTGAGGAATAAGTGCCGGAATCGGCTGTGGATCGCTGCCACCTGCCGCTGGAGTAAGCGATGCCATGGCGTCAGCATCGTGCACGGCGGTGAATTGAGGGGTTTGGGGCTGTGGCGTAAGTGCCCACTGGCTTGGCATGGGCAAAAACGGAATGTTGGGTTTCAGGATTTTTTGCACGATAAATTCGTTAAATTCGTTGCCCATTCCAACCAGGCTAACACCGTTGTACCAAGCATCTTCTACCGTATCCGAGATGCGTTGCGAAATCTGTTCCAGGCGGGACGATGACGGTGCTGCCACAGGTGCACGGGCAATTGCAGGCGCATTTGCCGGTTTGGCCGAGACGCCGCTGCTACCGCCCGGTGTGCCGTGCGATTCAGTTTTGATGTTGGGGATGACTACCCGGAGCGGGCCGCTATTGGCAGGTGGGCGCGGGATAAGCGTCACCGGCTGGGCGACGGAAGCGGCTTCGCTAATCGTGTACTCGCTTGCGTGGAGCGGGGGGGGCAGCGCCACCGCCGCCACGTATACGGCGGCGAAAAGAAAGGCGGCGGAATTGTTCCTCAAATGTCGCTTCATGCAAACCTTCATTACTTCGTCAGCAATTGTAGAGTGCCTATCGGATTTTGCATTAAAAAAAGCGATGTTGCACGCAGAAAAATCGTTGGCACGAGGTTTGCTACAAATTTTATCGCCGCGTCTGGCATCGCAACGAAAACAACATGTGTGGTAAAAATCTGATGGCTATGAATACAAGCAGATATTGCAGAGGATTATTCCTGCTGTGTGTGTTCGGTTGGTGCACGCACGCAACGGCTTCTGAGAGTGTGTTTATGAAATTGCCGCCGCGCAAGCATGCGGTTGTTTCGCGTTCGGTGCCCCAGAATTTTTATCCGATGAAGTCGGCGACCGTGCAGAAGCCCCGTGCAGGCAAACAGGATAAGTCACTGACCCAGGTCACCCCCCCATCTTCTGACGAACGCCACAAACTCTTGCTTTATGTTTACGATGGGATGCGCTAAATAGTGGTGCACCATGAGTGCTTACCGCATCATTCGACCGCTGATCCATGCGCTGCCGCCTGAGCGCGCCCATGCGCTTGGCTTGTGGGCGCTGGCGCATGGGGTATTGCCGGCGGCACGGTTGACACCTGATCCGCGATTGGCGCAAACCATCATGGGGCTTCATTTTCCGAACCCGATTGGGTTGGCGGCGGGCTTCGATAAGAATGCCGAGGTGTTGGCGCCGCTTCACCGCCAGGGATTTGGGTTTGTCGAGGCGGGAACCGTTACTCCGCTTGCACAAGATGGCAACCCGGCACCGCGCATGTTTCGTTTAAACAAAGATGCGGCGGTGATCAACCGGCTGGGGTTTAACAATGCCGGGCTTGATCCGTTCGTGCAGCGTCTTGCGGCGCGTGGGGCATCCGGAATCGTTGGCGCGAATATCGGAAAGAACAAGCAGGCGGAGGACGCCGTGCACGATTATGTCACCGGGCTCACGCGCGTCTATCCACACGCTGATTATGTTACCATCAATGTGTCGTCGCCCAATACCCAGGGATTACGGACATTACAGAAACGCGAACAGCTGACCCAGTTACTCACCAGCCTCATGGCGGCGCGAGCGCAGCTCGCAACCCAATATGCGCGGATGGTGCCGCTCCTGTTGAAAATTGCGCCGGATCTCGATAACCCGGATCTGCAAGATGTCGCAGAGGTGGCGCTTGAGCTTGCGATTGACGGGATCATCATCAGCAATACCACCATCAGGCGTCCGCGCACGCTCAAATCCCGATTGCATGGCGAACAGGGCGGGTTGAGTGGTGCGCCGCTCTTCGCCCTTTCCACTGAGGTGCTTTCCCACATGTACCAGTTGACACAGGGGCGTATTCCACTGGTCGGTGTTGGCGGAGTTGGTTCGGCGGCAGATGCGTACAAGAAAATACGTGCCGGTGCCAGCCTGGTGCAGCTTTACACAGCACTGGTGTATCAAGGGTTTGGCGTGGTGAAATCCATTGTCACTGGGTTGCCCGCGCTGTTGGAGCGCGATGGATTCTCATCAATTAGTGAGGCGGTTGGCGCTGACCAACGTTAGGGTTTGGGTTTCTTTTTCATGACGCAGTCAAGCATCGTAATGTCGTAGACCGGATGTTCCAATGCCGAGATGGCGGGGCTGGATGAAAACATCCAGCCTGAAAACATCGTGGCGGGTGCTTCACCGGGTTTCTGATCTTTGATAAGGATGAGTGCTGTGTTTTCCGGCTGCTCTTCCGGGCGCGATTTGACACATTTTTTGACGGTGATGGTCAGGGTGCCAAAGCTGATCGGTGTGTTGACCGGCGCTTCAAACACCATGGTTTCGGCAGTGACTTTTTTAAGCCCCTGCAGCAGCGCCGTGTCGTATTCCGGCATCGGCTCGATCACCTCGGCGGCTGGCTTCTCAATGGCGGGTGGTGGCGGAGGTGCCGGGGTGTCTTCTAGGGAATCTTCTTCCACGGGCTCGGAATCGAGCAACGACTGATCCAGCGCTGAGACCGGGTCTTGTGACTGGCAGAACGCAGCAGGTGCGCTGATAATCCCGGCTAGTAGCAAGGCGGCGAACCCTATCGATCGCACGGCTACTCGCTTGCTGCGCCGGCAGCAGCACCGTCTTTTTTATCGGCGCCGCCGCCGCTAAACACAAATTTTCCGATCAGTTCTTCGAGGTTGACGGAAGATTGGGTGTAGTCAATCGTGCCGCCGGCTTCGAGCAGGGCATCATCGCCGCCCGGTACGATTTGTACATATTTCCCACCCAGTAGGCCGTCACCGGTGATAGCGGCGCTTGAGTCCTTCGGCAATTTGGTGGCGGAGCGAATCTGCATCGTTACCAGCGCCTGGTAGGTTTCGGGATCAAGGCCAAGGTCGGATACCACGCCCACCTTGATGCCGCCAACACGCACATCGCTGCCCAGGCTCACCCCGGAAGCGTTATCGAACTTGGCGCTGATCCTGTAGCCTTCGCCAACACGCACGTCGCTTTTCTGGTAGGCGAGCACAAGGAACACGGCGGCGGTAAGCAACACGACTGCACCCATCAGTGTTTCAACGATATTCTTTTGCATGATGACTCCAATATGGATAGATTACGGCGAGCACACTAACAAAAAACATCGCGATGCCCAATAGAAAAACACAACGCCGACTTATTTATGCCGTTTTTGCCTGCGTCTATGTGATGTGCACCGCGTATGCGATCTCCTATTTCTTCCAGAATTCGTCGCTTGGGGATCAGTATCCGCGCACGCGGTTTGATGCGATGGTGGACGGTTATGCCGCCAAGCCCTTTATTTACCGCCAGCTGGTACCGCTGTTGATTCGGTCGGTAGATGTGATCACGCCGCCTGCATTCAGGGACGATGTGAACGAAGGCATGGAGCGCTTCCGGTTCCGGCAGGATCTTTTCTGGATACAGCGCTATATGCCGTGGCTCAACCCAACCTTTCCGCTTAAGGTAACCCATTATAAACGGCTGGTCGGCAGTATTTTTATCATTGGCTTCTGGATCGGGTACATGGCCGGGCTTTACTACCTTGCAAAGGAATTGTTTCCCAGCCAGCCGGCGATCGCGTTGTTCGCGCCGATATTCGGAACCCTTGCCTTCACCTCGTTTGGCTACCAATGGCAGTATATCTACGACATACCCTGCCTATGCTTATCGACGGCCTGTTTCTATTTTATCTATAAGCAGCGTTTTCGCATGTACCTGCTTATTTTTTTGATGGCAAGCCTCAATAAGGAAACCGCCATTTTCAGCCTGGTGTTTTTTACGGTCTGGCACTGGAACAGGCTGGAGACTAAGAAATTTGCGATTCTCTGGGCATTGCAATGTGCGATTTACCTGTCGGTTAAAATCTCTGTCAGTATTTATTTCATGAACAATTCCGGCTTTTTCCTTGAGCAGAACATGCCGATTGTACTGGCGCGCGATGTGCTTGGGGAGTCCAACCTTTACAAGATGGCGGTGTTTGCCGTCATGTGGTTGATGTTCACTTACCAGTGGCAGGAAAAGCCAGAGTTCCTCAAACGCACGCTGGTGGTGTTGCCGCTTTTATATCTGGCTTATTTCCTCTACGGCTATCCGCATGAATACCGGGTGTTTTTCGATATGCATGGGCCGCTTATCCTGCTTCTGACCCACACCCTGATCGCCGGTACTGGCATAGGTTCGGTGACATTATTTCAATCCACTATAACAAGGCCGGAGGGTGGTTATGTCGCCGATGCTTAGGCTGCTACGCCCGAAGCAGTGGATAAAAAATGGGTTTGTCATCGCGCCGATTTTCTTCTCGCGCCAGTTTGAATCGCTGGCGGCGTGGCAGTTGACATGCTACGCAACCATGGCATTTGGGTTGGCTGCCAGCGCGGTCTATATTTTTAATGATATTCTTGATCGTGCGGAAGATGCCACCCATCCTGTTAAACGTTTGCGTCCGTTGGCGGCGGGCGTCGTCAGCGTGCCATCGGCCAGCCTGTTGGCGGTGGCTTGTGCCGTATTGTCCGGGGTGTTGTTGCAGCGCTTGCCGGGGGATTGCGCGATGGTCGTTGCCGCCTATGTGGTGCTGAATATTTTCTACACAGTGGAGCTCAAGCACCATGGGCTGCTTGACGTGTTTTTAATCGCCAGCTTTTTTGTCATGCGGGTGCTGGTCGGCTGCCTCGCCCTGTCGGTAATGGTTTCGCCGTGGATTATCCTCACCACCTTTATGCTGGCGTTGTTCCTTGGGTTTGGTAAGCGCTATCATGAAATGGGGGTTGAAGGATATGTTGCCAGGAAAAGAAACCTGCAACACTACAGCCGGGAATTTCTCGACCGGCTGGTAACGATTTGCAGCGCGGCGGCGCTCGTATCCTACGCTATCTATACGGCAGAAACGGCCAGCGACCTTGGCAATATCAATATCGTCTACACGGTGCCATTTGTGGCCTTTGGGCTGTTCCGTTACCTGCAATCGATCTATGTCGGTGGGCAGGGGGGTGAGCCGGAAAGTGTGTTGCTCCATGATAAATGGCAGTGGGTGGCGCTGGCACTATGGCTTGGTTGCACCTTGTGGGCGCTACGTTAAGTCACTTGGGTTGCCACGCCTCATAGTCGGCGGTAGTGCGGGCACGCTCGCCGGATTTGGCAAGGCTGCCGGGGGGCAGGTATGCGCCTTTGGTGCCGGTCAGGTTAGGCAGGTGCGGTTTCTCCCACCCGTGATGTTGCACCGAGCGCTGTGATGGCGGCACGTCGAGCGTGTAATGCATCCAGCCATGCCACTCGGGTGGGATTTTGCTTGGTTCAGCGGTGCCGTTGTAAATCACCCAGCGTTTGGCCTTACGGTTTTTGGGTGTTTTTTTCTCAGTGAAATAGCAATTGCCGAAGGTGTCCTCGCCAATTTTCTTGCCTTTAAGAAAGGTGTGGATGCGGGTGGTGATTGTCATAGGAACCGTTCTACCATGTAATATTCATTTTTTCCAGCCGTTCGACGTTGGTTTTGCCGGGCGTGTCATTCGGGTTCAGCGAGATTTTGATAATCGACTGTGCCTCGATATATTCGGCGCGGATCATCGAGCGCACCAACAGTTGCTTGATTTGCTGGTATTCTTTTTTGTCCCTGATCGGCGGCGACGTCAACACCTGCCGTTCCAGATGCCATGTCTTCAGGATTTGCGGCAGGGTTTTCATAGTAATCCCTAGTAATCGAGGAAGCTCCGGAGTTTGCGACTGCGGCTCGGATGTTTCAGCTTACGCAGCGCTTTCGCCTCGATCTGGCGGATACGTTCGCGGGTTACCGAGAATTGTTGGCCAACTTCTTCGAGCGTGTGGTCGGTATTCATGCCGATGCCGAAACGCATGCGGAGCACACGTTCTTCCCGTGGGGTAAGGCTTGCCAGAATGCGTGTCGTCGTTTCGCGCAGGTTGGATTGGATGGCGGCGTCAAGCGGCAGAATCGCGTTCTTATCCTCGATGAAATCGCCCAGATGCGAATCTTCCTCGTCACCGATCGGAGTTTCAAGCGAGACCGGCTCCTTGGCGATTTTCATCACCTTGCGGACTTTATCGAGCGGCATCACCAGGCGTTCGGCCAGCTCTTCCGGCGTCGGTTCGCGGCCCATTTCGTGCAGCATCTGGCGGCCAGTACGTACGATTTTATTGATGGTTTCGATCATATGCACCGGGATGCGGATGGTGCGTGCCTGGTCGGCGATCGAGCGTGTGATCGCCTGGCGGATCCACCATGTCGCGTAGGTGGAGAATTTATAGCCACGGCGATATTCGAATTTATCGACC
>CAZFKP010000011.1:0-58057 GCA_964518725.1 uncultured Rickettsiales bacterium | reverse complement strand
CCACGGCTTTCATCAGGCCGATATTGCCTTCCTGAATCAGGTCGAGGAATTGCAGGCCGCGATTGGTGTATTTCTTGGCAATCGAAATCACGAGGCGAAGGTTGGCTTCGATCATTTCTTTTTTGGCGCGGTTGGTTTCGCGCTCGCCTTTTTGCACGGCCATGATCATCCGCTTGAACTCGCCGATGTCGAGGCCGATGGCTTCGGCCATCTTCGCCACTTCGCCACGGATTTCTTCGATCTCGGCCTTGTCCTTGGTCACGAAATCTTTCCAGCCTTTATCGGCAAGCGCGCTCACGCGTTTTAACCAGCCCGGCTCCAGTTCTTTCCCGATATAGTTTTCCAGAAACTGCTTCCGGTTGACGCGGCGACCTTCGGCCAGGCGCATCAGCTTGCCTTCAAGCGTCATCAGGCGCTTGTTCATGTCATAGAGGCGTCCGATCAGCTTCTCGACGCGGTAAATGGTGAAGCGCACGCCCATCATCAACTCGACGAGGCTGCGGTGGAGCTTTTGGTACGCGGCCTCATCTTCTTTGCTGTATTTGCCGACGCCGGTCGATTTATCGAGGCGCTTTTCCTGGAGATTACGCATTTTCTTCGAGATTTTGGCAAACTGGTCGAGCGTTTCCAGAATCTGCGGCTTCAACGCGGTTTCCATCGCGATCAGTGAAACGGATGCGTCATCCTCTTCGGCGTCTGCCTCTTCTGTGGCGGGAGTGTTTCCTTCCGCTTCTTCATCACCTTTTTCTGCATCTTCCTCTTCTTCATATTCTTCTTCCTCGGGTTTTTGCACCCGGGTTGCGGCGTCATCGGCCGAGAACATGTTGCTGGAGTCCGAGCCGGCACCGTAGGTGGCATCAAGGTCAATGATTTCACGCAGCAGCAGCGTGCCAGCGTCGAGATCGTCACGCCAGGAGAGGATTTCTTTCATCACCAGCGGGCACTCGCACAGGGCGCTGATCACAGTCTCGCGCCCGGCTTCGATACGTTTGGCGATTTCGATTTCGCCTTCGCGGGAAAGTAGTTCTACGTTGCCCATTTCGCGCAGGTACATCCGCACCGGATCGTCCGAGCGGCCGCCTGTATCCTGCTGTTCTTCGGCATCGAAACCTTCGGGCGCGTCGGCGGGGTCCATCGGCGTGTCGTCTTCCACTACCTGAATATCGGCGCTTGAAAGGGCGCCGATTGCGGCGTCAATGACTTCGGGAGAAAATTCGTCGGCCGGCAGCATGGCGTTGAGCTGATCGTAAGTGACAAACCCACGCCCTTTGCCGAGTGCCACCAGTTTTTTGACGATGGCGTGGTTCAGCTCGTCCTTGCCGCCCTTGCCCGTATCGGCGGTGGTATTTTTTGCGCGTTGTTTTTTAGGCTTTTCGTTCGTCGTGGCTTTGGATCCGACAGGCGCTGGCTTGGTGGTGGGGACTTTAACTTTTGCTACCGGTTTTTTTTCTACGGACTTCTTCGTGGCGACAGGTTTTTTAGCCGGTGCCTTGGCAGCGGCAGATTTTTTACTGGCAGCAACGGCGGTTGCGGTTTTTTTCACTGGTGCGCGCACAGGCTTGGCGGCAGCTTTCTTCGCAGCAGGTTTTTTTGGGGCTGCGCTGAAGGCGGCTTTTTTCGGGGCTTTTTTGGATGTCGGTTTTACGGCCATGGAGTCTTTCCCTTGATTGCGCTTTTTACGCTTGGGTTGCGGCTTGTTCTGGCTCAGTGACATTAAGCCACTCATAAAAAAAGGAAAAACCATAACGCCCCGCGAATGTGATCAAGCGTAACCAACGACATTTAGAGCTTTTTTCCAAGTTTTCAATGGTTTTGTTATGAAAAACGCCAATTCACCCGTATAAATCCCTTACGGTTGAGTTATACGCCGAGCGTGTTTGGCGCGCCCTTTTGTGCACGAGAGGGGGCTTTATAATCTGCTACATAGGGTGCTTGGTCGTTTTTCATGGCGTCGATCTGGGCATAAGCGTTTGAAAGGCTTGGTTCTGTGATATCAGAGACCAGTGGTTGCTTTGAGACCCCCTCTCTCACTTTTTCGAGGTTGGTTTTAAAGGCAGGGTACTTATCTGATGCGTCGATGGCCTCATTCAGTGCCTCGGTCACCCTATTCTTGCTTCCCGCATCATATTTGCCGGTTCTGATCACATCGCTGGCAACGTCTTTGCCGGTGAATTCAAGATGACGGAGCTTCGTCATATACATGATGTCATTCACGGGATCGAGCACGACCGAGCCATTGTTTGCCCCGCCGATGAACTCAAAAACTTTCAAATATTCGCCAATACCTGCGGCTTCAAGCGGTGCCATCGCACCTTTGGGGGATTTTTCATACAAAGTGGTGCGCAATGTTGACAGCGTTTCATTAATTTTAGGAAATTTGCCGTCTGTCTTGATCTTTGCGGCAGTCACATTGGCGGCAAGCACGCTGGCAAGATGAATATCGCTGGGGTAGCTCTCCAGGAAAATGGCTGCAGCCAGAGCCGTTTCCAGATCGTTTTTCAGCATGGGCTGGCTCGCCAGGAATGCTTGATTTGGCTCTGGTTTTAGCAGTTTTTCCAGTTCTGTTCTTGCCGCTGTCGCTGCTGCTTTAAAGTCTGCCATAGTCTCCCCCTGTAAGGTTTTTTTAATTACGCTATTAGTGTAGCATGGGAAATGTGACTGAGTGTGAAGAAATTGTTACATTTTACCTAAGAAAAAACGCATAAACACTTCTAAGTAATTGTAATTAAATACTAAGCCGCATCTCCCTGCATCGGGGCGAAGGTGCGGGCGGTTTGGGCGGTGCGGATGGCGTTTTGCAGGTCAACAAGGCGTTTCAGTCCGTCTTCATCCATGCCGCCTACCTGCTCCTGCAACACATTAAGCTCCTGTTGCATATGGGTAATTTGGTAGGCTGAAACGGTTTCGTTCCACAGCACAACTGCGTCGTTGGCGGAAAGCGAGCTGCTATAGGGCAGTTTCAGCGCGTCGGCGACGAATTCAATACACCAGGACTCCTTAACCCGCTCGATCAGTTTGGCTCGGAACAATTCCGTGTCCGAAACATCCATGTCATGGGCGGTGGCGAGGATGGCATCGCGCAGCTGGCTGGTGCGTGGGGTGGCGATGGTCACGTCGGACACAAACTCTTCCACTTGGGCTCGCGCCAGCAGGCTTGGGAAAATCACCAGTGTTTTCAGCATGCGCCCAGTCAGCATGTCAAGCGCGGCGGATTGGTGTTGCGCCACCATCTGCTCGACCTTGGCCGAGCGGGTCTTCGGTTGCGGCTTTTTGCTGCTGGTCGCGTCCCAGAGTTGTTTTTTGAAGAAGCCGATGAAATGTTGCTTCACGGTCGGGTCGGCGATTTGGTTGGCGAGTTTCTTAAAGGCGCCTTCGAGGCCGGCGCGCCCTTCGGCAAGCGAAAGCTTGTATTGCGGTGCGAGCGTTTCCCACAGCACCTGGCTTAAGCGTTTCGATTGGCTGAGGAGTTTTTCAAACGACTCTTTGCCATGTTTCTGGATGTAGCTATCGGGGTCTTCACCCGCGGGTAGGACGGCGAAGCGCAGGCTGTGTCCCGGCGTAATCAGCGGCAGGGCGATTTCGGCGGCGCGGAGCATGGCGCGGTTGCCGGCAGCGTCGCCATCGAGGCAGAATACGGGTTCCTTGGCGATTTGCCACAGCAGGCGGAGATGTTCCGGCGTCACGGCAGTGCCAAGCGTGGCGACCGCATAGTCGACGCCCGATTGTGCGGTGGAAACCACATCCATATAACCTTCCATCACCACGATGGTATTTTTTTCGCGCGCCGCTTTCTTGGCGAGATCGAGGTTAAACAGCACTTCGCCTTTTTTGAACAAGTCGGTTTCAGGAGAGTTCAAATATTTGGCAAGGCTCTTATTGCTGCTGGCAAATAGCCTGCCGCCGAAGGCGATGACTTTGCCGGAGCTGCTGCGGATTGGGAAGATGATGCGACCGCGGAAGCGGTCATAGATTTTCCCGTCGTCGGTTCGGCTGATCAGCCCGGCCTCAATCTGTTGCTGTAGGGTGTGGCCGCTGGTGGTTAAGTGCTGGTGCAGTGCGGTGCGCTCGTCGGGGGCGAAACCGATGCGGAACTGGCGGATGGTCGCGGGTGTCAGGCCGCGCTGTTCGACATAGGACAACGCATCGACATAGCGGGCGGCGTGCAACTGGCGCTCGAACCACTGGCAGGCGGTTTCCAGCACGTCATGCTGCACCTTGTAGGCTTCGATTTTCTTGATGGTTTCGGGCGAGACTTCGGGCAGCGGGATGCCGGCGTCACGTGCCAGTGTCTCGATTGCTTCGGGGTAGCTCAGGCGTTCAAACTTGCGGATGAATTCGATGGCGTCGCCATGCGCGCCGCAGCCGAAACAATGGTAGAATCCTTTTTCATCGTTGATGGTGAAGGAGGGGGTTTTTTCGTTGTGGAACGGGCAACATGCTTTCCATTCACGGCCAAATTTTTTGACTGGCAGGCGTTTTCCAATTACTTCCGACATCAGGAAATGGGAGCGTAAACGCTCTATGAAAGCAGGAGGAAATCGCATAGAATCCGAACGTATGGTCTCGTTAACACGCAAGCAGCCGCACTATATCACCATCGGTGATAAACGCCTACCATTAATTGCAACCCGGCATCCGCGTGCACGGAGCATGGTGGTGCGTTACGACGCCCGCAACGAATGTGTGAAAGTCACGGTGCCGCGCTATGTTTCGTTTGCAGCGGCGCTGGAATTCGCGGAAAGCAAGGCTCACTGGATTGCGCGGCAGATGGAGAAAATCGAGCGTGTTGTTTTTGCCGATGGGGTGATGGTGCCGCTCTTCGGCGAACCGGTGCGGCTTCGCCATGTCGGCGGCAGGGGAGTGGTGCAGCGTGTCGAGGGTGAACTTCACGTGTCGGGGGACGCATTGTTCATGGCGCGGCGGGTGCGTGATTTTATCAAAAAAGAAATGAAGCGACAGGCCGTGGAACGTGCAACATGCTACGCGTCGGCGCTTGGGGTGCGCGTTGCTTCTGTCGTACTGCGCGATACCAGTTCGCGGTGGGGGAGTTGCAGCAGTCGTGGCAGGCTTTCATTGTGTTGGCGGCTGGCGTTTGCGCCACGCGAGGTGATGGATTATGTCGTGTGCCACGAAGTCTGCCACCTGGTGCACCACCACCATGGCGATGCGTTCTGGCAACTGGTCGAGCGTCTGTGTCCGGACTATGCCCATCATGAGCGCTGGCTGAAACTGCACGGCCAGACAGTGTGGAATTATAGCTAGGTTACGGCGCCGCCTGCTCCAGTAATTTCCAGAAGCCGGTGTCGAGTTTTACGTCTGGTTCCGGCTCCAATTCTGGTTCAGGCTCGGGAGGCAGGGCATCGATCGTTACGCCATTCTCCTCGATAATCGTTTGGATTGGTTCGGCCTGTCCGATCGTGCGTTGCCACGGCAGCGGCGAGGCGCTGCGGATCGGCAGCGGGTGCGGCGGCACGTTGGCCAGCGCCTGTTTCATGAAGCTCGCCCAGATCGGCGCGGGCAGGGTGCCGCCGGTGACTTTCTTCATCGCTTTGTTATTGTCGTTACCGACCCAGACGCCAGCAACCAGGTCGGGTGTGTAGCCGATGAACCATGCATCGCGATAGTCCGAGGTGGTGCCGGTTTTCCCGGCGGCCGGGCGTCCGATATTTGCGCGCGCGCCGGTGCCGTAGCTGATAACGCCGGAGAGCATGTCGTTCATCATGCCGACAATATCGGCACGTAATACGGTGGCTTGCCGTGGCGGTGGCTGGGTATAGATGATCGCGCCTTTCTTAGTGCGTATCTGTTTGACCGCGAACGGTTTTACGGCATTCCCATCGGCGGCGAGGTGGGCATAAGCGCCAGTCATTTCCAGCAATGAGGCCTCGACGCTGCCAAGCGCGATGCTTGCCACCGGTTCGATATGCGAGGTGATGCCCAGGCGTTTTGCCATATTGATGACGTTCCAGCGCCCGGCCTGTTCGCTTACCTGAATGGCGACGGAGTTGATCGAGTTGGCGACCGCCTTCCGCAACGGCATCTCGCCTTGATAATCGCCCGTGTAGTTCTTTGGGCTCCATTTGCCGACGGTGATGGGCGCATCTTCCACGGTGCTGTCGGGAGTAAAGCCTGCCTCCAGCCCAGCGAGGTAGACAAATAATTTGAACGATGATCCCGGCTGGCGAAGCGCCTGAGCTGCCCGGTTATACTGGCTTTCGCCATAATCGCGTCCGCCGACCATGGCGCGGATCGCGCCGTCGGGCGTCATGGCCACGAGTGCGGCCTGCGCGGCGCCGAGCTTGTCACCATCTTTGTCCATGACGTCCTTGATGGCTTTTTCGGCGGCGGTTTGTAAGTCCGGTTTAAGCGTGGTCGTTACCACCACATCTTCCTCAAGGTTGCCAATAAACTGCGGCATCAACTCAAGCACGTAATCGCCGAAATACAGGTTGCTCTGGGCAATATTCTTGCGGCCTGAAAGCGCATTCGGCATGTCAGCACGTGCCTTGGCGGCTTTTTCTTCGGTGATGTAGCCGGCGTCGGCCATGTTCACGATTACCTGCTCGGCGCGTTTTTGCGACAGAGCCGGGTTGCTGGTGGGGGCGAAGCGTGAGGGAGCTTTGAGCAATCCGGCAATAATCGCGGATTCGCTCAGACTCATGTCGCTTGCGGGCTTGCCGAAATAGCGGCGCGACGCGGCATCGACACCGTAATTCCCGGCGCCGAGATACACACGGTTCAAGTAAATAGTGATGATTTCATTCTTGGTAAAACTCCATTCCAGCTTGAACGCGAGAAACATCTCACGCAGTTTACGCATGATGCTGCGTTCGGGCGTGAGGAACACGTTCTTTGCCACCTGCTGGGTGAGGGTCGATCCGCCTTGCACGACGCGGCCGGCTTTGAAGTTGGCGACAGAAGCGCGCAGCAGCCCGAGTGGGTCGATGCCCGGATGGTAGTAGAAATTACGGTCTTCGGTGGCAAGTACCGCGTCGACCAGCGATTTCGGCAACTCGTCGAACGGGATATAGCGCCCATAGACATCGCCATAGCTGGTGATGATCTGCCCGTCTTCCGACGTGATAACGATGCTCGATTTCTTCTTGAACTGGTTAAGTTCACTGATGCTGGGCAGCGTCACCCACATGGCGATGAATGCGACCAGTGCGATGCTTGCGGCGATACGGAAGAACCGGTTGAATTGGTAGAACAACCAGATGCGGATATAATGCATCCGCGTCATCCGCCCGCGTTTCGGTGCGGCGCTCGGCTTGCGCTTGCTTTTGTAGGTCGGGTATTTGCGTTTCACCGTCGGTTTGCCGGTGATGCGCCGGAAAAAATCCACGATGGTATCAATACGTCTACGCATTATTGCTCCTTATGCATGACGTACAGCAATTTGCGTACCGCTAGTTGTGATAATTGCTCTTTTGTAGCGCTTGCCGCACCAACGATCGTGGCTTCGGTAAGCGTGACCGGATCGAATGCGGTGACCTTGATGCTGTTACCTATCTGGTAAAATTCCACGATAAATCCTTCCTCATGGTCAGTCATGGGGCAATAGATCCGGCAGTTTATAGAGCTTCAGCCGGGTGATCTGGGTTGCTTTCTTTTCAAGCACGGTGAAGCGCAGGCCGTGAAATTCAAAATGCTCATTTTTACTTGGGATGGTTTGTGCTTCGTGGATAAGCAGCCCGGCGATGGTCGAGGCATCGTCGTCCGGCAGGCTCCAGTCAAGGGCGCGGTTCAGGTCGCGCAGCGTGACGTCGCCGCTGACGATATAGCTTCCGTCCGCCTGTTTCTGGATGGTGGTTTGGGTTTCGTCGTGTTCGTCTTCGATGTTGCCGACGATTTCCTCAATGATGTCTTCCAGGGTGACGATGCCGAGCCAGGCGCCATATTCATCGACCACGAAGGCAAAGTGCTGGCGTTTGGAACGGAAGGCCAGCAGTTGGTCGCGCAAGGAGGTCGTTTCCGGGATGAACCATGGCTTGTGGCATGTGTCGACAATGCCTTCGCTAGTGATTTTTCCATCGGAATCACCGATGGCTTTAATCAAGTCTTTCACGTGCAGCAGGCCGATGATGTTGTCCGGTTCATCTCTATACAGGGGGATGCGGCTATGCATGGTGCCAAGTGCTGCATCCACCAGCTCCTTGGGCGGCAGGTCGGTACTCAGGGCTTCCACTTCCTTCCGGTGCAGCATGATGGAGCCGACTTCGATGTCGTTCAAGTCGAGGATGCTGCCAAGCATGTCGCGCTCCTGTTTAATCATTCGGCCTTCCTGATGGTGCAGCTCAATGGTGCCGCGAATGACATCGGTGGCGGATACCAGCGTGTTGCTCTGGCTCACGTCCACGCCGAATAGGTGTAGTAGTCCGCGGATGAACAGCTGGATCGCGTGGGTGATGGGATAAAGAAGCTTGACGATGATAGCCAGTGCTGGCGCCAGCGCGAGCGCCACCCGCTCTGAATTTTGGATAGCGTAGGTTTTAGGCAGCACCTCGGTAAAAATGACTACGAGCAGCGTCATGATGACCGTGACGATCACCAGCCCGCCATCCTCGGTGCCGAACAGCTTGATGGTGATCGCAGTAGCGATGGCGGAGGCGGCGATATTCACCGCATTGTTGCCCAGCAGCACGGCGCCGATCAGCGCCTCTTTCTTTTTACGCAGGTTGCTGACCAGCATGGCGCGCTTGTCGCCGTCCATCACCAAGTTGTAGATGCGGGCGCGGGAAAGTGCCGTCAGCGCTGTTTCTGAGGCTGAGAAAAAGGCCGAGCACACCAGCAGCAACATAATGCCGATACCGTAAAAAATCAGTCCGCTGTCGATAGGTTCCATCATGACGAGGCGACGCATTGTGTAAGGTAATGGTGCAAGGGCTCCGGCGCGACATCGTTTGCGACAAAGGCCTTGCCGATGCCGTGGGCGAGGATGAAGGTCAACGTGTTGCCAAGGGCTTTCTTGTCGCGGGTAAAATGTTCCATCAGCGCGGCCACATTCCATGTAGCGCGAACATCTTTCGGTGATGACGGCAGGCAGGTTTTCTTGTAATGCGCTTTTATTTTCTCCACGTCGCTTGCCGGGCACAGGCCAATGCTCGCCGAGAATTCAAAAGCCATCATCATGCCGATGGCCACCGCCTCGCCATGCAGCAGCGTATCGCCGAAGCCGGTTTCGGCCTCCAGCGCATGGCCGAACGTGTGGCCGAGGTTCAGCAGTGCCCGCACATTTCTTTCCTTCTCGTCGGCCTCGACAATGGCGGCTTTCGCCGCGCAGCACGTGAGAATAGCCTGGGTCAGCAGCGCCGCGTCGCCTTCGAGCATGGCGCCAGCATTCGCATCCAGCCAATCAAACAAGGCCGCGTCGCCGAGCAGTCCGTATTTCAGCATTTCAGCGTAACCGGTGAGCAGTTCGCGCTTGGGCAGGGTGGTGAGAGTTGCCACATCGGACAGCACCAGCACCGGCTGGTGGAAACTGCCGATCAGATTCTTTCCGAACGCGGAATTGATACCGGTTTTGCCGCCGACCGAACTGTCAACCTGCGCTAAAAGGGTTGTCGGAATCTGAATGAAATTCACGCCGCGCAAGAGCACGCTTGCCGTAAACCCGGTCAGGTCGCCGATCATGCCGCCGCCAAGAGCGATGAGGGTGGTATTGCGGCTGGGTTTTTGTTCCAGTACCTGTTCGATCAGTTGTGAGAACTGTGCCAGCGATTTGCTGCCTTCCCCGGCGGGAACGATGACCGAGCGATGCTGGATGCCCGCGGCCTCCAGGCTGTTCACCAGCCGGTGCAGGTAGAATTTTGCCACAGTTTCATCGCTGATGATAATGACATGCGGACGGGCAAGCAGCGGTTTGATATGGTCGCCGGTTTTTGCCAGCAGGCGTTCGCCGACCAGGATTTCATAGGCGTGGTTATCGAGCGTGACGGCAAGCTTATCCATGGGCGGCTCGCGCTTCCAGGATCGACAATATTTCGGTGACGACCACTTCGTGCGGCCCTGCGCCGCTGTTAACGGTTACATCCGCTTCGGCATATACCGGGTAGCGTTCGTCCATCAGTCGTTTCAGGATTTCGCTTTTGTCGCCGGTTTTGAGCAAAGGGCGGGTATCGCGGCGCGAGACGCGTTCGACCAGCACGTCAAGCTCGGCTTTCAGCCAGATTGACAGGGTGCGCGTTTTGATTTCGCTGCGGATATCCGGATTCATGAATACACCGCCGCCGGTGGCGATCACGCAGGGGGAGCTGGAAAGCAGGCGCACCATGACACGTTTTTCCAGATCGCGGAACATGGTCTCGCCGTAGGTTTCAAAAATTTCCGAAATGCTGCATCCGGCGGCTTCGGCGATTTCGTTGTCGGAGTCGATGAACTCGACCCCAAGCGCGCTGGCCAGCCGCCGCCCGACGGTCGATTTTCCCGCGCCCATCAACCCCACCAGTACGATGGGTGAGGTAAGCGTTGGGCGCGCCCCGGGCGCAGCGTGTATTTTATCTTGTGGTTTCATCTGGCTAACTTACAATGGATACAAACTAACCGATGCGGGGAAATATGCAATCTAAAGGAAAACGACCCTTGTTTTTTGCGGCCATCATGACGTTAGTGCTACTGGCGGCTGTTGCAGCGGTGCGTGAGCCGTCGCTCACCCAAACGACGGTCAGGCAGGCGCTGGATGCGGGAAGCTTCGCGCAATAACCCCACTGCGGCGGGGCTCGCCACTGAGCAATTTCTGGAAATGATGGCGGCGGAGCGTGGCGCCAGCGCCAATACGCTGGCTGCCTATGGTCGCGATCTGCGCGATGCGGCGGCGTATTTTGCTAACCAGAAGAAGTCGCTTGTCAGGGCGCGGCGTGGGGACGTCGAGGCGTACCTGGCAAGTCTTTCGGCATCCGGCATGTCGGCACAGACCCAGGCGCGGAAGCTCTCGGCGCTGCGGCAGTTTTTTGCCTTCGCCTATGAAGAAAAAATATGTTCCGATAATCCGGCGATCACGGTGGAAACGCCAAAACTTGCCCGACCGTTGCCTAAGGTGCTGACCCATGACGATATTGCAACCTTGATTGCCGGGGCTAAAAAGAACGATACGCCCAAAGGGCTCCGCCTGCAGGCGATGCTGGAGCTGATGTATGGTGCCGGGTTGCGCGTGTCGGAGTTGGTATCGCTGCCGCTGGCGGCGCTGCAGCTTGCGCCGATGGGGGCGGATGTCACGGCTGAAACCATGGTTGTTTCCGGGAAGGGCAGCAAGGAGCGGCTGGTGCTCCTGAACCAGCATGTGCGCGCCGCGTTGTCGGCCTATTTAAAAATCCGTTATCTATTCTTGCCGATGGGGAAAAACAACCAGCCGGCTGCAAGCCCGCATCTTTTCCCGTACCATCGGGCGGAGGGATTCGTCACGCGCCAGCAATTCGGCGTGATGTTGAAAGAGTTGGCGCTGGAGGCGGGCATTGATCCTGAGAAAGTCTCGCCGCATGGGTTGCGCCATTCCTTTGCATCTCACTTGCTGGAGGGCGGCGCGGATTTGCGGGTGATCCAGGAGCTGCTCGGCCATGCCGATATTTCCACCACTCAGGTTTACACCCATGTCGCAGGCGCCCGGCTCAAGAAAATCGTGCAGGAAAAACACCCGCTCGGAAAAGCGCCTAAAAACGATTGAGGCCGAACTTCATCATGCTTGGCATCATCGCCCAGGCAATTTCGCTGACTGCCACCAGCAGGATGATATTCGGCGGAAAATGTAGCAACGCGAGGCTGACACCAAGAGCCACATTATTAAAACCGGAGCAGACCGTGTAGGTGACGGTGTCGGTGCGCGGTTGGTTGCGGCCAAGCCAGATGGCACAGGCGAGGAAGCTCGCGTAGCAGGCAAAACTCGCAATGAAGGGAGTAATCAGCGCCGGCAGGTCAGCAAGGATCACCGTGCGCTGCTTGGCAATCACCAGCGCGATGACAAACGCCACCAGCACGATCGAAATCAGTTTCACATTATCATACATCGCATTCCCCCAGCGCGGCAGGTTACGTGTCGGTACATACAGCGCCATCGGCAGGAAAATACAAAATGCCAGCGTGTGGAATAATCCCATCGGCGAAATATTCATCGCCACGTCGCTTGCCCAGGCAAATTGCAGTGGGATCAGGAACGGCGCGAGCAATGTGCTGACGGTAACGACGGCGAAGGCAGGCGGCACCGATCCGCCGAACATGTGGGCAAATGCCGGGCTGGAGACGGCGGCGGGCACCAGTGCCAGCAGGAAGACGCCGAGGGCGTAGTCGGGAATCAGCACATGGGCGATGCCGAACAGCACGACCGGCAGAATCAGGTAGCGCACGACATAAAACCGTGCGACGTCGCGCCAGCGTATGTCGGAAAACCCGCCGTCGCGCAGCTTGAAGCATGACGCGTAGGTAAGCATGGCGAGCGCTACTGAGGCCGCATCATCGGGAATATCGCGAAGCGGTGCAACCAGACCGACGATCACCGCAAGCAACAAGACCGCGCCGAAATGCGACTCAATGAGCGTGCGGAATCGATGCATCAACAGCAGCCCTGTGCACTGTTTGTTCCGGATCCGCAACGAATTGTCTTATAGGTGAGCGCGCCGAGTGTTGAACCAAGAAAAGGAGCGGTGAGGTAGATCCATAGCCCCGTATAATTTCCGGCGAACAGGGCGGGGGCAAGCGAACGAACCGGATTCATGGATGCACCGGAAAACGGCCCGCCAACATAGGCTGCGAGCATGACGATGCCGCCGATGGCGATGCCGGCCATCATGCCTTCGGCGCGGGTGTCGGTGGCCACTGCCGTGATGACGAACATCAGGAAAAACGACAGCAGCACTTCCCACGCGAACGCGATATCTGTGCCAGCGGTTGGGAAGGTTGCGCCATAATAAGTTTCATAGGACTGAGGCATCAGGAAAGAAATGGCGGCGATGGCAGCGATGCTGCCGGCACATTGTGCAAGCCAGTAGGGAAGAATTTGTTTGGCGGGAAAGTGGCGGGTGATGGCAAAGGCAAACGTCACCGCCGGGTTGAAATGCGCGCCGGAAATATGGCCGACGGCATAAATCATGGTGGCGACCACCATGCCGAACACCAGGGGGGCAATTCCGCCCGCCAGCATGATGCTGCCGCAGCCGAAAAACACCAGCGCGAAGGTGCCGATACATTCGGCGATATATTTACCGTGCATCAAATACCCCCGATCAGGGCAAGTTTTTCTTTGAGCGTCGCCGCGTCCATTGTTTCGACCGGCAGGTGGATGAGCATTTGCACGCGGCGCTCAAGTACATGGAATACGCGCAGGAATTCTTCAGCAACCTCTTTTTTGCTGCCTTCAAACTTCGCCGGGTCTGGCACGCCCCAATGGGCTTTGACCCATTGGCCGGGGAAAAGCGGGCAGGATTCGCCTGCCGCGTTATCGCAGACGGTGATGACGATGTCGATGTGCTCGCCTGCAAATTCGTCCCATGATTTGCTGCGGAATCCTTTGTTAGGAATGCCGCGCTTTTTGAGGGTGGCGAGGCTTTGTTTATGCACGTGGCCGGCAGGAAAGCTCCCGGCGCTTAAAGCGCGGAATTTGCCCGCGCCGTAATGCGCGAGTAACGCTTCCGCCATGATCGAGCGGCAGGAATTCCCGGTGCAGAGAAATAGGACGGTTTTCATGTTGAGACCCTCACGTAGCTCCCTGGCGCTGGTTCGATCGATTTCCCGACCTTACGGGCAGGCACCTTGGAGCCGGCGAACTTCTCGTGCCATTTCATCCAGTCCGGCCACCACGATCCCTGAAGTTCCTTGGCGTGCTCCAGCCAGGCATCGGGTGATTTCGGAAGTTTTTCGTTGATCCAGTGGGAGTATTTGTTTTTCTCCGGCGGGTTGATGACGCCGGCAATGTGTCCGCTTGCGGCGAGGACGAAACGCACATCGCCGCCATAAATCTGGGTGCCGGCATAAGTAGATTTCCACGGCGCGATGTGGTCTTCGCGGGTGGAAAGCATATAGGTCGGTGTTTTGATGGTGGTAAGGTCGATCTTCACGCCACCGACCGTGAGGGCGCCGGGTTGGATCAGCCGGTTATTCTGGTACATGTTACGCAAATAGAAGCTATGCATTGCGGCGGGCATGCGGGTGGAATCGGAATTCCAATACAGGAGATCAAACGGGAACGGGTCTTTCCCAAGCAAATAATTGTTCACGACGAACGACCAGATGAGATCGTTGGCACGCAGCATGTTGAAGGTCATCGCCATTTCCGAGCCTTCAAGGTAGCCCTGCTGCGACATGCGGGATTCGAGCATCTTGAGCTGCTCCTCGTCGACGAAGACGGAGAGTTCGCCCGCCTCCGAGAAATCCACCATCGTCGTGAGGTAGGTCGCGGATTTGACGCGCGCTGCCTGTTTCTTGGCGGCAAGCCATGCGAGGGTAATGGAAAGCAGCGTGCCCCCTAGGCAATAGGCAACGACACTGACTTCATTCTCGCCCGTCGCCCCCTCAATTGCCTCCAGCGCGGCAAGTGGCCCTTCCGCCATATAATCGTCGAAGGTTTTTTGGCTCAATTTCTCGTCCGGGTTCACCCATGAAACGATGAATACGGTATAGCCTTGGTCGACGAAATACTTGACCACGGAATTCTCCGGCTGCAAATCGAGGATATAGTATTTATTGATCCATGCCGGGATGACGAGCAGAGGCGTCTTGAACACGTCTTTTGTGGTTGGTTCATATTGGATGAGCTGCATCAGTTCGTTCTGGAAAATCACCTTGCCGGGTGTGGTGGCAAGGTTCTTTCCGACCTCAAACGCACCCTTGTCGGTCATGCTGATACGTAGCGATCCCTTGCCGCGCTCTAAATCTTCAAGCAGGTTCGAGAGCCCTTTTACCAGGTTTTCGCCGTTGGAATCGATGGTCGCTTTCAGCACTTCCGGGTTGGTCATCAGGAAGTTGGATGGGCTCATCGCATCGATGAACTGGCGGGTATAAAAATCGATTTTTCGGCTGGTATGTGCGTCCATGCCGTCCACTTCGCCGACGGTATTTTGCAGCCAGCGGGCGGATAGCAGGTAGGATTGTTTCAGGAAGTCAAACACGGCGTTCTCCTGCCATGCCTCGTCTTTGAATCGCCGGTCGCGCGCGTCAGGCACAATAATCGGCGGCTTCTCGTCGCCAGCTAGCTTGTGGGCGGTGTTTTCCCAGAGGTTCAGGTAATCCTGCCAGAAGCCAAGCTGGCGCTCAACCATCCGCATCGGGTCGCCCATCATCCGGGCGAACAGCTCCATGAAGGCGCGGCTGACGTTGAGCGGGTCAACGGGGGTGTTGGTGACGTCCCCTGCCTGCTTGGCGAGGAATTCCTGGAGGATGCGCTGGCACTTTTCCGCCGCTTCGGCCATGTTGGCGGCGAAGGTCGTGGCGTCGGGCGTGTTGGGCTGGGAAGAGTTTTTATGCATGAATGTATTTACCGCCTGTTTAGGGTAAAGCGCAACATAATTGCATTGCAATTTTTAGGAAGCCCGCCTATGTTTTTTGCATGATTCCGATACGTTACGCCTTTTTGCTGCCTGTGACCATCGCTTTGCTCGCTGCCTGCAGCGATCTGCGTGAGACCGTGCGCGAGAAATATACCGGTGAGCGCTATGGCGCGCCGGTCGAGGGCAATCGCCGCTCGCCAGTGCTCAACCCGGGCCATGCCCGTCCCGCACCCCCGCGTGCGCCTGCTGTGCCAGCATCTCCGCCGGTGAGTGGCAAGCCATCGACGCCGTATGACCAGTTTGATGCTGATGGTAACGACACGACCCGCAAAAACTACGTTAAGGAATGGCTGGGTGATGCGTCGAAAGATGACGGGATGGTGCGAAAACCGTTCCGTGGGGAGCAAGCCGCGCCAGTGACGTTAATGCCTAAGAAAGAGACGCAGCCGGTGTCGGCAAATGAAGTGATGGCTGCGCCGCTGCCTGCAAAACCGGTCGATAATCAGGTGGTTGTTGATACGGTGCCGGAAATGCCGTCCCGATCCGATCCGTTGGTTCTTGAGGAGAATGGCGTATTCCTGCCGGACGATCCCAAGCCGCGCTCTGAAATGACGCTGCCGGAAGGCGCGCAATTTTCACAATTGCAGCCTGCCTCGGGTGGCGATGTGCCAACTTATCCACATCTTTCCAGCGTGCCGAAAACGCCGCCGCAGTTTCAGGAACTCAAGAAAGACAAGGGCATTGCCGAGCAAGAAATGCAAACGCAGCACGATACGGCGATGGAAGAAAAAAAGAAACTCGATGAAGAGCCGACTGAAATGCCATCACCAACCTTGCCACAGGTGGAGGGTATGATCCGTGATATCAAGCGAGTGGTAGACGGCGATGCACCCATCACCATCGTTGCCGCAGGACAGTAATCATGCAAACCGAATTTTACCGGATTGGCCGCTTGCCGCCTTATGTGTTCGCCGAAGTCAATAAAATCAAAGCCGAAGCGCGTGCCGCTGGGAAAGACATCATCGATCTTGGCATGGGCAATCCCGACTCCAAGCCGCCCGCGCACGTGATTTCAAAATTACGTGAGGCGATTGGTGATCCGAAGGCAAGCCGTTATTCGGTGTCGCGTGGGATTCATGGGCTCAGGAAGGCGCAGGCCGGTTATTACAAAAACCGTTTCGGGGTTGAGCTGAATCCGGATACGGAACTTTGCGTCACCATCGGCTCAAAAGAAGGGCTCGCCAACCTCGCCAATGCCATCAGCCAGCCGGGTGATGTGTTTGTTGTGCCCGATCCCAGCTATCCGATCCACACCTGGGGGTTTGTGATTCCTGGCGCCGAAGTCCGCCATATTCCTAACGCGCCGCACGTGCCAGATTTCTTTATCCACCTGGAAAAAGCCCTTGCTGCGAAACCGACGCCGGTGGCGGTGGTGGTGAATTATCCGTGCAACCCGACGGCGGAAACGGTGGATATCGGATTTTACGAAGAGATAGTGGCGCTCTGCCGGAAATATAAAGTTTATGCGATTTCCGACCTTGCCTATTGCGAGCTTTATTTTGGTGATACGCCAACACCCAGCATTTTGCAGGTGAAGGGTGCGAAAGATGTCGCGGTGGAATTCACGACGCTTTCCAAAACCTATTCCATGGCCGGGTGGCGCATTGGTTTTGCGGCGGGTAACAAAGAATTGATTGGCGCGTTGGCCAAAATTAAATCCTATCTGGATTATGGCACGTTCCTGCCGATGCAGATTGCAGCGACAGCGGCGATTAACGGCTCACAGGATTATGTCGAGAAAATGCGGCAACTGTATAAAGAGCGCCGTGACATTGTGGTGGATGGGCTAAAAACCGCGTGGCCGATGGCGAAGCCCGATGCGTCGATGTTTGTGTGGGCAAGGCTGCCGGAGAAATACCTGCATCTCGGCTCGCTGGAATTTTCCAAGCTGCTGCTCACGGAAGCGGATGTGGCGGTCGCCCCCGGAATCGGGTTCGGCGAGGGCGGTAACGACTATGTTCGCATCGCGCTGGTGGAGAACAAACACCGGCTGCGGCAGGCGGTTCGCAATATGAAAGCGTTCTTATCGAAATAATATTCATTCCCGGTTTTCCGTACCGGTGCCCGTCCTGAAGCTGAGCTTCCGTCCCAAAGCCGGAGTTACTTCTGCGTGATTCGTGGTTCTTTCATCAATCATCCTCCCTTTCGTTAGTGCGGGGAATGATGCCGTTGCATTCAGCATCACTGCCGCCCTCAGGGAGATTGTCCCATAGGCTTGCGACGTCACGGAAGGGGGGAATGCAATTTTCTGAAATTATTTCTCAGTGGGAATAACCGGTTTTTTCGACAAGAATCTCAGCCCCTTGGCTGAAGAGGCGTGTCTTGGAACCGGCAGTCACGCTACCAATCCTGGTCACGCCAGCAGGCGGGGAAACGCCTTCCGGCAGGGTGAAGAGCAACTCATAATCATCGCCGCCGCTGTAAATAAGTGGCCATAAATCCGGCGCGCCGGCAAGCATGGCAATGGCTGCTTCCGATAACGGCAACAGTTCCCGGTGAATCTCCATTCCTACCTGTGAGGCGGTGCAAAGATGCCCTGCATCTTGTAACAACCCATCGGAAATATCGATAGCACTGGCGGCAAGGCCGCGTAATGTTATTCCCAGCTCCAGTCGCGGTTGCGGTAGGTGGTAGCGTTCGACCAAGTATTCTTTGTCATCGCGAGCGTAGCGCGGCGATCCATCTTTTGTTGAGTATGGAGGAAGATCGATTGCCACGTCGCCTTCGGCTCCTCGCAATGACGCTAAACCCAAAGCCGCATCCCCAAGCGTGCCGGAAACATAGAGTGCATCACCTGCTTTCGCGCCGCTGCGGCGCAGCGCCTGTCCGTGCGGCACGAGTCCGTGCGCTGTGATGGAAAAAACCGGTGCGCCTTGCGTGCTGATCGTATCGCCGCCAGCGAGCGTGATGCCAAACGTTTCCTGGTCTTCGGCAAGCCCCGCGGCAAAGCGTGCGATAAAATCTTCGTTGATCGGTGAGGGCAGGGCGAGGGCAAGGAAATAACATAGTGGCTCCGCCCCCATACTCGCGAGGTCGGAAAGGTTGGTACGCAGGAGCTTCTGTGCGATGTGTCCCGGGTCGGTGTCTGCGAGGTAATGCACTCCTTCGCTGATGGCATCGTTGGTGACGACCAGTTGCATCCCTTCGGGAATATCCATGATGGCGGCGTCATCAGAAAGGCCAAGGCCGCCGGGGTATCGTTCCGATAGCGGAACAAAATAGCGTGTAATGAGGTCGTGCTCGCGGGTCATGGGCGTAAGCCCAGCTTACTCATAGCTCTCAGCCAGCGCAGCGAGCGCGGCGAACACAAACTTCACTTCCGCTTCGCCGAAAAAGCTGCGGGTCAGGCGGCTATATTCATCCTGAATGATTTTGAGCGGCGTATCCTTGGTGAAAAACAATTCCGCCGTGGCGCATTCAAGGATGGCGACCAGCACCGGGCTCATGCGGGCGAGCTTCCATTCCTTGGACAGTACGGAACTAATCATCTTGTCGATGTCTTTTCGGTGGCCTTTGACGCCGGTGAGGATGGCCTCCAGCAGGGGATAGTTCGGTTCGACCGCCGCGCCGATGGTCGCTTTCTGTTCTTCCGGGTTTTTAAATAATTGCACCTTGAGGGAAGCGACCTGCTTTACCGGATCGAGCGTTTCTTTATTGATGGCGATTTTGTAGAGGCACTGCACTGCTGCAACACGCGCGGCGGATTTCTTTTGCAGCGAAAGGTTTTTGGCGTTGGTCACGGGCATGGCAGTTCCATTATTTCTTGTTTTTAAGTTCGATCATGCGGAGGCAGGCGGCCGCGGCATCGCGTCCCTTATTGCCCTGGGTGACGCTTGCGCGTTCCCATGCCTGTTCCTCACTCTCGACGGTGAGTATTCCATAGCCGATGGCAAGCCCATGGTGCAAGCTCAAATCCATGAGTCCGCGCGCGCTTTCGCCGCACACATAATCGTAGTGGGATGTTTCACCGCGAATGACGCAGCCGAGTGCCACAAATCCGTCATAGCGCTTTTTAGCGAAACCGATCGCCGCCGGAATTTCAAACGCACCCGGCACCGCGTCAATGTCGAACGTCGCCCCCGCTTCCTGGAGTGCCCCGATCGCGCCGCTTTCCAGCTCGCTCGCAATATCTTCGTAGAAACGGGCGGTGAGGATAAGGATATGGGTCATAGCGCCTGGTAGCCTGTAATGGTGAGTCCGTAGCCGTCAAGTCCTACCACGCTGCGGCGGGTATTGGAAAGCAGGATCATTTCGCGCACGCCGAGGTCGAGCAGGATTTGTGCGCCGATGCCGTAATCGCGCAAATCCATCGGCGCCAGCGGCACTTCGCCCAGCTTCAGGCGTAACTGGTCGGAAACGGACGTGCGGATCGGCTCGCGCAGCAGCACGAGGATGCCGTTGCCGTGCGCCTCGATGGCGCGCATGGCATCGGCAAGCAGGCTGCCCTTGGCGGCGGTATCGGCCAGCATATCCTGCAGCATATTCACTGCATGCATCCGCACCAGCACCGGTTTGCCCGTATCGATCGCGCCTTTAACCAGCGCAATATGTTCGGCATATTCGGTGGCGGTGGAATAGACGATCATGTGGAAATCACCGCCATGGCGGCTTTGAAACGGCGCTTCGATCACCCGGCCAACCAGCTTTTCCGAGCGCCTACGGTAGGAGATCAGATCCGCGATGCTCGCGACGTTCAGCCCATGTTGCTTGGCGAAGGCGAGCAGTTCGGGAAGGCGCGCCATCGAGCCGTCATCGTTCATGATTTCGCAAATGACGCCCGCCGGGTTGAGCCCTGCCATCCGCGCAATGTCAACCGCCGCTTCGGTATGACCCGCACGCACCAGCACACCGCCGTCTTTGGCAATCAGTGGGAAGACGTGTCCGGGTGAGCCGATATCGGCCGCGCCTTTGGTGGGGTCGATGGCCACCTGGATGGTGTGGGCGCGGTCGGCGGCGGAGATGCCGGTCGTCACCCCTTCGCGTGCTTCGATGGAGACGGTAAACGCCGTCTGGTGGCGTGAGCTGTTTTCAGGTGACATGAGGTTCAGCCCCAACTCGGACACTCGCCCGCGGGTCAGGGCGAGGCAAATGAGGCCGCGCCCGTGCTTGGCCATGAAATTGATCGCTTCGGGGGTGGCAAACCCGGCCGGAATCACCAGATCACCTTCGTTTTCGCGACCCTCGTCATCCACCAGGATGAACATGCGGCCGTTACGAGCGTCGTCGAGTATGTCGGGAATGGAGGAAAGCTGGGTCATGAACGGGGTGTGCGGTCAGACCAGCAGGTTCAGGATCGTGCCGCGATCCCAGTGAATTCCCTGCTTCAGCGCCGCGAGGGCGCCGCGGATGATGGTCGCCAGCGAATCCGGCTCCGGAATGAAATTCTCTTCCACCCGCTTCGGCGCGGCTTTGAGCTTTTCCTCACGTGGGCGCTCGCGGCTGACCGATGGGCGGCCGGAGGCGGGGGTGTTGATGCGGTTGGGATTAATATGAATGACCATAATTCCAAGGATTCCATGTTAAGGCGAGCGCTGGACAATCGGCTCAAAAGACACTAATGCAGCCCATTATGACCTTCATCGTGGCAACTTTCTACCATTTTTTTGATTTCGCGGATTATGCCGCGCACCGGCAGGATTTGCTGGAATTATTCAAACGCGAGCAGATTTGCGGCTCGCTGCTGATCGCGGCGGAAGGATTCAATGGCACCCTCGCCGGCAGCCGCGATGGCATTGATGCGGTGCTGGCCGAACTGGCAACACTCGGCGGTACGTTTGAACATAAAGAAAGCCAGACCGACAAGAAACCGTTCAAACGGGCGAAAGTACGGCTGAAAAAAGAAACCATTTCCATCGGCGAACCCTGCCCACCCAACATGGTGGGCGACTATGTCGAGGCAAAGGACTGGAACCGGCTCATCGCCGATCCGGAGACGATTATCATCGACACCCGCAATGTTTACGAAACCCACCTCGGCACGTTCGAGCGGGCGATCGACCCGAACCTCCGCACCTTTAAACAACTGCCGGCTTATGTGCGTAAAGAGCTGGCGGATGCGAAAGACAAAAAGATCGCCACCTTCTGTACCGGCGGCATACGCTGCGAGAAATTCACCGCCTGGCTGAAGGCGGAAGGGTACCAGAAGGTCTACCACCTGAAGGGCGGCATCCTCAAATACCTGGAAGAAATTCCACCGGAAGAAAGCAAGTGGCGCGGCGAATGCTATGTGTTCGACGACCGCATCGCCGTCGGCCATGGGCTTGCCGCATCGCAAACCGCCAGCATGTGTCGCCGCTGCGGTCAGACGCTCACTCCCGACGATCGAGAGCACCCCCTATATAAGGAAGGTGAAAGCTGCCAGTTCTGTGCCAAGAACATGAAAGAAAAATACGATCTTCTTATCTCCTCTCCGGAATAAATTTCTTATCCTGAAACTTACCCACAAGGCATCGTATAATGCAGCGGCAATATCACCCGATTTCATGAACTTATCCACAGATTTCACAGGCTGTGAAACGGTCAATAATTACATAATATGGTGATTATTGACAAAATTTATCACAATATCTGGTTGCATTACCGATTTGTAATGTTAGACTTATTTTCACCCGGTAACAGGGGGATTACGAGGTAGCAAAACATGCCCGGCGAACGCATCCGACAAGAGGTGCGGCGGCGGGTTTCTTGCCCCGTAACATGGATGGAATAAATACAAATCACCGGGGGCATCGCATGCGTATTGAACGACTCTTCACTAAAGCTGGCAGCGATGTGTATGATGGGATTGCGTTCAAGCGTGCCGATGTGGTGATGAAAAACCCCGACGGGTCGGTGGTATTCGAGTGCAAGGGTGCTGAAACTCCGGAGCACTGGTCGCAGGTGGCGACGGATGTTCTCGTCCAGAAATATTTCCGCAAAGCCGGTGTGGCCAACAAGCTTGCCTGTGTCGACGAAGACGGCGTGCCGAAATGGCTTGCCCGCCACGTGCCGGCAGAGGGCGCCGAAGAGGTGGGTGAGCATTCGGCAAAACAGGTGTTTGACCGGCTGGCCGGCGCGTGGACCTACTGGGGGTGGAACGGCGATTATTTCGACACCGAGGAAGATGCGCGCGCGTTTTATGATGAGTTGCGCCACATGCTCGCTATGCAGATGGCGGCACCGAATTCGCCGCAATGGTTCAACACCGGCCTGCACTGGGCCTATGGCATTGATGGGTCGAGCCAGGGACATTATTATGTCGATGGTGTCACCGGGAAGCTGACCAAATCTAAGAGCGCGTACGAGCGCCCGCAGCCGCACGCCTGCTTTATCCAGAGCGTCAGCGACGACCTGGTCAATGAAGGCGGCATCATGGATTTGTGGGAGCGCGAGGCACGCCTGTTTAAATATGGTTCCGGCACCGGATCGAATTTTTCCGACCTGCGCGGCAGTGGCGAATCGCTTTCCGGCGGCGGCAAATCTTCCGGCCTGATGAGCTTCCTCAAAATCGGCGACCGCGCTGCGGGAGCGATCAAATCCGGCGGCACCACCCGCCGCGCCGCGAAGATGGTGGTCGTCGATGTCGATCATCCGGACGTGGAAGAATTCATCAACTGGAAAGTGATCGAAGAACAAAAAGTCGCGGCACTCGTCACCGGCTCGCGCCTGTGCAACAAGCATCTCACCGCCATCATGGCAGCCTGCCAGCGCGGCGAATCGGAATCGCGCTTCACGCCGTCCGATAACCCGACGCTGAAGGAGGCGGTGCGGGCAGCCAAGCGGGCGCTGATTCCTGACAATTATATTTACCGGGTCATCGAGTTTGCGAAGCAGGGTTACACAAGCATCGAGTTCCCGGAATACGACACGGACTGGGATTCGGAAGCGTACCGCACGGTTTCTGGCCAGAATTCCAACAACTCGGTGCGCGTGACCAACGAGTTCCTGGAAGCGGTGGAGCAGGATAAGCCCTGGCACCTGCTGAACCGGCGCGATAGCACTGTGCACAAAACATTGCCGGCACGCGATCTGTGGGACGCGATCGGCCATGCGGCGTGGGCGTGCGCCGATCCGGGCATCCAGTACGACACCACCATCAACGAGTGGCACACCTGCCCGGAATCCGGGCATATCCGGGCTTCCAACCCGTGCTCGGAATATATGTTCCTTGACGACACGGCGTGCAACCTTGCCTCGATCAATTTGCTCGCATTCCGGAAAGGCGACGGCAGTTTCAATATCAAAACGTTCGAGCATGCAGCGCGGCTATGGACGATGGTGCTTGAAATTTCGGTGGCGATGGCCCAATTTCCCTCAAAAGAAATCGCCCGCCTTTCGTATGAGTTCCGCACGCTCGGCCTCGGCTATGCCAATATCGGCGGCCTCCTCATGGCCAGCGGCATCCCGTATGACAGCGATGAAGGCCGTGCCATGTGTGCGGCGATCACGGCGATCCTGACGGGTGTTTCTTATGCCACTTCGGCCGAGATGGCGAAAGAACTTGGCGCGTTCGACGGCTATACCAAGAACAAGGCGGCGATGCTGCGGGTGATGAAAAACCATGCGCGCGCGGCGCGCGGTGAGAGCTCTGGTTATGAGGGGCTTTCCATCCTGCCGGTGCCGTTCGATGTGGCGAACTGCCCGGATAAATCGCTCGTCAAAGCCGCCAGGAAATCATGGGAATCCGCCCTGATGCTCGGCGAAAAATATGGCTACCGCAACGCGCAGGCAACCTGCATCGCCCCAACCGGTACCATCGGGCTAGTGATGGATTGCGATACGACCGGCATCGAGCCGGATTTTGCCTTAGTGAAATTCAAGAAGCTTGCCGGCGGCGGCTATTTCAAAATCATCAATGCACAAGTACCGCAGGCGCTTGAAACCCTCGGCTATGCGGCAAAAGACATCGAGGCCATCACCCATTACGCAGTCGGGCGCGGCACGCTGAAAGACGCACCGGGCGTGAACCACGCAAGCCTCAAGGCCAAAGGCTTCGATGATGGGGCGCTTGAAAAAATTGAAAAGGCGCTGGCCAGCGCGTTTGAAATTAAATTCGCGTTCAACAAATGGACGCTCGGCGAAGAATTCTGCAAAACCAGGCTCAAACTCTCCGACGCGCAGCTCGCCGATATCGGCTTTGACATGCTCGCCGCCCTCGGTTTTTCCAAGACGCATATCGAGGCGGCGAATGAATATTGCTGCGGCACCATGACGCTCGAAGGTGCGCCCGGTCTTAAGGATGAACACCTGCCGGTCTTTGACTGCGCGAACCCGTGCGGCAGGAAAGGCACGCGATTCCTCTCCGCCGTGAGTCATATCCACATGATGGCTGCCGCCCAGCCCTACATTTCCGGCGCCATTTCCAAAACCATCAACATGCCGAATTCCGCAACCGTCGAAGCCTGCAAAGAAGCCTATATGCTTTCATGGAAACTTGGGCTAAAAGCGAATGCGCTCTATCGCGACGGCTCAAAACTATCACAACCACTTAACGCAACCATCGCTGCCCAACTGGAGGATGACATGACGAACGACGATGATAACGATGCCCGCCTGCGCGCTGCCCGCCAACCACAAGTGATTGCCGAGCGCATCGTCGAAAAAATCATTCAGCGTTCCGAGCGCAGCAAGCTGCCCGAACGCCGCAAAGGCTACACGCAAAAAGCCAGCGTCGCCGGTCATAAAGTATATCTCCGCACTGGCGAATATGAAGATGGCAGGCTCGGCGAAATCTTCGTCGACATGCACAAGGAAGGCGCAGCGTTCCGCAGCCTGATGAATAATTTTGCCATCGCTGTTTCCATCGGTCTGCAATATGGCGTGCCGCTGGAAGAATTCGTCGATGCGTTCACCTTCACCCGCTTCGAGCCGAGCGGCATGGTTGAAGGCAACGAGGCGATCAAGATGTCGACCTCGATCCTCGATTATATTTTCCGCGAGCTGGCGATTTCCTACCTTGGCCGTCATGACCTCGCGCATGTCGAAATCGGCGACATCCGTTCCGATACGATTGGCCGCGGCGAGGGCGATTCCACCCGCCCGTCCGACCAGCCGGAACTGCCGCAGCTTTTTAACAAGGCGACCAGCACCGGGTTTGTGCGCGGCCAGCTTTATGTGGTATCGAACAACCCGCCGGTGAATGCCGGTGGCAGCGGTGCGATGGCCAGCGATGGTAACGCCGCCAAGGCCTACCTGCACCAGGAAACCACCGAAACGACCATCGTTGTCGGTGCTACGACGGAAGAAGATGCCCGCCGCGAAAAAATCCGTCAGGCGAAGGCAAAGGGATACGAAGGCGACGCCTGCACTGAATGCGGTAATTTTACCATGGTGCGTAACGGCACTTGTCTGAAATGCGATACGTGCGGTGGCACCTCGGGTTGCTCTTAAGGGATATGAGGTTCTTATTCCTCGTTCCGATACTTGTCCTTGCCGCCTGCGCTTCGCCGGAGGAGGTGGCGGCGCGTAAAAAGAGACAGGCGGAAGAAGACGCCAAAATCTGCCAGTCGCAAAATCTTGCGCCCGGCACCGGCGCATTTGAAACCTGTCTGGGACAGCAACGCATGCTCCGCGATCAGCGCAAAGCCGAAGAGGCCTATCACGACGCCCCACCGATGAGCAATACTATTTATCGCTACAGCTATTAGGCCTAGGCATTTTTTCCGGCCGATTGCAACACGGCGATGAAATGATAGCGCGGCGGGATGATTAACCCGAAAATACCATGATGAATTCGCACCGGCGTGACGAAAGAGACCTGCGTGAGCCCCGACTGCCGGACGGTTTGTTGCCATGCATCCCGTGTAAAGTAACGCGCCGGGATGGCGACGCCATCCGCCCAGTTGCCATACCAATCGGCGAGGCGCAATAGCTGACGCGACACGAACCCGAATTCCAGGTGGTCTTTGACAACAACATGGCTGGCGCAGCGGCCAATATCTGCAAGAATGGCGGCCGTCTGCCCAATCCCGGCATGGTGAAGGACATCGACGACCATCGCCACGTCGAAATGCTGCCCGGCAAAGGGGAGGGGCGTCCCCGGTGTAAGCTGCACGTATTCGTGGCCGCCTGTTTCCGGGTTCGCATACGTGTCCGCTGCAACCAATGACGCAATGCGGTTGGTGGATAATAATGCGCGGGAGATTTCCATGTTTCCGCACCCGTAATCGAGCACCCGCAGCGTTCTGCCATACGTATCGGCGAGCTGTTCGAGCGGCGCGGATAATTCTTTGATGAGGTTATGCAGGCGCTCGCCGCCGAGCGTCACGCGCACCAGGTTCAGCATAAACGCCACGCCGCCATGAAATGGCGTGCGTGCGTGAGGTCTGACGCGATGGCGATAACGCATGTTCGGGCACCTTTTTCCGGTGGATCGTAATGGATTTTTTGTTTTCTGTCCGAAAGAATAGCCTGCAGAAGGAAGATTTTGTGGTGCCCCGAGCCGGAATCGAACCGGCACACCCTTGCGGATACAAGATTTTGAGTCATATTTGAGGGCGTTACTACTCGTTACTTTATATCCCCATCTAACGCTATGAGGCAAGGATTTTCGGGCCATTCACGAAAACGTGCATTACTACCATTTCCCACCATTTAGCATGAATTCCCACCCACCGTGCCGACTATGTGCCGACCAGAATTTTATAAACTTGAGTATGATTTTCAGTCACACGCGTCTACCAGCCGAGAATACCATGAAAATTATCTTCTTGTGATTGCTGATTTTCTATGCGTGCTTTCCACGTTGGTGCAGCATCTTCTAATTGATCATGCGTCTTTTTCATGCGTTCGACATCTTCCTCTTTCACGCCGAACAGCTTGCCCACGGCTTTGGTGGCGGGGAGGATGGCTTTCTCTCCCGTCCACATATCGAAAGAGTGCATCTTGTTTGGTGCAAGCGCACGGGCGGCGACCACTACGCCAGCTGTTACCAATACACCGGAAAGTACCGAGCTGCTTTTGAGCGCGAACTTGCTGGAAAAAGGCATGGGTGTTTTATCCGCCCACATCTGATAGCCTGTGTTGAGGCCAAGCGAAAACCCAGTCCATACAACTGCCTGCGGGAAGTGGCTCATTTCATATTCATACACTTTTGTGGCGTGATCTTTATATTCCTGCGAATCAGCGGCAACATTGTGTTTCTTTGCCCAGTTTTTACTGTCGCGCTCTACGCCCCATTTGAAAATTGGGCGCATAATAGGCTCGCACAGCTTACGTACACCATTCATAAAATTCGGGAACATGCGCTGCACCCCGATGGTGAGTGGCACAGCACCAAAATCACCGATGAACTCACCTTTAGCGTATTGTATAAAACGCTCTTTAGAGAACGCCTGTTTGCTTGCGGCTTTTACTTTTTCCCACCGTGTTTTTGGGGCTTCGTGATGATGGTGCTTGCAGCTTGTTCCATGCTCATGGTGATTATCGTGGTCGTGATGGTGATGGTGGCCGCCATCCTTGCTATGGTCATGCCCGCAGCCAGGAATCAGCCAGCGCAGCCAGCCATCCGTTGCTGCATTGATCGGCGGGTTTAGAAAATCAGTGAGCGTGCAATAAAGCGAATGGTTGATGGTGTACGCAATGTCCTCCGCCCGCTGCTGCTCGGTTTTACGCTGCTCTGATTGTTCTGTGGTTGGGTTATTCATGGCTGTGGCGCTTTTTATATTTCTCAACCCATGCGCTAATGCCACTGGCGGCGATCAAGCTGCTGGCAAGGGATAGCCACCACCCTTCCACATGCGGAATGCTGAACACATGTAGCAACCCGTCTGCGCCTATCAGGGCAAAGATCATTAGTGCTGCAATCATGCGGTATAGCTTCTTTCCGAGCCACAACAGATAGTGACTGACCTGTTTGCAAAACACCGCAAGCGCTATGCCGACTGCGATGATGATCTCACCTCGTGGCAGCATATAATACGGCCACTGCCGAAACCGAACAATGTCGGCAAGCGTGAGCATATACAGCCCGAGCGCCATTAGCATCAGTGCCAAAAGCAGCGTGAGTGTAAGAGCAATTTTATGTTGTTTAGACATTGGCCATGTTTGTTGTAATGTAACAAACGTAGGTTTTTAATGAGAAACCAGTTGCATGTAAAGAAGTTTGTTGTAATGTAACAAACCTATTTGATGGAGCAACCCAATGGCTAGACCTTCTACCCTTCCTAAACCAGCAGATGCGCTGGTCTTAAGCTGCCTGCAGAAGAGCGGGCAGCCGATGAGCGCCTATGCTATTTTAGAAAAAGTGAAAAAGTTCGGGATTAAAAGCTCACCGATTGTCTACCGAGCATTGGAAACGTTGATGAAAAACGGCTCCGCGCATAAAATCAACGAACTGAATGCGTTTGTGGCTTGTGCGTGCACAGCGGATCACCACCATGATGTATCGGTGCTTACCGTGTGTAAGGGCTGCAAGCGGGTGGATGAATTACATGACCACGCAGTGATTCACCACCTGACCAAACTCCGAAAACTACATGTGAATCTAAGCAAATCAGCCGTTGTGGAGCTTCCTGTCACCTGTGAAAATTGCGTGGAGGCGGCATGATTGAACTTAAAGGCCTATCTTTTCAGATTCAAGGCGCAACCATTCTGGATACGCTGAACTGGAAGGTCGAAACAGGCCGGCATGCATTGATGCTTGGCGCTTCCGGTAGCGGTAAAACCACACTGCTACATCTGCTTGCAGGGTTGCTAACGCCGAGCAGCGGGACGATAGAAATCGATGGTCAGAATATTGCTGCACTTTCTGGCGCGGCAATGGATAGCTGGCGCGGACGCAATATCGGCATGGTGTTTCAGACGCTGCATCTGGTGAAGGCGCTTACCGTGCAGGATAATCTTCGGCTGGCACAAACGATGGCGGGTGTACCAACCGATGATTCGCGCATCCAGTATTTACTTAGCAGTCTTGGGCTTGCGGATAAAGCCGAACGCTATCCGCACCAGCTCAGCGTGGGTCAGGCGCAGCGCGTGGCGATTGCGCGTGCGGTAGTGAATAAGCCTAAATGGATTTTAGCGGATGAGCCAACAAGCGCACTGGATGATGCGCATTGCGAAGAAACCCTGAATCTGCTGGAAGCACAGGCGCAGGAATGTGGCGCAACACTGGTGATTGCTACCCATGACCAACGTATCAAAACCCGCTTTGCACACCGAATTGAACTGCAAAACAATGTGAGGCAGGCAGCATGAATCTGTTTAGTTTAAGTCTTTCCTATATCCGCGCACGAAGGCTTACCAGCACCCTTTTGGTGGTGTTGCTTGCGCTTGGCGTTGCGACGATTTCACTGTTGCTGCATTTTAATCATCAAGCAGAAGAGCGGCTCTCGCAGGATGCGCGTGGCTTTGATCTTGTTGTGGGCGCGAAAGGCAGCCCATTGCAGCTGATTCTTTCTTCCATCTACCACATGGATATTCCTACTGGAAACATTCCTGTTACCGAAGCTGAGAACTTACGCAAACACAAGCAGGTGAAACAGGCAATTCCGCTTGCGCTGGGTGACAGCTATCACGGTTTTAGAATTGTGGGCACAGAAGCCAGCTACATCACACACTATCAAGCCGAACTCGTTGAGGGCGAAGTATTCACCAAGCCGATGCAGGCCGTGGTGGGCGCACGTGTGGCGGCTGAAACAGGGCTTAAGATGAATGCGAGCTTTGCCGGAAGCCACGGTCTGACGGAAAGTGATGATGTGCATGCCGATACGCCGTACCAAGTAGTGGGCATCCTAAAACCCACCGGCACCGTGCTTGATCGCCTGATTCTTACACCTGTAGAAAGCGTGTGGAAAGTGCATGGCAGCGAGGCGCATCACCATCATGACGAGCATAAAGAGGAAGCGCACGAAGAGCACGGACATCATGACGAACACGACCATGAAAAACATGCAGATCACGATGAAGATGAGCATGAAGCGCATGAGAAACATGGGAATGAAATCGAAGCCAGCGACGAGATTACCGCACTGCTCATCACCTTTAACAGCAAGATAGCCGCCATGTCGCTGCCGCGTGAAATCAACCGTGGCACATCCATGCAAGCCGCAAGCCCTGCTTTTGAAACAGCGCGGTTGCTGTCGCTACTTGGCATGGGGCTGGATACGCTTAAATTCTTTGGTGGATTGCTGATGGCCAGCGCCGTGATCGGTATGCTGGTTGCCATCTATCAGTCCATGCAGGAGCGCAAATATGATGCGGCGCTCATGCGCGTGATGGGTGCATCGAAAGCCACGCTTGTGAAGCAAATCCTGATTGAAGCTGGGCTGTTGCTGGCTGCGGGTATTGTGGGCGGTTTACTGATAAGTCATCTGACGCTGGCGGCACTACCTATGTTGGCTCATGGCTTGAAAGACATTGGCTTTTCGCCGCTTAATTTTCTCGCGGCAGAAATTTCTGTTGCCGCCAGTTTGTTCGTTTTAGGGCTGGTCGTGGCACTGCTTCCAGCACTTGCTGCCTACCGGGTGGATGTCAGCCGCACGCTGGCAAGGGGATAGTATGCGCCGATTACTGCTGGTGTTCCTGTTGCTTCTGGCAAGTCCAGCATTGGCGCTAACGGTGCAGGATGCGCCGGATTCAATTCCGAAGATGCCACCGCTTCCCAAAGTGAAAGGCGATGCGCTGCCGTGGGACATTTTTCTGGAGACGAAAGAAAAGCAAAAGAAGGTAACCTTTCCGGAGGGCGGCTATTCGTTTGAGGTGACACCGATATTCACCGACAAGATAAAAGAATTAAACGGCAAGGAAGTAACGCTCTACGGCTTCATGTTCCCGCTGGAGCAATCCGAGAAACAGGCCAATTTCCTGATCGGACCATTTCCGCCATCATGCCCGTTTCATTATCACATCCCACCGTCACTGGTTGTCGAAGTACGCACCAAAAAACCGATAGCTTTTTCTTGGGATGAAATCACCCTCAAAGGCACGCTGGAACTAGCAGATAAAGACCCCAACGGTGTGTATTATTTCCTCAAAAATGCCGAGATAAAATAGCTTATTTATGCGTTTCAACCTAAACTATAATAAGAATCGTCAAAATCGCTCCTTATTATAGTTTAAGTGCCGAAAGGTATAATAAGAGGGTTCGTTATTATAGTTTCCGATGGGGAAGCTATAATAAAGAGCCGCGGCTAAATAAGCATATATTCCCACATAACGGGCTGTAAAAAATGTCTACAAAGTTTTCAGAAGAAGAAGTTCATAATTATATACACACTGTAGGGCTGGAGAATCTGATAGTAGATTGTCCAGCAATCGACAATGTAGACGATTGCGAAATAGCGGAAGAAGATTTCTTTCTTTGGAAAATAATTAAAAGAAAAGCTCTCTCAAAAATTGCTCAGGTGCATAATTCCGTTCGCTACGGCAATTTCATTGCAAGTAAATTAAAATTACCTACCGATAAAACCACTCCTATGGAATTAGACTTCTTAGGAACGCATGAAGATGGCTTGTTTATACTTGAATTGAAGGTTAATAAACCCGCAGAAAGAAATGCGTTCTCCGAACTGTTTGCCTACAGCAACTATATTGCAGATACATTTTCTGGTTCTGGACGGAAAGATATCGCCAATATTTTGGTTGCACCTCTTGATGCAAAAATTACACGCCAAGCATTTCTGTATGACCTTTTGATTACTGACAGAGATATAGTTGTATATCGACCAGAATTTTCTGGAGATGAACTGAACACACTACAGCTTAATCTTCATTTGCCATCAGATGAAGACTTTAAGGCATTCACGAATAATCTGCTCGCCCATGAAAATATGTCATGCGTGGTTGCATCTTTTGACGATCTAGAAGGGTGGTTTGATAGCCATGAAAATGATGGTTCACTAAACAGTTGGACTAAAGAGCACCTAAGAAAACTATCCAATTATACAGCGCAATTGATGGAAGCAGAGGGATTGCACGGATTTTGTTTTGTACGAAAGCCGTGGAAAGAAATACCCTTATATTATCGCAACAGTCTCATTATTTGCGCTGTAAATCCATTTAGGCTTTCCTCCCCAGTGCATGCAACTGCAATTACAGAACAGCTATCAGAGGATGACAAAAGCACATTTTTTGAATTCCCCATGCTTGGATTTGAGGGGCGGTTGATACGAATTGCCCAGCGTGCTGTGAGAGAATGCCTAACACATAATCATGGCTGCGAGATTGAGCTGCCACTGTGGGAAGGCATGGTAACGTCATTCGTAGAAGTAGTCGCCACACACAATTTTGCTTTCCGGCCAACTGGAATGCTCCGTGAGGCATATGTTTCTCATTTAGATGGCATTTATGCACGCAACAAAGCCGACCCTGAATATCAAGAGGATGTATCGGTGTTGAAAATAAATGAAATCAATAATTGGTTTAGGGCGTGGGAGTTTATGCGAGGTTGTGGCTTTGATGAAGGTGAAGATGGTGCTGAATAAAGCAGCCGGAGCAAATTTATTCATTTGATTGAGAATGGTGCCCCTGGCCCGACTCGAACGGGCACATCCGAAGATACTGCATTTTGAGTGCAGCGCGTCTACCAATTCCACCACAGGGGCTCTATGTTTGCTCGTGCCGACTATGTGCCGACCAGAACCTTCTTACTTCTGCCAGATAATTTATGCCCGCTCCAAGCATTTGTTATCTAGTATATTTTTTCTCCCTACCGTTCCCCTCTTGGCAAACTTGCAAAGTTTTGAGTCTAGCGCGTCTACCAATTCCACCACCGGGGCTTTTTCTGGCGTCGTTTCTACTAGGCCTTGCTGGAAATAGCAATTTTCTGCGCTACGCTGTGCACGTACTTCGTGTACGCTTACACTGCGCTGCTCGAAAACCGCCATTTTCGCTCGCGGCCTAGCGAACCGCCATTCAGAAAACAGGGGCTATAGATAGGTTTTCCTTGCCTTGTGGTCAAGCTTGAGTTTCACCGGCAAGTTGTTAGGATGGGGGCATGAAGGTAACCTACCGCACGATTCTCCTGTTACAGGCGCTGGCCGCTGCCGCCATCCTCGGCACCGCGCTGGTCGCGCAATATGGGTTCCACCTGCACCCGTGCGAGCTTTGCCTGATGCAGCGCTACCCGTATGTGGCGGTGATGGCCGTGGCTTTGCTCGCCGCATGGCGGGTGAGGTCGGTGCGTTGCCAGCTATGGGCGGTGCTTTTCTGTGTGTTGTTTTTCACGCTGGATGCCGGCATCGCCTTTTACCATACCGGGGTAGAGCTTGATATTTTCAAGGGGCCGGACGCCTGCTCCAACAGCGCTGGGGGCGAGCAGACGCTTGAAGAAATGCGCGCTGCTATTATGGCGGCGCCGCTTGTCTCGTGTAAGCAGGCAATGGCCTATTTCCTTGGCATTTCCATGGCGGCGTGGAACGGATTAGCGGCCAGTATTTTTGTTATTTCCAGCATTTTCGGGTGTTTGTATGTCGGCCGGAAACCCTGAAATCCTGCCGGGCGATAGGCCGTTCGAGGCGCAGGTGGAGCGCATGATCCGGGTCAACCATGCCGGGGAGTATGGTGCCAAACGCATCTATGCCGGGCAGCTTGCCGTGCTTGGAAATTCGCCGTCTGCGAGCGCGATCCGCCACATGGCTGAGCAGGAGGAAACCCATCTCAAAGCATTCTCGGATCTGATGGTGAAACGGCGCGTCCGCCCGACTATCCTCTCCCCGCTCTGGCATGTTGCCGGGTTCGCTATGGGCGCGGCGACGGCGCTTCTGGGTGAAAAAGCGGCCATGGCCTGCACGGTGGCGGTCGAATCGGTCATCGACGAACATTATGAAAAACAAGAGGCCGCGCTCGCCGACCGTGATCCTGAATTAAAAACCATGGTTTCCACCTTTCGGGATGACGAGCGGCAACATCACGACACTGCGCTCGATCACGGCGCCGAGAGTGCGCCGCTGTATCGGGTTCTCACCGCTGTGATAAAAGTGCAGACGAAAGCCGCTATCTGGCTGTCTTCACGCATTTAGTTGTTGCATCAACCACCCACAAGATATAGTAGTAATCATTGGGGAAGATTACTGCTAATCGCTTTTCGTAGGGTGTCGCGTGGGACTATCTAAATCTCTGGGTGTGCTTGTTGCACTGGTTGCCCTCACTGCGAGTTGCAGTGACCTGAGGGATGGCATTATTCACGACCCCAATAAAAACCTGTCCCAGGATGATTATCGAGACATGATGGCTCCACCGACCGGCGGCAAACGTGAGTCCCCAGCCACGGCGCTTCTCCCCGGGGAACCGCCCATCCCCGAAATGCATGTTGAGCCTCCCCAAATATCTCTTAAGGCAAGCAATGTCGTCGAACCGCCAGTACCCGATCTGGCTGAGATTATCGCTGCCCCCAAGCCCCCGAAAATTGGAACCACCAAGGTAGTTTCCGTTTCGGTGACGGACGATGTCCCGCTTAAGGACATACTAATCGAATTGGCGCGGTTGGCCGATGTTGATGTGGAAATCGATTCCGGCATTGCGGGCGGCATTACTTTCCGTGCCAAGGATCGTCCGTTCAACGAGGTGATCGACCGCATCTCCGACATGGCAGGGCTGCGCTACAGCATGAAAAACAACGTGCTGCGTATTGAGCGCGATTTGCCGTATGTTCAGACCTATCCGCTCGACATGTTGAATATTGACCGTGAATCGTCCGGCAGCATTGGGGTGTCGTCTTCCGGTGCGGGGTCATCGGGTGGTGGTTCCAGCAGTAGTTCAAGCTCGAGTTCAGGCTCTAGCAGCGGCTCTAGCGGCGGCACCAGCGAAACCAGCATCAAGGCAGAATCCAAGGGTGATTTCTGGCAGAAATTCCAGGAAAGCATCACTCAAATTATCGCGATCAAATCCTCGACACTTAGTGCCGGCGCCAATGGTGGCGATGGCACGGGCGCGTTTTATTCTCTCAACCGCCAGGCCGGAACCCTTACTTTTTCCGGCACCGAGCGCCAGCATGCGATCCTGCGCGCCTTCCTGAAATCGATTGAAGCGAATGTCTCGGCGCAGGTGCTGATCGAGGCCAAGATCGTTGAAGTGTCGCTGAATGACAGCTATCAGGCAGGCATCGACTGGACAAAGCTTGGCGGCAACAGCCTGTCGTTCAGCTCCGACCTGTCGTCGGTAGGCGCGGTTAATTCCGCCTTCTCCCCGGCATCGATTACGCTGCTTAAAAATGACATCTTACGCACCGGGGTTGACTTGTCGCTGGCGGTGAGCCTTCTCAAGGAATTCGGCACTGTGCGTGCGCTTTCCAGCCCACGCCTTAATGCAATGAATAATCAACAAGCCGTGTTGTCGTTCGTCGAGAATATCGTGTATTTTGATGTCAATATCGAGGTCACGGATGCGGTGGTGGGTACGGGGGGGTCTGCCAGTACTCCCGCCAAGGTAGAAGTCACCAGCGAGCCGCAAAGCGCGCCGGTGGGCATCGTCCTTACCCTGCAACCATCCATTAACACCGATAGTAATGAAATTACACTCTCCGTGCGCCCAACCCTGTCAAAAGTAACCCAGTTTATCACCGACCCTGGCTTTGAGATCGGCAAGGCGCAAGCGGCCGCGCAGTTGCCTTCCGGGTCGCCGGTGATTGCAACCTTAAATAGTGTGCAGAGCAAAATTCCGCAGTTAGAAGTGCGGGAACTCGACTCGATCCTGAAAGTGACCAGTGGCCAGGTGATGGTGATCGGCGGGTTACTCGAAGATAAGTTCACGTCTGAATCCGCCAGTTTGCCGGTGGTCGACAGTGTTCCATATTTCGGTAATTTGTTTAAAAGCGACAACAGGGTGCAAACCAAAAAAGAGCTCGTGATCTTTATCCGTGCGACGATCGTGCCGAGTTCCGGCAATGCACAGCCTGCTGATAAGGTGCTTTACAACAAGTTTATCGACGATCCCCGTCCGCTTAATTTCTAACCCATCTTGTTGAAGCAATTGTATGTACACCAATATTCGTTATATTCTCCTCACCGCTATGCGTGACTGGTTTTTCTGGGTGCTGCTGGTCGGCGTCCTCTGCGCCGCCTCCATCGCCGGACTTTTAGGCAGCACGGCATTTCTTGAATCACAGGAAATGACCATTACCTATGCCGCCGGGAGTTCGCGGGTCATGCTGATGCTCGGCCTTATCGTCTTCGTTTGCTTCCATATTCGTAGCGCGTTTGACACCAAGGAGATTGATGTGATTTTATCGCGGCCAATTTCACGCGGCAATCTGGTGGTTGCCTATTGGCTTGGCTTCATGTTGGTCGCGGTCATTCTCCTGTTGCCGATTGTGGTGATTGTCGGCCTGGTAGGTGCACCGAGCATGAGCGGGTTCGGGTACTGGGTGCTTAGCCTGCTGCTTGAGGCGGGCATCGTTGTGTCGCTCGCGCTATTCTCCGCCTTCGCCCTGAGGAGTGCCGTCACCTCGGTGCTTGGCTGCATGGGGCTGTATGTTGTATCGCGTATGATGGTGTTTTTCGTAATGACGGCCGAAAACCCGATGTTCAACAACCTGAAATATATTTGGCTCCGGTTTTTGTTGCAGGGAATTTCCTCCGTCGTGCCGCGGCTGGATTTCTTCGGAAAATCCGAATGGCTTATCTATGGCGTGAAATCATCGACGGAGCTTCAGGTGTTTATCTTGCAAGCTGCTATTTTCATTCCGCTGCTGCTGGTGGCTTCGATCCTTGATTTCAAGCGTAAACAATTCTGAGCAGCGGCACGCGGATGTCACGTACAGCAAAAATAACAACGTTCTTCTCTTTCCACGGGCCGCTGCTCGCGCTGCTTGCGTGTAATATGTTGTTCTGGTCTGCCACCCACAAGATTCGCCCTGAACTTGGCGTGGTGCCGCCCGTTCCCGGCAAGGAAGAGCTGGCGGTGCTTAAGATGGGCGACGACCAGTTTTATTTCCGGGCATTGGCGCTGCAAATGCAGAACGCCGGTGATACGTATGGGCGGTTCACGGCGCTCAAGAAATACGACATGGGGAGAATCTATCACTGGTTCACCCTGCTCGATATGCTTGATGCCAAGTCGGATATGATGCCGGCGATGGCCGCCTATTATTTTAGCCAAACGCAGAATACCAAGGATGTGCGACCCTTGGTGAATTACCTGTATGAGCATTCTATCCGCGATGTGGAGCATAAGTGGTGGTGGCTGTTGCAGTCGATCTACCTCGCACAGCACAAGTTGGAAGATATGGATCTGGCACTGAAAGTTTCCACGCCTCTGGTTGATAAGCGTGTGCCGATCTGGGCGCAGCAAATGGCGGCGGTGGTGCATGAAAAGCGCGGCGAGATGGAAGATGCGTTTGGCATCATGGAGACGATCAAGAACAACGCCGAGGCTATTCCCGAGCGCGACCTGAAATACATGGTCTATTTTGTGAAAGAGCGCTTAAACCGCCTCGATAAGCTCAAGGAATTTGAGCGCCTGAAAGCAGTGCCGGATGATCCGCGCGGCACGCCACGCGATGACAACCGGCCAAAGGAATTACCTTAATTCCCGGCCAATATCCGCTCGACTAGTTCCCCGATAGTAGGGACATGGCCATTCGCATACCACGGATCCTGCTGAAACTTGAACGCGTTGTGGCCGGAGAACATGAGCTCGTTGTCGGTCGGCGCGCCATGCACCACATCCTGCAATGTTTTCTGGATGCAGAAACTGCGCGGGTCGGCTTTTTTGCCGGTGGTGTAATCGTCATGGTCTTTCCAATTGGAAAACCGGCAATGCGACAGGCAGCCCATGCATTCGATTTGGTCGGTGACAATCTGCGCCGCTTTTCCTTTCGACACAAAAATCAATGTTGAGTCGGGTGTTTTCATTGGCTCATCATAGCCTTCGGCGACCCACGTTTCTGCGCGCTGCTTGTCATCGGCCTGTACATAGACTGGGCGGCCGCGCGCACCCACCGGCAGCGGCTCGGAGAACAATCCTTCCTGTTCCATGCGGTAGCCGATCTGGCGCTCCGTCCGGCCGCGCAATTCTTTGATGAAGCTGTTATTGACGGCCGAGGAATAAAATCCGGTCGGGCTGAAATTATTGAGAAAGACATCGCCCTCTTCAAGTTGCATCAGCTTCTTTTTCCAGTCGTCGGAGACGGGGCTTTCCTGCGTCAGGATCGGCCGGGTACCAAACTGGAAGGCGATCATGCCGATTTCAGGGTTGTCGAGCCAGTGTTCCCAATCCTTCAAATGCCAGGCGCCACCCGCCATGATGATGGGAATATCCTGCAGGCCGAAACTGTTCATGGTTTTGCGTAATTCGGCAACGCGCGGGTATGGATCCTGGGGTTTTTCTGGGTCTTCTGCATTCGACAGACCATTGTGGCCACCTGCCAACCACGGATCTTCATAGACCACAGAGCCCAGCCACTTCGGATATTTGCTGTAGGCGCGTTTCCACAGCGCGTTAAACGCGCGCGCGGAGGAGACGATCGGGTGCGCGTACACCTCATAATGCGCCGCGATTTCGGCAAGCTTATAGGGCATGCCCGCGCCGCAGGTGACGCCGTGGATCAGGCCTTTCGCGCCCTCCAGCATACCAACCAGCACGCGCTCGCAACCGCCCATTTCCCACAGCACGTTGGTGTGGACGCGTCCGCGTCCGCCGGAAATATCATGGGCGATTTTCGCCTGGGCGATGCCGCCGTTGATCGACAGGGTGATCAGTTCTTCATGGCGCTCGCGGCGGGTTTTGCCGTGATAGACATAGGGAATGACCTTGCCGTTTTCATCGTAGCCATCGGCGTTGACGCCGGAAAATGTTCCGACGGCACCGGCGGCGGCGAACGCTCCGGCCGTGCGGCCATTAGTAACCGAAACCCCTTTGCCACCCTCAACAATCGGGTGGACGAGTTTACCGGAGATGACGACGTCTTTTAGTTTATTACGAAATGTTACAGACAAATTTTTGGCACCCATGTAAACGTTGAAGCGGATGATTATACGCTCCCCACATGATTACACAATGACGAATTTTGTAAGAATTGCCTAAGAAAATAGGGCTTCTAACAACCAATTTCCTCTGGTATATTCGTCGCTATGAAGAAAATTGAAGCGATTATCAAACCCTTCAAGCTCGACGATGTCAAAGAAGCGCTGCAAGAGGTTGGATTACAGGGCATTACGATCACGGAAGCGCGCGGCTTCGGGCGCCAGAAGGGGCACACCGAGCTGTATCGCGGCGCGGAGTACGTGGTCGATTTCCTGCCCAAGGTAAAAATCGAGGTCGTGGTGGAAGACACCATGGTCGATAAAACCGTTGATGCGATCATTAATGCTGCCAAAACCGGCCGTATCGGCGATGGGAAGATTTTTGTCCTGCCGGTGGAGCAGGCCATACGCATTCGAACCGGCGAACGCGGTAGCGACGCGATCTAGCTATCCACAAGGATCATACGCCGAGCAGGGAAGGTGCTTCCTGCTCGTCTTTTTTCTTCGTGGCATCGTAGCGCCCGCCGGGCACCAGCGCCATCCAGTCCTGTAGTTTCTGGGGATTCAGGAATTGCCCCGCATGCGTGGTTACATGGCTGGCAAAGCGTTTTGCCGCGTCTGCCGCATGGTCGATGCCGATGGCGTCATACGACGCTGCGAGCGCGCCCTGTGTGGCGTCGATCTGACGTTTCAGCGTATCGGAGGGATATTGGATATAGCGCACCACCAGGTGGACAAGCTCGATCTCCGCCAGCTTGGCGTCTGAGACAGGATCGTGTTGCCGGTGTTGTGGATGGTCGATCTGCGGGATCATCCCGGCATCCAGTGTTTTTGAGTTGCCGCCGGTTTCCCGGCTCACGGCCGGCGAGGTCAACGAAGGCAGGAGATTCGCTACCAGCGAATTAATGTCCGTCACATCATCAATAGGGGTGATGCTGTCGGCCATAGATTCTACACCAGCAACAAAGCCGGCGCCTCGCAATAGCGCTTGAAGGCTTGCAGGAACTCGGCGCCGACGGCGCCATCGACCACGCGGTGATCGACTGAAAGCGTGACGGTCATCACGTTGGCCACGACCATTTGGCCATTTTTTACCACGACTTTTTCAGCGCCGGCGCCGACCGCGAGGATGCAGCCCTGCGGCGGGTTGACGATGGCGGCGAAGCTCGAGATGCCATACATGCCGAGGTTGGAAATGGACAGCCCGCCGCCTTGGAATTCTTCCGGTTGCAGCTTGCCGGCTTTGGCGCGTGCAGCCAAATCTTTCATTTCTGAGGAAATGGCGGTGACATTTTTCTGGTCGGCGTTTTTCACGATGGGGGTAATCAGGCCGCCGTCAATGGCAACGGCGACGGAGATATCGACATTGTTATATTGCAGGATCGCCGCATCCGTCCACGAGGCATTTGCCGCTGGAACATCCTTCATAGCGAGCGCGGTGGCTTTGATCACGAGATCGTTCACCGAAAGCTTGTAGGCGGGTTTGGCGTCTTTGCCTTGTTTTTTCGCGGCGTGTTCGGCGGCATCGTTCAGTTGTTTCCTCACATCGAGCAGACGATCCAGTTCAATATCCAGATTCAGATAGAAATGCGGCACCGTCTGCTTCGATTCGGTGAGGCGTTTGGCGATCACCTTACGCATATTATTGTTCGGGATTGCGGTCGTATCCATCGGGTTACGGCGCACGACGCCTTTTGCCGAACCGCCGCTGGCGATGAAGGCTTCGACGTCGGATTTCACCACGCGGCCATGCGGACCGGAGCCGGGCACATGCGCGATGGCGACGCCTTCATTCGCCGCGATGCGCTTGGCAAGGGGACTCGCGAATGTTCTGGTTGCCCCCTGCGCGGCCTGCTGGCCTTGCAATGGGGCGGTGCTCAGGGCGGGGGCGGTCTGCTGACCGCCAGCGACGGCGGGTGTTTCTTCCTTTTTCGGTGCTTCCGCAGAAGGAGGTGCTGCTGCTTTTGGTTTGTAGCTGTCGAGCACTTTCTTATCTTCGCCATCTTCAAGCAGCAGCGCAATCAGCGCATTGACTTTCACCGCTTCGGTGCCGGCAGGGATAACGATTTTGCCGATGATCCCTTCATCGACGGCTTCGACTTCCATGGTCGCCTTGTCGGTTTCGATCTCGGCAATCACCTGGCCGGATTTAATTTTATCGCCTTCCTTCACCGTCCATTTGGCGAGGTTGCCCTCGGTCATGGTGGGCGATAGGGCGGGCATCAATATTTCAATCGGCATGGTTCAACTCGTCGTGGATGGATACAAAGACTATGTTTATGGCAAAGTTACGGGGCTGACAACGGTTTTTATCCGCCCCGATTCCATGGGTTAAGCGGGGTGGATCCGCTGGTGCCCATGGTTCTGTAGCGATCCACGGCGCCGGATCCGCTATCTGGGGCGTGTGGCGGCCTCACCGGTGTGCCCCCCATGCCACCGGAAGGCGGCTGCGAGGGAGGTGGCTCACCCCGGCCTTTCCCTGAAAACATCTCGCTGATGATTTCCCCAAAAGCACCACCGGCTGTGAATTTTCCGGTCTCTGCAAATAGCATCGTATCCACCTGTATCCTGCTACCCAGCGCCCTCATCCATTGGCTCGTGGATTCGGCTTGCGGAATACTAAAAGTAACGGTGGTGCGCGTCCCCTCGGGCGTTATTGTTTCTGCGACCGTTGCGGTATTGCCATCCGTGAGGTCGAATTGTTTTGTAGTGAATGGCGCAGCCATGACTCAGGCCGCTTCCGACTGCCTGTAGCATACTTCCTTAGCGGCTTTCACAATGTCCGGCGCTTGCGGTAGGCAGAGCTTCTCAAGGTTCGCCGCATAAGGCAGCGGCACATCGAGGCCGGCGATACGCTTGACTGGTGCGTCCAGGTAATCGAAGCATTGCTCCATCATGATCGCGGCCATTTCGCTGCCGATGCCGGCAACCGGCCAGCCTTCTTCGACCGAGACGAGGCGGTTGGTTTTTTTCACCGATTCCACAATCGTTTCGGTATCGAGCGGGCGGATGGTACGAAGGTCAATCACTTCGGCTTCGATGCCCTCTTTGGCCAATTCTTCGGCAGCGGCGAGCGCTTTGCCGACCATGATGGAAAAGGCGACGATGGTAACATCCGACCCTTCGCGCACGACGGCAGCTTTGCCGATTTCAGCGACGATGTCATCGCCTTCCGGCACTTCGAATTTTTCGCCGTAGAGCATTTCGTTTTCCAAAAAGATCACCGGGTTCGGATCGCGAATGGCGGCTTTCAGCAGCGCTTTGGCCGATGCTGCATCATAGGGTGCAATCACTTTCAGACCGGGAATGTGAGCGTACCAGCTGGCATAACATTGCGAGTGCTGGGCGGCGACGCGTGATGCCGCGCCGTTGGGTCCGCGGAAGACGATGGGGCAGCGTATCTGCCCGCCAGACATGTAATTGGTTTTGGCGGCGGAGTTGATGATCTGATCCATCGCCTGCATCGCAAAGTTAAAGGTCATGAATTCGACCACGGGTTTCAGTCCCATCATCGCTGCACCGACGCCAAGCCCGGCAAATCCATGCTCGGTGATGGGGGTATCGACCACGCGCTTATCACCGAATTCGGCAAGAAGCCCCTCGGTTACTTTATACGCGCCCTGATATTCGGCGACTTCCTCGCCCATGACAAAAACTTCCGGGTCGCGGCGCATTTCCTCCGCCATGGCATCGCGCAGGGCAACTCGTAATGTTTGTTGGGTCATGGCTGTTCTCCGGTTTGTCAGTATGGGTTATAGGGCATCTTTAGGGAAGGTGATTTGCTTATTTGAGCTGTTCTCGAATGCATGCCAGCAGGTGCTCAGGTAGTTACGGTCGACGGATTCGCCTTTCGACTCCTCCGGCAAACAGACGCAGCCCGAAAGCGGCAACGCAACGCATAACAAAAGCACCGCGCGCATGTCACACCGTCACATCCGTCCACAGTTCGGATTCCGGCGGTTCGGGTGAATCCTGCGCGAACTGTGCGGCATCGTTCACAATGATTTTGATTTCTTTTTCGAGCTCCTTGAGGGAGTCCTCGGTTGCGATCCCCTCGCGGATGATACGAGCTTTTAACCCTTCGATCGGATCTCGGTTTTCCTTGAAATTTTCGACTTCTTCTTTGCTGCGGTATTTTGCCGGATCGCTCATCGAGTGGCCGCGATAGCGGTAGGTTTTCATCTCCAGCAGGAAGGGGCCGTTGCCGTCGCGCACCCATTTCACCGCTTCGAGTCCGGCCTCGCGCACGGCTGCCACATCCATGCCGTTTACCTGCTTGCCCGGAATGCCGAATGCTTCGCCGCGGCGGAACAGCTCGGTGGTGGAGTGGGAGCGTTTCACCGAAGTGCCCATCGCGTATTCGTTATTCTCGATGATGTAAATCACCGGCAGTTTCCACAGGCTTGCCATGTTAAAGGCTTCATAGACTTGCCCTTGATTCACCGATCCGTCCCCGAAATAGGTGAGCGAGAGTGCGCCGTTATTGCGGTATTTATGGGCGAAGGCGATGCCGGTGCCGAGCGGCACCTGCGCGCCGACAATGCCGTGGCCGCCGTAGAAATGTTTCTCGGTGGAGAACATGTGCATCGAGCCGCCCTTGCCTTTGGAGAAGCCGCCGATGCGGCCGGTGAGCTCGGCCATGATGCCTTTGGGGTCCATGCCGCAGGCGAGCATATGCGCGTGGTCGCGGTAGGAGGTGATGACGGCATCGTTTGGTGTGATACAGCTTTGCATACCGGTGACGACGGCTTCCTGGCCGATGTATAAATGGCAGAAACCGCCGATGAGACCCATGCCGTACAGCTGTCCGGCTTTTTCCTCGAAGCGGCGGATGAGAAGCATCTCGCGGTACATTTCGAGGGCGAGTTTCTTGTCGAGTTTGTTGGTGTTTGCAGGCTCCAGTTTGGTGGTGCTTGTATTCGCTTTGGCGGCGGCTTTACTCATGAGTTTCCCACTTAAATTATTCAGCGCGTGAATACCCATGATAACGCAAAAAAGCAAGTATTTCTCTCACAATCTTACGTTGCAGTGCAGCAAAACGGAGTATCAGGAAATGAAACTACCGGGTGCTGATTGCCGTGTTTTTGCCGCTCCACGCCAATCTTTCGGCCATTGGTCGAAGATATGTACGTTGCTGCCGCCTTCGCCCAGATAGTGCGCCAGCCGTGTTTCGTAATAATCTGTTGTGCTCATTTCCCCTGCAAATGTACCGTTTTGGGGCTGCAGGAGCGTTTGGATATTCTTGGCAGGCTGGGTGTCCCGCGACACCATATTACGCAGCACCACTTCCAGCGCGGTTGGCACAAACAGCCCGCCGGGATATTCGCTGATTCTTGGGTGGGTGTACGTGCGCGGATGGTGGCCGGGCACTTTTTTATCACTGTGGGTAATTCCGATATCCATGAGGTCGTGCTCGCCATCCACCTCATTAACGACATGGCCAGTTGGTGACAGGCTGTGGAGCATCAGCCCGATGTGCGGCTTGTTCGCAAGCGTCAGGAAGCGCTCACCCTTGTCGCGGATATTGGTGGCGGAGCGGACATAAAAATCCTTGGTGGAGGCGGTGTGCAGCGAGGTAAAATCCCACCCCTCCCGCGGCTGGGTATGCCAGATGCCGATATCGCCGATGGTAAGAACATGCACTTGGCGGAGCATGTGCGTTGTTTGCGCGGCATTGAAGCCTTCTTCCTGCAGCGTGCGCTTCAGTGCGGTGTGGAGGCTGTTTGTCACGTAGCTCCCCAGGCTGAAGGCAAAGATAGTGAGTTTAGAAAAATCTTCGGAAAGCTTTTCCGCAGCGGCATCATGATTGCTCGCGGTGGCAAGGGTCTTGCGAATGTGCGGGAGGAAAATTTCTTCCATCCATTGATCGGAGATTTCTTGGCCATAATGTGCGCGGCAGTGGGTCTTCGGTTCGCCCTTCAGCGTTGTCAGGTCGGTGATTTCCTGCCGCTGTGCCGCCACCGAATCCGGGTAAACGGCGGACAGAAGCTGCACGCCATATTCGGCGATAGCTGGCTTTCCGATCATCGACGCAGCCTGTCGCGCAAAGCTTGCGGCCGAACTGGTGGTCGTGGTGTCCACGCCGCCGATGCACAGCACTGTGCGCTTTCCCCACGGGAACCGGTCGGCTTCAAGCATCGTCGGTTCGGAGGTCTTGCGGAACGGGTTAATATGGTAAAGATTGCAGCGCATCCGCACCGGTTACACGATCTTTACTATTTTGTAAACAGTACCACTTCGTCTTTTCCGGCAAGACCCAGGATTGTGCGCGCCTGCTCATCCAGCATGTCGAGGTCGAGGGAGTTATTGCTCATCAGCTTGATTTTCTTTTCCATTTCGGCGCGGTTTTCGCGGATGGAAGCAAGCTCGGCGGAAAGCAGCTCCAGCTTCCTGCTCTCCTTGAACAGCGCGAATAACCCGCGCTCGCCGGACACCGCGTGGAAGCCCAGGTAAAACATCATCAGCACGCAGCAAAGCGGCCCTGCGGCGCGGCGCGACAAGGTAAAACGGGCTTCGGAGAATTCAGAAACAAAACGCATTGATTTGAAGTGTAAGACTAAAAGGTTTCCAAAACGTAAAATACTCAATTAAGCCATAGCGCATAGCGCATGACGCATTGCGGCGTCGTAAGCGCTATATTATAATCACCGCCGGAAATGCAGTTTGGACTGTCACCTCCGCTAAAAGAGATGATAAATCCAGAATTATATCTTCCATCGTCAAATTTGGTATCCATGCGTTTGATCTGCAACGGTGTAAATAGCGGCGATGTGCAGTGTGAAGTGGGAGTAAAGGTTCCAATCCAGATACCTTGGCCGCCATATTCTGCTACTGTCGATTGCAAGGTCATGCATCCTCCATAGACACTGGGTGGAGTGTTGATGTAGGGTTCAACGCTATAGTTGACGCCCGGACCGGAGGCTCCGGTAAAGCTTCCTTCAAAGAGTCCGGCATTGGAAAGGTGCTGCCAGTAGCGGTGCATTTCATATGTCTCATCTCCGCAGCAAACGGCGATTTTACCATTATTATTCCCGTTGCAGGTTGCTTGTTTCTTTACCGTATTATACGGAGTAGCGGGGCAGCTTGCGTCGGTTCCCCAGAATTGTGTAGCGTTGGCAAGGTCGCCGGGATAGCCATTATATTTAAGACGAAATGTTGTGGTAGAGGTGCTGAGTTTTTGCAATTCCGCATAAAATTTCCGCTCCTTAGAGTTCTCGATCATCTCTTTGCCGACCACGATGGCCGCAACTAATAGACCGATGATAACCAGCGTGATTGAAAGCTCAAGTAAAGTAAAACCCCGTTTCAAAATCTAACCCTCCTGTTTATAGACTGCTACCACCAGGTTTTGCGATTGAAATTATGTTCCGCTTCGATGACGCGCACGGTGCCGGTTTTGGAGCGCATGATGATAGAATGGGTATGCGCCCCGCCAGGGAAGCGCCGCACGCCCCTCAGCATTGAGCCATCGGTCACGCCGGTGGCGGCGAACATCACATCGCCCTTGGCCAGCTCGCCCATGGTGTAGATTTTAGAGAGGTCGTCAATGCCCATGCGTTTGGCGCGGTCTTTTTCTTCCTGCGCGGAAAACAGCAGTCGCCCCTGCATCTGGCCGCCGATGGAGCGGAGCGCCGCCGCTGCGAGCACACCTTCCGGTGCGCCGCCGATGCCCATATACATATCGACGCCGGTGCCTTCGCGGGAGGTGGCGATGACCCCTGCCACATCGCCATCGGCGATGAGCTGGATACGTGCGCCGGCTTCGCGCACGCTGGCGATCATGTCGGCGTGGCGGTCGCGGTCGAGGATCACGACCAATAGATCCGACACCTCACATTTCTTGGCTTTGGCAAGGCTTTTCAGATTATTGGCTGGGCTGTTGTCCAACGCCACCACGCCTTCCGGCAAGCCGCCGCCGACGGCGATCTTTTCCATATACACGTCCGGCGCGTGCAGGAACCCGCCCTTCTCGGCGATCGCAATCACCGCCAGTGAATTCACCCCGCCCTTGGCGCAGATGGTGGTGCCTTCGAGCGGGTCAAGGGCGATATCGACCTGAGGCCCCACGCCCGGCGCGCTGCCGACCTTCTCGCCGATATAGAGCATGGGCGCCTTGTCACGCTCACCTTCACCGATGACCACCGTGCCGTCAATCGCCAGTCCATTCAACGCTTCGCGCATGGCTTTCACCGCTGCCGCATCGGCGTCTTTTTCTTTGCCCTTGCCCATCCACTGGAAGCTGGCGAGCGCCGCCGCTTCGGTGACGCGCACCGCTTCCAGCGCGAAATTACGATCCGACCAGAAGCCGGTTTGCGACGTGCCCTGCGTAGATGGTTCTTTTTTCTGTGCCATACTCATTCTTCAATCCTTATACTGAACGGGGGTTCGAGGATGCTATTCTGTTTGGCAATCATCGCAAGCGCTTTTTGTATGCCCGCTTCGGTGGTGGTGTGGGTGGCGGCCACGACATAGACTTTCTCGCCCGCCGCATGCCCATGTTGCAGGAAAGATTTGAGCGAGATGCCGGCATCCCTGAAAATCGCCGTGATGTCGGCCAGCACGCCCGGCTTGTCGACGACGCCCAAACGAATGTAATAGGCGCTTGCGAGCTCCGCCATCGGCGCGGCGCGCATCGATTGCAGCGTGCTTGCCGAAACACCGAACGCCGGTGTATGGTGATGGCGCGCCACATCCACCAGGTCAGCGACCACCGACGATGCGGTCGGGTTGCCACCAGCGCCTTGCCCCTGCATGAAGACGGTGCCGACGCTGTCGCCCTGCACCTGCACGGCGCCCAGCACGCCTCGTACCCCGGCGAGGCTTGAGCCTTTGGCGACGAGGTAGGGATGCACACGCTGCAAAATACCGGCTTCGCTTTGGCTGGTAATACCCACCAGCCTGATGGCATAGCCCAGCTCATCGGCAAATTGCATGTCACGCAAGGTGATATTGGTGATACCTTCAATATGGAGCGTCCCCAGATCCGGCGCTACGCCGTAGGCCAGCGCGGTGAGGATGGCGAGCTTGTGCGCCGCGTCGATGCCGCCAACGTCGAAGGTTGGATCCGCCTCGGCATAGCCAAGCCTTTGCGCTTCGGCGAGCATATCCTCGAAACTGCGCTTACCTTCCCACATATGGGTGAGGATGTAGTTGCAGGTGCCGTTCAAAATACCGATGACGCGGGTAATGCGGTTAGCGGACAGCCCTTCGCGCAGGGTTTTTAAGATCGGGATGCCGCCCGCGACCGCTGCTTCAAACTGTAGTGCAATACCATTCTTTTCTGCCGTGGCGGCAAGATGCGCGCCATGGGTGGCGATGAGCGCCTTATTCGCCGTCACCACGTGTTTCTTGTTGGCGAGCGCTGTTTCCACCAGCGTCCGTGCTGCACCTTCTGCGCCGCCCATCAGCTCGACCACCACGTCGACATCGGCGGCACTGGCCAGCGCCACCGGGTCGGGTTCAAAGCGGTAAGGCCGGATATCGACGCTGCGTTCTTTTTTTGCGTCGCGGGCGGACACGGTGACGATCTGCATGTCGCGACCGGTGCGGGCGCGCAAGCCCGCGCGCTGCCCTTCAAGAATGGCGACGGTGCTGGTGCCGACGGTGCCAAGCCCGGCAATGGCAATGCGTAACGGTTGTGTCATAGACGAACTGTATGCCACGATGTTTTTTGCAAATATAGGAAAATGTGAAACTGGTGGAGGCGACAGGAATCGAACCTGCGACATCTTGAATGCAAATCAAGTGCTCTACCAACTGAGCTACGCCCCCACGATTGGTCAAGGTGGTGGAATCTAACGTTTAAGCTTTGGCTGTCAAGCAGGAATTTGAGGGTAGCTATCGTCTGACCGCAAAGCTCGTTACCGTTCGGGCGACACCGGCAGGTACCACTTCACTCGCCCGTTTTGTATCATCCGACCACTGGTCGTAGGAATTTTTCTGGTCGGGCGCGACTTCGAGGCGTTTAATCCCCTCTTCCCCCAGCGCGGCTTTCACCTGTTCATCGTACACGCAGCGGTGATTTTTGTCTGGGAGTATGTCAAGAGAATGGAATGCCGGCGTTCCGGCATTCCGCAAGGAGGCGGCTAGACCCATATCGCGGCCGGTGAAGACCAGTATACCGGGTTTGGGGTTCATGGTTGCCGCTATCCGCCGGATTTCATCAGCGCATTTTTCAGAATCGACGATAATCACATCATAGGGTTGTTGGTTGGCTGCGGCCTGGTCAAAAACCTTCTGCAGCATTTGCCCGATGGTCGACTGGTATTTCCCCGGAACCAGCACATGCACATTGTTCGGCGAATCAGAGCACATCTGCATACAGTAACAGCCGAGTTCCGAGGCCATGTGGCGGGTCGCGGCCTCAATATCGTACTCATCGTACTCGCCCTGGTATTCTTCCAGCTTATTGGCAACGATGAGCACCCGCGGGGAGCGGTGGGTTTTCTGGTAGTCCTCGTGAGGGCGTTGCATCATCCTTCCAGAATCTGGGTGATGCGGCGGGCGGAATCATCCAGTTTTCCGTGGATATTCTTTGCAACCTTTTGCAAATCCTCATATTGATGGGTAAGGCTGGTGAAGGCGCTGTTCAAATTTTCACGCTCCAGCCGCAGGTTTTCATTCTCACGGATAAACAGGTTAAGCTTATGCTCGCTGGCCACCTCGCGGTCGCGCATGACGCTCACCTGCTGCAGGTTGCGTTCCAGCCGGTCGAGCGCCGTCATCAGGCGGCGGCTGGCCATAATCAGCGGGTGTTCGGCGTTTTCAGTCATTCTTTGCTTGATAGGCTGGCGTTGTTTGTTTAAGTAAAGGCTCCGTTCATCCTCTATACCATGTTTTAACCATGCCGCAAGCTGTGACCAAATCCCTTTCCGCAATTTCCCATCATGATATGGCCAACGCCATCCGGGCACTGGCCATGGATGCGGTGGAGGCGGCTAATTCCGGGCATCCCGGTATGCCGATGGGTATGGCCGATGTTGCCACCGTATTGTTCAGTGAGTTCCTGACATTTTCTCCGGAGCACCCGAATTGGCCTAACCGCGACCGCTTTATCCTGTCGGCTGGCCACGGTTCGATGCTGCAATACGCGCTTTTGTACCTCACCGGCTATCCGGATATGACGCTTGAGGAGCTGAAGAACTTCCGTAAGCTTGGCGCGAAAACCGCCGGTCATCCGGAATATGGCCATGCCACCGGCATCGAAACCACCACGGGGCCTTTGGGGCAGGGGATTGCCAATGCGGTGGGCATGGCGCTGGCCGAGCGCATGATGAACGCGCGCTTTGGTGATGCGACCGCGAATCATACCACCTACGCAATCGTTGGCGATGGCTGCCTGATGGAAGGCATATCACAGGAGGCGATTTCGCTGGCCGGGCATTTGAAATTAAAGAACCTGATCGTGCTGTGGGACGATAACGAAATCAGTATTGACGGCGCGACGTCACTTACTACCTCCGACAACCAGATGATGCGGTTTGAGGCCAGCAACTGGCATGTGCAGGCGATTGACGGGCATGATGCGAAAGCGATTCGCCAGGCGCTGGTCAATGCACAGGCTTCCGACAAGCCGTCGCTTATTGCGTGCAAAACGGTGATTGGGTATGGCGCGCCGACCAAAGCCGGAAGCAAGGATTGTCATGGTTCCCCGCTTGGCAAAACCGAAATTGAGGGTGCCCGCGAGAAGCTCGGCTGGTCGTACGCGCCGTTTGAAATTCCCGTCGATATCCTGGCGTCGTGGCGTGCAGCAGGTGGGCGCGGTAACGCGGCGTATGAAAGCTGGAGCAAGAAATCGCACGGCACGGAATTCGAGCGGCTGATGGCCGGTGAATTGCCGGAGGGATGGGTCGCCGCATTCGATGATTTCAAAAAGTCCATCGCTGAAAAACAACCGAACGAGGCGACGCGCAAATCGTCGGAGAATGCGCTCGAAATTCTTACTGCAGCCATTCCCGAAATGGTCGGCGGCTCGGCGGATTTAACCGGCAGCAACAATACCAAAGCTAAGGCGATGAAGCCGGTTTCTGCCAACAACTACGGCGGCAGTTATATCTATTATGGCGTGCGTGAGCATGCGATGGGCGCGATCATGAATGGCATGGCGCTTTATGGCGGCTTCACTCCTTACGGCGGGACGTTCATGGTGTTCACCGATTATTGCCGGCCGGCGATCCGCCTCTCCGCCCTCATGCAGCAGCGCGTGATTTATGTGATGACACATGATTCGATCGGCCTCGGTGAAGATGGGCCGACGCACCAGCCGGTGGAGCATCTGGCGAGCTTGCGCGCCATTCCCAACCTCCATGTATTCCGCCCGGCAGATGCTACGGAAACTGCCGAATGCTGGGCATTGGCGCTTAGCCAGAAAACGACGCCAAGCATTTTATCACTCACCCGCCAGAACCTACCGAGCGTGCGGAAGGAATATACGAAAGAGAATTTATGCGCGCGCGGCGGTTATATATTGAGTGATGCGGCGAATGCGTCAGTGACCATCGTTGCCACCGGTTCGGAAATCATGATCGCGCTCGACGCGCAGAAGAAACTCGCTGAGAAAAACATCGCGGCGCGTGTAGTGTCAATGCCATGCTTTGAGCTCTTTATGCAGCAATCGGAATCCTACCGGAAAGATGTGCTGGGAAGTGGTATAAAAGTTGGTATTGAAGCCGCCATCGGCATGGGCTGGGACTCGGTCATCGGCTCCGACGGCATCTTCATCGGCATGAAAGGCTTTGGAGCGTCAGCTCCTGCACCCGATCTTTACAAACATTTCGGCATCACGGCGGAGGCGGTGGTGACGGAGGTGACAAAAAAACTATGACCATTAAAATCGGCATCAATGGACTGGGAAGAATCGGGCGCTGCGTGTTGCGGGCGATGCATGAAACGGGTGCAAAAGATTTTGAGCTTGTCGCGGTGAATGGCCCGGCACCGATCGAGACCCATGTCCACCTGCTGAAATATGATTCGGTGCATGGCCGCTTCGCGACTTCGGTGGAAGCCGATGGCGCGGATTTGAGGATTGGCGGCAAGGCGGTAAAACTCTTCCACGAGAAAGACCCGAAAAATATTCCGTGGGGAAAACTTGGTGTGGATGTGGTGCTGGAATGCACGGGGAAATTTAATAAGCGCGATGAAGCGGCGCAGCATCTTGTTTCGGGGGCGAAACGAATTCTCGTTTCCGCGCCTGCGGAGAATGCGGATTCCACCATCGTGTATGGCGTGAATAACGCGATGCTGAAAAAAGAGCATCAGGTGGTGTCGGTAGGTAGCTGCACCACGAACGCACTGGCACCGCTTGCCAAAGTATTGCATGAGGCGGTGGGAATTGAGTCGGGTTTCATGACGACGATTCATGCCTATACGGGCGATCAAAACCTCGTGGATGGCTCGCACAAGGATCTCCGCCGCGCGCGCGCAGCAGCGATGAGCATGATCCCGACATCGACCGGTGCTGCCAAAACCATCGGCATCATCATTCCGGAATTAAATGGCAAGCTCGATGGCACTTCCATCCGCGTGCCGACCGCCAATGTGTCGCTCGTGGATCTAAGTTTTATCGCGAGCAAAAAAACTACGAAAGATGAAATCAATAACGCGCTGATTGCCGCAAGCAACGGCGCACTCAAAGGCGTGCTCGGCACTTCAAGCGAGCCGCTCGTATCCATCGACTACACCCACACTTCGGAGAGCAGCAATGCTGATTTAACTGGCACCAAAGTGGTCGGCGGCAACCTCGTAAGAGTTGCAAGCTGGTATGATAACGAGTGGGCATTTTCGTGCAGAATGCTTGATGTAGCGAGGTTGTGGAGCGCGCTATGACATTCCTCCGCCTTGATGATGTGGATGTGAAGAACAAGGTGGTGCTGGTGCGTACCGACCTCAACGTACCGATGCAGGGCGGTGAAATTTCCGATCTCGCACGCATTACCCGGCTGTTGCCGACCATCAATTACCTGACGGAATATAATGCTAAGGTGGTGCTTATTTCGCATTTTGGGAGGCCTGCGGGGAAATATGATCCTTCGATGAGCCTTGCACCTGTGGCGGATGCGTTGGCACGCGAGCTGGGGCGCGAGGTGAAATTCGGGGTGGATTGCGTGGGTAATGCGGCAAAAGAATCGGTGGCGGCGCTCAATCCCGGTGAGGTTATTCTGCTTGAAAACCTGCGTTTTCATGCGGGTGAGGAAGCGGGTGACCCAACGTTTGCCAAGGAGCTCGCGAGCCTTGCCGAACTTTTTGTGAATGATGCCTTCTCGGCCTCGCACCGCGCGCACGCCTCGATTTCCGGGGTTCCACAATTTTTGCCGACGGTAGCGGGCAAGTTGATGGAAGAAGAGGTGAACGTGCTCACCTCCCTGTTTTCGGATGCACAAAAACCCATCGGTGCGGTGATCGGCGGCTCAAAAATTTCGACCAAGCTCGACCTGCTCGGCAACCTCATCAAAACCATGGATGTGCTGGCCATTGGCGGGGCGATGGCGAATACCTTTCTGTATGCACAAGGGCTGGATGTCGGCAAATCCATCTGTGAAAAAACGATGAAGGATACGGCGCTTTCGGTGCTTACCGAGGCGGGGAAACACGGTTGCAAGATTGTGCTGCCCGTTGACCTGGTGGTGGCCGAAAAATTCGGGTTCCAGGCGCCATGCCGTGTTGTCAGCATTGATAAAATACCCCCGAACTTCACGGCAGTGGACATTGGCCCCATCTCCACCATTCATTTCGCCGACGCGCTGAAAGACTGCAAAACGCTGGTGTGGAACGGCCCCGTCGGCGCGTTTGAAACGAGCCCCTTTGATTGCTCCACCGTGCAGCTTGCAAGGCTGGTCGCCAAGCAAACCCGCGAGCGCGGGCTTCGCTCCATCGCGGGTGGTGGGGATACGGTGGCGGCACTCACCCACGCCGGTATGGCCGAAGAATTCAGCTATCTTTCCACTGCCGGCGGCGCATTCCTGGAATGGCTCGAAGGCAAGGAATTACCGGGCGTCGCGGCGCTGACAAATACCAGACATAAAGTGGCATGAACCAAGGAGACTACCCATGAAAATGACATCAAAAGTAAGAAAGATTCTGGCGAATTACGAAAGTGATTGCCCCGGCACGAAGGCGAACCTCGCCCGCATATTGATGCAGGGTAAGCTTGGCGGCACGGGGAAGCTTTTGATTCTTCCGGTGGATCAGGGCTTTGAACATGGCCCGGCGCGCAGCTTTGCGAAAAATCCTGAAGCGTATGACCCGCATTACCATTACCAACTGGCGATTGACGCGGGGCTTTCGGCCTATGCCGCGCCGCTCGGCATGCTGGAAGCGGGAGCCGACACGTTCGCGGGGCAGATTCCGACCATCCTAAAAGTCAACAGCGCGAACTCGCTGGCACCAAAAGATTCGACGCCGAACCAGGCGGTGACGGCCACAGTGGGGGATGCGCTCAGGCTCGGCTGCTCGGCCATTGGCTTTACGATTTATCCCGGCAGCCATGATACGTTCGACATGATGGAAGAAATCCGTGAACTTTCGGAAGAAGCGAAATCGGTGGGGCTTGCGACGGTCATCTGGTCTTACCCGCGCGGCGGCGGTGTTTCCAAGGAAGGCGAGACGGCGATTGATGTCTGTGCCTATGCGGCGCATATGGCGGCGCTGCTTGGCGCGCATATCATCAAGGTGAAACCGCCGACCAATGTGCTGGGCGATGCGGAATCCAAGAAAGTCTATGAGTCGGAGAAAATTTCCATCGGCACGCTGGCCGAGCGAATCCATAACGTGACGCAAGCCTGCTTTAATGGCCGCCGCATTGTGGTGTTTTCCGGCGGTGCGGCGAAGAGCGACAAAGAGATTCTCGATGAAGCCCGCGGCATTCGCGATGGCGGCGGCAACGGCTCCATCATTGGCCGCAACAGTTTCCAGCGCCCACGCGCGGATGCACTGGCGTTGCTTGATGTCCTCATCAAAGTCTACAAGGGTGAGATTTAATTGCCCACCCAACTCTACCTCATCTCCCCGCCTTCCATCGATTTGCCGGCGTTTCGCAAAGAATTGGAGGCGGCGCTTTCGGCGGGCGAGGGTTTTGCTGCTTCATTCCAACTCCGCCTCAAAGACGCCGACGACAGCGTCATTAAAAATGCTATCCGTGAATTATTGCCCATTACTCGCGCCCACGAAGTGGCATTCATCATCAATGACCGGCCCGATTTATGTGCGGAATTGAAGTGCGACGGGGTGCATATCGGGCAGGAGGATCTTCTAGGCGTCTCCGCGCGCGCCTCCTTGCGCGCGCATGAGGCTCCGCTCAGGGCTGGCGAGCCTGCTGACTCGCGCACGGGCATCAAGGCAATCCGCAACATCATCGGCTCCGATGCCGTGATTGGCGTCACCTGCCATGCCTCGAAGCATCTGGCGATGGAGGCGGGCGAGGCAGGGGCGGATTATGTGGCCTTCGGCGCATTCTATGAAACCACCAGCAAGCCCAAGGAAAAACTCGAGAAATGGGGCGCGCCAACCCCCGATTTGCTTTCCTGGTGGCAGGCCTATATGACCTTGCCAAGCGTGGCCATTGGTGGTATCACCCCCAGCAATTGCAAGCCATTGGCGGCAGCGGGGGCGGATTTCGTGGCGGTGATTACCGCCGTGTGGAATCATCCGGAAGGCGCGGCAATGGCGGTCAGGGCATTTGAGAAGGAGTTACGCGATGAGAATTGATGGCGCACACGTCCGCATGGGCATGGTGATCGAATATGAAGGCAAGCTGAAGCTGGTGGTGAAGCATGAGATCCGCACGCCGGGCAATTTGCGCTCCTTCAACCAGGTCGAACTCAAAGACGTGATGAACGGCACCAAGCAGAATATCCGCCTGTCGTCGAGCGAGTCGGTCGATCGCGTATCGCTTGACCAGAGCCCGTATAACTTCCTGTTTGCCGAAGGTGACAACCTGACCTTCATGAACAATGAATCCTATGAGCAGATCACCATGCCGAAAGATATGCTCGGGGAGTCTGCGGCATTCCTACAGGATGGCATGACGGTGCAGATTGAATCCTATGAAGGCAAGCCGATCTCGATCCAATTGCCGTCCAAGGTGACGATGAAAATCGTCGAGGCCGATCCGGTTATCAAAGGCCAGACGGCGACGACGTCCTACAAGCCGGCGATTCTGGAAAATGGCGTGCGTGTATTGGTGCCACCGTTTGTAGCTGCGGGTGAGAGCATTGTGGTTGATACCATGTCGCTCGAGTATATCGAGCGGGCAAAGTCTTAATGTCCCATTCCGCCATTCTTCATGTGATGTCTGAGGCCGCGATCAAGGCGGGCAAGGGGCTGATCCGCGATTATGGCGAAATCGACCAGCTGCAAATTTCCAAGAAAGGCACCTCGAATTTTGTGACCAACGCCGATGTTCGCACGGAGAAGCTCCTCCAGCGCGAACTCTCCAAGGCGCGTCCGGATTTCGGGTTCCTGCTCGAAGAAGGCGGCGATATTCCGGGTAAGGACAAGCAGCATCGCTGGATTATCGACCCGCTGGACGGCACCAGCAACTTCATCCATGCCGTGCCGTATTTCTGCATTTCCATCGGGTTGGAGCGCATCACGAACGGCAAGAGCGAAATCATTGCCGGCGTGATTTTCGACCCGATCCACAATGAATTGTTCGCCGCTGAAAAAGGCAAGGGCGCAACCCTCAATGGCCGCCGCATCGTCGTTTCCGGGCGCAGCGAAATGGAAGATGCCCTCCTGGTGCTCGGCAACCCCAAGCTTTCTGCCAAGGAAAACAAGGATACGTTCCGCTTGCTCGACACGCTGCTGCACAGCAAGGCCACGCTCCGGCATTTCGGCGCTACGGCGCTCGACCTTGCCTATATTGCGGCCGGGCGGCTGGATGGCTGCTGGTATTACTCGATCCAGCCATGGGATATCGCGGCCGGTCTACTGCTGGTACAGGAAGCCGGCGGGGTGGTTACCGCGTTTGATGGTTCGCCGATTAACCCGCACTCCGGCTCGTTGCTTGCCACGAATCGCGATTTATCCCTGCCGCTACGCGGTCTGTTGTCCAAAGCTGCATAATTTTAGTTGCGAATCCTTGGGATTCACCGTAATTATACCCCGGTCTTTCACTTCCAGCACGAGGCATTATGATGCGCCCAACACGCCTGTTTGTTCTTTCCGTTTTTTCTGTCCTTGGGTTTGCCCCGTTGGCGCATGCACAAAGTGCAGGCAGCACCGGCCTGCCAAGCATTGAAGTCAATCAAGATGTGCTGAAATCACTTTCAGGCGGTGCCGCACCTGCACCAGTCGCCGCGCCTCAGGGAACGGTTGTTGAATCGACAGGCACCTTGCCGCCTTCCACTCCGGTAGTGCCGGCGGAAGGGTCGCGCACCACCACCATCACGCCCGGCCAGCCGCGTCTCATCTGGGTTAAAGGCCCGGAAGGCCAGCAAGTGGAAATGAAACCGGATCCGAAACCGCGTAAGAAAAAGAAGAAACCCGCTCCTGCCGCTGCCTCGGCGCCAGTAGAAAAACCAGCCGAAAAAGCCGCTGAAAAAGCTGCCCCGGTTGCGCCTGTAGAAGTGGAAGAGAAAAAACCTGCACCTGCTCCGGCGGCACCGATTGCGTCAGTTCCAGCTGCACCTGCTGCACCTGCCGCACCGCAAGCGG
>CAZFKP010000010.1:0-76575 GCA_964518725.1 uncultured Rickettsiales bacterium | reverse complement strand
ATTATGATTCCCCTGCTCTACCACTGAGCTACCGAGCCGCAAAAACAGGGACTAGCCATTAGGGCTTGGGGGCAAGAAAATCAAGCGGAATGTCGAGTTTTCATAAAAAAACCCGCCGACCTTGGCCAGCGGGTTTTTTCTGAATCAAAAAGAGATCCGAGGCGAATCTTAGTGTTTCGCTTCTTCTTTTTTCTCTTCGCCAGCAGCAGGAGCAGCTTCTTTAGCAGCTTCTTCTTTTTTGGCTTCTTCTTTTTTAGCTTCGCCAGCTACAACTTTTTCAGCTTTAGCATCTTTCGCAGCTTCAGCAGCGAATACAGGAGAAGCAACGAGGCCGAGAGCGGCGATCAGAGCGAGAGTCTTGTTCATATTAAATCCTTGAAATGAGAAGTTAAAAATCGTCCCGTTTGAGACGAGTCCGATGTTTACATTATGCAAATTACAACGCAATGAGGATAATATTACAAATTTGTAATCCGGCGGATGGCAGCGATCAACGCCTGTGATTCCGTCGCTCCATAGGCATGCGGCGAGGCAAGGCTGTTCCAGATTGGTGCCGGCCATGCCACATCGTGCTCGAAGCGCGCGATGATGTGGATGTGCAGCTGCGGCACCATGTTGCCGAGCGCAGCGATATTCATTTTATGCGCGCCGGTATGGGTGGAGAATTTTTCCGCGACCATGCGGGTTTCCTGCATCGCTTCAGTATATTCGTGCGGTTCGAGGTCGAACAGCTCGCGCAGCCCCGCCCGGCGCGGCACCAGGATCAGCCATGGGAAGTTGGCATTATCCATGAGCAGCAACCGGCAGAGGGGAAGATCCCCGACCGGGAGCGTGTCGGCGGCAAGCTGGGGGTGAAGGGTAAAGCTCATCAATTGTATTTAACAATATCAAACACTTATTGCAAGGCCATTTTTAACTGTAAATTATAATTAATTCATATTATGATGGCCAGGAATATCAACCACTTCACAGGCCTGTATGAACGATACCGCTTCCTCCGGGAAATCAGCCAAACCGCCAATACGTGGCAAAGACGCTATTCTTGCCGGTGAGCCACAGCAGGTGGATTTATGGGAACAGCTTCTGGCTCGCCCCAATCTAAACTGGAAACAAGCCTCTGCCCCGACCAGTTTGAGGCGAGACCCGGTAGCAAGGCCTGCCGATGTCAGTGCATTCGCAGACCTGCCTGCGATTAGCCCCATCGCGCCGGAAGAGCATCGCGCCGCGTTGCTTCTTAGCGGCGTGATTGGCAACAATCTTGCGCCCATGATCGGTTCGTGGCTTGCCGTTGAAGAAGTGTTCGAAGATGGAAAAACTACCGTGAGTCAAGAAGTGGTGGAGCTTTCGGAGCGATTAAAAGCACGCACCAGCACGACGATGGTTTTTCCTGATGCGTGGGCGATGGGCTTGCCGCTGGTGCAGAAACTATTGAGGGCAGCCCGCAAGCAAGATGGCGGTGTCCAGTTGGATCAAGAGCTGGCGACGATCTATGCCCAGTGCAAATTCGATAAAACCATGGACGGCACCATCACGGATTTTACCGAGTCAACGAGAGCGTTGATAGAGCGCATTGATAAGGACGAGCTTGCGCTGGCCAAAAAATTGGCGCACCAGATGTTTCGGGAAGATGAGTGCAGGCGATTCCGGGCGATCGATAAAACCGTTGGGGCAGGTGGCACCGTATCGATGGAGGATGCGGCGTTTATTGAAGAGCATGGGATGCATCTCATGAGTTATACCAAGATGCCGGATGAGTTATTCACTGTGGCGCCGGAACTGCTTATGAAGGTTACCAGGCGTGAGGCGCTTGATGAGTCGGATCGCCAGAAGATGCATGCCATCATCGAGGCGGCGCTTAAGAATCCTCCATTGACCGCTGCCGAGCAGGCGCGGGTTGACAGCACGCCGGTGATCAAGGAATTTGCAGAATTTGTGGTGCAGGTCGGTTATGCGCGGTTTGGCAGCCTGATTATGGCATCTAACATGCTGCAAGGTTATACGGATGCGGAGCATAATTACCACCATGGTGCTTTTGAGTGCGCCCGTGCCTATTTATACCTTGAGCAGATAAGGGCTCCGTATGAAGCGCAGGCGAGGGCGCACCGCGCCGCGCTTCAGGGGTTTGAGCAGAGTTTGGAATATCTTCAGGAGGTTCAGCAGCGTTTTTCGCTGGAGAAGGGGCTGGTAACGGATGTACCGCAACCGAACCCGGATTTGCTTGAGCGCGCTGCCACTGCCATCACTACGCGTATTCCGGAGTTCCGTGAAAATACAGGGCCGCTTTATTACCTCAATAAAGAGCAGGTCAAAGCACAAAAGAAACTTTCTTCCACTACGTTACGAGAAGCTATCGCAGGGCTTTCGACGAAATTTTCTGGCATTGTTGAAAGGCGTAATCGCTATGCCGACACATTTCAAACATGCTTTGCGGAAGTGACGAAGGCATTGTGTGATAAGTTACGCAGCGGCGAGCCGTATGGGGACATCGACACTAACCACCAGGAAATGATTCTAGCGTTGCAGGAGTTGCGCCGGAATTTGGCAGGGTTGACGGAGCGTCTCACGAAAGAGGTGGATGCCGAGATTGCACAGCAATTGAAAAAATATGGCGGGCATGTGGCCTATAAGGAATTCCTGAACGGAGCGTATAAGGATGCTGCGAACAAGATCGCCGCAGAGGTGCGTGCGACCGATGAGGCGGTGGCAGCGGCGCTGGATAGCCTGATCAACGTGACCGGCAAGGAGCGTCGTGCGGGTGTTACGGAGGATCAGGTGGAAGCGGCTCGCAGCTGTGGTGAATCGGTGGAGGGGATGTACGAAACCAAAAAGGTGCCGCTGGATGATATGTCCATGGCCTCGATTGCCGCCGATCGGATGGTGGAATATGGAGAGATTATCGTCCACCATATGAAAGAGCGGCAGGCGCTGCTGGATCAATATGTGGCGGCGGAAAAAGGGGCGGCGAGCGTTCGTACTCCTGGTTAACCGAGCAGCACCAGCAGACCCCCTGAAATCAGCACGGCGAAGGTGGCGATCATACCGGCTTTACGGAACAGCACCCGTTGTTCGACCGGCTGCCCGGCATTTCTTGGTTCATAGACCAGCAGGCTGTAGGCGTGGCTTATTCGTCCGGTCAGCAACACCACACCCAGCACGATCACTATCCATTTACGCGTGTTATCGGCTTCGAGCATCGCCATCAGGATCAATGCCAGCGGCACATATTCCGAGAAGTTAGCCTGGGCGCGAATGGCGCGCTGCATCGCTTCCTTCCCGCCGTCGCCGATCAGCACCAACAGTTGCCGCCGGGTGCGGATGACGTTTAATGACAATACCACCAGCATGAAGGCGGAAAGTGCGGCGAAGAGTGCGGTTACAGGAAACATACTATGCTCCGAATACACGTTTGAAAATCGTATCCACGTGTTTGGTGTGGTAGGAAATATCAAACAGCGCCGATAATTCTTTTGCCGGGATGTGGTTCGTGACCTCTGAATCCGACAGAAGCTCGGTCAGCAATTCCGATTCCTCGGTCCCCCATACTTTCATCGCATGTTTCTGGACAATGGCATAGGCTGATTCGCGACTCATTCCGGCTTGTGTCAGTGCCAGCAGGGCGCGCTGCGAGAAAATCAGCCCGCCCATACTTTCGAGGTTGGCTTTCATATTTTCCGGATAGACCACCAGCTTGTCGATGATATTTGTGGTGCGTACCAGCGCGAAATCGAGCGTCACGGTTGCATCTGGGCCAATCATCCGCTCGACGGAGGAGTGCGAGATGTCGCGTTCGTGCCAGAGTGCCACATTTTCCATGGCGGGCATGGCGTAGCCGCGCACGAGACGCGCCAGGCCGGTGACATTTTCCGACAAGACCGGGTTGCGTTTGTGCGGCATGGCAGAGGAGCCTTTCTGGCCGGGCGAGAAATATTCCTCGGCTTCCAGCACCTCGGTGCGCTGCAGGTGGCGGATTTCGGTGGCGAGCCGTTCGAGCGAACTGGCGACGACGCCGAGCGTGGCGAAATACATGGCATGGCGGTCACGCGGGATGACCTGCGTGGAGACCGGTTCCATTTCCAGACCCATTTTTCTTGCAACATATTCTTCCACATACGGATCGATGTTGGCAAAGGTGCCAACCGCGCCGGAAATGGCGCAGGTGGCAATCTCTTTGCGCGCTGCCACCAGGCGTTCGCGGGCGCGGGTGAATTCGGCGTAGTAGGTGGCGAGTTTCAACCCGAACGTCACCGGTTCGGCGTGGATGCCGTGACTGCGGCCGACAGTGATGGTGTTTTTATGTTCCATCGCGCGGCGTTTCAGCGCGGCGAGCAGCCCGTCAACATCGGCAATTAGAATATCGGAGGCGCGGGCGAGCTGCACGGAAAGGCAGGTGTCGAGCACGTCGGAGCTGGTCATGCCCTGGTGCAGGAAGCGCGCATCTTCGCCCACGTGCTCGGCGACATTGGTAAGGAAGGCGATCACATCATGTTTGGTCGTGCGTTCGATTTCATCAACACGCTTAGCGTCAAATTTGCCTTTTTCCCAAATGGTTTTAGCAGCCGATTTCGGGATCACGCCTTTTTCCGCGAGCGCGTCACAGGCATGGGCTTCAATTTCGAACCAGATGCGGTAGCGCGTGTCGTCGGTCCAGATGGATGCCATTTCGGGGCGGGTGTAGCGTGGGATCATTGAAAACTCATTTCTATGGACAACTTCGTCGTTATCTTCGTGCTCGCTTCGGTCACGTACTAAGTGTACGCTCCTTGCTGTGCGCGAAGCTGCCTAGAATTTGCCTCATATAAATGAGTTTTCAAGTCTTTTTCAGTATTCTACTGGCACCGGGTCAAGCGAACGCCATAAATACCATGTTGCCACCGAACGGTAAGGACGCCAGCGTTCGGCGCGTTCCATCAGTTTTTTAAGCACCACCTTGTCGCTGTTATGGTAGTGGCGGAACATGGCTTTTTGTACGCCGATATCTTTGATCGGAAACACATCCGGGCGGCCAAGGTGGAAAATCATGAACATTTCTGCTGTCCACACACCAATGCCTTTGATGGAGGTCAGGGACTTCAGAAGTTCATCATCGGTCATGTTCTGCCATGTGGCGGTGATTTCTTTATTGTTGGCAAAGTAGTCGGCGAGTGAGCGCATATAGGAGACTTTCTGGCCGGAAAGACCGGCGGAGCGCAAATCTTCGTCGCTTGCTGCCATCACCTGTTTGGGGGTTGTTTTGCCCACAGCCTGCTCAAAACGTTTCCACACCGTATCGGCGGCTTTGACCGAAATATGCTGGCCGACGATGGCGCGGGCGAGGGTGAGGAATGCGTCGCCTTTTTTAGTGAGCATTTCGCCTTCGTATCCGGCGATGATATTTTTGAGCACCCTATCTTTTTTGCTCAAATGCGCCTTGGCATCTTCCCAGTAATCAAGGCTCATGCGCGCAGGCTGCCGCCGACGGCTTTTGCAACGCTAGCAATGATATTCTGCGACACGCTCGTAATATCAGCCTCCGATAAGGTGCGGTCGGCCGCTTGCAGCGTCACTTGCAGGGCGATGGATTTCTTGCCGTCTTCGACACCTTTGCCAGCATACACATCAAAAATCGTGATGTCGGTGATGAGGGTTTTTTCAGCGCTGGCGATGGCTTTTGTCAGTTCGGCGGCGGCGATCCTATCCTCTACCACAAAGGCAAAGTCGCGGGTGACGGCCTGGTAATCCGAAAGCACGAGTGCCGGCTTGGCTTTGGTTTTAGCACGCGGGGTAGGAATATTATTCAGGAAAATTTCAAACCCTGCGGCGGGTGTATCAATATCATATTCACAGAGTAATTGCGGATGCAGTTCGCCGAAATAGCCGAGGATAATTTTTTTGCCAAGGGTCACGGCACCGCTGCGGCCGGGGTGATACCAGCTCGGCGTATCGGTGGAGATTTCATATTTATGGACGCCGAGGGTGGCCAGCAAGGCGAGCAGGTCGCGCTTGGCGTCAAATGCGCCAACAGGCTGGGTAGAGGTTTTGAATAACGTGCCGTCTACGGTACAGGCGCTATTTTCGCCGGTGAGCAGGCCGCAGGCCACCATTGCTTGCCCGGTGGGGGTGGTATCCTGGTAGGTGAGGCCGACTTCGGTCAGGCGTACATTGTTAAATCCGCGCGCATGGTTCTTCGCGGCGGCGGTTAGCAGGTTCGGCAGCAAATTTGGGCGCATGTCCGAAAGTTCTTCGGAAATCGGGTTGGCGAGCTGCAAATTTTCGGTTCCGCCAGCGAAACGTTTTGCCTGTGTGTGAGCAATGAACGAGTAGCTGCACACTTCTAGATAGCCAGCAGAGGCGAGAAGCCGCTTGCTCTGCATCACGCGGTCGGTGGCAGGCAGGGTGACACCCGGAAGCTTCGGCAGCGGCAGCACCGGCAGGTGGTCATAGCCGTGGATACGGAGCACTTCTTCCACCAGATCAGCTTCACCCTCAACATCAGCGCGCCAGCTCGGCGGAGTGACGTTCGCGCCCATATCAAAGCCGAGCGATTCAAGAATTTCTTTGATGATATCGTGTGGAATATCGGTGCCGCCCAGCGTTTTTACGCGCTCAAGGTTGAAGGCAATTGTGCGTTCCCACTCTGGGGTAGCGCCGACTCTGACCAGTTCGCTCGCCTTGCCGCCGCAAAGTTGCTGGATCATGTTGATGGCGAGTTTGGCTCCGTCTTCCACGAATGCTGGGTCAACGCCGCGCTCGAAACGGTAGCGCGCATCGGAATCAATTTGCAGGGTGCGGCCGGTAGCGGCCACATGCGATGGGGTGAAGAGTGCGACTTCGAGGAACACATCGGTGGTACCTGCCGTGCAGCCGGTTGCTTCGCCGCCGATGACACCTGCAATGGCGACCGGCGTGTTGTCGTCTGCAATGATGCACGTGCCTAGCGGCAGTTCATAGGTTTTGCCGTTCAGCGCTGCGATCGTTTCGCCGGCCTTCGCATCGCGCACGGTGATGTTGCCGTGCAGTTTCGTTGCATCATAGACATGCATTGGCCGATTCAGGCTGAAGGTGAAATAGTTGGTGATATCGACCAGTGCTGAGATGGGTTTTTGGCCGATGGCGACCAGGCGTTTTTTCAGCCAGTCTGGGCTTTCGCCATTTTTTACGCCGGTAATATGGCAGCCGATAAATTGTTGGCAATGTTCGCTGATGATGCCGACTGAAATGGGAGATGCCCCGCTCAATGTCGGTGCAGCTAGGTTGAGTGGTTTCAGCGTGCCCAACCCCGCTGCCGCGAGATCGCGTGCGATGCCGTGCACGCCTAAGCAATCGGCGCGGTTGGGGGTGATGGCGATGTCGATGACGGGGTCGTCCATGCCGAGCGCTGCGGCAACGGAAGAGCCGATGGCTGCTTCGGGCAACTCGATGATTCCCGATGAATCACCTGCGATGCCGAGCTCTTCAAACGAACACAACATTCCGTTAGACTCCACACCGCGGATTTTGGTTTTCTTAATGGTGAAATTAGAGCCGGGAATGAACGCCCCTTCTTTCGCGAGTGCGACGAACAAACCTGCGCGCGCATTCGGTGCGCCGCAGACAATTTGTAGTTCACCGACATCCGACTGCACTTTGCAGACCTGCAATTTATCGGCTTCCGGGTGGCGTGATGCTTCGAGAATCTTTGCGACCGTAAACGCCTTCAAATCTTCCGCAGGATTGGTGATGGATTCGACTTCAAGGCCAATGGCGGTCAGCGTTTTGCCAATCTCATCCAGTGAGGCGGCGGTATCGAGGTGATCTTTCAGCCAGGAGAGGGTGAATTTCATGCGGCAAACCCATAATGTTGCAGCCAGCGCACGTCGCTTTCAAAGAAGGTGCGTAAATCCGGGATGCCGTATTTCAGCATGGCGAGGCGCTCGACGCCCATACCGAAGGCGAAGCCCTGCCATTCGTTCGGGTCGATGCCGCAGTTTTTCAGCACGTTCGGGTGGATCATGCCGCAGCCGAGCACTTCCAGCCAATCATTCCCCTCGCCGATTTTTAGCTCATCACGCGAGCGCTTGCAGCCGATATCAACTTCAGCGCTGGGCTCGGTGAAGGGGAAAAAGCTTGGGCGGAAACGCGTTGGCACGGAATCGAGTTCGAAGAAGGTTTTCAGGAACTCGATGATGCAGCCTTTCAAGTGCCCCATGTGAATGCCCTTATCGATGACGAAGCCTTCGACCTGGTGGAACATCGGTGTGTGGGTCAGGTCGGAATCGCAGCGATAGGTGCTGCCGGGCGCGATGAAACGAAACGGTGGCTTGCCGGCGCGCATGGTGCGGATTTGCACTGGCGATGTATGGGTACGCAGCAACTGGCCGCCCTTCAAATAAAACGTATCATGCATCTGCCGTGCCGGGTGCGATTCGGGAATGTTGAGCGCATCGAAATTATGTTCGGCGTCTTCGATATCGGGGCCTTCAGCGACGGAAAATCCGAACTCGGCGAAAATGGTACGGATTTCTTCGATCACCTGTGTGACCGGGTGGAGCTTGCCTGTGGGCGATGGTGTTGTGGGCAGGGTGACGTCGATGGTTTCGGTGGTCAGGCGGGCGTTTAACTCGGCGGCGGCCAGCGATGATTTCTTTACATCGAGCGCCTCGGTGATTTTGTTTTTGATGTCATTGAGCTCGGCGCCGCGCGTTTTTCGTGCTTCGGGATCAAGGCCGCCCAATGTTTTTAATTCCTCGGTGATGCGGCCTTTTTTACCCAGCCATGCAATACGAAGCTCTTCCAGCGCAGCAGAGGTAGACGCAGATGCAATGGCGGCGATGGCTTGTGAAAGGAGTGTGTCGGTCATAAGGGTTGCAAACGTAGCGAAGCAATCCAGCCTTGACAACTGGATTGCTTCGTTTGCATGTTAGAAAATTACTTAAGCCGCTTTTTTATCGAGTGCGGCTTTGGATTGGTCAACCAGTGACTTGAATGCAGCAGGCTCAGAGATGGCGAGGTCGGAGAGGATTTTGCGATCCACTTCGATGCCGGCTTTGAGCAAGCCATTCATGAACTGGGAATAGACCATGCCGTGCTCGCGGACGCCAGCGTTAATGCGCTGGATCCAGAGGCTCCGGAAATTACGTTTCTTGGTGCGGCGGTCACGGTAAGCATAGCGCAGGCCTTTTTCGACCTTCTCGCGGGCAACGGTGATGCAGTTTTTGGAACGTCCACGATAGCCTTTGGCCATCTTCAGGATTTTTTTACGACGTGCGCGGTTGGCGCCGGATTGAGCGTGTGCCATGATTATTTACTCCCGTAAGGCATGTATTGAACGATGCGGTGCTGATCGGCCTCATCCATGACGGTGGTGCCGCGAGCGTTGCGGATAAAGCGGTTGGTGCGCTTACGCATACCATGGCGTTTACCGGCCTGGGACATAATCACTTTGCCAGTTGCAGAAAACTTGAAACGCTTTTTGCAACTGCTTTTGGTCTTCAACTTTGGCATTTTCTGTATCCTTTCAGATAGATATAAATTTCACGCAACCGTGCAAGGCAATGCCACTCGCCCGACGATTGGGAGGCAGGTAATTACCCTGATACTGCTTGCAATTCAAGCAAAAAGAATAGCATGTCGCTTTTTATACGGTTTCACTTGAAATGGCGGGCAATAAGCCCATATAATGGGGTGTAGCGCAAGCTACCTTAACCAATTGAATGGAGACGACAATGGCTTTTAACGACCCTTTTGCAACGGCTCAAGCTCAGGCGCAGACCCGCGCTGTGGAGATGGATGCGGGGTTACGGGCATATATGCTCAAAATTTACAACTATATGGCAAGTGCATTGGCGCTGACCGGCATTGTAGCGCTGTTTACCGCCAACTCGGAAGCGATGCTCCGCCTGTTTTATGCCACCAATGAGATGGGGCAGCTGACTGGCATGAGCGGTCTTGGCTGGATTGTGGCCTTCGCGCCGCTCATCATGATCATGACCATGAGCTTCGGCCTCAACCGGATGAGTCTTGGTGCGCTTCAGGCGACCTTCTGGGGCTTCGCCGCGGTGATGGGCTTGTCGCTGTCGTCGGTATTCCTGGTTTATACCGGCACCAGCATTGCCCGCGTGTTTTTCATCACGGCCGGCACGTTCGGCGGCATGAGCCTCTATGGCTACACCACGAAACGTGACCTTTCCGGCTTCGGTTCGTTCCTGATTATGGGGCTGATCGGCCTGATCCTGGCCTCGTTGGTCAATATTTTCCTGCAAAGTTCGGCGCTGGCATTTGCTACCTCGGTGATCGGCGTGCTGATCTTCGTCGGGCTTACCGCCTACGATACCCAGAAGCTGAAGAGCATGTATTACCAGCTTTCCGGCACGGGCGAACTGATGGCAAAAATGTCGATCATGGGCGCGGTCAATCTGTACATGGATTTCATCAATATGTTCCTGTACATGCTGCGTTTTTTCGGAGAAAGAAGATAGCCTGACCGTGCATTGAATGGGCCGGGGGAAACCCCGGCCTTTTTATTTTGGGGAGAATATGTCCGGCATCATCAACAATGAATCCCAACAGCGTTATGAGCTTGTCGTCGATGGTCATGTATCGGTCGCAGATTATCATCTGGATGGCAACCAGCTCAGCATTAACCGTGTTTACGTGCCGGAGGCGCTCCGCGGGCGTGGGGTTGCCGCGCAGGTGATGGATGGGGTGATCGCGGATGCGAACGCGAAGGGTCTCCATATCGTGCCGGTCTGCTCCTACGCGGCGACGTATATGGCGCGGCATAAGCTGTAAAATTTCTTGCACGAACTGCCGCCGCGTGCCACTTCTTCTTTCATGCAAGCCATCAACACCATCGGCGTCTACACCCTCTGCAAGCGTGAAACCTGGCGATTCCTCAAGGTCTGGAACCAGACCGTCGTCGCGCCGGTCGTCACCACGCTGCTCTTTCTTGCCGTGCTGGTGCTGGCCATGGGCGGGCAGGAGCGGGTGGTCGATGGTTTGCCCTACAGCCAGTTTGTCGCGCCCGGCCTCATCATGATGGCGATCGTGCAGAATGCGTTCGCCAATACGTCGTCCTCGCTGATGCTGGCCAAAATCCAGGGGGTGATTATTGATTTCCTGATGCCGCCACTTTCGGGTTCCGAGGTGGTGTTCAGCCTGCTGGTGGGTGGCCTTATTCGCGGCCTCATGGTCGGCGTGGTGGTGATGGCGTCGGTCTATATGTTCGTGCCGTTTACCATGGTGCATCCGTGGATCGGGCTGTTCCATGTGCTGGCGGCCAGCATGATGCTGGCGCTGCTGGGTGTGCTCACCGGCATCTGGGCGCAATCGTTTGACCAGCTTTCAGCGATCACTAATTATGTTATCACGCCGCTTGCCTTTCTCTCCGGCACGTTTTACTCGATCCACCATCTGCCGGAATTCTGGCGCGGCATTTGCCATTACAACCCGTTCTTCTACATGATCGACGGCTTCCGCTATGCCATGACCGGCTACTCCGATAGCCAGTGGTACATCGGCATTATCGTCATGTTTTCGTTGAATATCATCATGTGGGTGCTGACTGCTTGGCTGTTCAATAAGGGGTATCGCCTGAAAAGTTGATAAAACATAGCGGGTTATAAAAAAAACCGCATTTTTTTGCATTTTTTTTGTACTTACCCCCTTCCGTGACATACAGTGCCGGGCTTATCTTAGGTTTATGAGCACAAAGTCATTGCTTCCAGTTTATCGCCGCTCTGACATCGCCATCGAAAGGGGTGATGGCTGCTATTTATATGCCCCGGATGGGACGCGCTACCTTGACTTTGCCTCGGGGATTGCGGTCAATGCCCTCGGCCATTCGCATCCGCATCTGGTAAAGGCGCTGACGGAACAGGCGGCAAAACTCTGGCACGTGTCCAACATGTACTCGACGCCGGGGTTGCTCCGTTTTGCCGACCGGCTGGTGGCGGCGACCTTTGCCGACAAAGCGTTTTTCTGCAATTCCGGCAGCGAGGCGGTGGAGTGTGGGATCAAGATGATCCGCAAATGGGGGCAGCCGAAAAATCGCATCATTACGTTTGACGGTGGGTTCCACGGGCGGACTCTTGCCTGTATTTCTGCCGGGGGAAATGAGATTGCGCGGGAAGGTTACGCACCACTTTTGGATGGTTTTGATCGCGTTGCGTTCAATGATTTAACGGCGGTGGAGCGGGCGATTACGCCGCAGACGGCGGGCATACTGGTCGAGGCGATTCAGGGCGAGGGTGGTGTGCGCGTCGCATCGCATGCATTCCTGCGGGGCTTGCGTAAATTAGCTGATGTGCATGGGCTGTTGCTCATGGTCGATGAGGTGCAGGCAGGCATGGGGCGCACGGGCAAGTTATTTGCCTTCGAGCATGCGGGCATCGTGCCGGATATCGTTACGGTAGCGAAAGGAATCGGCAACGGCTTTCCGCTGGCGGCAACCCTTACTACTGACCGGATAGCGTCGGTGATGTCGCCGGGCACGCACGGCTCGACCTATGGCGCAAACCCGTTGGCGATGGCGGTGGGCAATGCCGTGCTTGATATCATGCTGGCACCGGGCTTTTTCGCCCAGGTGGAAAAAACAGGCGCCGTGCTGAAGAACGGATTATTGGCCTTGCAGAAAAAATTCCCGGCGCTGATTGCTGAGGTTCGCGGCGAGGGTTTGCTGCTCGGTTTGAAGATAAACGTGCCGCATTATGCGCTGGTGGAGCGATTGCGGACGGCTCGTTTGCTCACATCCCCGGCGCAGGATCATGTCATCCGGATTATTCCGCCGCTCATTGTGAATGAGGCGCAGGTGGCTGAGGCACTTGCAATTTTGGCGAATGTGTGCGAGGAAACACTATGAAACCACGTCATTTTTTAGACCTTTCGGATATTGATGCCGTCACGCTGCGGCATTTGCTTGCCCATGCGGCGCGCCTGAAAAAAGAGCGTGCTTCCTGCGAATTCACCGATCCGCTGCGCCACAAAAAACTGGCAATGATCTTTGAGAAAAATTCTACCCGCACGCGTGTTTCCTTCGAGGTGGCGATGGTTGAGCTTGGCGGTCATGTGCTGTCGTTCAATGGCAGCGAGTTGCAGCTCGGACGCGGTGAAACGGTGGCCGATACGGCGAAGGTGCTGTCACGCTATGTCGATGCCATCATGCTGCGTTGTCATAGTCATGATAAATTGCTGGAGCTTGCGGAGAATGCCGAGGTTCCTGTGATTAACGGCCTGACGGAATATAGCCATCCCTGCCAGATACTGGCCGATATCCTGACATTCGAGGAGAATCTCGGAGATATTCAAGGCAAGGTGATTGCCTGGGTGGGGGATGGTAACAACGTGGCGCATAGCTGGATCCAGGCTGCGGCGCTGCTGGGTGCTGAGTTGCGGATTGCTTGTCCGCCGCAGCTTTCGCCGCTTCCCGAAGTGGAAAAATGGGCGCGTACCAAGGGCGGCAAGCTCATGATCGGTGCCGACCCGGCAGCGGCAGTCGCGGGCGCGCACGCGGTCATTGCCGATACGTGGGTGTCGATGGGAGATGCTCAGGCTGAGACGCAGATGAAGCTGCTCGCCCCATATCAGGTGAATGCGGCGCTGATGGCAAAAGCGGACAAGCATGCCATTTTCCTGCACTGCCTGCCTGCCCATCGTGGCGAGGAAGTCACTACCGATGTCATCGACGGCGCGCAGTCGCGTGTGTTCGATGAGGCGGAAAACCGCCTGCATGTGCAGAAGGCTGTTTTACTGTGGTGTCTGGGTGTGATATAATCGCGACAGGAGAGTGAAATGCCGCCATTTTTGATGTTGCTTGCGGTTGCCTTCGTGGTTCTGATGGTCATGTTTGGCAACAACCCAATGGATAAGATTCGTGCCGAGCGCGAGAAGTATGGGCGCGACCCGCTGGCGCGTGACATCAAGAAATTTAATGAAGAGCGCGGCAAGAAATCGATGGGAACGGCTTATAAGCCGCCGCCGGGTGCGACGCTGTACCGCCTGCCGCCGAATCAGGCGCAGCTGAGGCCAAGCCAGAACGTGACGATGCCGGGTGAGGAGACATTGGTGCGTCCGGCACCGGATATTCCGATCGATCAGTGGGAGGATCCAACCCCATCTTACCTGACTTCTCCCGTTGGCACGGGCATCGGCAATGCCGGGATGAATACCGGGATCACGCCGCGTGGCGATAATGTTGTCATGCCCAGGAAAGGCAGCGGCACCAGCCTGATGCCGGGGTTCGGCGCGCAGCGGCAGGGAAATTAAACCGCCGCCTCGATCATGATTTCTACATCGTAGCCGGGGGCGGCGAGCTTCGCCTCCACGGTGGCACGCGCCGGAGTTTCCCCCGCCACTACCCAGGCGTCCCATGCCTTGTTCATGTCACCAAACGTGCTGATGTCAGTGAGCCAGATATTCGCTTTGAGGATTCTGGTTTTGTCGCTGCCTGCCTGGGCAAGCAGTGCGTCAATCTGTTCAAGCACTTCTTTGGTTTGCTCAAACACCGATTTCCCGACCATGCGATCGGCGACGATGCCGGCGGTGTAGATTTTCCCGCCATGGATCACCGCCTCGCTCATGCGCGCGCCGGGCTCGATGCGCTTGATGTCGCTTGCCATCTTAATAGCGGTAAGCATCGGGTTTGAAGGGGCCGTTCACATCCACGTTGATATATTTGGCTTGCTTCGCCGTGAGTTTGGTGAGTTTCACGCCGAGCTTGCCGAGGTGGAGTGCTGCGACTTTTTCATCGAGGTGTTTCGGCAGTACGTACACATCGTTTTTATATTTCGCGTGGTTGTTCCACAGCTCGATTTGCGCGAGCACTTGGTTGCTGAAGCTGGTCGACATCACAAAACTCGGGTGGCCAGTGGCGCAGCCGAGGTTCACCAAACGGCCTTTGGCGAGTAGGATGATGCGTTTGCCATCCGGGAATTCAATCTCATCCACCTGCGGTTTGATTTCTTTCCATTTCAGGTTTTTGAGCGCGGCGACCTGAATTTCGGAATCGAAGTGGCCGATATTGCAGACGATGGCGCGGTCTTTCATCGCCCGCATGTGATCGAGCGTGATGATGTCTTCGTTGCCGGTGGCGGTGACGAAAATATCGGCAATCGGTGCGGCTTCTTCCATCGTCGTCACCTGGTAGCCTTCCATCGCGGCCTGCAGCGCGCAGATGGGGTCGATTTCGGTGACGATCACGCGGGCACCTTGCGTTTTGAGTGACGCGGCGCAGCCCTTGCCCACGTCACCAAACCCGGCGACGACGCAGATTTTACCGGCGAGCATGACGTCGGTGGCGCGTTTGATACCATCCGGCAGCGATTCGCGGCAGCCATACAGATTGTCGAATTTTGATTTGGTAACCGAGTTGTTCACATCGATGGCAGGCACTTTCAGCGTGCCGGCTTTTACCATTTCGTGCAAGCGGTGCACGCCGGTGGTGGTTTCTTCGGAAATGCCTTTGATGTTTTTCAACAGTTCCGGGTATTTGTTATGGAGGATGATGGTGGCATCGCCGCCATCATCGAGGATCATGTTTGGTGCCCAGCCATCGGCCTTGATGGTTTGCTCGATGCACCATTCATATTCTTCTTCGGTTTCGCCTTTCCATGCGAACACGGGAATGCCGGCGGCGGCAATGGCGGCGGCGGCCTGATCCTGCGTCGAGAATATGTTGCACGACGACCAGCGCACTTCGGCGCCGAGCGCGGTCAGTGTTTCGATCAGCACGGCGGTTTGGATGGTCATATGCAGGCAGCCGATGATTTTGGCGCCTTTCAGAGGCTGTGCCTTGCCGTATTCTGCGCGCAGCGCCATCAGCCCCGGCATTTCGGTTTCGGCGAGGGAAATTTCGTTGCGACCCCACTGGGCGAGGCCGATATCGGCAACTTTATAATCGGTGAAGGCAGCGTTGGCAGCGGTAGCAGGCATAAGAATTCCTTTCGGTTTCAAGATGACCGAACGCTAGCTATAAGCAGGCAAAAGCGCAAGTCTTTTTGCGCCATTGCTTGCTATATGAGTGCGAGCACTAATTGTGCGGTAGTGCCTCAGGAGCGTCGGGCTGGTTCATTTCTGGATGTTGTTCTGAGCCCTTCCGCTCCGGCGAAGAACTGCTCTCCGTACTGTGCGTCCAGTTGAGGAAGCGTCAGTTGCAGGGTGCTTATCACCATTTGCGCGGCGGGTTTTGGTTTCATGCCTGCCGTATCGGCGACACAGGCAACGAGCGGCTTGCCTTTACCTTGTCGCAAATCCTCCACCACGGTGATGGATAAATTATCATAGGCTTTACTGTTTTCCGCCCACTGTGCCATGTCGTCGGCAAGGTTGCCGGTGGAGTGGCTCTTTGCCGCTTTATACAGCTCCCTGACGATGCCTTCGGCGACGCGGTTGGGCGGGCGTGCCGTGTTATCCAGGCCGGGTTTGGGAATGAATTCTTTTTTATCGAGATCGAAAAACGGGTAGTTTTCATTGGCGCGGTCGATATTGTTGCCCTCGCCTTTTGTGCTGCAAATGCCGTCTGATGCGACAACGAGGTGCATGGAAATAGTGTCCTTATTCATGCCATAGCGGTCGGCGACCTCATTTTTCAGCGCCTCAAGTTCAATCTGGCCAAAGTGCCGCGGGTGACCGTTTACTCGGTAGCTGCCATATTCGACGAGGTTGCGATCCAGCAGGTGTTCGATGGCTCCGGCGTGGGGTGTGCCTGTTGCCAGTTTCCGGATTTCATCCGGGTAGGAGGCGATGGTTTTTACCGGCGTACCATCCGCATCTTGCGTGTATTGGATCAGGGATGGCACGCCGACGCGGCAAATAAATTCGCCCACCCCTTCAAGCTTGTGGCCGACCGGCGTTGTGACCATCACGGCTTCGACTTTTTTGCCGTCGTCCAACACCACGAAGGCCGGGCTGTCATCAATCGACGCAACATCCAGCGTGAAGCTGCGTGGGTCATAGGCAACGAGGGTGGCAGTGCACGTGCCGAGGGCGTCGCTGCCGCCTTTTGCCAATAGCGCCGCCGCTGCCTGCAGGGTTACTCTGCGTGCCACATCCATTGCTTCGCGTAGCAGCAGGGCAAAGCAATTCTCATTCGCCTGCGGCATTTCGATCACCGCCATGCGGTCATTTTGTACTGGATAGGGTGCGGTGCCTCCATCTGCCAGTTCATATTTACCGGTACGCTGGGCAAAATGCACTGTCTGGCCGTTGACGATCTCCCGGATGGCGGTGTCAGCTGCACCATAGTTGGTACCATGATTTTCGATGGAAGTCATGCGATCACCATGATTGTGCCCGTGCCGCATTTTGCGAGCACTTCCAGGAGGTCGTCGCGGGCAAGGGCGATGCACCCTTCGGTGTCGCGGTAATCATCGTGGGCGACGTGGAGGAAAATGGCGCTGCCTTTTCCTGGAATTACGGGGTCGTCATTGTAGCCAAGTGGCACCACGATGTCGTAGATCGCATCGTCGCGAAACATCAGCTCATGCGAAGCGTCGAACGGCAGGCGCACATGGCGGTTGTAGCTTGGGTGGGTGGGGGCGTCGCACCAGCCATCTTCCGGGCGGATAATGTTGATGGACAGGCGGGTTTTTGGCTCTTCCTGCCGATCCATACGATACCAGCATTCGCGCAACGCAAAACTGCCGACGGGGGTGCAGCCATCGCCTTCATGCTTGTCGGTGGTGATGCCGCCCTTGCCGATGGCACATGCATAGGTGCGGCCAAACGCGGTAAGCGTATTGCCTGAAACATACAGGAAATGATCGGTGACTGGGATCATGAGCGCGAGAATGAGCGCGTGGGTTGCGGTGGCGGTGCGCCTTGGAATGTCGGCGAGGTGATGGCATAGCCGTGTTCCGCGACTTCTTCGCGGTAGCCTTCGCCCCAATAATTCTTGCCGGACATGTAGCTTTGCAGGTATTTTTCATCCATTTCCAGCTTCTTGACTTCTTTCATGGTGATAAGCGATGTGACGGTGCTGGCAACACCCATGCTGCCGACAACCAGAAGTTTGGCCATGGATGCGCCACCCGCTGTGCCAACAGCACCAATGGCGCCCGGTACAAAAAACAGGGTTGCGAGCGCCCCGACTACCAGTGCTCCGGTTACTGCCATGCCGATTAGTTGCACCCGGAATTTCCGGTTGGCAATGTCATTCTTCATTGCGACCAGTTCGGGGTTGGCGTTGTAAGGAGCTTCGACCATGACTATACTTGCCGCTCAGTTGTGCGATGATTGGGAACGCCGCCATGGTGCGGTTGTTGTGCTCCGCCATAGCCATATTCCGCGACTTCTTCGCGGTAGCCTTCGCCCCAGTAATTCTTGCCGGACATGTAGCTGGAAATATGCTGCTCATCGATGGCAAGTTTTGTGCGGTCTTTCAATGTCACGACATTGGCAATGGCGCCTCCGGCAATCAGTCCGATACCGCCACCGCCGACAAGTGCGGCAACACCAAGACCCGCTGGTAATGCAGGAACCAGAAGTGCGCCGATTACAACACCTGCAGCAATGGATCCCATTCGAATGGCGGCATCCTTGACGGTAAGCCAGTAATTGCGAGACGCAATATCCTCTTTCATGGCCGAGAGTTCAGGGTTGGCATTATAGGGTGAGGGGCTGTTCATGGGTTGTTGATTCCTTCCATTACGCCATTCTACCATATTCATGGCCAGAAATTATGAAAGTTTTATGACATGAAAGTTCTGGAATTATCATTATTTATCAGGAGGCTTTCCGTTTTGTACGGGGCGATTTTGCAGCAGTTCCCGCAGTGAGCACGGATGCGACAATCTGCTCAGCGTTTAGGCCTGCAGCGTCATACATGGCGTGTGGTTTGCCATGATCCTGGAAAATATCTGGCAGGCGGAGGGTGATGAGCTTGGTTTTTTCGAGCAGGTTATCGTCGCTGGCGAAGGTCAACACATGGGCACCGAATCCACCGACGGCACCTTCCTCGACGGTGATGACCAGCGGATGGTTATTGCACAGTTCGCGGATCAGTGCGTGGTCGAGCGGCTTGGCGAAGCGTGCATCGGCGACGGTAGGGCGGATGCCTTTTTCTTCCAAAAGCTCGGCGGCTTTCAAGCATTCGGTAAGGCGCGTGCCAAGCGATAAAAATGCAACATCGGTTCCATTCCTTACAATGCGTCCCTTGCCGATTTCCAGCGGCACGCCAAGTTTCGGAAGTGCGACTCCAACGCCTTCGCCGCGAGGGTAACGGAACGCAATGGGGCCCTGATCGTAGGCGCGGGCGGTGGCGACCATATGTACCAGCTCGGCTTCGTCGCTGGCGGCCATCACCACGAAATTAGGCAGGGTTGCGAGGTAGGCGATGTCAAAACTTCCGGCATGGGTTGGTCCATCGGCACCAACCAGTCCGGCGCGGTCGAGTGCGAAACGTACCGGTAAATTCTGGACGGCGACATCGTGTACCACCTGGTCGTAAGCGCGTTGCAGGAAAGTGGAATAAATCGCACAGAATGGCTTGTATCCTTCGACGGCGAGGCCGGCGGCGAAGGTCACGGCATGCTGTTCGGCGATGCCGACGTCGAAGGTGCGGTCGGGATAGGCTTTCTCAAACGCATCCAGCCCGGTGCCGCTTGGCATGGCGGCGGTGATGGCGATGATTTTTTCGTCTTTTTCTGCTTCGGCGATCAGCGCATCGGCAAATACCTTGGTGTAGCTCGGTGCGCTGGCGGCGGTTTTCTTCTGGGTGCCGGTTTTCACGTCGAAGGTGACAACGCCATGGTACTTATCGTCAGATGCTTCGGCAGGCGCGTAGCCATGGCCTTTTTTGGTGACGACATGCAGCAGCACCGGGCCGGAATCTTTTTCGTTTTTTATGTTGCGGAGTACCGGCAGCAGATGGTCGAGATTGTGGCCATCGACGGGGCCTACATAATAAAATCCCATCTGTTCAAACAATGTGCCGCCAATGGCGAAATCGCGGGCGAAGTGCTCCATTTTTTTGGCGAGGCGTGCGAGCGGTGCCGGGAATTTACTGGTCACTACTTTGCCGATATGGCGGATGGAATGGTAGGAATGCGAGGAAATCAGACGCGAGAGATACGCGCTGAATGCGCCCACCGGCGGCGCGATCGACATGTCGTTATCGTTGAGCACGACAATGAGCCGTGTGCCCAGCGCTCCGGCGTTATTCATCGCCTCATAGGCCATGCCAGCCGACATGGCGCCGTCGCCGATCACCGCGATCACTTCGTGGGTTTGCTGATTTTTGTCCCGCGCTACCGCCATGCCGAGGGCGGCGGAAATCGAGGTGGAGCTGTGGCCGGCGCCGAACACGTCGTATTCGCTTTCGTCGCGCTTGCAGAATCCGGCAAGCCCGTCTGGCTGGCGGATGGTGCGGATGCGGTCGCGGCGGCCGGTCAGGATTTTATGGGGATAGGATTGGTGGCCGACATCCCAGATGACTTTATCGTCCGGCGTGTTGAACACATGGTGAAGTGCGACGGTGAGTTCGACGACACCGAGGCCTGCGCCGAGATGCCCGCCTGTGTGGGCGACTGAACTGATGGTTTCAGCGCGCAGCTCATCTGCGAGTTGGTGCAGCTGCGCATCATCAAATGAGCGCATGTCCGCAGGAATTTTTATTGTATCAAGTAAAGGAGTTCTCATAGGAGAACAAAACTAGGAGAATCAAGCGCGGTTTGCAAACGGATAAGCACAGATCCCCGTCTTCGCGGGGATTTTTAAAAAAAGGCCAGCCCGAAGGCTGGCCAAATATAAATAACAGGGAGGATTAAGGGGTATAAATTTCAAAGTAAGGAATTTATGTCCTTAAATGAGCCTAGCTCATAGCACGGTTATATGACATTCTAAAAATGATTAGTAATTATATTATAACGTAGCAGCTATGCATTTTTTGCATATCACAGAGCTTCTTTCATTAATCCGTCTTCAGCGAGCTTGCGTGTGATGAAATCTTTGAAAACCTTGACTCTTTTCGAGTTTCTCAGTTCCATGGAATAGATGAAATACACGTCGGTGGTGGGGCCGGAGAGTTCTGGAAGCACCTGACTGATGCCGGTCATGTTCTTGGCCATGTAGTCGGGCAGGCCGGCAAGCCCGATGCCGCTTTGTACGGCCTTGAACATGCCATAAAGGCTATTGATTTTGAAGGCGGTGCGGCGTTCTTCGTCTTTTTTCGCGCCTTTGGTTAGGATCCAGTTTACCTCGGCGAAAGGTTGGCGCAAATCTTCGCCGTAGGTAATTAGCCGGTGGTTGACCAGGTCTTCCGGTTTTTTAGGGATGCCGTAAGCGCGCAAATAATCGTTCGATGCGTAGATGGAGTTGTTGAGCACCGTCAGCTTTTTCTGCACCAGATCGGGGTGCTTAGCCGGCCAGAGGCGGATGGCGACGTCGGCTTCGCGCATGGTGAGGTCAAGTTCGCGGTCGTCAACCAGCAGGGTAGGGGTGATTTCCGGGTAGGCTTCGCAGAATTCGCGCATGCGCGGGGTGAGCCAGGTGGTGCCGATGGCAACAGGCGCGGTGATCTTGATGGGGCCGCGGGGGCGTTCCTTGCTTTCCATCAGCGCGTTTTCAGCAGCAGACAGGCGGGTGAGTATGTCGCTCACGGTGCGGAATAATATTTCACCCTGTTCGGAAAGCATCAGTCCACGGGCGTGACGGTGAAACAGTGAAACCTGCAGGGATTCTTCCAATGCCGAAATCTGCCGGCTGATAGCCGACTGGCTCAAATTCATCATCTCGCCAGCGCGGGTGAAGCTTTTGGCGGTTGCTACCGTGTGGAAGATACGAAGCTTATCCCAGTCCATCATAAGAGCACGGTTCACTTTTTACGTTTTATGGCATAGCTATAATGCAATTTTTGCATTGCACCAAGTGCCGATATACGGGGGTGGGGTATAAAAATGCTCTCCGGTCACCGGTGGCCATGGCCATGATGTCCGCCGCCGCCTTCCATGCCCATACCCTTAGCGGTTTTGCAGCCGGGGCTGTTGGGGTTATTCTCGCAGGCGATTTTAGTGTAATTGATGTTGTCCCAATCGGTGGTTTTGCCGCCTGGCAGTCATCCGGCGCAGCCCGTGGCGGCAATGGCCATGAGCACACAGAGGAGGGAGTGGGTCATCATGTTTCTATAGTATAACATAACTGCTCCTCTATATCGGATTGGCGTTACCTGCCTTTACCCCCACGGCGCCCGGTATCGGCGGCATCCTCGTCATACTTGCAGCCGCTTGAGGCGGGATTGTTTTTACAAGCGATTTTGATGTAGTTGATACTATCCCAGTCGGTGGCCTGATCGTCCGTGCGGGCGCAGGCAGATAGCCCGGCTAGCATCAGCGCGATCAACCAAATCTTCACCCGTGCCCCATCAGGAAGCGCTCTGCTTCCAGTGCGGCCATGCAGCCGGTGCCGGCGGCGGTCACCGCCTGGCGGAAAATTTTATCCTGCACGTCGCCGGCGGCAAAGACACCTTCGATGTTGGTTTTGGTGCTGCCGGGGGTGGTGACGATATAACCATCGCTGTCGAGTGTGATAGTACCTTTGAACAATTCGGTGTTCGGCGTGTGGCCGATGGCGACAAACGCGCCGTCGGTTTTGAATTTCGAAATTGCGCCGGTTTTCACATTTTTCAATTTGACGGCGGTGAGTGAATTCGGATTTTCGGTGCCGACGAATTCCTCGACCACGCTATCCCAGATAACGGCTGCCTTCGGATTCTTGAACAGGCGCTCCTGCCCGATTTTCTCAGCTTTCAGCGAATCGCGGCGGTGGATGAGGGTGACTTTGCTGGCAATGTTGGTGAGGTACAGCGCTTCTTCAACCGCAGAATTACCGCCGCCGATCACGACCACTTCTTTGCCTTTGTAAAAGAACCCGTCGCACGTCGCGCAGGCCGAAACGCCGAAGCCGGAAAATTTCTGTTCGCTCGGAATCCCTAGCCAGCGGGCACTGGCGCCGGTTGCGATCACCAGCGCATCGGCGGTGTAGGTGTCGCCGGATTCTCCCTCGGCGGTGAAAGGGCGCTTGCTCAGGTCTACCGATTTAATCGTGTCGTGGAAAATCTGGGTGCCGACATGGGCGGCTTGTTTTTCCATCTGCTCCATCAGCCACGGGCCTTGCACCGCATGTTCGAAGCCGGGGAAATTCTCAACATCGGTGGTGATGGTGAGCTGGCCGCCGGGTTGCATACCATGCACCATGATGGGGTTCAGGCTCGCGCGCGCGGCATAGATAGCGGCGGTGCAGCCGGCCGCGCCGGAACCGAGGATAAGAACTTTGGTATGATGGCTAGCCATGGTGTCCGTGATGCTTCTTGGTTGATTTTTTCTTGACGATCGGCAGGGGTGGTTGTTTCTCCAGCCATTCTTGCATCAGGCGTATCTCTTGTCCTTGACTGCGGACAATATCATGCGAAAGGCTACGCAGCATCGGTGCTACGCCGAACGCAACCAGCACATCCGCCATGTCGACGGCGCCTTGGTGGTGAGGAATCATACCGCGTGCAAAATCCACATCGGCATCGCCGGTATAGTCGATATTCATATCGCGATGCATGATGTTCATCGCCTCGACATAGCCTTTCACACTCTGCATGGCGAGGGGGTGCTCGGCTTGCCACGTGCTGTCATGGGTCAGCAGCCATTGCTTCATCATGCCGATCTCAGCTTCCTGCCAGACGATGATGCGCTGCGCGAGCTCTTTTATTTCGGCATCATCACCATACTGCAACACCACCTCCGCCATGTCGACGGCGCCTTGATGGTGGGGAATCATGCCGCGTGCAAAATCAATGTCGGCATTGCCGCTATAGATGATGTCCATATCGCGGTGCATCTTCTCGTTGGCCTTAATGTAAGCGTTGATGGCCGGGTTTTTGGTCTTCTTGGCTTTTGTGGCATGGTGACGGCGGGTTGGCGGCGTATCACCATCACTGGCCATGACGGGCGTGGCAAGCAGTGTGGCAGCGACAATAGCAACAATGGCGTGGCGATTACGGAACATGGATTTCCCCCGGGTGGTTGGTGATTGGAGTGCAGGCTAAAGGTTGCCGGCGTTTTTCTTCAGGTATTTGGCAACACCATCGGCGCTGGCTTTCATGCCGTCTTCACCGCGCTCCCAGCCTGCCGGGCAGACTTCGCCGTGCTCTTCGTGGAATTGCAGCGCATCGACCATGCGTAGCGCCTCATCGACATTCCGGCCGAGCGGCAGGTCATTGACGATCTGGTGGCGGACGGTGCCGTTGCCGTCGATCAGGAAGGTGCCGCGGAAAGCAACCGCGTCGCCGAGCAGCACGTCGTAATCGCGGGCGATGGACTTGGTGAGGTCGGCCACCATCGGGAATTGCACGTTGCCGATGCCGCCTTTTTCGATCGGGGTTTGTTTCCAGGCAAGGTGGGTGAAGTGGGAATCGACCGAGACGGCGATCACTTCGCACTTACGTAGCTTGAATTCCTTGAGGCGGTTGTTGAAGGCGATGATTTCCGACGGGCAGACGAACGTAAAATCGAGCGGGTAGAAGAACAGCACGCCGACTTTACCTTTTTTGGTGACTTTGCCGGAGGCGTCTTTTTTGATGCCCAGATGGCTGTAAAGGCTGAAGCTTTCGTCGAAGGAATTATCGGGAAGGACGGCCTTTGCGGTAAAATCCGGGGCGGCTTTGCCTACTAGTACGCTCATAACATCTCCATGAATTAGGGGTTTAAACTCTCAATGATTACGGTATATATACGCCTTAAATCCCAAGCTTCAAGCATTAGAGATGCAAAAACATGATATTTCGCAAACCAGAACTTATCCCTACCGTATTTTTCATCCTCTCTTTCACGGTTCTCTGTGCGCTCGGTGTTTGGCAACTGAACAGGCTGGCGTGGAAACAGGAATTGATGACCAGGGTCGAAGCAACCAAGGCCGCGCCGGTGCTGGCCGGGTTGCCGGAGGATATCAGCGACCTTGCCTACCGGCAGGTGCTGTTAACCGGCACGTTCCTGCATGACAAAACCATTCACCTGATCGGTCGCCAGCAGGGCATGAGCCTGGGCTATTATATCGTCACGCCGTTTTCGCTGGACGATGATGGGCGCATTATCCTGGTCAACCGGGGGTTCTCGCCGCTGGGTGAAGAGACAAAACCGGTAGGGGTGGTGACGGTGCCGGGCATGCTGAGGCCGTTACGCACCAAGCGTTATTTTGCGCCGGAGAACAATCCCGAAAAAAATATCTGGAGCTACGAGGATATGGATGCCATCGGCGAAACGCTCGGCCAGAAGCCGCTGCCGCTGGTAGTGGAAGCGATTGGCAAGTATGAGTCGGGAGTCTACCCGATCCCGAATGACGGCACGGTGATTTTCCGCAACGATCATCTGGGCTACGCGATCACCTGGTTTGGGGTTGCCGCCATCAGCGTGGTAATGTTCGGCGCGTATTACCGGAAAAAGCAATAACAGGAATTACGGTGCTACGGCGGCACTGCTTGTAAGGCTGGTGGCCTCACGCTCATGTTGTACGCGTAGGGCGGTTGCTTTGGTTTTAACGTTGGTGACAGCATCGTCGATTTTTTCACACATCGCATCATATTCGGCTTGCCGTGCGGGATACTTAGCCAGCTTGATGCCAGCGCTTTGTTTCACCGCCCCCGCGATGACGCTGAAACGTTTTACGCAAGCCGGTTGGTTCACCAGCTCCCAATTATCTTTCACCTCGCCGAGCGCGATAGCGACGGATTCTTCTTGCGAACGAAATGCGTAAGGCTGGGTTTGTCCAAACTTAATGCTGTTGTGTTCTCCTATGGCGTCTTCTAGCTTGGTTCCCAGATCTTCCAGCGCGGTCACGATACCGCGCTTCATATCGGCGAAGGCCGTGGCGGTATCGCTGAATGCAGCGCTGTCAAAAGCGTCGATGGCAGCATCAAGCCCCTTTCCTTGGTAAACATAGGTGGCAAGTGCGTTAGCTAATTTTGTCATATGGGCTGGCCTTTAGTTAAATTCAGTTAATTTTTATAGTAAAGCGCGTTACCTGTCAACTATGGCTGAAAGATTTTTTTTAAAAAATGCATTTTCGCCCTTCCGTGACACGCATATTCGCTGTTATCCTGAAAATATGAAATATATCTCCACGCGCGGAAGTGCCCCCGTCTTGAATTTTGAAGAAGTCGTCCTTGCCGGGTTGGCCAGCGATGGCGGGTTGTATGTGCCGGAAACCATCCCGGTGTTTTCCATGCCGGAAATTACGGCGCTGCGTGGGTTGTCCTACCCTGATCTCGCGCTTGCGATCATCTCGCGCTTCACCGGCGACATGGACAAGGCGGTACTGAAAAAACTCATCGACGATGCCTATGCTGGGTTCCGCCACACGGCGATTGCGCCGCTTAAGCAGCTCGACCATTCGACGTTCTTGCTCGAACTGTTCCATGGCCCGACGCTGGCGTTCAAAGATTTCGCGCTGCAATTTTTAGGTCGCCTGCTTGGCCACATTCTTTCCAAGCGCAAGGAACATGTGGTAGTCATCGGAGCGACCTCGGGCGATACCGGCTCGGCGGCGATCGCCGGATGCGCCGGACGTGGTAATATGGACATTGTGATCCTGCATCCGAAAGGCCGTGTATCGGACGTGCAGCGTCGCCAGATGACGACGATTGCTGATGCCAATGTCCACAACCTCGCGGTGGAGGGCACGTTCGACGATTGCCAGGACATGGTAAAAACCCTGTTTAACGATCATGAGTTCCGCGCGAAGCATCACCTCACGGCGGTGAATTCCATCAACTGGGCGCGCATTCTCGCACAGGTGGTGTATTATTTTTATGCGGCACTCTCGCTTGGCGCGCCGTCGCGGGCGATTTCGTTTGCCGTGCCGACCGGGAATTTCGGCGATATTTATGCCGGTTATATTGCCAAGCGCATGGGGTTGCCGGTTGACCAGCTGATTATTGCGACGAATAAAAACGATATTCTGGCGCGTACGCTTGCGACCGGAACCTACGGCATGCAGGGTGTGTCGCCGTCGCTGTCGCCTTCCATGGATATCCAGATATCGAGTAATTTCGAGCGGCTGTTGTTCGATCTCTATGATCGTGATGGCAAGCAGCTTGCGGAGATGATGGCGGAGTTCCGCGCTAAAAAATCACTGACCTTGAGTGAGAATGCTTACGCGCGGCTTACCCGTGAATTCGCGGCGGGGCGGTGTGATGATGCGACGACGACGACGACCATCAAAGAGTGGTATGAAACCACCGGCGAATTGCTCGATCCGCATACGGCGGTCGGGGTGTATGTTGGGCAGCATGCGCGCCGCGACGCCGCGACGCCGCTTGTGGTGTTGGCCACCGCCCATCCGGCGAAATTCCCGGATGCGGTGAAGGCGGCCAGTGGCATGAATCCAGCGTTGCCGGAGCATCTTTTGGATCTTTTTTCCCGCAAAGAAAACTACGAAACCGTGGCCAACGATGTGGCGGCGGTGAAAACCGTGATTGAGAAAATCTGATTCATGTACCATCTGACGACGTTAAACAATGGCCTGCGTGTGGCCACGGAATTTCTGCCCAGCGTGGAGACGGTGTCGCTTGCCGTGTCGGTCGGTGTCGGTGCGCGCTACGAGCACGAATCGGAAAACGGCATCTCGCATTTGCTGGAGCACATGGCGTTTAAGGGCACGAAAACTAGAAGCGCGAAAGACATCGCGGAGGCGTTCGATAATATCGGCGGGCAGCTCAATGCCTACACTTCGATGGAGCTGACGGTTTATTACGCCAAGGTGCTGAAGCAGGATGTGGCGTTTGCTACCGAAATCCTTGCAGACATCATGCAGAACTCGACCTTTGCTGAGGATGAGCTGGCGAAGGAAAAAGAAGTCATCATCCAGGAAATTGCCATGCATCAGGACTCGCCGGAGGATCTGGCGGTTGATTGTTTCGACGATAAGGCCTTTCCCGGCCAGCCGCTTGGGCGCTCGATCCTCGGCACGCCGGAGCGGGTAGCGGCATATTGTCGCGACGATGTGATAGGGTACATGGCGCGGCATTATGTGCCCACGAACATGGTGGTGTCGGCGGCAGGTAATATTGACCACCATAAATTTGTTTCGATGGTGGAACGGTATTTTACCATGCCGGCGGCACCGGCGGCACCCGTCGCACCCGTCGCGGTGTATGGTGGTGGTGAATGCCGGGTAGTGACCGACCACGAACAGGTGCATGTGGCGCTTGGTTTCCCGGCGGTCTCGATGCACGATGCACGTTATTATGCGCTCCAGCTTTATGCCGGCATCCTTGGCGGCGGCATGTCGTCGCGCCTGTTCCAGGAGGTGCGTGAGAAACGCGGCCTTGCCTATTCCGTGTATGCGATGGGCAATGCCTATGCCGATGTTGGCGTGCTTGGTATTTACGCGGCGACGTCGCCGGACAAAGCAGAAGAGCTGGCGCGTATCCTTGGCAGCGAAGTTGCACGCATGGAGCACGGAGTGACCGATGCCGAGCTGACGCGTGCGAAAAATCAGGGCAAGGCCGAGTTGCTGATGTCACGCGAGGGATCGCAGACGGTTGCTGGGTGGATCGGCCGCCACTTACTAATGTACGGTGAATACAAGCAGCTTCCGGACATTGTCGCAAAGATTGACGCGGTGACGAGAGAAGATATCCAGGCGCTTGCCATGCTCATCCATAGTGGCAATCCCACCCGGATTATGCTGGGTGAGCTTAAATAATTTTGCAATCAATCTATTGATTGCGTTACGCTGGCTACGCCGCGCAAAATCGCGCTTTCGGCGGCGATTTTAATACCCATTTGCTATGCATTGATCGCAAATGGGTATTAAATAATTCTCAGCGAGGCGTATTCTTCCGGCGTAAACGTCTTGAGGGTGGTGACGGCGTGGATTTTCGCGATTTCATCCGCAAGCAGATCGTAGACAAGCCGGGTGCGGGCAACGCGTGAGAGCCCGGCGAATTTTTCTGACACGATGACAATGCCTAAGTGGCTTTCATCCAGATCCTCCGGTAGGTGACCGGCGTGCTTTGCGCTGTCGTTGATGATACGCAGGAAGCTTGGCGTAAAATAGGCAGTGAGTTTCTGTTCCATGGTGGTGGCGATCGACATGCGGATTCCTTTCAGTACCGTTCTTGTGCGCTGGCGAGTGCGGCCAGCGCGGCGATGATGCCATAGGCGCGGAAATCGCATTCACGCACCGATTTGCGTTCGACGTCGGAGGTTTCCATTTCATCGCACATGCCGACAAATTCCATTCCGGCAGCGTTTAAGTTGTTCATCGCGTCGCGGCCACCGTTCACGCGGTACATGCCACCGACCGGCAGCCCGTCGATCATGTAGACCATCGGCTCGGCGGGTTTGCCATCCACGGTGTCGATGGTGTGGATGCCCTCCTGGATGATGACTTCACTTACCCGGGCGCCCTCTTTGACGACCTGCATTTTGTTGCGGTCTTTTTTATTTAGCTCCAATACTTCGGCGCCGTTTTTCACAGTCATGATGCCCATGCCGTAGGTGCCGGAGTCGGCCTTGATAAATACGTAGGGATCTTCGTTGATGCCGTATTCGTTGTGCTTGCGGCGGGCAGTGGCGATAATTTCGTCGATCGATTTAGCGACGCATTCCAGCCGCGTGCGTTCCTTGAAATCGACCATGCCGCATTGGTGGAATTCGGCGGCGATCAGCCATGGGTCGAGGCCAAAACGCTCCGAGAAATCGTTTGCAAGTTTCTGGTAGGCAGTGAAGTGCACACTTTTGCGGCGGCGATGCCAGCCCATCTGCGGCGGTGGGAGCACCGGTTGGAGCAGCCCTTCCAGCAGCGGATGCATGCCGCTGCTTAAATCATTGTTGAGTATGATGGCATCAGCCACGAACCCGTCGCGTGTGGCCAGAACATTGCCGCATTTCTCCAATGGGAACTCGGTAATTTCTTTTCCTGAGAGCGTGGCGAGCAATAGCGGCTCTTCGGTGGTCAGGCTGCCGATGCGCGTTTCATAACCCGCGTTCGCCAGGATGGTCGCCAGCACGTGTAGGTTTTCAAGATAACCCAGGTTGCGCGTGTGGTTTTCCGGCACAATGAGAATGCGTTTCGCATGCGGAATGGATTCGGCAAGCATGCTGGCGGCATAGCGGGTGGCGCGCATGCGACCGGCCTGTGACAGGTTGTTGAACCCGGCAGGGTAAAGGTTGGTGTCAACTGGGGCGAGTCGGAGGCCGGAGTGGCGCAGGTCGACCGACGTATAAAAGAACGGTGCGGCGTGTTTACGTTGTTCACCAAACCATGCTTCAATATCGTCGCCACGTTTCTCGTAGAGGGTTCGCAGTGTGGTCAGGATGTCGGTCATGAAGTTCCTTTGAAATGCGGTGGTTCAGCCCAATCACCATAGATGGATTGCAGGCAGGCGAGCCCGGCAACTGCCGCCGTGTCTGCACGCAGGATGCGCGGCCCCATCCCGAATCCTATAGCGAACGGTACCGAGCGGAGTATATGGTGCTCGTCGGCGGAAAATCCACCCTCCGGCCCGACCAACAGGCTGAATTTTTTACCCGGATGATTCGCGAGCACGTCGGGAAGCGGCTTGCCGTGGCCGGTTTCGTCGCCATACAGCAGGGTGCGGTCAGCCGGGTGGTTACCGAGGAACGCCGCGAGGTTTTTGTGGGTATGGATGGTCGGTACGTCGTGCCGTTCGCATTGTTCGGCGGCTTCGATGGCGTGGGCGGCCAGCTTGTCGATATTGAAGTTTTTGACGACACCGTGCTGGGTGACGATGGCGTGGATCTCACGCACGCCGAGTTCGGTCGCTTTTTCTACTACCAGTTCGCTTTTGTTTTTAATCATAGCAAAAGCGAGCCATACATCGGGGCAGGAGCGCGGAAGTGCACGTTGCCTGCCGATGGAAATCTGCACGGCGCGCTTGCCCTGGAATTCGACGGTGGCATTCCATTCGCCTGACTCGGCGTTGAATGCCGCAATCGCATCGCCTTCGGCTAGGCGCATGACGTGGCGGACATAATGGCTCCGGGCTTCATCCAGCAGGATGCGTGCGCCGGTTGCGAGTGGCTCGACGATGTGCAGTCGAATGGAAGGGTTGTGTTCGATCATACAGAGCTGATATAACCTAGCCCATGATCTTCACCAACCGTTATTTGCGCCTGATGCGCCTGCACCAGCCGGTGGGCAACTGGCTGTTGCTATGGCCATGCTGGTGGTCGCTGGCGCTGGCCGGGGAAAAACGGTTTCTGGTCTATGCGTTGTTTGCGCTCGGTGCGGTGGTGATGCGTTCTGCCGGCTGCATTATCAACGACATGGCGGATCGCAATTTCGACCGGCAGGTGGAGCGCACGAAAAACCGTCCGTTGGCCAGTGGCGAGCTTTCCATGCGGCAGGCCGGTATGCTGCTGGCAGTGCTTCTTGCTATTGCGTTTGGCATCGCTGTCATGCTTGGCAGGGAAGTGGTATGCTGGTCGGCGCTTGCCTTGCCGCTGGTTGTGTTATATCCGCTGATGAAACGCATCACCTGGTGGCCGCAGCTGTTCCTTGGGCTGACGTTTAACTGGGGCGCGCTGCTGGGATGGGTGGCGGTGCATGGTACGTTGGCGTGGCCGGCGCTGTTGCTCTATGCCGGATGTGTTTTCTGGACGCTTGGTTATGACACCATCTATGCACACCAGGATAAAGAAGACGATATAAAGGCAGGGGTGAAATCAACCGCCCTGCGGCTGGGGCGGCGCACGAAATTATGTGTTGCCGGGTGTTATGGGATATTTATTTCCAGCCTCGTGCTATTGGCACCGCACGCGCCGCCTGCATGGGGTTTGCTTCTTGTTTTGGCGACACAGCTTTTCTGGCAGGTTTGGTCGGTAGAGTTGGATAACCCCGTATCGTGCAAAAATATTTTTATTACCAACCAATGGGTCGGGGTGTTTCCATGGCTGGCAATGATTTAGCTGCCGAACAATGATAAAACATGCTAGGATCCGAGGGCTATCTGTCCCATATCCAGAACCAAAAACCTCAAAAATTATGGGAATATTAACTACAATTTTAATCAATGTTTACCAATTTATGCCAGTATTGGTGGATAGCCAGCTTCAATAGGGGGATATTGGGGGCGAATGCTGTACACAAGCCCGGATGATCAGTCATCCCGTAAAACAAGGTCAGATACTGATAGTCCGTCTTTCTCGCTAGGTGGAGACGACCTGCATTTGCCTGCGCCGCATTACCCGGGTTGCGATTTTTACCCGTCTGATTTCGTCAATGCGCTGGAGACGGCGATTCAGGGAGTCATCCGCGAACATACGTCCGGTGCGCTGCTTCTGGTTTCCATCACCAACCTGGCGATGATTATCAATGCCTATGGTCACGATGTTTCAGAAATTGTGGTGCATGATTTGACCAAAATCGTTGCGTCGATTGTGCGTGAGGGCGATGTGGTGCAGCGCCTGCAACGCGACCAGCTCGGCGTTATCGTCACCGACCGCTATCTGGAAGATGTCAATGTGCTTGCCACCCGCATTCACAACGCCATCATGAATTTCGGCCGCGACAATTTTTCTACGGCCTCGCTGCATATCATCGGAACGATCGGCAGTGTGTGTTTCCCGTCCGAAACGACCAGTGCACACGATGCGCTTGATAAAGCCTATGCCGCAGTAAACAGCATGCAGGCCTTGCCACACCGCACTTACGAAATGTTGCGTTCGGAAGCTGACCAGTGCCGCCAGCAGATGGGTCTGGCCAACTACATGTACAATGCCTACAAGGAAAAACGCCTGCGGCTTGCCTACCAGCCGATCATCAATGCCAAAACCGGCAAGGTCGACCACTATGAAGCATTGTTGCGTATGGTGAACCAGGCCGGGCAGATCAGTTCCGCCGGCGCGCTCATCCCCATCGCGGAGAAGATGGGCATGATCGGCATGATCGATACGATGGTGATGGAAATGGTAATTGAAGAACTCCGTCATGCACCGGAGCTGCACCTGGCATTCAACGTTTCCAACGTGACGACGGAAAATCCGGCATGGCTCGATCACATTACCGAGCTGTTAAAAGATGCGCCGGACATCGCTTCGCGCCTGACGGTAGAAATCACCGAGACTGCCGTGCACCGGGACCTGCGCCGCGCCGCTTATTTTGTCGCCAGCCTGCAATCCATGGGTTGCCTGGTGGCGCTCGATGATTTCGGTTCGGGCTACACCAGCTTCCGCCAGTTGAAAGCGCTGTCGGTCGACCTCGTCAAAATCGACGGCGCGTTCGTTAAGGACATCGCCCAGAGCGCCGATAACCAGTTCTTTGTCAGAACGCTGATGAACTTCGCCCGTGGCTTCGGGCTGCAGACGGTGGCCGAGTTTGTTGAGAACGGCGAAATCGCCAAGATCCTGATGGAGATGGGGGTCGATTACCTGCAGGGCTACTATCTCGGCAAGCCGGAAAACCACCGGAGTTGGCTGAACGACGGTGAATATAAGAAGAACTAGATACTTCTTACTACCGGATTACCCCCCCCGATGGTTTTTGTTGCATAAGCATGCGGCAAGGTTATGTTCGATGCATGATCCGTGTGCGTGTTGCGTTACCATTGCTGCTGCTTGCTGTCCCCGCCTGTGCCGCTGACAAAGAGGCGTTGGCGGCCTACCCGGTGGTGGTCGGCAGTTTTCTGGCCGTGATCCTTGCGCTGTTCGTCTATGATATTTCGCGGCGTAAGCAGCGCGGTATGCTGGTGGCCAGCACGCAGGAGCTGGGTTTCCTCCAGCGCGAGATTGAGCGTGTGCAGCAGGAGAAGAACCGCCTGACTGAACAACTTCATGAAGCACACCGGGCGCTGGATGCAATCCCTTACCCGATCTGGCATCGTGATGCTGAACTTCGGATTATACATCATAACCAGGCCTATGAAACTGCGGTCGAAGGCTCGATCTTCCATGATGGCCGCGTGCCGGAGCTGGATAAAAAAATGCTGGCTCAGGCGAAGCAAGCAATTGAAGACGGCAAGTCGGTGACCGAGCGGCGCCATATCATCATTGGCGGCGAGCGAAAACTGTATGATTTGATAGAAATTCCGATTGCGGCGGATGGCACGACGGTGGGCTGTGCACTCGACCGTTCGGAAGTGGATGCGCTCAAGGAAGACCTTACGCGCCACAATTCGGCGATGAACGATTTCCTTGAAAGCTCGGCATCGGCGATGGCGATTTATGGTTCGGACATGCGTCTCAAATCTTTCAACTATGCCTTCGTCGCTTTGTGGAAATTCGATGAGATGTGGCTGGATTCCCAGCCGACCTACGGTGAAATCCTGGAACAGCTGCGCGAACGGCGCAAGCTTCCGGAACAGGCGAATTTTCAGCTGTTCAAGCAACAACAGATCAAGCTGTTCCGCGACCTGATCAATTCAAAAGAAGAATTTTTCTACCTGCCGGACGGTCGGGCGCTGCGCGTGCTGGCGATTCCGCATGCGCTGGGTGGCGTCATGTTTGCCTATGAGGATGTGACCGATCGGCTGGCGCTCGAGCGTTCGTATAATACGTTGATCGCGGTGCAACGTGAAACGCTCGATAATCTACATGAAGGTGTGGCGGTGTTTGGAGAAGATGGGCGGTTGAAACTGTCGAATCCGAACTATGTGCGGCTGTGGAATATTCCGGAAGAGATGGTGAAATCCGAGCCGCATGTGCGCGATATTGTTGAGCGCTGCAAGCCGCTTTATCTTTATGAGGAGTGGGATAATTTCAAACAGAACCACATCCGGCAGATGCAATCGCGCGAGCCACATGCCCAGCGACTGGAGCTTGCCGACGGCAAGATGATCGACTGGCGCAAGGTACCGCTGCCCGATGGCGCGAACCTGATTACGTATCTCGACATCACCGATTCGATGCTGGTGGAGCGCAGCTTGCGTGAGCGCAACGATGCGCTGCAGGAAGCCGATAAGCTCAAATCGGAATTCCTGGCCAACGTGTCGTATGAATTGCGTTCGCCGCTCACGTCGATTTCCGGCTTCTCGGAGATGCTGTCGCAGGAATATTTCGGCACGCTGTCGGAAAAGCAGCGTGAATATGTCGAAGGCATCCACCAGTCGTCGCAGCGGTTGATGCAGCTCATCAATGATATCCTTGACCTTGCGAGTATCGAAGCCGGCTACATGCGCCTTGAAGTGGCACCGTTCGACATTGCGGCCATGATGAAATCAGTCAGCTCGCTGATCCAGGAGCGTGCGCGGGAGCATGGACTCAAGCTCAAAGTGGAGTGTCCAGCGAAAATTGGCACCATGCTTGGTGATGAGACGCGCATTAAGCAGATCCTCTTCAACCTGCTGTCAAATGCTATTAAATATTCGAGCCAGGGCGACAAGGTATCGTTCGGTGCCAAAGCACTCAAGAACGATGAAATCATCATCTGGGTTCAGGACGAAGGACACGGTATTCCCGAATCCGAGCAGGATGCCATCTTCGACACATTCTACCGTGGCAAGGTGCAGGACATTGGCAAGAACAAGTCTGCCAAGCGTTCCGGCACCGGGCTTGGGCTTTCGATTGTAAAAAGCTTCATTGAGTTGCATGGTGGGCGGATCGAGCTTGAATCCGAGCCGGGTAAAGGTGCACGGTTTGAATGTATTTTTGTTCGGGAGAACCCCGCTTTCATCGCACAACTGACAGGCACCTGACCATGCATCATGAACGTTATATCCTGACGCTTTCCTGTGTTGATACGCGGGGTATCGTGGCAGCGGTCAGCAATTTCCTTGCCCAGCAACGTGGCTTTATCATTGAGTCCGGACAATTTGGCGATGCATCGACGCAGCAATTTTTTATGCGGGTGGAGTTTTCGCTGGAAGCTGGCGCACCGAGCGCGACCCTCCTGCGTGCCTATTTCGCCGAGCAGGTGGCGACCCCTTTTGGGATGGACTGGCAAATTCACAGCAAGGCGGAGCGGTCGCGGGTGCTGGTATTGGTTTCTAAACATGGCCACTGCCTGCACGACGTGCTTTACCGAACGTCGACCGGGCAACTTGCCGTCGAGGTTCCAGCGATTGTCTCCAACCACCCCGACATGGAAAACATTGCACGCCACTATGAGGTGCCGTATCACCTCCTGCCGGAGGGCGAAAACAAGGCGGAGTGGGAGGCGCGTATCATGTCGCTGGTGCAGTCACTCAAGATTGATGTCGTGGTGCTCGCGCGCTACATGCAGATTCTATCGCCGGAGCTTTCTCAGGCACTCGCTGGCCGTGCGATTAACATCCATCATTCGTTTTTGCCCAGTTTCAAGGGTGCACGACCCTACCACCAGGCGTTCGACCGCGGGGTGAAGTTGATTGGTGCGACCGCGCATTATGTTACCGACGATCTGGACGAAGGGCCAATTATCGAGCAGGAAGTGGCACGGGTCGATCACGCCCATACGCCGGAAGCGCTGGCGGCCATCGGGCGCGACATTGAGTGCCAGGTGTTGGCGCGGGCGCTTCGTTACCACACCGAGCAGCGCGTTATTCTCAACGGCAAGAAGACGGTGGTATTTACGTAGGGAGCATCCCGATTGCATGGTGCGGGGTTTTCTCCCACCCTTCCGGTGCTTTGCCAAGCAATTTACCATCGCGCACATAGCGTTCATAAATCTCGGCAATGTTTGGCATGGTGGTATCATCCACAATTACCCATGCAAACCGTGTGCATAGTTTGGCGGCGTTGTTGATGTCGTTTTCGCAATGAAATGTCGTATGCAGACCGTCAACATGTACGACATCAAATGCTGCGGGAACCTTCTTTGCCAGCATGTCCGGCAGCACCTGTACTGAATCGCCGGGGTAGAAATCCACCCGATCCGGGAAGCGTTCTTTCAGGAAGTCGATGGCTTTGGCCACGTATTTATGCTTGCAGATATCGACGCCAGTGTAATGCAATTTAGGGTTATGGTACAGCATCAGCAATGCGGCATGCCCGGCGTTGGTGCCGATCTCAAGCACGCGGCCGCGCCCAAGACAGGCGGCAAGCAGGTTGGCACGCTTGGGTGCAAAGTATGGGGCGATCGCCGCGTTTGGGAAGTCCGCATCTTCATGCTTGTAAAATAAATTACCTTCCACTGACTCTCCGACGCTTGCCACCGTGTGGTCCAGTTTTGCTAACAGGTCAAGGAATTCGGTGTTGTATTCTGGGGTCATGAAGGTTCTTAATGCACCATTCCGGCTTCACCTTCGGGCTTCACCAGCGTGGCGACAGCCGGTTTTGGCTCCGTCCATTCGGTTGGCTCCGGTAGCTTGGTGAGCGCATGTTTCAAGACCTCATCGACCGTTGAGACGGGAATAATAGTGAGGTCGCGTTTCACATTTTCCGGAATTTCTTCGAGGTCTTTGACGTTCTCTTCCGGGATTAGCACCGTGGTGATGCCGCCGCGCAGTGCTGCGAGGAGTTTTTCTTTCAGGCCGCCAATGCCGAGCACACGGCCACGCAACGTGACCTCGCCGGTCATGGCGACGTTCTTTTTCACCGGAATGCCGGTAAGCACCGAGACGATGGCCGTGGTCATGGCGATCCCCGCCGATGGGCCGTCTTTCGGAGTGGCGCCTTCGGGCACGTGCACGTGGATATCGCGGGTCTGGAACATCGGCGGGATGATGCCGAAATCCAGCGAGCGCGAACGAACGTAGGAAATGGCGGCTTGTACTGATTCCTGCATGACATCGCCAAGTTTGCCGGTGATCGAGGTCTTACCCTTACCCGGCATCATCACTGCTTCGATGGTGAGCAGGTCGCCGCCGACTTCGGTCCAGGCAAGGCCAGTGACCATGCCGACCAGATCGGTTTTTTCGGCTTCGCCGTAGAGGTATTTGCGTACACCGGCATATTTGCCAAGATTATCGACACCGACCTCAATCCGCACATCGGCATCCAGGACGATTTCTTTTATCGCTTTGCGCTGGAGATTGGCGATCTCACGTTCAAGATTACGCACGCCGGCCTCGCGGGTGTAATAACGGATCAGGTTCCTGAGCCCATCATCGGTGATGCTCCATTCCCCGGTTTTCAGGCCATGCACCTTCATCTGTTTCGGGATCAAATGCTGTTTGGCGATGTGCACTTTCTCATCCTCGGTGTAGCCGGGGATGCGGATCACTTCCATGCGGTCGAGCAGTGGGCGCGGGATGTTGGTCGAGTTGGCGGTGGCAATGAACATCACATCCGACAGATCATAATCGACTTCGAGGTAGTGGTCGCCGAAGGTTTTGTTTTGTTCTGGATCGAGCACCTCAAGCAGTGCCGCTGCTGGATCGCCGCGATAATCCGACCCCATTTTGTCGATTTCATCGAGCAGCATCAGCGGGTTAGATGACTTGGCTTTTTTCATCGATTGGATGAATTTGCCGGGCATCGAGCCAATATAAGTACGGCGGTGGCCACGGATTTCAGCTTCGTCACGCACGCCGCCAAGCGAGATGCGTACAAAATTACGGTTGGTAGCGCGTGCTACGGACTTCGCAAGTGAGGTTTTACCAACGCCGGGAGGGCCGACAATGCAGAGTATCTGGCTGCGAACCTGTTTGGTGCGCTGCTGTACCGCGAGATATTCAAGGATGCGCTCCTTGACTTTTTCCAGTCCGTAATGGTCTTCATCGAGGATGGATTGTGCGTTTGGCAGGTCGCTCACGATACGGGTCGGGCGCTTCCATGGCAGGCTGATAATCCAGTCGAGGTAGTTGCGGATAACCGATGCTTCCGCCGACATGATATTCATGGTGCGGAGTTTTTTTATTTCGTGCTCGCACTTCTCCTTGGCTTCTTTCGACAGGCGGATCTTCTTCATCTTGACCATGATCTCGCCGATCTCATCTTTGCCGTCTTCGCCTTCGCCGAGCTCTTTCTGGATGGCCTTCATCTGCTCATTCAGGTAGTACTCTCGCTGGGTCTTCTCCATCTGGCGCTTCACGCGGCTGCGGATACGGCGCTCGGTGTTCAGTACTGAAATCTCGTTTTCCATCAGCCCAAAAATATACTCAAGCCGTTCCGGCACCGACAGTATCTCGAGGATTTTCTGTTTTTCGGCGATTTCCACAGACATGTGGGCGGCGATCGTATCAGCAAGCAGGCTGGCATTGGTGATCTTGTTCACCGTGCCGAGGGTTTCCGGCTGGATTTTTTTGTTCAGTTTTACATATTGCTCAAACTGGCTGACGACGGTGCGGCAGACCGCTTCGGTTTCATCATGCTGGGTGTGTTGGTCGTCGACGATTTTTGCCGCCACCTGGAAATACTCATCATGCCCTAGGAAATCGGTGATGCGGGCGCGGGCGATGCCTTCGACCAGCACCTTCACTGTGCCATCGGGCAGACGCAGGAGTTGGAGGATATTGCCGATGGTGCCCATGCGATAGATATCGGTCTCTTTCGGATCATCGACCCCGCCGTTCTTCTGGGTGACGAGTAACACCTTGCCTTCGCGCTTAACGACTTCTTCCAGTGCTCGCACGGACTTTTCGCGACCGACGAACAGCGGTACCACCATGGAGGGGAATACGACGATATCGCGTAATGGGAGGACGGGGTAACGATCAGCAGAGGGTGCTTGTGCCATAAAATGTAAGGATACGGATGGGGTTGTTTGAATTGTTTCTTGCCATTTTAATATAAGCCATCTAATGACCTTTTTCTAGGCCTCGATGGCTTTTTTTATTATTTATATATTTCAGTATGTTGCGGGTGTGGCGGAATTGGTAGACGCACCAGATTTAGGTTCTGGCGCAGCAATGCGTGAAAGTTCGAGTCTTTTCACCCGCACCACCCTTCGCCTTCGGCTACATGTGGCGTAGCCATGTGGAGCCGATCAGGCGTTGTTTCCTGATGGAGTTTCCGGCATGCACAAAAATAATTTTGATTTATTGCGGCTGCTGGGTGCGTGCATGGTTTTTGTCTCGCATACCTATTTTGTGTATGGTCTCGGCTCGCCCCACCTGCTATGGGCAACGGGGTATAAATCCATTACGCTCGGCGGGTTGGGTGTTGGCATCTTCTTTGCCATCAGCGGTTATCTCATCACGCAAAGCTGGTGCACTACGCCGAACCTCCGGCAATTCATCGTCAAGCGAATCCTGCGCATTTACCCAGCGCTCATCGTGTGCTGGGTATTTATTGTTGTGGTGATTGGGCCACTTGCCACCACGTTGGAACCTTCCGTATATTGGTCGCAATTTTATGCCGGACTTCCTCGTTTCGCCGGCAACGTGCTGCTGCTGATGAATGAGAAGCTGCCGGGAGTGTTTACCCATAATTTTATACGTTCCAATGTGAACGGGTCGATATGGATCATAAAATACGAAGTGCTGTGCTATGCGCTGGTGGCGGCTGGTGTGCTGGTGTACCTGACTGTATATGCCGGGATGGGGTTGCGCTATCTGGGCAATGCCGCCCGCTATGGGGATTTATCTTATGGCATTTATATTTATGCCTGGCCGCTCCAGCAGTTTTTTTCCGGTTACTTTTCCCGCAAACCTGAATTTTTCCTGCATTATGCGCTCATTACCGGCGCCTGCACGGTGTGCATGGCGGCGCTGTCATGGCATCTGGTGGAAAAATGGGCGCTTAAATTAAAACCGCGTGCTACGACAATTTTGCCACCGCATCCTTGATGCGTTTCATGGATTCGGTGAGGTTTTTCTCACTGGTGGCGTAGGAGATACGGAAATACCCGTCCATGCCGAATGCGCCGCCGAATACCACGGCAACGAGCGCTTCTTCCAGCAGGTAATCAGCGAATTGCTGGCAGCTTTCGATGGTTTTTCCTGCGGATGTTTTTTTCCCGATGAGCCCCTTCATGCTCGGGAACACGTAAAACGCGCCTTCGGGTTTCAGGCAGGTGATGCCGGGGATGTCGTTTAGTGCGGTGACCACCAGGTCGCGGCGTGCCTGGAAGCTTCTTTTCCACTCCATCAGGAACGACTGGTCGCCATTCAGTGCCGCGACGGTCGCCGCCTGTGTAATGGACGATGCATTCGAGGTGGAGTGCGACTGGATGTCGGCGATGGCAGAGATCAGTTCTTTCGACCCGCCGGCATAGCCCATGCGCCAGCCGGTCATGGCGTAGGCTTTTGACACGCCGTTGACGGTGAGGGTGCGGTCGTAGAGCTTTGGCTCGACCTTGGCGATGGTAGCAAACTCAAAACCATCATAGAGCAAATGCTCATACATATCGTCGGTGAGTATCCATACATGGGGATGTTTCAGCAGCACATCGGCGAGTGCACGCAACTCCGCCGCAGAGTAGGCCGCGCCGCTTGGGTTGCTTGGCGAATTGAGGATCAGCCATTTGGTGTTCGGCGTAATGGCCTTGTCCAAATCTTCCGGCGCTAGCTTGAAGCCGCGATCTTCCTTGCCTTCCACAAATACCGGCGTACCTTCGGCGAAGAGCACCATATCAGGGTACGATACCCAGTACGGCGCCGGGATGATGACTTCGTCGCCTGCGTTCAGCGTGGCGAGCATGGCGTTGAAGATGACCTGTTTGGCGCCGACGCCAGCGATGATTTGGTTGGGCACATATTCCAGCCCGTTTTCGCGTTTGAACTTGCCGATAATGGCTTGCTTCAGTGCAGGGGTTCCGGCGACCGGCGTGTATTTGGTTTCGCCGCGCGCGATGGCGGCGACGGCAGCATCCTTGATGAACTGCGGTGTGTCGAAATCCGGCTCACCGGCACCCAGGCCGATCACGTCTTTCCCGGCGGCTTTCAATTCGGCGGCCTTGGCGGTGACGGCGAGCGTAGGCGATGGTTTTACTTTGGCAAGGCGATTGGCGATGAAGGGCATACAGAAGTTTCCGAGTGTGAAAAGAGCGCCATGCTTAATGCAAGCTAGTGCTTTTGTCCAGCCTGTGGTGGCTCCTGCGGCGTTCCGTGTGCTTCGACCTCGATCATCACGGTCTGGCTATCCGGCAGTGGGAAGGTATGCAGCGGCTTCTTGCCTTCGAGCGTTTTCTGGAAGGCGGGCGGGATAATGAGCAGCCGCGTGCCGCCCTCCAGCATGCCGATCACACCATGTTCCAGGCCCAGCATGACTTCCGCCTTGCCGGGGGTGATGACCAGCGGGGTTGCATCCTTGGTGTTGGAATAAAGCTCCTTACCGGTTAAATCCCATATCTTGATCCGCAGGTGGGCTGGCTGGCCGCAGGTCAGCATCGTGTTGTTGCCTATGGCGACTTCGGCGATGCGGTATGGCATGGCATCGAGATCGGGCAGTTTTGGTTCGGCGGAGAGCAGCTCCAGCTCAAAGCGCACGGTGGCGCCTTTTGGCACATCCTCGCGGCGGTAATCCTCCAGACCGTAGCTCATGAGCGGCGGGGCAATGATCGAGCGTTTGCCGCCGGGTTTCATGCCGATCACGCCATTTTCAAACACCGGCATCACTTTGCCTTCGCCGATGGTGAAGATCAGCGGTTCTTTGTGGGATGCTGAATCGGGAAGCTTGTTGCCCTGTGCCAGATAGGTCTCATAGGCCAGTGCGACGCGCTGGCCGCAGACGGCGGGAAAGCCATCGGGAACGGACGTACCGGGCGCGGGGTCGATATCCTGGATACGTAGCCCGGCGGCATATTCGGGGAATATCTTATCCTTATAGGCGCGAAGATTGACTGTTTGGTGGTTCTCGATTTTCTCTTTTGCATGTTCGATGGTTTTTAGGGTTTTTTTATCGCCGAAAATATAGCCGGCGGCGATGATGTAGACAAAAAAACCAACGACCAGCCAGCGTAGCCATATCGGCTTGGGTGCGGGCTTACGGGAATTCCTGAATTTACGGCTGAATGGAAACATGCCACCATCATACGGGCAAACGCTACTTTATAAAAGTGTTATGTGAGCGCAGTAGTGCGAACCAGTCATGAGCTGCGAAGTGCGTTCCATGCGATGGCCAGCAGGCCATCGCGGGAACATCTAGTTGTTAAACCTGAAGTGCAGCACGTCGCCGTCACGCACGCGGTAATCCTTGCCTTCTAAGCGGAATTTGCCCGCTTCTTTGGCACCGGCTTCACCGCTATACTTCACGTAATCCTCATAGCCGATGGTTTCGGCGCGGATAAAGCCCTTTTCAAAATCGGAGTGGATGACGCCGGCAGCGGCAGGGGCTAGGGTACCTTCGGTGATGGTCCAGGCGCGGGCTTCTTTAGGGCCGATGGTGAAGTAGGTGGCGAGGTTGAGCAGGTTATACCCGGCCTTGATGATGCGGGTGAGGCCGGTTTCCAAAAGCCCCAGCGAATCGAGGAATTCTTTCTTTTCTTCCGCCGTGGCGAGCATGGAAATTTCGGCCTCGATCGCTGCCGAAATAATCACGCTTGGCGCTTTCTTAGATTTTGCCATCTCTTCCACCTTGGCGGAGAGTGCATTGCCGGTTGCCGCCGACGCTTCATCGACATTGCACACATACATCACTGGTTTAGTGGTGAGCAGCTGCAGGTTCCTGAGGGTGCGGCGTTCGGCTTCGTCTTTGACCTCGGTCAGGCGCGCCGGTTTGCCTTCATTGACCACCGGCAATACACGTTCGATCATCGCGACGATCTCCGCCGATTCCTTGTCGCCGCCTTTGGCCTTTTTCTGTAAATTGGTCAGGCGTTTTTCCAGTGATTCCATGTCGGCCAGCACCAGCTCGGTCTCGATGATTTCTGCGTCCCTCAGCGGGTCGATCGAGCCCTCGACGTGGGTGATGTTGCCGTCTTCGAAGCAGCGCAGCACGTAGATGATCGCATCGACTTCGCGGATGTGCGACAGGAACTGGTTGCCCAGCCCTTCGCCCTTGCTTGCCCCGCGCACTAAACCGGCAATATCGACGAATTCAAGTTGGGTAGGAATGAGTTGCGCTGAACCTGCGATTTTAGCGAGAATATCGACGCGTTCGTCGGGCACATTCACCCGACCGACATTGGGCTCAATGGTGCAGAACGGATAATTTGCCGCTTCCGCTGCGATGGTGGAGAGAAGCGCGTTGAATAACGTTGATTTACCGACGTTGGGAAGGCCGACAATGCCGCATTTAAAACCCATATTATTCTTTCTTTGTTTTCGGTTCGCTTGGTGATAGGCGGTTCATAAACCCCGCCCCGTTGCCTTGCAAGAGTAAAGGCAGTTCGCGGCTGATATCAGCCAGTAACGCGGCGATGGTTTTTGCTTCTTCCTTGCCAAAATCCGAGAGCACATAATCGCTTACCAGATTCTTGTCGCCGGGGTGGCCGATACCGATGCGGATGCGCTGGTAATCCTGGCCGAGATTTGCGTCCAGGCTTTTGAGGCCGTTATGCCCGCCCGCACCACCGCCGATTTTGACACGGATTTTAGCCAGCGGCAAATCCAGCTCATCATGAAGAACAGTGATATTGCTGATGGGGATTTTATAAAACTGGCAAAGCTTCTGTGCCGGTTCGCCGGAAAGGTTCATGTAGGTCTGTGGCTTGAAGGCGAATACTTTCTGGCTGTTGATTGTGCCCTCCGAAAATGCGCCACCAAATTTGCTGGCCTCGCGCCCGAATTCAAACGCGTTCCGAATGGCATCAATCGCCATGAACCCGACATTATGCCGGTTAGCGGCGTAAGTGCTTCCGGGATTGCCGAGGCCGATGAGGAGGTGGGGTGTCATAAGCCGGGACAGGGGTCACGATGGCTCATGACCCCTGACGAAAGACTATTTCTTAGCCGCAGGTTTCGCGTCTTCTTTTTTCGCATCGCCCGCTGCCGGAGCCGCTGCTGCACCCGCTGCCGGAGTCGCTGCACCTTCTGCTGGTTTCACTTCTTCATCTGCGGTCGAACGTCCGGCGACGGCGGCAATGGTGAAGTTACGCTTAATGGTCGGCACCACGCCTTTAGGCAGGGTGACGTCATTGATGTGCACGCTGGTGCCGATATCCATGGCGGTGACGTTTACTTCGATATGGGTTGGGATGGCGTCGGCGGCACATTCAAACTCGATTTCATGACGCACCACGTTCAGCACGCCGCCGCGTTTCAGGCCGATGGATTTATCGGTGCCGATGAATTTCACCGGTACGGAAACGCGGATGGCCACGCCTTTTTCGACTTTGATGAAATCGACATGTTCGATCTGGTCGGTAACCGGATTGAATTGCACGTCTTTCGGTAACGCCTGGATGGTTTTACCATCAAGTGCGATGTCAACGAGGCGCGAACGGAAGCGGCCTTTTTGGTATTCAAGCATCACTTCTTTGGCAGAAAGCGCAATGGAAACCGGTTTCTGGCCTTTGCCATAAAGGATGCCGGGAAGTTTGCCCTCGCGGCGCAGTGCGCGGGCGACGCCTTTGCCGGCGCCGGTGCGGGTTGCTGCACTCAGTGCAGACGATTTGGTTTTAGTTGCGGTGGTCATGGTTCTCTCCTTTGGATTAATCAAATAAACTCGATACGCTGGTTTCTTCGCTGATCCGCTTGATGGCTTCGCCAAGCAGCGGGGCAACGGAAATCACGCGGATATTTTTGGATTTCTTCATTTCGTCGGTGGTCATGATCGTATCGGTGATGACGAGCGAGGTGAGTGCCGAATTTTCCACCCGCTCGATGGCTTTGCCGGAAAGCACGCCATGGGTGACGTAGGCGGCGACCGATTTCGCGCCTTCCTGCATCAGCGCGGCGGCGGCGTTGCACAGGGTTCCGGCGGAATCGACGATGTCATCAAACAGGATGCAATCGCGGCCTTTCACGTCGCCGATGATGTTCATCACTTCCGAGACGCCAGCTTTTTCTCGGCGTTTATCGACGATGGCAAGATCGGCGCCAATGCGGTTGGCGAGCGCCCGCGCACGTACTACGCCGCCGACATCGGGCGAAACGACTACGATGTTAGCCGGGTCTTTATAGTTTGACTTGATGTCTTTGATGATGACCGGCGCGGCATAGAGGTGGTCGAGCGGAATATCGAAGAACCCCTGGATCTGTCCGGCATGCAGATCGATGGTCAGTACGCGGTTGGCGCCGCTGGCGGCGATGATGTTGGCAACAAGCTTGGCCGAGATTGGGGTGCGCGGACCGACTTTGCGATCCTGCCGGGCATAACCGAAATACGGGATGACGGCGGTGACGCGGCGGGCGGAAGCGCGCTTCAGCGCATCGAGGGCGACCAGTAATTCCATGATATGGTCGTTCGCCGGGTAGCTGGTCGATTGCACGAGGAACACATCCTCGCCACGCACGTTCTCGTGGATTTCGACAAAGACTTCCTGGTCGGCAAAGCGTTTGACACTTGCTTTGGTGAGCGAGGTGCCCAAATATTCCGCGATGCCGGTCGCCAGCGGAACGTTGCTATTGCAGGATATGATCTTCATACCAAACACCATCTTTATGAGACAAACAACGAACCTTCATTTGCATTGCTCCAAATGAATTCGACCATTTTAGATAAGGCATGGTTCCGCCGTTTTGTCGTGATTTCTGCGGGGGGTGTAGCAGGCAGGGAGTGGGTTGTAAAGGCGAAAATACCCCGCCGGCGGGGAAATAGTTAATATTTATTGACTTTGTGGCGGATTACCGTACATTGTTACCCAGATTCAACGGCGCGCTATTGATACTATACTAGGAGCAACCGACTATGAAATATGAAACTATTGGCACCAACGAGTGCGAAACTTTTCATGCTGACGGTAACACATCCTGGGGAACGACGTTCTACGATCACATTGCCGTGGTGATTGGGGTGAATAAGACGACAGGTGATTTTTTATTGCTCAATTATGCTGATGGCGGCGGTTCGGTCGGCTGCTTGTCGCCAGTGGAGACCAAACGCTACGAGCAGTTTTTTGCCGCCGATGGCGAGAAATCGGCCCTGGTGCTTGGCTGTAACCAGGGCGGGATGAATGCTAATCACTACATCAATAAACTGAAAGAACAACTCGCACACGATGGCATTGCGGTGATGGATATTGACCCGGCGGCCTTACAGCTATCCAGCGGTTATGGGGTGTACTCTCAGGTAAAAATTGACCCGGTCACGCATGATGTGACAATTGCGGTGGGGAGTAAAGAGCATGTCACCAAGCCGTTTGGTGACTTCATCCCGACGATGCCCAGCGATATTCCGCGCATTAAAAAAATCACCGATTTTTGTGCTGCGGTGAGCAAGGATCCGGGCAAACTGACCGGCTATACTTACGACACCGCTGAGGGGGTTACTGATCGTTTGCGTTACCTGGGGTACCTGATGCAGCAATTTCAATCGGCTCTTCCGGCGGATGATGCCGAACTTGCGGTGCTCAAAAAAGCATTCGAGCGTCTGGGCGAGCATGAGACGGGCATGATCCTGCGTGCGGAGGCCACTCCGTTTCCGAAACTGATGAAGAATTATTCCTCGTTTATGGGCAGGCTTTATGATGCGTTGGTTGAAATGGCCTCGCTGGATCCTAAGCTTATGAATGCCACCAATCGGCGTTCATTAGACATCATGGCAGGAAATCTTGATGCGTGTTACGCTCGGCTTGGGCAAATTGCTACCCAAGAAGGCTGGCCGGACGTGGTCGCCGATGCCAGCGCGAAGCTGGATGGCCTTCGTAATCTCGGTGGCAGGAAGTTAGCCGGCGGGTAAGCCAGGAAATCAGCCCGGTTCTTTTTCCGCCGTGCGGGTGAGGGCGTAGTCTTCCGCCCGGAAGATGTCAATGATGCGGTTGATTTCGGCCTCGTTTGGCCTTGTTTCGGCTGCATATTTTACATTATATCCTTATTTCTCAATAGACTTCCTGCATATCTCTATCTGCGGCGGGAAATCTAATAACCTGGTTGTTTTTTCCTTCCATGGGGGCAAAGGAAGAAGAGAGTATCCCGCTCCCCCATGCATTCATCCTCTCACAGCCGAAAATGTCACGGAAGGGGGCAAATGCAAAAAAATGCATTTTTTGTTTTTTTTACACGCAGCCAGAATCGGGAGCGGCTAGCTAGCCCAAATAGGGGGTGCTGATACCGGGGCGTGTGGGAAGACTGGCGTTGGTTCGCTCAATTGGTGCGCCCTTGTCCGCTTTCATGGCCTCCACCGCGGCGATGACCTGATCCGGGAAGGGTTTTTCGGTGGCAGGCGGGTCCACAAGCGCCGTGGTGCCGGGGGGCACGGCCTGCGGCACTTTCTTAATATAAGCTCCCAGATATCCATACATCGAAATATCCTTAATCATTTCCAGAACTTCTCTTTTCATATCATCCCTGTCGGCTTCACGCATATCTGGCAGATCGGTCGTTGAGACTGCGTTTTCTACCATCAGTTCCAAGCGTTTTTTGGCACGTATTTCGTTTGTTTTTGCTATTTGCAGAAACACTACAACTTCCGTGAATCGCGCATCTTCAATTGGAGGCTTATTATATTGTTTCAATGGATTGTTATTGGGGAGCAAAGATTCAGGAAGCTCTTTGAGATCGCGCATAAATGCCTCCATTGCATTCGGCTCGCCATCATAATTTTGCTCTATGATTGCCGCTATCGTATTCGCAACATCGCTTGAGTGGGGGTGTAATGGCTCATTACGCAGCCCTTCCAAATCATCTCCAAGTATTCTAATAACTTTATCCAACGCAACTTCTTTTTCTGCACTACCAACTCCAAGCACTTTAGTGATGGCAGTCAACGCTTTATTTCTTTTTGGAGTCGTGAATTCTTTCGAAGCAATGGATTTGAGCAAAGCCCCTACCTGAAGGTTGACAGGGTAACGTGGGATGGAAATGGGATTAAAATCTGGATCTCTTAGCACCACCCTGTCAATAGTGCCGATTATATTATTATCGTATCTTAGTGGCGAATCCCAAGCGGCGCCATCCACCAAGCCCCCTTTAATCAAAGCAGATCGCACTTGTTCCCTTGTTGTATTAACGTCGCACAACGCTCCAGTATATTCGTTGGCGGCATGTATGGCTTCCGGAGTTTGCAATAGCGCGACGACAATCGAAGTCGTCTGTCCATACAGCTCGATTCTCTCAGGTCGAGTACCAACTTTTTTTGCCGTTCTATTTGCGATTTGCTGATGCCTACCAACAACAGCCCTTACCGCCTCCTCAATTTCGTCGCGGGCAGGAGTTTTTATGTCAGCCATGATACCCTCTATGCAGCGGCAGCTATAGCCTCCATTCTAGTAAATCGGCGTTAAAAACTGGTAAATTCTTCAGGTGGCGCTAACTCCCCACCCCCGTCTCTTCCGCCGTGCGGGTGAGGGCATAGTCTTCCGCCCGGAAAATATCGATAATCCGATTGATTTCCATCTCGTTGATCCCGACCGATTTGAGGAGTGCGCTACCCATTTGCAGGCTCACCTCAAACATTTCGGCGACCGCGAGCGTTGCGCCCGCGCGTTCAAGTTTTTGCACCTGCTCCAGGTTTTTTGCGCGGGCGATAATCGGCACCTCATTATTCAGATCCCGGATGGTGGCGATGGTTTGCAGCGCCACCCGCGTATCGTTATGGGTGATGATGACCGCGCGCGCGCGTTTGATGCCGAGCGCCGACAAGACATGTGCCCGTGCCGAATCGCCGTAATAGACCGGCGTGCCCACCTTGCGCTCACGCGAAACCATGTAGCTGTCCATGTCGATCGCGACATAGGGGATGTTTTCATTTTCGACTAGTTGCGACACGGTATGTCCCACCCGCCCATAGCCACAAATGATGACATGCTGGCTCAGGTCGAGCGTTTCTTCGACCATGTGGTTCGGGTCGGCCACGCTTTTCTTTTCAAGGATGGTGGCGATATGGTTGCCGAACTGTGCGGCGAGTGGGGTGAGTGCCATGCTGACCGTAACCGTAACCAGCAATAGTTGCGACAGTTCCTGCGGGATCAGCCCATAGCTTCCTGCCAGTGAAAACAGCACGAACGCGAATTCACCACCCTGCGACAGCAATAATCCGGTGTGGATGGAAGCGCTTAAGGAAAAGTTGAATGCGCGGCAGAGCAGCATGATGATAAAGGCTTTCGTCGCCATCAATGCCAGCGTCAGGCCGATGATGCTGATAAACTGCACCAGCAGCATCTCCACATTCAGCGACATGCCGACCGTCATGAAAAAGAGGCCAAGCAGCAGGCCTTTAAATGGTAGAATGTCTGCCTCCACCTGATGCTTGAATTCTGTTTCGGCTACGAGCAACCCTGCCATGAACGCACCAAGCGCTACGGATAGCCCGGCGCTTTGGGTAAGCCATGCCACTCCCAACACCACGAAAATCGTGGTGGCGGTGAATAGTTCGGTGTTATCGAGCGAGGCAATGAAGCGAAAGAATGGCCGTAATACCAGCCTGCCGACGATAAAAATAAATACCAGGCCAAACGCAGCCTTTAGTGCGGCGTTACCAAGTGTGTGGCTGAGTGAATCCTGTGCATCACCGACCGCAGTTACGAAGACGAGCAGCGGGATGACGGCAAGATCCTGCAGGATCAGCACGGCGAGCGCCAGCCTCCCAACTTGCGAGGATTTTTCGTTTTGTTCCGCGACTACCTGCAACACGATGGCGGTGGAGGACAGCGCGAGCCCACCGCCGATAATCAGCGCGATGTCGATGGCACCATTGTAATAGGTAAACAGCGCGCCGATGACGAGTGTGGTGATAATGACTTGGGCGCTGCCAAACCCGAACACATGTTTACGCATGCTGCGTAGGCGTTCAAACGATAACTCCAGCCCGATCAGGAATAGCAGGAAAATGATGCCGAATTCTGCGAACCCTGCGGTGGTTCCAATATCGCCGATCAGGCCGATGCCATAAGGGCCAATGGCAGTGCCTGCTACCAGATACCCCATCACGGGACTTAATTTGAAAGCGCGAAATAATCCTACCATCAATACGGCGGCGGCCAGAAGGATAACGGTTTCGGTTAAATGGACAGATTGATGCATGGTATAAAGGGTATCTGCTCGAGGAAAAAAAATCGCTAACATTGTGATGTTTATTCTATGGACAGTATAGGAATAATTTGCCTATATTGCGAATATCGTGTGGGTGCTATCATTGCCTTTGTACACAAAGCCGCGCTGTGCCTAAATATCCTATAAAGAAACGATGAAGTTCACAGGCGCGCTATTAACAGCTGTCAATAAATCAATATTTATCATGCGGTTATTTTAATGCCTATTTTTTAGGCAATGCGTCACCGTTCCAAGCTGGCCGTGATTCCGGATTTAGGAATGCACAGATGCACACATACTTATCCACAGCTTCCGTGGAAAACGCTTCGCCGTTGAAATCCTGAATGCACCGTCTAGAGTCGTGTCATGGAAGAACCCACGAATTCGCTTGCAGAAGGGCGTGATGTTATCCGGCGCTATGTCGTTGATTTACAGCATGCGCCGGGCGTTTACCGCATGTTGGATAAGGATGGCAAGGCGCTCTATGTCGGCAAAGCCAAGAGTCTTAAAAACCGGGTCGGCAATTATGTGAATGTTGCAGCGCTCAACACACGACTGCAACGTATGGTATCGCTCACTGCATCGATGGAATTTATCACTACCCGCTCGGAAGCCGAGGCCTTGCTGCTGGAGGCAAACCTCATCAAGAAGCACATGCCGCGCTATAATATCTTGCTGCGCGATGACAAATCGTTTCCTTATATATTACTTACCGGCGACCACGCGTTCCCGCGTATCACCAAGCATCGCGGTGCAAAAAGCGCTAAGGGGAAATATTTCGGCCCGTTCGTGTCGGCAAGTGCGGTGAACGAAACCATTGTGTTGTTGCAAAAAGCATTCCTGCTGCGCCCATGCTCGGATAATATTTTCAAGAACCGCACGCGCCCCTGCTTGCAATACCAGATCAAGCGGTGCAGTGCGCCGTGTGTCGGTAAAATCAGCGAAGCGGATTATGGCGGGCTTATGGCACAGGCCGAACGTTTCCTGAAAGGCAAGTCACAAGAAATCCAGCAAGAGCTGGTCGCCCAGATGCAGGAATTAAGCTTCAAGATGCTGTTTGAAAAAGCCAGCGTGATCCGCGACCGTATTAAGGCGTTGAACCAAATCCAGCAGGGGCAGGCAATCACTGCAGAGGGAATTGGTGACGCTGACGTCGTTGCGCTCGCCCGCGAATCCGGCATGGCGTGCATTCAGCTATTTTCATTCCGCAGCGGCCGCAATTACGGCAACAAATCCTTCTTCCCGCAACATACGATGGAGGCGTCGGATAGCGATATACTCTCCACCTTTATTGGGCAATTTTATCAAACACAGCCGGTGCCACCACGGATTCTGGTGAGCCATGTGCTTGATGAAATGAGCCTGTTGGAAGAGGCGCTTCACTTGCATACTAGTTACAAGATCGATATCGTGGTGCCGCTGCGTGGTAGCAAGCGGGACGTTGTAGAGCAGGCGGTGCGGAATGCGCGTGAGGCGCTGGCGAGGCACTTGTCGGTGCATGTTACCCAGCGTGAAATCATCAAGAAGTTCCGTAGCGTGATGGGGATGGAGGAATTTCCGGAACGCATTGAGATTTATGACAACAGCCATATTCAGGGCACGAATGCGGTGGGAGCCATGGTGGTGGCCGGGCGCGATGGGTTTATCAAAAACGCCTACCGCACATTCAATATCAAAAACGAAGAACTGACTCCCGGCGATGATTACGCCATGATGCGCGAAGTGCTGACGCGCCGGTTCAAGCGTCTGCAGACCGAGGAGGGGGAGGCGACACGTCCTGACCTTGTGCTGATCGACGGCGGCGCGGAACATTTAAAAGTCGCGCAGCAGGTGTTCGAAGAGCTGGGTGTGCAGGGCGTTCATTTGGCGGCGATTGCCAAGGGTGTGGATCGCCATGCCGGGCGCGAGTGGTTTCATTTGCCGGACAAGGCGCCGTTCCAATTACCGGCGGATGACCCGGTGCTGCATTACGCCCAGCGGCTGCGTGACGAGGCGCATCGTTTTGCCATCGGCACCCACCGGAATAAACGCAGCAAGACGATGCAGACTTCCGAGCTGGACGATATCCCCTTTATTGGCGCTGCGCGCAAAAAAGCGCTATTACAGCATTTCGGTTCGGTGCGGGAATTGAGCGGGGCGAGCGAAGCCGACATCGCCAAGGTGCCGGGCATCAGTGCCAGCACCGCAAAAATCATTTATGGGCATTTTCATGGATAAATAAAAACCCCGGCGGTTAGGCCGGGGTTTTTTAGAGCAGAAGAAAATGCTAATTAAGCAGATTTCTTTTTTGCAGCCGGAGCAGCAACGCCAGAGGCTTTGCTCAGCTCTTCGATCGATTCCGAAGCGCGGCTGGTCACCACATCGAAAATTTCGAAGCAGGATTTTGCAGCCATTTCGGAAACTTCGCGCATGTTCGACAGCGCGCCTTCAAAGGCGTTTTTTGCATAGGCGGCTTGTTTCGCCATGTTGGTTTCCGGGGTGCCGCTGGTGAAAATGTCTTTCGACGCTTTCAGTGCGCCTTCCACTTGTTCACGGGCGATCTCAGCCTGGCGGCGGGAGATGGCTTGTACGTTTTCAACAATCGCCTGGCTCGCTTCCGAAGCAGCTTCCAGATTGCGGCGCTGGGTGTTTAGCAGCTGATTGTAGTCGAAGTTGTTTTTAAACATGTCAGCAAATGCGTTTGCATAGTTCATAAGGTTTCCTTTCATCATCTGCATCATTGCAGGATGGCGCGAAATATAAGGCAAAATCGGGTGCCAGTCAAGAAAAATGTTGCACTGCACAAATTGCTGTTTTTTATGATTTTCGGCGGCCAGCAGGGGGTAGGGCGATCAATTTTTCTCGATCAGAGTGCGTTGGTGCGGGAAGGCGAGGTGGACGGTGGTGCCGACGCCAAGCTTGCTGGTGAGGATGAGTTTGCCGTCATGCAGCTCGGTGTACATTTTACAGAGCGGCAGGCCGAGGCCGGTACCTTCATGGCTTTTGGTGCGGTTCACCTGTCCGAATACGGAAAGTGCTTTCGGGATATCTTCCTCGGAGATACCCATGCCGGTATCGCTGATGCTGATGTGGATATTGTTCTGCCCGTCAACTTTGGTGGTGGCGGTGATGGTGCCACCCTCCGGCGTGAATTTGAGGGCGTTGGACAGCAGGTTCAACAATATCTGGCGAATCTTGCGTTTGTCTCCCCACAGTGGCGGAATGTGAGGATCGGTGGCGAGGATCAGTCCGATATTCTTGCTCTTGATTTTTGCGTTCATGATCCGTACCGATTCTTCCACCAGCTCGCTGACATTCACCTGTTCCTCGATCAACTCCAGCTTGCCGGCGTCGCCTTTGGAGAATTCCAGGATGTCGGTGATGAGCTGGAGCAGGTGGCTGCCGCAGAGATGGATATCATGCACGCGTTCTTTTTGCTTGGCGTTTAGCGGGCCGAAATAACCCGAGCTGATCATTTCCGAGAAGCCGATGATGGCGTTAAGTGGCGTACGCAGTTCGTGTGACATATTGGCGAGAAATTCTGATTTTGCCTGGCTGGCGAGGATGGCGGCGCCTTCGGACTCCTGTACACGGATAATCTGCTTGGCCATCGCCACCGCAAAAAACGACAGGATCGAACCGAAGATGGTGAAGAGCACGATAAAGCCAACATCTTTCATGCGGGATTGGTTCCAATCGCGCATGAAATCTTTTTCATGGACGATGACCGAAACGGCGACCGGAATGTTTTTCAGGATTTGCAGCGAGCCGATCCTGCGTGTGTTGCTATCGTCGGTGAAGCTATAGACCTCGCCGCGCTTCTTGCCGCTTTCCAGCAGCCACCGCTTACTCAGCGCAATATTTTCTTCGCTTTCGGAGGGGCCTGCCGCCAGGACGCTGCCGTCTGACAACATAATTGACATGAACTTGTCATTGCCATAGGCGATGGAGCTATAAAACGCGGTGAAGTATTCCGGGTTGATCGCCGCGACGATAATGCCGCCAAAGTCGCCGTTGATTTTGTTGTAGCGGCGGCTCATGATAATGATTGGCGCGCCGGAGGCCATGGTATGCCTACCGATGAAGACGTAGCTGTCATCGGTTTTACGCATGCGTTCAAGCAGCGCTTTGCCGGTGGTCGAGTGATGATAATCCAGCCAGTCGTCGTAGCCTTTCTTGTGCGCGGCCACTTCGATGACACCGTCGTCATTGATCATGGCGAGTGCCGAAATCTGCAATGTCTCTGCAAGCCAGACTTTGAAATTCTGTTCGGTATATTCCGGCAGGTTGCTGCCAAACAGCGTGTTGAAATATTGCCGTTCAATCGCGCGGCGCAGCGACAAGTCCACGCCGAGGAATGTCAGCTCGACGTGGTCGGTGAGGATGCGGGTGAGGCGGGTATTGCTATCCTGTGCATCTTTCAGCGACTGGCGATAGGCTTTCGACGCCTGGTAACTCACGATCACGATAAAGGTCAGCATGATGCACGCGCTAAACGCGATCAATGTGCGGATCTTCGGTGACTGGATCGGTGTTGTGGCGTGTTTTTCCATATGTTTTTTCGAATAGAACCCGCGCCAGCACACGGCGCGCGAGTTCATCTTCGTTGATTTTAGTTAAATTAGCGTATGATAAGTAAGAAGATTTGGTTAAATTTTCAGGGTGTTGCACCCGGTTCACACGACCATAATCATTTGATATTTATACGTTCGTGTGAATAACAATGAATCATTAATTTATCCGTAATGATGGAATTACTTTTATTCGCTATGGACTTGCGTTATCATCAGGAGGTTGTATAAGCAACCCTCCCTGCTAGTGCGATTTCTGCGGGAGAACGCTGCCGGTTTTCTTGGTAGCACGGGGTGGAGTAGCCCGCACCGCCTGTTTGTCAGGCGGACACAAAAGTAACTCCCAGGCTGTACTAATGCCTGTATTTCTTGGTGACGCGGGGTGGAGCAGCCCGGTAGCTCGTTAGGCTCATAACCTAAAGGTCGTCGGTTCAAATCCGGCCCCCGCAACCAAAGATTTTTTTAGCCGTATCGATGCTTGACCTTTGTTTCCTTAGACTTTATACCCATCCGCCTGTGTGGAGGAGTGGCCGAGTGGTCAATGGCAACAGACTGTAAATCTGTCCTCTTCGGAGTTCGCTGGTTCAAATCCAGCCTCCTCCACCATTTAACTATTTTAAGGACGACCTAAGGCGTCCAGAATAGTCTTGTAACATACCTTGAAATAAAGATAATTTCATGTTACAGTCTCCGGGATAATCCAAAGAGAAATTACAAAATCCAAAAAAAGGCGGGATATGCCATCGGAAAAAACCACATCAACGGCATTGAGAACTTCTGGAATCAGGCAAAAAGAGTGCTGCGAAAGTACAACGGCATCCCCAAACAGCACTTCCATTTATTCCTGAAAGAATGCGAATTCAGGTTCAACTACGGCTCGCCAAGAAATCAGATGAATACACTACTGACTTGGTGTAATCTGAATACGAAAAAGAAGTCACGCAAACCGATTATCTAGACCAGCCCCAAGTTGATATTTTGGCCAATATTGCAGGCCGTATTTATGACCGTAATTTAAAAACGAATACTAGCTGGTGGGAAATGCATGGTGGCAGGTTGCGTACTTTCATACATTGGCTTGCTGATGTGAAAGCCCTTCAATTAATTGCCACTAGCTGAACGCTGCCATTCCTTCCAACCCTCTACTTCACGCTTCGATTCTTGGAGGCTTTCATAAAGCCAATCTTTAGTTGGTAACTGAGCCATTCCGGTACCACCGAGTTGTCGATGCTGATGGTGCTGCCTGTTACCGCACCGTCGATAGTTGCGTCTTCCTGCGGCATTACGCCGAGCACGCGGGCACGAACGACCCAATCACCGGCCTTTGTGGGTGCGCCCTGCACAAGCGCAGGTGTGGCAACTATGGTGCTGGCAGCTAGAAATAATATAAAAAAATGATTCTTACCCATGGTCTTCTCCATAATTTGAGCCCATTTAGGGTAAGCGGTTTTGATAATGATGCCTTGACCGAGATCAATGCATTCTGTCGTGCACAGCCAGCGGTTGATTATTGCAAAAGTATTTAGCAGTTCTGAATTGTTGCCGTCAAATCTTTACGGATTACTGTGATGAGTCAGGAGTTGCTACATCCTTAAAGGTGACGGTGACGCCACGTTTTTTGAAATATGATTGCATCATTTTACGCCCTTGCCGGTTGGGTTGGGCAAGCCTGGTTGGATCGATTTCCACGGATTTTTCTTTTCGGGTATGCAGGATGATCTTTAGCGCCAGGATATGTGCATCAAGCTCCTCATTATCATTTTTCAATGAGGCGTAAATATCTTCAAGCGCTTGGTCTAAGGCGGCGTTTGTCATGCTGATCCCCGGTGAAATGGTTGTGGTTGGTAATTCAGGCCTTAAGGTTGAAATAGCCTTTTCCCATAACGCGGACTGTAAGGATAGTATTTTTTCTAAGTCGCCGTATTTGACAATAAGCTCTGGGCAACGGCCTCTGCGATTTTGATGCCATCGACGCCCGCCGATAAAATCCCGCCGGCATAGCCCGCACCTTCGCCGGCAGGAAATAACCCCTTGGTATTCAGGCTTTGGAACGTTGTATCGTCGCGTTTGATACGGATAGGAGATGAGGTGCGTGTTTCGACGCCGGTGAGTACTGCGTCGTCCATATCGTACCCCTTGATCTGCCGCGCCATGGCGGGCAGAGCCTCGCGGATTGCGGCGGTCACATAATCTGGCACGCAGGTGGAAAGGTCGGTTGGGGTGACGCCGGGTTTGTAAGATGGGATGACGCTGCCCAGGGAGGTACTCGGCCTGCCTGCGATAAAATCGCCGACGCGTTGTGCGGGGGCGGCGTAGGTTGATCCGCCAGCGACAAACGCCGCCGATTCCCAGCGACGCTGGAAATCAACGCCGGCTAATGGGGTGCCGGGGTAATCTTCCGGCGTGATGCCCACTACGATACCGGAATTGGCATTGCGTTCGGCACGTGAATACTGGCTCATGCCATTGGTGACAACACGGTTTTCCTCGGAAGTGGCGGCGACCACCGTGCCGCCGGGGCACATGCAGAAACTATAGACGTCGCGTCCATTCGAGGCGTGATGAACCAGCTTGTAATCGGCGGCACCGAGGATGGGGTTGCCTGCGTGACTGTCAAAACGTGCCACGTCGATCATTGACTGCGGATGTTCGATGCGGAAGCCGATGGAGAATGGTTTGGCCTCGATGTATACGCCCCGGTCGCTCAGCATCTGGAAGGTATCGCGCGAACTGTGGCCGATGGCGAGCACGACATGGTCGGCGGCAATATGTTCGCCGCTTGCCAGCATGACACCGCGCAGTTGGCGACTATCATCGATATCCAGATCGGTGACGCGGCTTTCAAACCGGTATTCGCCGCCCAGTGATTCGATGGTGCGGCGGATATTTTCCACCATCTTGACCAGCCGGAATGTGCCGATATGGGGATGCGCTTCGACAAGGATCTCCGGCGGGGCTTCCGCTTTCACGAACTCGGTCAGCACTTTACGCCCAAGGTGGCGCGGGTCTTTGATCTGGCTATAGAGTTTCCCATCGGAAAATGTGCCGGCGCCACCTTCGCCGTATTGCACGTTTGATTCGGTGTTGAGGATCGATTTACGCCATAACCCCCACGTATCCTTAGTACGTTCGCGCACTACCTTGCCACGCTCAAGGATGATTGGCCGGAAGCCCATCTGCGCCAGCACCAGCGCGGCAAGCAAACCACAGGGGCCTGCGCCGATGACCACGGGGCGGTTGGAAAAATTAGCCGGTGCCTTTGCGATGAATTTATATTCAATATCTGGTGTCGGTTTTACATGGGCATCTTTGGCAAACCGCTTTAAAAGCGAGGCCTCATTCCGAACCTCCACGTCCAGTGAGTAAATGAGCAGGATCGCGGATTTTTTCCGTGCATCATGGGCGCGGCGAAACACCGTGCATGCCAAAAGGTCGGCCGCGGGAATGCCAAGCCGGGCGACGGCCGCTTCGGCAATCGCCTCTGGCGGGTGGTCGAGTGGAAGCTTAATTTCGGTTAGTCGTAACATGAGGTGCAGTAGGTCTTACTATCTTCGAGATGTCAATTGGTGGCAACCGCCAAGATAGGTGTTTAGCATCGCGAGCCTTTCCTCTATAAGCGGCAGTACCAATCAACCATCACAGGAACCAATGGCCGATCGTGTATTGATAAGCTTGGAAGATGCAACACTTACCTTTGGAGGAAAGCCTTTATTCGAAGGGCTCCGCATGCATATTGCCGAGGGCGATAAGATTTGCCTGGTCGGGAAAAATGGTGCGGGTAAAACCACGCTGATGAAGCTGATCACGGGCGACCTGGAGCTCGATGGTGGATCGCGGTTTACGCTGCCGGGCATAACTATCGGTTACCTTGCACAAAATGTAGTGCACCGTGCGGCGGACAATGTTCATGAGTTTGTGATGTCTGGTCTGGCGCCGGAAGATCGCACCGAAGATAGGCATCACCTTGCAGACAAAGTGATTGAGCCGCTCGACCTGATCCCGGATACGCTGATGGGAACGCTCTCCGGCGGGCAGCTCCGCCGTGCTGCGCTTGCCCGTGCACTGGTTGCCTCGCCCGACGTTTTGTTGCTTGATGAGCCGACGAACCATCTCGATCTTGCCGCCATCGAATGGCTGGAGCAATATTTGAACAGCTACCGTGGCGCGCTGGTGTGTGTAAGCCATGACCGGGCATTCCTTGCGGCCATCTCGCGCAAAGTGTTCTGGATTGATCGCGGCATGATCCGCACGTGTCCCGAAGGATACCGTAATTTCGAGGCATGGGCGGAACAGCTGATCGAACAGGAGGCACGCGAGCTCCAGAACATGCAGAAAAAACTCGCTGCTGAAGTGGACTGGACGCAAGGTGGCGTATCGGGGCGGCGCAAGCGCAACCAGCGCCGTTTGAACGAGCTGCACCGGTTGCGCGAGAAGCTAAAATCCGATAAGGCAGCTTATAACCAGCGCATGCGTAGCATCGATGTTGATTCGCTCACGCCGACGCAGGCCTCGAAAATCATTGTTGAGTTCAAGCATGTCGATAAATCGTTCAACACGCCGGAACGCGACATCGCGATCCTGAAAGACTTCAATTTGCGTATCCTGCGCGGCGACCGTATTGGCATTTTGGGCAGGAACGGTTCGGGCAAATCGACGTTTATCAAATTACTTATCGGTGAGATTGTGCCGGACGCGGGTAGGATTTTTCGTGGGAAAACTATTGAAATCGCCTATTTCGACCAGAATCGGATTGCCCTTAATCCCAACAAAACTTTGTGGGATACGTTGTGCCCGGGTGGCGGCGATTACGTGTTTCTAGGCAGTGGACAAGACTGCCCAATGCATGTTTGCGGGTACTTAAAAAACTTTCTGTTTGATCCGCGCATTGCACGTGACCGCGTGAGCACGCTTTCCGGAGGGCAGCAAAACCGCCTGATGCTTGCCAAGCTTCTTACCAATCCTGGCAATGTGCTGATTCTCGATGAGCCGACGAACGACCTTGATATGGATACGCTCGATATGTTGCAGGAAATGCTTGCCGAATATCAGGGGACGTTGATTGTGGTTAGCCATGATCGCGATTTTCTCGATCGCACCGTTACCGAAGTGCTGGCGTTTGAGGGCAATACGGTGGTGGAGGGGTATATGGGCGGCTACAGCGATTATCAGGCGGCCAGAAAGAAAGCCGCATCGCCCGCGCCAAAGAAATCTTCCTCGAAGAAGGAGGGGGCGCCACAGGTGCCGGATGCGCCTGTTATCAAAATGTCCGGCAAGCAAAAACACGAGCTGGAAAAACTTCCGGGGAAAATGGCGGCGCTGGAGGAGGAAATACGGCAGTTGCGTGAAACGCTTGACGATGCCGACCTTTATACCAGGGATCCCGCTGCATTTGACGCTGCCACGCGCCGCTTTGCCAAGGCACAGCACGAGCTTGAGTTTGCCGAATCGCGCTGGCTTGAGCTGGAGGAAATGCGCCTTCAGGCGAACGTCTGATTTTAGCCTGTGCTTCGGGTCAGTGGCACGACGAAAAGCGGGCAGGGGGCTGTTTGTGCCACCTTCTCGGTGACGCTGCCCAAATGGATGGTTTCGCGTGTGACCCCACCGCGCCCGTGCGACGCCATCATAATCAGATCCACCTGTTCTGCTTCGCTTACTGCAAGGATGGTGCGTGCGGGGCCGGAGCCGGTGAATAGCGTTGAAACCTCGGCGCCTTCGGCGGCAAGTGTGTTTGCGATGTTCTGCAGGTAGCGTTGGATCGTATCGCCGTATTCTTCGGATTCCGAGCCTTCAGGCACGGAAAGCAGCAGCACTTTGCTTTGGAAATGGTGTGTGAATACCCGAATGTAGGGCAACACGGATTCTGCGGATTCCGAGCCGTCAAGCGCCACCAGTATGTGCTTGAATTTTGAATAACGACTGCGCCATGCATCGGTTGGGCGAATGAGCATTGTTGGGACAAGGGTTTTCTTGATGACCTGGCTGGCGACGCTCCCAGCGAATAACTTTTCTACGGCCGAATTGGCCACGGTCATAATGATCAAGTCTGCCTGTGTTGTGATGGCGCGGCGGTCGATCATCGAGGCCGCATCGCCCTGGCAGGTTTTGTAACTGGTGGTAAAGCCGTCCTGTGTGAGTGCGTTGGTAACCACATCCAGATAATTCAGCTGTTCGGTTTTATTCATGACTTGTTCGTCGGCTGTCAGCACCACATCTATTTCGGTGTCGTAGGCGCGTGCCAGAAAACGTACCATCGGCAGGGTTTGCTCCGCCGATGCGGTGCCGTCGAGATGCACCAGAATTTTTCTGAAGAATTTCTCGCTTGGACGGCCGATGGGAGCGATCTGGGGAACATATGACTGCCCCTGCACCATACGCCCAAGGCGGTCTTCCACCGATGGCGGTGGTCCCAGGCGGGTATAGTAATAGCTGAAAATAGCGTAGAAGACGGGCACCATGACCAGATACGACCAGGCACCATCAAAGAAGCGCTCTTCAAAAATAATCACGGTGGCAAAGCTGGTGATCAGCGCGGCGAGGGTGGTTCCGATAAGCCCCATCAATTTCCTGAAGGAAGATTCCATCCGCAGTTCGCGCAGCAAGCGCTTGCTTGCCGCCCAGCCGGTCATGCTGAGCAGGATGAATACCCCGGCAGCGTAGAGCGCCAGGTAGGTTTCTTCCTGCGTGCCAAAGAATATGAAGCACACGGATGAAACGCCAATCATGATCCATACCGGCACATCTGCCACATCATGTTTGTTGCGCTGCCCGATTTTTGCTGAGACGTAATGGCGGTAGCGCAGTCCCATCGAAAGATTCTGGATTGCCTGCGCCGCTGCTGCACAGGCCGATAACAGCACGGCAATACCAATCAACGTGCCAATGTAGGAAAGTGTTGGCGGTAGCAGGAAGTCCATCATCTGTGTGAAAACGGAGACATGTGCATTCAGCGGGTCGGAATGGGCGTGGATAACGGGGCCTATGACCAGCATGGTCATCAACGTGGTGCCCATGATGATGATCAGGCTGCCAAAAGCTTTTTTACTTTTCTCGGCGCGTTTTCCATCATAGGCAGCGACCAGGTTGGCAAAAATCTCGATACCTGTCATCACCGCTAGAATGCGTGCGTAGCCGCCGAGTGTCAGGTGAAGGTAAGAAGACTCCACTGTGGCGCCATCTTCCCCAACATAGCTGACAGGATCCGTGGAGAATGCTTGCAAATTGAAATCGGGCAGATGAAATCCCAAACGGTAAATGGCAACAACAATCAGCCCCCACAGCAATAACAGCAATGCTCCCGTCGCAGGGCCAAACGCGCGCGCCGAAACTTTCGGGCCAAGATTGACCACCCAGGCGACGAACAGGCTTATCAGCAATGCTAGAATTGCACGGTATTGCAGCCCCAGCAGGTGCTCGTTCAGCACCGGGAAACGGTCGGCGACAAAGGTGACGAGTGCTGCCATGCTCACCATGTAGGTGAGGGCATATTCGATGACCGTGATGCCGCCATTGATTTTAACCGCCCAGCTTCCGAACTCCTCTTCTGAAAGTCCACTGCCGCCGCTGCCATCGGTGACCCATGTCATTACTTGCCGATACATCATCGAGACCATGATGACGCTGAGCACTGCCAGCCACATGGTCGCGCCGAAGGTCACATTCGCGACACCGGCTACTACAATAAGTTTCAGGAAAGGCCCGAAGACGTAAAGCGGTGACGTTGCTGGGTCGCCCCCGCCCGCCAGGGCACCTTCAAAAGAGCTGGATAGTTTTTTGGAAACAACGACAGACATGATTTTTTATAAACGTGTATTCTGTATAGTTTAGAATGTATCCCCGTCTTTTATTGTGTTGCGGTTTATTTTACCACCTATTTGTGGTGGTGTGCCGTGTAACCACGGCATTGAAAACAGGATAGCACCGAGAAATGGTGCCCAGAGCCGGAATCGAACCAGCGACACAGGGATTTTCAGTCCCTTGCTCTACCAACTGAGCTATCTGGGCATTTGCGGCGGCCAGCCAAAAGAGGCTCGGGTTATAAAAGATTCAATATTCCTTGTCCAGATGATTATATTTGAGAATAATCAATGTAAATCAGTGCGATGATATAAATTCCCTGCTGGGTGGCGTTTGGGGTTGCCTGTATGAAACAATAAATAATTATTATTAATATTTTATATTTACTCCACCACAATTTTTTGCTACAGTGACATCGGTAGCGAGAGTTCTATTAACTAAAAATTAACTAATGGAGGCGTTATGGTGGATACAAGAGGCGGCCAGCCAAGGGAACCGGTTGGTGACGGGCGACACACTGGCAAGCTGGTGGAGATGGGAAAAGCGCCCGAGTATAAGCGAATGGTTGCTGATTTTATTAATTATGTGGTGGCGGCTGCTCGGGGTGAACCTTACGTAGATGGCGCCTCTGCCGACTGGCAGCTCGATCAAGCGACTAGATTTCCCGAAGAGATTAGTCAATTGCGCGCCAATGCCGGGATACTTTTGTTAGCTGTGGCCGGTGAGAAGCTGGTTGTGGGTGAGGAGGATGCGTTGCTGAAAGCGGCGGCGAATGTGGCCGGGTCAAAATCAGAAATTATTTCCCAAGTGCCTCCTGACCAACTGTTGGACATTGCCCGTTTTACCTTAAGGCAACACAATGTTCAGGTGCCAGAGCATGTGAGTGCGAAGTTTGTTAAAGGCTGAGCCGGGCGACTAACGGCTGACCGATAGACCAAAAAACCATCCGGCATCCCCGGGTGGTTTTTTGTATTCGGTAAATGGCTGGGGCGCCAGGATTCGAACCTGGGAATGCCGGTACCAAAAACCGGTGCCTTACCACTTGGCGACGCCCCAACGGCACAGCGCGAGCCATGCAGGAGCGGCATAGGAATGCAGAGAATGAATTTTGTCAATATGTTTGCGAAAAATAGGCGTTTTCATGGGTTTCGGCGGCTAAGAGGCGCTGTTTTATGGAGTTGTACTGGTATTTATCCGTGGCTAACCTATATGTGTTAGTTCAGGAGAAGTGTTATGATAACGATCTATCCCTATACATCGCTTGGTCATGCAAATCATGGCTGGCTTGATGCGCGGCACCATTTCAGCTTCGCGCATTATTGGAACCCGAAACGCGCCCAGTTCGGCAAGTTGCGTGTTATCAACGATGACCGCGTGGCTGCCGGGAAGGGGTTCGGTACCCATCCGCACGATAATATGGAAATCATCACCTATGTGAAAACCGGTGCGATCACCCATCGTGACAGCATGGGCAATGAAGGGCGCACCGCCGCCGGTGACGTTCAGGTAATGAGCGCAGGCACAGGAGTGTTCCACTCGGAATATAATCTAGAGGCAGAAGATACGACGCTTTACCAGATATGGATCGAGCCGGATGTGCGCGGCGTGGCGCCACGCTGGGAAGCAAAACAATTTCCCAGGGAGCCGGTGATATCCGGTTTACCGGTGCTTGCTTCCGGCCAGCCGGAACATACCGAGACCGATGCGCTGTATATCCACCAGGATGCGGCGATCTATGGTGGCGTGCTCGCGTCTGGCACCACCATCAAGCAGCCGATCAAGCATCAGGCTTATGTGCTTGCGTCCAAGGGGGCGCTGACCATCAACGGGCAGAAACTTGTCCAGGGCGATGGTGCCGAGGTTACAGGTGAAAAAACACTCGTAATCATGGCTGACAGCGATGCCGAGGTTTTGGTCATCGATGTACCGGAAAAATAGTTAATCAACCGCACCCTGCTTCAATCATTTCTTTACAAAAAACTTGTCCGAGAATACAACGAAGCAGTTGACGTGAAGTCACGACATCAATACTATATTTTGTGTCGCACATCACCAAACACATACTAAATGTGCCAAGTGACCGAAAACACGGAATAAAGTAAAAATCCGAAAAATTCACGTGCGACACAATAAGAAAATCGGGCGGGGTGCACCGGTTCAAGGGGGGAAGTGATGCAAGGGTTGATTGCCACCTCTTTCCTGCGCCCCGAACATAAAAATAACAGAGGCCAAAAAAGGGGTTTTTATGCTGACACAGGCGTATGATTTTGACCGCAACGGTCACTTGATCACCTACGATCCTACCAAAACCATCATCAAATTTCCCGAGAACCAGGAACAGAAAAAACTCTATCAGAAATCCGCCGAAAAACCGGTGCGCCCAAAAATTGATCCGGCGCAGCTTGAGTTGGATTTCTCACGCGATGCGTTGCTCACCGATTTTGGCAAAGCGACGCTTGATGACCGCTATCTGCTCGAAGGCGAGTCGTACCAGCAAATGTTCGCACGTGTTGCGGCTGCCTATGCGGATGATCTTCCGCATGCACAGCGCCTCTATAGCTATATTTCGCGCCTGTGGTTCATGCCGTCGACGCCGATCCTTTCCAATGGCGGCGCAAAGCGTGGCCTGCCGATTTCCTGCTTCTTAAATACCGTATCCGATTCGCTGGATGGTATCGTGTCGACGTGGAATGAAAATGTGCTGCTCGCTTCCAATGGTGGCGGCATCGGCACCTATTGGGGCTTTGTGCGCGGCGTTGGCGAGCCGGTTGGCCGTGCCGGTAAAACTTCCGGTATTATTCCGTTCGTCCGGGTGATGGATTCGCTGACGCTCGCAATTTCGCAGGGCAGCCTTCGCCGCGGTTCGGCGGCGGTGTATATTGATGTGCACCATCCGGAAATCGAAGAATTCCTCGAAATCCGTAAACCATCCGGTGACTTCAACCGCAAATCGCTCAACCTTCATCATGGCATCAATATCACCGATGAATTCATGGAAGCCGTGCGCGATGATAAGGAATTCGGGCTGCGTTCACCCAAGACTGACAAGGTGCTGAAACATGTCAACGCCCGTCAGCTCTTCCAGAAAATTCTGGAGATGCGTATCCAGACCGGCGAGCCATACCTCATCTATATCGACACCGCCAACAAATCGATGCCGAAGCATCAGCGCGAACTTGGCCTGAAAGTACGCATGTCGAATCTGTGCAGCGAGATTCTGCTCGCGACCGGTCCTGATCACCTTGGCAAGGATCGCACGGCGGTGTGCTGTCTCTCGTCGCTCAATGCTGAAACGTGGGATGAGTGGAGCAAGGATGAGAACATCATCGAAGATGTGCTGCGCTTCCTTGATAACGTGCTGCAGGAATTTATCGACACGGCGCCGGACGGTATGGCGCGGGCGAAATATTCGGCCATGCGCGAACGTTCGGTGGGGCTTGGCCTCATGGGCTTCCATTCCTTCCTGCAACAAAAAGGTGTGCCGTTTGAGTCGGCCATGGCCAAAAGCTGGAACATGAAAATGTTCAAACATATCCGCCGCCAGTCGGACGCGGCGTCGGTGCATCTGGCAGAGGAGCGCGGAGCGTGCCCGGATGCCGCTGAGCGTGGGATCAAGGCGCGGTTCAGCCACAAGATCGCGATTGCGCCAACCGCTTCCATCTCGATCATCTGCGGTGGAACGTCGGCCTGCATTGAGCCAATTCCGGCCAATATCTATACCCACAAAACGCTTTCCGGCAGCTTTGCGGTGAAGAACCAATACCTCGAAAAATTGCTCGAAGAAAAAGGCATGAATACCGATCCTGTCTGGCAGACGATTGTTGAGCATGAAGGCTCGGTGCAGCATCTGGACGAGTTGACGCAGGATGAAAAAGACACCTACAAAACAGCGTTTGAGATCGACCAGCGCTGGGTGGTGGAACTTGCCGGCGACCGTGCACCGTATGTTTGCCAGGGACAATCCATCAACTTGTTCCTACCTGCCGATATTGATAAATGGGATCTTTTGATGCTGCATTGGCAGGCATGGGAAAAGGGCGTGAAGTCGCTTTATTACTGCCGCTCGAAATCCATCCAGCGTGCCGAGAAAGTTGGTACGGAAAAATCCAGCGAACAGATTGAAGCCAAACGCACCGATTATGAGGAGTGCCTCGCATGTCAGTAGATTTCTCGAATCTCAATCCGCTTGAACTTCAGGGCACCGGGAAAATCGGCTTGCTGGAAACCTCGGGCAGCTACAACATCGAACGCTATCCGTGGGCGTATAATGCGTGGAAGCGTCAGCAGCAAATTCATTGGATGGGCGAGGAAGTGCCACTCGGTGAGGACATTAAGGATTGGGGAGGAACCAAGCTTTCGGCCAGTGAGCGCAATCTGCTCACCCAGATTTTCCGCTTTTTCACCCAGTCGGATATCGAGGTGTCGGATAATTATTTCAAGCGCTACATCCCGATTTTCCAGCCGCTCGAAATCCAGATGATGATGGCGGCCTTCACCAATATGGAAACCGTGCATATCGATGCCTATGCGCTCTTACTCAAAACGCTTGGCATGCCCAACACCGAGTTTTCGGCATTCAAGCAATACGCGTCGATGCGCGCAAAAGCGGATTACATGCACAGCTTCGGCACCGGCACCTGCTCGGACGTGGCGCGCACACTCGCCATGTTCGGCGCTTTTACCGAGGGCATGTCGCTGTTTGCCTCTTTTGCTATGTTGATGAACTTTCCGCGTTTCAACAAGATGAAGGGCATGGGGCAGATTGTATCCTGGTCGGTGCGTGACGAATCGCTGCACTGTGAATCGGTGATTCGCCTCTATCACGAATGGGCGAATGAAACCGGTGCGGTTACCAAGGCGGTTGCCGATGACATCACGGATGTTGGTCAGACGATGGTGGGGCTTGAGGATAAATTCATTGATCTTGCTTTTGAGATGGGCGAGGTGCAGGGCATGACACCGGATGATATCAAGAACTACATCCGCTATATTTGCGACTGGCGCATGACGCAATTAAAGCTGACCCCACTTTACGGCTATTTTACCGGTACGCCAGGTGAATATAAGCAGGCCAAGGAACACCCGCTGTCGTGGCTTTCGGCCATGCTGAACGGGGTCGAGCACGCCAACTTTTTTGAAGCGCGTGCTACCGAATATTCCAAAGGCGCAACCAAGGGTGACTGGCACGGCGATGGCGGCGTATGGGCGTCGTTTGACCAAATCAAGAAGGACGCAGCCTAAGTGAGCGGACGCGAACTGGTCATCAAGGTGGTGGCCATGCCCAGTGACACCAACCCGGACGGGGATATGTTCGGCGGTTGGATTCTCAGCCAGATGGATCTGGCGGCCTACCTCCATGCGCGCAAACATACCCACGCCAAGGTGGTGACGGTTGCGATCGACAATATTGTTTTCCACAAGCCGGTGCTGATTGGCGATTGCCTGATTTGTTACGCCACTACCGAGAAGATCGGCCGCACCAGCATCGTTGTGAAAGTTGATGCGGTGGTTGAGCGCCAGAAAAGCACCGAGCAGGAGCAGGTTACCGAGGGGCGTTTCGTATTTGTTGCGATTGGCGCCGATCGCAAGCCGGTGCCGATTGCCCCAGCGATCATGTGAAGCCAGCCGATAATCTGTTTACAGCTTGCGGAACGTGATAACCAGCTCACCGACGGTCAGGCCGAATTTTTTCATTTTTGTGCGGTTGATGAGCGTGGTATCGTCCATCAGGTAAAGCCAGTCATCCATCGATAGGGTGATCGTATCCCCCCCGGAACGCTTGGCGTTCAGGATGTAGCGCATGTTGGCGGCGTTGCCGTGTTGCGAGCCGGTGGCGGTGCCGATCACGTCATGCGCGGTGGCAGTGAAGTGGTGGTCGTCCTGCATGGTAATAGTCCAGGTGCGCTCATCCTTGCGCCCGTCGCTGAATATGAAGTTTTCCTTGAGCGTTCCGGTGTTGCCCTGCCATGAGGCGGTCATGGAGACATGGAATTGCAGGTCGGCCTTACCGCTATGGTCGAACAGGATTCCGGTCGCTTCCAGCGATCCGTTCAGGTAGCTGCGAATGTCGAGTTTTGGTGTGTTGTTGGCGTAATCCTCGGTAGTGGAAGCATTGCAGCCGCTTATCATCAGGGCGGCGGTGCTGACAAAAGCGCAAAGTTTTTTCATGGGATGGCACCTTTCTTAAGGATAGGGTTACACTTGGTATGAAGTGGTACTCACAAGTTAAGCAGTTTCTTCCGCACTGACGGTTCAGAGGTGTTTTCCGAGAGCCAGATATCAAAGAACATCTGTGCAAACGCCACTTCCTTGACCGTATGTGTTATCGTGCCGTTATAGAAAAACCGCACGCCTTTCTTCGGCAAGAACAACGCAGTGATGCGGTCGCCATCCTTAACGTTCGGGAAGGCTCGCACAAGCTCTTGCTTCCATTCCGAGCCGGTTTTGTGGAGTCGCTCCATTTCTTCGATGGTTTTTTCTACCAGCTCATCGGTGGAGAAATTCATCCGGTAGGTAAGGGTGAGCGCAAAAGGTGCTGTGTAAGACCAGCGAGTTGCGTCGGTCCATAGCTCGGCATCATAGGCGTGAAAGATAAACTTACGCAGACTGCCGCTACCGTATGGCGAATCGGCATTAATGGCAGAGGCAATTTCCGGAACGGTTTCTTGTGCGGCCAGCGAGCCGGACAATATCAGTGATGCAGCCGCAAGAGTGAGAATATGCCTATGCATGGACGAGCTCCAGCTGCATGACGTCGGTGCGTCCGCAGGCAAAAGAGGCCGCGCACATACTTAAATACAGGCGCCAGCTACGGATGAAGGCATCGCGGTGTCCCAGTGCGCGGATGGCGGGTTCGGCAGCCTCGAAACGCACCAACCATTCCCGCAGTGTTTTTGCGTAATCCTGACCGAATGCAAACACATCGCGGCAGGCAAGCCCGGATTTCCCGGCACATTCGCGGAAGGTTGCAAGCGAGGGCAGGAGGCCACCGGGAAAGACATAGTGGCGAATGTAATCGCTGCGGCGTGCATAGCCGTCGAATGCATCATCCTGCACGGTGATGGTCTGCACCATGGCAATGCCATCGGGTGCCATGCGCTGTTTGATTGTGTCGAAATAGCTTGGCCAGTAACGCTTGCCGACAGCTTCGAACATCTCAATCGAGGCGATGGCGTCGAACACCCCGCCTGTTTTCCGGTAATCCTGGAGCCGGATTTCAGCACGCTTTCCGGTCAGCCGGTTGGTTGCGAATTCATGCTGTTTCGGCGAAATGGTGAGGCCGGTCAGGTGGTGACCGGCGTTGGCGGCTTGCTCCGCGAACCCGCCCCAGCCGCAACCGACTTCAAGGATTGAGGTTCGCGCCTTGCCGATGCGGTCAAGGATACGTTGGTATTTGGACGATTGCGCCGCTTCGAGGCTGGTATCCGTTTCGGTGTAGAGCGCTGAGGAATAGGTCATGCTGGGATCGAGCCACAGCTGGTAGAACTCGTTGCCGACATCGTAATGTGCCTGGATGTTCTGGCTGCTGCCCTGTACACTGTTGCGGCGGAACACATGGTTTAGCATGTTGAAGCAAAAGCGGCTCAGGCAGTTGCCATGTGCCAGCGCGTCGAGCTTGTCGAGGTTGTCGACGAAGACGCAGAACAGGGCGTCAAGATCGGGGGTATCCCAGAGCCCTGCTTCGTAGGCTTCACCGAGGCCGATATCCCCGCGGCTGGCAAGCAGCCGGATGGCCTGCCATTGGTGGATAATCCACTGTCCTTCCGAGCCAGCCTCACTGCCTTTGAAGGTGCGTGTGCCGCCTTCCGGGGTGGTGACATGCAGTGTGCCCTTTTCGATCGCACGTTCCAGCGTGTCGAACAGCAACCGCTCAATAATCTGGGAGGAAAGGCTCATCGTGTCATGTCCTGTGTGGGTGGGGTGGGTTTGGTGAGGTAACGCAGGCCTTTCGCGAGCAGCCGGATGGCATGATAGTGAATCAGCCCAACTACCTTCACAGTTACCAGCGGGTAGCGAAAAAAGCAATGTATCAGCATCCGGTCGCTGAGTTCCTTGCGCTTTCCAACCAAGGATGTGGTAAGAAACTTATCTTTCCCTTTGTAATAATCAATCCAAACCCCAATCTTATCCGGGCGGTAGGCGAAACGGAAGCGGTAATAGCCCTCGACGCTGAAAAAGGGAGAGACATGGAATACTTTGCGTGATTCGAGGATGTCATCCTGCGTGATTACCCGGTGGTCGTCGTGGAAGCTGACATAGCAGTGGCGTTCGCGGAACGTGTTGTTCACTTCGGAAACCACGGCGCGTGTACTTCCCTGCTTATCCAGGCAGAACCAGAAACTTACCGGATTAAAACCGTAGCCGAACAGGCGTGGCATGGTTACAAGCACGGTCTCGCCATCGGCTTCGGAAAGCTGATATTGCGCGAGTACCGAACGGATCCATGCTTCATTGCCCATTCCACCGAACCCGTGGTCGCGTTCATAATAGCTGTAGAGGTTAAACCGGCCGAGCGACAGGCATTTACAGGCAAGCTCGCGCAGGCGGTGAACCGGGAAGCACAGGTAATAGACGGTGTAGCGCAGCTTGTGCTGTTTGGGCAGCAGCCGTTCATGCATCACATCGGCGATGAGCAAGCCGTTTTCTAGTGCCATGGAATAGAAGCTCCCATCTGCTTGGCGACGGCGACGGCGCTCATGATTCCGTCTTCATGAAACCCATAGCGCTGCCAGGCACCGCAGAACCAGAAATTGCGCTTGCCCTGGATTTCCGGGATACGCGCCTGGGCGGCAATTGCCTCGCGGGTGAAAATCGGGTGGGTGAATATGTGCTGGTCGATGATTAGTTCGGGGACAATCGGTGCCATCGGATTTAGAGTGACAAACAAGGGTGTCGCCGGATCCAGATTTTGCAGTGAATTCATCCAGTAGGTGAGGGAAAGCTGATGGCGATTGCGATTATCAGTCAGGTAATTCCAGCTTGCCCAGCAGGCGGTTCGTTTTGGCATCTGGCGCGGGTCGCGGTGCAGGAAGGCGTGGTTTGGTTGATAATGGAAAGTGCTGAGGATCGAGGTTTCTTCTGGAGTGGCGTCGGCAAGCATGGACATCGTTTCATCGGCATGGGATGCGAACACGACATGGTCGTAGCGCTCTTCATCGCCGTCTGCGGTACGCACCACGGCCTGCCCGCCGTCGCGCCAGACTTTTGCAACCGGTGAGTTGAGACGGATATTCCCGGCCAGTGGCGCGGTAATTTTTTTGACATATTCCTGCGAGCCGCCGGTGACGGTGTACCATTGATGCTGGCCGGACAGTGAAAGCAACCCGTGGTTTTTAAAGAAACGGACAAACGTTTTTGCTGGGAATTCGAGCATCTTTTCCATCGGGCAGCTCCATATGGCCGCCCCCATCGGCAAGATAAACTGTTCGCGGAAACGTTTTCCAAGCGCAAGCCGATCCAACAGTTGGCCAAGCGATAATTCTGCCTGTTCATCCAGGCACTCCGGCGCATGTTTGAAGAACCGCAGGACATCCCAGATCATCCGGTAAAAATAGGGTTTCAGCAGGTTGCTGCGCTGTCCGAATACGGCATTTAAGTTTTTTGCACCCCATTCAAATGCACCGCCATTTGTCGAGAACGCGAAGGTCATATTGCTTGTTTCCGTTGCCACCCCCAGATGGCGGAACAGGCCAAGCAATTCGGGATAGTTCACATGGTTGAACACAATAAATCCAGTGTCTACGGCTGTGGTGGTGCCATCCTTCCCTGGTACCAGGATCGTGCGAGCGTGGCCTCCGGGGATAGCATTTTTTTCATAGAGGGTGACATGGCTGGAAGGGGAAAGGAGATAGGCGGCCGCCATTCCAGAAATTCCCGATCCTATCACCGCGATTTTTTGCATCTGACTGTTATACTCTTATTTTTTGTTCGACATTGTACGCTGGCGTGATGAAGCTTTCAATCATGTTCGCAGGGTTATTGACGTGAGTTACAGTGTTCAGACGATATTAGCGGAGGTTGATTATCCATCCGGCACAATCAATAAAGCTGCAGCTGCCAGTTTTGATGAGATGAACCGATTGCGAGCCATAGATGTATTTAACTATTTTATAGACCAACCTCCTATTTGTCGATCAATAATAATAAATTTAATAGTTATATAACAGTTGATTGTACGTCATTTTATGAGAATAGATATTCTGCGTGCATATAGAATATTTAACCATTATTCCAAAAAATTTTATTAATCAATTAACCAATTTGTTCCAGAATGAAATTTGTAATGGGGAACGTATTTAATGATGCAGAGCACATTGCGACATAAATTGCTACAGACGACCGTATTGTGTGGGTTGGCTGCCGCGCCTGGCGTTGCCTATGCCAACCCGCAGGGCGGTGCAGTAGTCGGTGGTAGCGCAAGCATAGCGCAGGCAGGAAATACCGTAACGGTGACTCAGGCCACCGACAAGGCGATTATCGACTGGAGTAGTTTCGACATCGCGCAGGGCGAGCGCACGCATTTTATTCAGCCGTCGTCCAGCTCGATTGCACTGAACCGTATCCGCGACAATAAGCCAAGCCAAATCAGTGGCCAGCTGGATGCTAACGGTCGAATCATCCTAGTCAATCCGAATGGTGTCATTTTTAACGGCACGTCACAGGTCAACGTCAACAGTCTGGTGGTCAGCAGTTCGGATATCGATAATGACCGCTTCATGAATGATCAGCAATTGCGCTTCAATTTGGCAGGCAATGCAAACGCTCAGATCATCAATTCAGGCACGATCACAGTGGCCGATGCTGGTTTGGTGGGGCTGGTGGGGTCGAATGTGCAGAACCATGGCGTGATTACCGCTACGCTTGGTAAAGTACAGCTGGCATCGGGTGATGCGTTCACGCTCGATTTTGCAGGTGACGGTATCAGCCGGGTGGTGGTCACGGGGGATTTGCAACAACAATTAATTGAAAATAGTGGCATCATTGCTGCACAAGGCGGCCGGATTGAGCTGACGGCAATTGCCGCGCGTGCAGCGGTGGATGCGTTGGTGGTCAATACCGGTGAACTCAAAGCCGATAGCTTTATGCAGCAGGGGGGAACGATCCGCCTGTTTGCTAGCCAAGGTAAGATAAAAAACACTGGCCGGGTATTGGCACGCGGTAATAATACTGGTGACACGGGTGGCAGCATTGAGATTGCTGCCGACCACGTTGACCAATTTGGCACACTAGATGCCAGCGGCGACACGGGCGGGCTAGTCAACGTATTGTTCTCCGGTGTCTACGCTGATGGCGCCAATAGCACCGTCAGCGTTAGTGGTGTTCAAGGCAACGGCGGGACGATACGGATCGTTGCGGCACAAGATGACGCCACTATTGATGTACAAGGCAGTTACAAATCGGAATCTGAAATCAGTCAGGGCGGCGATATTGTCTTTTATGCTGATCATGTTGCGATTCGCAATAATAGCCGCCTGAGTGTCCGTGGCCGAAGCGGCGGCACTATTCGCATTGGTCTTGATCCGGTGACTAATTTGCGTCGTGGACGCGATATTTTAGTTGAAGGCGGCAGTTTGATGACCGCTGAAGGTACGGACGGTATTGGTGGATCGATCGATATCGCGGCGAGTGATGTAGATATCCTTGGCCAACTGGATGCGCGTGGACGGGTGGTCGGTGGTGCGATTAATATTGCTTTCGACAATGTATATAGCTCCGATCCTGCTGCATGGCTAAATGTTTCCAGTGATTCGGGAAAGGGCGGCGATATTATTATCGAAGGTGGCGACAATGCTTCACTCTACGCTTCCGGTTCTTATATCTCCGACGGCGCAACCACCGGCGGCAATATCGATATGCTGGCCGGGCAGGACATCAGCCTCATTGGTGCACTCATCAACAGCAATGGCTCCCAAGGCGGCGGTAATGTACGCATCGGCGGTGAATACCAGGGCACCGGCACCACCCGCCGCGCCCGCAACACCTCGCTCGATGAAGATACCGTCATCCTGGCCAACGCCACGGTGGACGGCGACGGCGGCCGCGTCATCGTCTGGTCCGACGACACCACCGACTTCGGCGGCCATATCGAAGCCAAAGGCGCAAACGGTGGCAGCGGCGGTTTTGTGGAGACGTCGGGTCACCACACTCTGAACTTAAACGGCGGCAGCGTCATCATCGGCAAGGGCGGTAAATGGCTGCTTGACCCGACCGACGTGACCATTGACGCGGCCTATGCTGCAACCATTAAAGGGACGCTGGATGGCAACGGCGACGTCGAAGTCAACACCAACGGTTCCGGCGGCTCGGGCGACATCACGCTCTCCAGCGCCATCACCACCACCGGCAGCGGTTCGCTCACCTTAACCGCCGCACGCAACATCACACTCAATGCTTCTATCACCCTGGCGGGTGGCGATTTGCTGCTGCAAGCCGATAATGACGGCAACAGCACCGGCTATGTGGCCACCGCAGGCATCACCACGGCGGGCGGTGATGTGACCATCGGCGGCGGCAGCGGCACCATCATCGCGGGCAGCGGCTATGCCGTGGGCAACAGCAGCAGCGGCACGCAATATGGCGTCAACGTGCGCGGCAGCATCAGCGCCGGCGGCGGCAGCATCATCATCAACGGTCAGGGCGGCGCTTATAGCAGCGGCAATAACTCCAGAAACTACGGCGTATATCTCAATGCCAATAGTGCGAGCTCGGCCTCCATGACCACCAGCGGCACCGGCACAGTGAGCATTTACGGCACCGGCGGCAGCGCAGGCAATAACAACTTCGGTATCGGCGCCACCTCTACCTATGGCGATAACAGTAACTATGCCACCTATAACATCACCAGCACCGGCTCCGGCGCCATCACCCTTTCCGGCACGGCCGGCAGCGGCAGCAGTAATTATGGCATTTATCTTGTTACCCACCACGACACTTATTCCCGCCTCGGCTATAACGGCAGCAGCACCTATAGCGGCACGATCACGCTCGCGGCTACCGGCGCCGGGATGTATTCGACGTACCGCTACATCCAGACCACCGACTCGGCGATTGACCTGACCGGACTGGCTAATATTACCGGCAGTGCAAGCACCTCAAATCCTTACACTACCCACCTCTATACCACCAATGGCGCGATCACGCTGAACGCCACGACCGGAAATACCGGACTTGGTAATGTGGTTACGACCAATGCCGCCATCACCCTTACCAACAGCGCCGGCAGCATTCAGACAAGCACCGTCAGCACCAGCAGCAGCGGTAGTGCACCAGTCACCATCACCGCCGCAGGCAATATCCTGGTTGGGTATCTCTCTTCCAACGTATCTTTCAATTCATCGTCCATCACCGGCAGCAGTATCACGCTTAAATCGCGCAGCGGCGACGGCGGCACGGGTTATGTCTATACCGGTTCGCTCACCACCGGCGGCGGCGACATCACCATCGGCGGCGGCAGCGGCACGATTTCTG
>CAZFKP010000009.1:0-78800 GCA_964518725.1 uncultured Rickettsiales bacterium | reverse complement strand
TCGACGGTGCGAAGGGGATCGAGGCGCAGACGCTGAAACTGTTCGAGGTCTGCCGCCTGCGCGACACGCCGATCATCACCTTCATCAACAAAATGGATCGCGAGACCAAAGACCCGTTCGAGCTGCTCGACGAGATCGAGAAAACGCTGGCGCTGACCGTCTGTCCGATCACCTGGCCGATCGGCGTAGGCGAGCGGTTTCGCGGTTCGTTCAACGTCTTTACCGATACGCTCTACCTGTTCGATAGCAAGCAAGGCGATCACATCAGCGAGTCCATGAAATTTAACGGTGCCGATGATCCAAAATTGGATGCTTTCATTCCCGAGGCCGAGCTTAAGCAGTTTCGCGAAGAGGTAGCGATGGTCAAGGCCATCTACCCGGCGTTCGACCGCGAGCATTATCTCGAAGGCCACGTGACCCCCGTTTTCTTTGGCTCGGCGATCAATAATTTTGGTGTGCGCGAACTGCTGGAAGCGCTGTGTGAATTTGCGCCCGCGCCGCGTATTCAGGCCGCCGACCCGCGCACCATCGCTCCGGAAGAACCAAAATTCACCGGTTTCGTGTTCAAGATCCAGGCCAACATGGATAAGAATCACCGTGACCGCATTGCCTTTTTCCGGATTTGTTCCGGCAAGTACACGCGCGGGATGAAAGCCTTCCACGTGCGATCGGAAAAAACGTTGGCGCTCAATAATCCGGTGATGTTCCTTGCCCGTGAACGCGAGCTTGCAGAAGAAGCCTGGCCGGGCGATATCATCGGGATTCCCGGTCATGGTCACTTGCGGATCGGTGATGCGCTCACCGAAGGCGAGAAAATTTATTTCACCGGCATCCCAAGCTTCGCGCCGGAATTATTCCAGCGGGTGCGGCTCGACGATCCGTTGAAATCCAAGCAGCTCAAAGCCGCGCTCGAACAATTATCGGAAGAGGGCGCCTCGCAGATTTTCAAGCCGCTCGATGGCAGCCCGTGGATCATCGGTGTCGTCGGCCAGTTGCAGTTCGATGTGATTGCGTCAAGACTTGCGTCGGAATATTCCGTGAAGGGCAGCTTTGAGGCGGTGCAATACACGACGGCACGCTGGGTGAAAGCCAAAGACAAGAAGTCACTCGATGCGTTCACCGAGAAGAATAAATACAACCTCGCCGAGGATTCGCATGGGCACCTGGCTTACCTTGCGCCCAACGCATGGCACTTAGACCGCATCCAGAAAGATTTTCCAGATGTTGAATTCCTGATGACGCGTGAGATGCGCTAATTGATTCATTTCCGGTTTTCCGTACCGGTGCCCGTCCTGAAGCCAAGCTTCCGTCCCAAAGCCGGAGTTACTTCTGCGTGATTCGTGGTTCGTGCATAGGCGATTTCTCCTTTCGTTAGGGCGGGGAGATATGCCGTTGCATTCAGCCCAACTGCCGCCCTCAGGGAGATTGTCCCATGGGGTTGTGACGTCACGGAAGGGGTAATTTTAAAATATTTCCGGGAATGCCTGCTGGCATTCGCATGAAATGCGCTCATGGCTGGCTCGCGCTCCTGCGCTTGCATGACCATTCTTTTTGCTTCGCCACGGCTTATTCAGGCTACTGCCTTCATATTGCAGGGTTTAGACAGATGGATTGCCGCGTCGTCTACGCCTCCTCGCAATGACAGGTTATTGTGTCATTGCGAGCATAGCGAAGCAATCCATCTTAGGTAAAAGGTCGGGATGATGGGATAACGGAGGAGAATGGCGAATCAGACGGTATGCTCAAAGCCCTTCGGCGCGATGGGTGTCGTTTGTGCTTGGACAACACCTGCGGGCGGCGGTGGTGACGGCGGATTGTAGCCTTCTACGAATTGCTGGCGTGATTTCTCCAGCGCTGGGTCGATGATGGACGTCACTTCCTGGTTTTGTGGCGCCGCCGACGGCATAGCCTTGCGGGCGGCATCGAGCTGCTCGAACGCTCCACTTTTTTCATCTTTCACCATATCAGCAAAGCCTTTGGCGATCACGGAGAAGATATCGTATTTTACTTTGCTGTCCGAGTTATTGCTATTGATGGTGTCGATGGTGTTTTTGGGCGCCATATCACTCAGGGCTTTTTTCTGTGCTTCGAGCGCTGCCCGGATATTGGTTTGCAGCGTGGTTGCCAGAGTGTCCTTATCCACGTCTTTATTGGCCGGATCGGCGAGTGTCTTCGTGGTGGCATCGGCAACGATGTGCCCGATTCTCTGGCGTTGGTCATTGGTCAGCGACATCTGATTATCGACGGCAAATTGATACAGCTCATTCTGCGCCCGCCGAATCGCCGCTTGCTCATTCGGTGCAAACTGCTCCAGGGGCTTCTTGAGTTGGTAATGGCCGTTGCTGTCTTTGGCATAGAAGGTTGTACGGGCACTGACGGCACCGGGATAAGTCCGCGCACTGAGAATATTGGTGTTATCGTAGAAATCCAACACACCGGACGCCGTAATGGTTTTGATACCCTCGGCCACTTGCGCCGGGATTTTCTTATCCAGTTGCGCTTTCACAATGGCCTTCTCATGTTCCTGCTGTGTTGCAAGGAACGCATCGGGCACGGTGTTTTGCCCCAGCTGTTCTTTCATGAAGCCGACGGTAATGCGGTCGGCCAGCACTGTCATCCCGGCATTATCGAGCTTCATGCCGGTTGCGGCGTTGATGGCGCCTTGCTGCTGGATCAATGTTTCGCGGATTTCGCGGGAAACCGTGGCGAACGCCGCGTCTCCGGTAAGCTCAGCTTTCCGGTTCTGCAGTTCGATGAATTTCGGCGCAAGCGCTGTTGCCAGCGTATCAATATCGACTTGTTCAATTTTTGGTTTCCCGGTCACCTGCGTCAGCTGTTTCTTCTGCTCTGCACTCAGACGGAACACGGTGGCGGTGAGGCTATCGGAGAATGATTGGGCTGCGGTAATTTCGGTGGCATTCAGGTTGGCGAATTTGGCAATGACCTTGCCTTCATTGTCGAACTGTCCGGACATTTCGCGGGTGATATTGGCGGCGGCAGTCGCGGCAATTTCGCCAATGCGTGACTCGAATGAGGGAATGGTCGTTTGAATCCCAGTCAGGTCAGCGGTGAGGCGCGCGGTCAGTTTTTCTTCAAATTCCTGACGGCTGCCATAGGTGAACTCTTTATCGGTCAGCGCCTTGCTCACCGTATTGGCGACCTGGTTGGAAACGGCATCCACCTCTTTATTGTCCGGAATTGGCATACCGAAGAATTCAGCCAGCTGTTTGTCGAAGCCAAGCATTTCGGCGATGGAGAAAATAAAGCTCTTCAGCACTTTCCACATGATGCCGAAAAAACTATCGCCTTCTTCGACGCGGGCGCTGCGGATGGCGCTTTTTTCGTCCTCGATTTTTTCGTAGATGCCGGTTTGCGTTGCGCTAAAAACGCGGGCGCGAATGGATTCGCGAACCGATAGCGAGCTGTCTTCTGGAATTGGATCGGCCATAATATTCTTCAAACCTATTGTTACCCCCTTACTTTAACGCAAAATGGCTTAAATCTGCGTGAAACTAATGTGACAATGGCATTTTTTTATGTGAACGGGCTGTAATCTATGCTAGCATCAACAACAACATATTGATTAATAATGAATTATATGAGGGCGTATGAGCGCGGTACCGATTAGGATTAACGGCAAAGAATACCAAATTGCCTGCGATGACGGGCAAGAAGAGCATCTGCGCTCTCTGTCCTTCGATCTGGACGAACGGATCAACCAGCTAGCCTACCAGATGGGGGGTAACCCCGGCGAGGTGATGGCGCTGGTGCTTGCCGGCCTCATGATGTCGGATGAAGCAATTGAGAATAAAAAAGAAATTGATAGGCTTGGCAAGGAGGTGCGCGGCCTGACTCAGCGCCTTGGCCAGATGCGCCCACCGGGTGATGCTGGCAAAGTCGGTGAGTTAGAGGCAGTCATGCTCGAGACCCTGACGGAGCTTGCGGTGCGGATTGAGAAAATCGCCGATCAGGTGGAGGTGAGGTAGGCTTCATCTAAAAATGAACGGAACCACCCTGGCCGTTGGCGAAACAAGTCGCATGCGACCCGTAAGTTAAGGTGGGCACCATATATGCAAGGGCAAGACCCCCACTAGTGACAGTTCCCTACGAGAAGATTATCGGTCCAAGGACAATTGTGCCTGACGAACCGGGCAGTACCGTTCAGGTGCCGATTGTAGCGTGGATCGCAGAGAATTACAAGGGGCGCTATTTGGCTTCAAGTTGGGCGATCAGGCCGTCAATGCCGCTTTTATTGAGCACTGAGCCAAATTCGGAGCGCTGGGTGGTCAGCAGGCTGACCCCCTCGACGATAATGTCGAAGACTTTGAAGCTGCCGCCGGATTTACGCACTTTGTAGTCGATCAGGATCGGTGGCTCCCCTTGATTGCTGGAAACGATTTCCATGCTGACTACCGACTCACCCGACTCAAGCGGACGTTCGCCGGTGACGTTAAAACTGCCGCTGGTATAATCGGAAAAGCGAGCGGTGTAGTTCTTGGTCAGGAATTCGGTGTAGGCTGCCAGATAGCGTTTCTTCTGGACATCTGTTGCCTGTTTCCAGAAGCGCCCCATGACGAACTTCGCCACCCATTCAAAATCGAGATTTCCCTTGAAAATTTTTTCCAGGGTCGCTTGCTTCTTGTCTTTGGAGAGCGCTTTGTCACTGATCGTTGCTAGCGCCTGATGCCCGACAGACTCGATATAGGCCGCCGCACCGCTTTGCTTGGCAACGGCATCCTGTTGGCCAGCGAGCAGCAATGCAACGCAGGCAAGCGCGGCGAACCGCCCGGTTATTTTCCGCATTGGCTGCCTTTTGCTTTTTCCCAGGCCGCATTACGTGCTGCGCGCGCTTTTTTGATATCGTTTGCGCGGCGCTGCGAGTAGGCGCTGCGGAAGGTGACATAAGGATCCAGTGACGACTTGCGGACGTCTTCGATCACATCGAACAGGTCGGAGCGCGTATCAACTGCTGTGATTGTCCACAGTGCAACCGACGTGCCGGTGTTATCGACATAGCTTGCCGGGTGCATGAACGCATCGGCAATTCGACCGAGCCCGTCACGTGCGCTGGAGGGGCCAAGGATCGGCAGGAACAGGTAGGGACCGGATTCGATACCGTACAGCGCCAGCGTCTGGCCGAAATCGGTGCGGCGCTCAATCAGGCCGACAGCGCTTGCCACGTCAAACAGGCCACCGACACCCACGGTGCTGTTTAGCAAGAAGCGCCAGAGAGAGGTGAAGCTGTTTTGCGGATCAGCCTGAAGCACTGAGTTACCGAATGTGATCGGCTCTTGCAGGTTCAGCACAAAATTATGCACGGCTTTCTGGCCGGGTTCAGGAATGACGCCACGGTAAATCTGGGTGATGGGTTTCAGAACCAGCCCATCAATCACGTCATTCATGCGGTACATGCCGCGGTTAAACGGTTCCCACGGATCATTCTCACTGCCATCAACGGCAGCACAGGCAGTTGCCAGCAGAGCTGCGGCGGCAACCATCGCGAGTTTAAAGCGGTTCGGTGTAGCAAAGGTCATGGTATCTCCTGAACGTAATCTGTCTAACGCTATATTGACTTGTTATAGTTAATTTAGTGTTCTAGTACATGGGTAATTCATAAAAAAAACGTGATGTGTTGGGGCATAACCAACATTTTACGTGCCTGTTGCACAAACGCCACAAAGGATTTGCGCGGTGACCGATACGCTACCTGCCACACGATTTAACCGCACGCCGCCCCGTGTGTCGTTCGAGTTTTTCCCGCCCAAGACAGCGGAGATGGAGGCCAAGCTGTGGGAGGTTGTGCAGACGCTTGCGCCACTTGCTCCGGAGTTTGTCTCAGTAACCTACGGTGCTGGCGGCTCTACCCGCGAACGCACCCATGACATTGTCGCCAAACTGGCCAAAGATACTTCCCTAAAGCCCGCCGCCCACCTGACCTGCGTTAATGCCAGCCGTGCCGAGGTTGATGCCGTGGCGCGCGCCTATTGGGACGCTGGGGTAAAACATATTGTGGCACTGCGCGGCGACCCGCCGCAAGGCGCGTCGTCCTACGCGCCGCATCCGGAAGGCTACCGTTATAGTTGTGACCTGGTGGCGGGACTAAAGCGCATTGCCGATTTTGAAATTTCTGTGGCGGCATTTCCGGAAAAACACCCCGATAGCGCAAGTTTTGATGCCGATATCGACTATTTGAAAATGAAAATCGACGCTGGCGCCACGCGTGCCATTACCCAGTATTTCTTCGATGTCGAGCATTATTTCCGTTTCATCGAGCGGGTGCGGAAGGCCGGTATTACGATACCCGTCATTCCCGGTATTCTGCCGGTGGGTAATTTAGCGCAGGTCAGAAAATTCTCCGCCATGTGCGGGGCGAGTGTACCCGTCTGGCTAGAGCAGCGGTTTGAGGGGTTGGAAGATAAGCCGGAACCACGGTTCCTGCAGGCGGTGGATGTGGCTGCCGAGCAATGCCACAAGCTCATGGACTTCGGCTGCGAGGATTTACATTTTTACACGCTGAACCGTGCCGACCTGACGCAGGCGATTTGCAGCACGCTGGGACGATCCTAAAACCGGATCGCCGTTTTTAGCGCGCCCTTGGCCGGAACTTTGAGGGTGCTGGTTTTGCTGTTGCCGTTGACGCGGATCAGTTCGGCTGAATACTGTCCGGGTGCTACCTGCATATACACAAAGGGGCCGGCGTCATTCATGCTGACCAGCGTTGCGCCCTTTGCATCTTTAAGTACCATCCGTACATCGCTTAAGAACTCACCGTTCAGCCCGACAATTTGCAGACGCAGGTTGAACTGACCCTCCTGCGTTTTTAGCTGGTCTTTTTCTTCATCGCCGATGCCGCCGGAGATATATGACACGCCATTTTCCGTGGTCAATTCGAGCGGAAGGGACGGAATGGCGCCGCCACCGACCGAATCAATGACCTCGCCATTGCGCGCAACCGGCAGTGACGCAGGTGCAGCAGCGGGAGCCGGTGCTGGAGTGGCTACCGTGGGACTTGGCGCAGGTGTCGCCGTAATGGGCGCAACCTGCATGCTGGGATCGAGCGGCTTGAACACCGGCGTATCCTGAGCAAGGGCTGCATTCGTAGACAAGGCGAGAATCGTAGAAATAACCAACAAACGGCGCATGGGGAAAACTCCTGATGTAATTCAACGGCGACCGTCAAGCAGCCGCCAATGGATGCTATTGGTTAACTATATAGTACAAATTTAACAAATTTCAAGTGTTAAAGGCCGGATTATAGCCCAAGCAGCAGCCTGCGCGGGTCTTCGATGGCTTCTTTGATGCGAACCAGGAACGTCACCGACTCCTTGCCGTCGATGATCCGGTGGTCATAAGACAGCGCCACATACATCATCGGGCGGATCACTACCTGACCTTTAATGGCAATAGGCCGTTCCTCGGTCTTGTGCATGCCGAGGATGCCCGATTGCGGCGGGTTGATAATCGGAGTGCTCATCAGGCTGCCGTAGACGCCGCCATTGGATACGGTAAAGGTGCCGCCGGAAAGATCTGACATGGCAAGCGTGCCTTCGCGGGCTTTGGCGGCAAGGCGGGCGATTTCCGCTTCAATTTCCATGATCGACATTGAATCGGCATTGCGAACTACCGGCACAACCAGCCCCTGGTCGGTGCCCACGGCGACGCCAACATCGCAGTAGTTTTTATAAATGATTTCATCGCCGTCGATGGTTGCATTCACGGCGGGGATTTCCTTGAGTGCCGCGCAGGCCGCCTTCACGAAGAAGCCCATGAAGCCAAGGCGCAGGCCGTATTTTTTCTCGAACAGGTCTTTGTAATCGGCGCGGAGCGAAATCACGTTGCTCATGTCAATTTCGTTGAAAGTGGTGAGGATCGCCGCCGTATTCTGCGATTCCTTCAGGCGCTTGGCGATCACCTGCCGCAGCTTGCTCATTTTGACGCGTTCTTCTGCGCGCACGCCAGTTGCAACTGGCGCTGCAGCCGGGCTGTTCGCCGTTGAGAGTACATCGCCCTTCGTCACGCGGCCATCTTTGCCGGAGCCGGAAGCTGGTTTCACGCCGGTTTCATCCATCAGTTTGCGTGCGGCGGGGCCTGCCTGCGGCGCAGCGGCAGGTGCTGCAGCCGGTGCAGCATTGGCCGGGGTGGCGGGCGCTGCCGATTTCACAGCGGGCACGGCGCCCTTGGCGTTGACATCGATGGTGCCGAGCAACGCGCCGACACTCACCGTTTTGCCTTCCGGCACCTTGATTTCTTTCAGCGCGCCGGAGGCCGGGGCGTTTACTTCCATGGTGACTTTATCGGTTTCCAGCTCAACCAGCGGTTCATCAGCCGTGATGGAATCGCCAACTTTCTTGAACCACTTGGCAATCGTCGCCTCGGTAACGGACTCGCCCAAGCTTGGAACAATGATTTCACCCGCCATAATATTTCTCCTAAAATGTGTGCTCAGGAAAAAACAAAAAGTGCGATTTTTGTTTTTTCCTTGGCGCCGCACGGGCTGCGCGCCTCAATGGCGCTAGTCGGGGACGCTCCAGAATCTAATTGCCACTTAGTTAGCCAGTTGCCGTCTGAAAGTAAAGTGTAATTGGGTTGCTAATTATTAGCGAATACACGTGAGGTCAGGTGTGCTTCTGAGCGCGCGGCCAACCAGTTGCGCCGACATGATCGCCTGTGCGGGGCCAGGGTGGGCAGCGTTGCGCTCTGCCGGGTTTGGAAGAGTGGTGGCCAGTAGCGCGGCCTGTGCGATGTTCACGCTGCGCGCCGATTTGCCGAAATAATGCCGTGCCGCGGCTTCTGCGCCATAGACCCCATCGTCCCATTCCACGACGTTCAGGTAGGTTTCAATGATCTGCCGCTTGCTCCAGGTCATCTCCAGCCAGAAGGTGAGGGGTATTTCCAGCCCCTTTCTGAGCCACGACCGCCCATGCCAGAGAAACAGGTTTTTGGCGAGCTGCTGGGTGATGGTCGAGGTGGCCTTCACCGGTGCGTCGTTTTTCTGCGCCTTGTGCCACGATTTCTTCAGCTGGTCAAAATCGAATCCCCAATGTTCGCAGAACGCGCTGTCTTCCGAGGTAATAACCGCTTTCACTAGATTAGGCGATATGGCATCCAGCCCAACCCAATCGCGATCCGGCAGTCGGAGTTTCGCGAGGTCATAGAGCATCAATGTCGAAGGCGGGTGGATCAGTTGGTACGGCACCGACAACACATATGGCAGCAGCAGGAATATCAGCAATGCCTTGACGAGGGGGTGATAAGAATAAAATCGGCGGCGGCGCATGGGTGGGTTATCGTTGAACTGTTGATGGTTTTGTGGCTTAACGCTGTGTATAGCAAAAAGGAAGCACATGCCAAAAGTTTATATCGTGGGTGCAAAAATCCAGACCGGCGGCGCCTACATGGCCTACCATATAGGCCTGCTGCTTGCCCGGCATTTTGGCTATGAGCCGGTTGACGCCCATATCTATGATACCGGCGAGAAAATTTTCGACTACGAGATGGAGTTCCCGACTATCGGCGTTAGCGAGATGGAGAAATCCATCACCAAGGATGACGTGCTGGTGGTCAATCCGTCTTTCTCGCAATTCCTGTTCGGCCTCCGCCTTCCCGGGAAAAAAGTGATGTATGTGCAGGATTTCCGGACGTTCCTGCTGCTCGATTGCCACTTCGATCTTTATATTTCGGTAAGTCAGCTCGTGTCGCGCTATGTGCACGCGCTTTACGGCATCACCACACCGGTGATTCCCGCCTTCATCGAGCCGAGCAATCTGCCGGTTACGCCATGGCACGAACGTCCGGAAGGTTCGGCGCTGGTGTATATGAAGAATCCGTCCCGCGAACATAAAATATTGCTCGATGTGCTGCGCCATCGCCTAAGCAAAACGGCGCCGTCCATCGACTTGTCGCAGGTCATTGAGGGGCGTGGCTTAAGCCACACGGAATTTTTGCGGCGGCTCGGTTCGGTGCGCTACCTCGTTAATTTGTCGCTTGCGGAAGGTTTCGGCCTCGTACCGCTTGAGGCGATGGCGATGGGGACGATGGTGACCGGCATCGATGGGCTTGCCGGACGCGATTACATGCGCCCCGGACAGAATTGCATGGTTGGCACGATCCGTGATTTGCGTCGCGTGCCGGAAATGGTGCAGCGCGCCTTTGAGAATGAAACACTCGCGGCCGCCTGTGCTGAAGCCGGCCAGGCGACGGCGGCGCTCTACCGTTACGATGCCTTCAAAACCGCCTGGTTGCGGGAGTTAGGCCAGCTGCTTGGGCGCGAGCCGCATGGCGCGTGATATCATCCTCACCGGCATTCCGCGCAGCGGCACGACGCTCGCCGCAAGTCTGCTCGAAGCCGAACCAAACACTGTTTGCCTCAATGAGCCGGAGTGGCATCGCCCGCACCCGAGCCTTGATGCGTCCGGGTTTGTTGGTGCGATCGCTACGGACTTCCTCCGCCTGCGCGAGAAATTATTGGCAGGCACTCCGGTGCCTGACCGCCGGGCGGAGAATGGCGCGGCGCTCACTAATTATTACGAATCCGGAACGAAAACAAAATTTGTAATACATGATTTGCTACGTCCCGGCCTGCCGCCGGATTTTACACTGGCCATTAAACATAACGCTCCGTACCTCGCGGTGCTTCCGGAGCTTATCGCGCTTGGAAGATTTGACATCCGTGCCGTGATCCGTCATCCGCTGCCGGTGATCCGCTCATGGCGCCGGCTCGATTTGCCGATCAGCCGTGGCGAGCTGCCCAATGCCGTCGCCTATTGGCCGGAAATAAAAGCGCTTGTGCAGGCGTCAATGCCGCTGCTCGAAAAGCAAGCGCGGATACTGGAGCTGATGGTTACCCGGATTATGGAACACCAATCGCATATCACGGTGCTGAGGTATGAAAGCATCCGGCATTCGGCATCCGGTATTCAGGAGGCAGAAAAAGAAACGGCGGAGGATACGCACATTCTGGACGCGCTTACACGCCATGCGCCAGTTGCGATGGGGTATTGCACACAATAAACGTATCCCCGGGCAGGTGCTGCCCGGGGGTGATGGTTATGCGCGCTTGGCGGCTGGTTTTGAGCCTGAACGGAAACGGCGACGTTTGTTGCTGTTGCCATTGCTAGAACCCGGCTTGTTGCTGTGGGCAATTTTCTGGTTGGTGCGCTGTTCGGCCTGAAGTTTCTTATAGGCTTCCGGATCGAGCAGCTTGGCAATCGCGCCCCATTTTTCGCCATCGGCGCGGGTGATAAGATTCACCGCAGCACCTTCGGCTTCGTTACGTCCGGTACGGCCGATGCGGTGGATGTAATCTTCCGCCACTTGCGGCAGGTCATAGTTGATAACGTGCTCAATGTGCGGGATATCGAGGCCGCGTGCCGCGATGTCGGTGGCGACCAGAATACGGTGCTTCATTTCGCGGAAGGATTTAATCACCTTGTCGCGTTGGTTCTGGCGCAAATCTCCATGGATGGCGTCGGCGCTGTGCTTGGCTGAACGCAGGCGTTTCGCCAGTTTCTCAGCACCCCATTTGGTTTTCACGAATACGATGATCGAGCCGTCGCGGGTTTCAAGCTGCTTGAGCAGGTGGTCGTATTTGTTCTCGTCAGTGACTTGAATATTTTCCTGGGTAATTTTTGCAATCGGTTTCGATACTTCGCCAGCAGCAACACGCACCGGGTCTTTCAAATATTTCTGCGAAATTTTTACGATGTTGTCGGGCAGCGTTGCTGAGAACATCAGTGTTTGGCGGGTGGCCGGGAGGAACTTGAAAATGCGGTCGAGCTGCGGGCCAAAACCCATATCGAGCATACGGTCGGTTTCATCGAGCACCAGGAAGTTCGCATCGTGCAGCATCAGTGATCCACGTTCCAGATGGTCGTTGATGCGGCCTGGCGTGCCAACGATGATCCGTGGGCGCAGGCGTAATTCTTGCAACTGCTTCGGCATGGACTCGCCGCCGATAAGCAGCGCCGAATTGATGCCCGACGCGCTTCCGGCCATGGCTTTTAATTGCTGTAACACCTGAACGGCCAGTTCGCGGGTGGGGCAAAGTACGAGCGCCGAACCGCGTGGGTTGGTGAGTAGGCGGTTGACCAGCGGGATGCCGAATGCCCCGGTTTTGCCGGTGCCGGTTTGGGCGGAACCGAGGATATCGCGGCCTTCGAGGGCTTGCGGGATCGATTTGGCTTGAATCGGGGTGGGGGTGGCGAAACCCATTTTGGCGAGTGCCGTCATGAGTTGTGGGGGGAGGTTGAGAGAGGTAAAATCTTGCATAATTGATCCTTGTAATACAATCGTTTGTACGGCACCAGACAATCTGGAGTCGCGAAAAAAGAGCTTTGTTCCATAGCGGCTCCCTACGGAAACCACCTGTTCAAACTCTTTGTCAAACGAAGGAAGGACAAGCAATAATGCCGATCAATCAACGCCTTAAGAAGGCGAGGTGGCCATCGGCCACACACTTGGAAGATAAGAGTTCCCAACTAAAACCCGCGCTGAACCTATACTATTCCACATCTGGATGCAAGCGGAATCGGTATTTATTAACAAGCCTTTGGGCGACTGTCATAAAAGCTTCATCATTTACGTTTTGTAAAGGCTTCCCCCGTATGGTACCGTTGTCTTGTCCGGGATATTCCCGGGCGGATGCTTGTGAGACGGACTTGTTCCCAGGGACACAAGTGTTTTTAACTAAGACTACAAAAAGGTATTGTTATGAAAACTCAAAACAAAGACTTGGCGCTTTACTGGCAGGCTAGCCTGCTCGTGGTGCTGGCTGCGTTTGTCATGCTGTTGCCTGACATGGCGCATGCCACTAATACCCGCATGGGTAACGTACTCTGTACGGTTGCTCTGTGGTTCACCGGTAACACTGGTAAAGGGTTGGCCACCATCGCGATCACCGTGATCGGTATCGGCGCACTCCTGGGTAAAGTATCCTGGGGTATGGCGATGATCGTTGGTATCGGTGTGGCGATCGTATTTGGCGCCGCGCAAATCGTGGATACGATGGGTGCTGGTTCCGGCGGTGGCGCGGTCGTTTCCGGCTGTACCACGACGTCTCCTTAATTTACGAGCCGATCGACAAAAATCCCCGCAGGCGTCACCTGCGGGGATTTTTTTTGCTTATGTGCGTGTTATTCACGCACAAACACGATCGACGTTTTATCCTCAAACACTTTTTTCCATCCCTTGCGATCCCGAAATAATGCTGGCAAGCGGAGTTCAAAATTAAATAGTACCACCCCGTCAATGCGGTAAGTATCGAGAATGGTTTCCCAGTCTTTTTCTCCTTTGTACATGCGGACGTAGGATTCTACCAGCGAATGCGGATAAGCGGATTCTCCGCGGCCATCGATGAATACAGGGAACGTCCCGCCGGAGATGAGGATGAACGGTGCTGCCGTCACATAATCGGTGAGGAAGCGGTGCTTGGGGTAATGGGTATGTACGAATTCGTAGGCGGGCAGGAAGTTGTGGTACGGATCGTAGCCTTCGATTTTGAAATGCCGCGCCGCTGCTGGGGTAAACAGCAGCGCCATACCTCCTAGCATCAACAGTGAAATTCCAGCTCCGGTCATCTTTGCATGGGTGACGAACAGAGACTGCTTCATCTGTCCGGCAATACGCATAGCCACCGGATTGCCATGCCGGGTGCTGTTCTTGATGTAGCTGGTGAGAAACTGGGCAAGGATCGGGCAGGAAAACAAATAGACAAACGTCCAGTAGCGCATCGAAGTCATTGCGGGAAGGATAAGTCCGAACCCAAGAATTGCCTCGGCCAGCGATGTCTTTGCCTGACGGTGCATGGCGCAGAACAGGAACACCGGAATGTAGAGGTAGGTGAGCAGGAAGCTCCATGAGAAAGCCGATGGCTGGAATTCCGGGATAATGGCAAGGGCAGGGGTATTAAATGTTTTTAGCACCACGTCGATCACGCCCGTATAACCGTAGGGGCTGATGCCGAGCGCAGCGATGCTCAGCAGCCCGGCTGCGGTCATGTGGGAGGCGCTGCGCCAGTCTTTCCGCAGCAGTGCTTGCAACCCGAAGGCGCCGAGTACCACGAAAGCGATAATGAACCCGCCATGCACATTCACCCACAGCGGCATTACGAGCGGCATCGCATACCACCACCACACGCGCCAGCCGCGATACTCGATCAGCAACCCGATCAGAAACAGCGTGGCCACAAACAGGTTGCTCACCCACATCGAACGCAAAAAGGGTGGGATGGAAATCAGCACCAGGAACATGGAAAAGAACGATGCCATGCCGTTGCCTGAACGCAGGAGGCAGGCCTGGTACAGCACCACCATCGTCAGCGCATGGCACAGGCTGAAGAATGCGAGCTGCCCATGCCACCCGAACCGCTCATGCAGCCAGCTCATCCACACGTCCCACAGCCACGCCAGATTGACCCACGGCACGCCGCCGGAGGTAAACGCCCACGGATCGGTCGCCGGGATCGCCCCACTGCTGCGGATCAGATTGCCCGCCGCCAGGTGCCACGCCGTATCGCCATCACCAAGCAGCATCTCAAAATTTGTGCACAGCGCGACGACGACCAGGCAAAAAATAAGGCAGGACGTGGCGTAGTTAAGCGTCCTATTGGGCATTGCTGAATGTCCCGATTATTTCTGCCATGGCCAGCGTGTGGTTGGCAAGGGCGGCCTCCGCATCCTTGCCGGTGAAGTCGCCGGCAAGCCCGAGCGTTTCGGTATCAACCGCATAGAGCCGGAAATGATAGCGGTGCAGGCGCGCATCGTTCCATGGCGGGCAGGGGCCGTCATAGCCGCCGAACGTACCTTTCATAAAGCTGGCATAATCGTTTTTACCGTTCACCCCGTAGCTGGTTTTGCCGGTCGGCTTGCCGCCCTCAACGTGGCCGCCGCTATCCTGCCCTTGCCGGATGGCGGCCAATCCTTTGGGGATGTCGACCAATACCCAGTGATAGAAATTCTGGCGCGGGAAATCTTCGGCAATGGTTTTTCCTTCCTGGTTCGCATCGTCGAATGTGGCGGGCACATCGGGATCAACCACGAGGAGTGCGAATGATTTGGTGCCTTTTGGCGTCCCTTTCCAGCGTACTTGCGGGTTGATATTGCCGCCATTTTGGGTTTTCCCCTTGCCGTCCGGCACGCAAAAGGCGAACCGGTCGGGGATGCGCTCGCCGTTTTTGATGCCATTCAGTTCAATTTCAAGCGCATAGGCGTTGCTGGCCAGTAGGCTGGAAACGGTGAGGGTAAGAAAGGTTTTTTTCATGGTCGGGCTCCTTGGAAACGGTTGAATCCTTTGGTGGCAGGCACTATATATCAACCAACCGCAAAGGAAAATACTATGTTTATCCAAACTGAATCCACGCCCAACCCGTTGACATTGAAATTTACCCCGGGCGTTGAAGTGATGTCCACAGGAACGGTATTTTTCACCGGCAAGGACGACGCTAGCATCTCGCCGCTGGCGAGCACCCTGTTTGATGTTGAGGGTGTGAGTGCCATCTTCCTCGGAGCGGATTTCATCACCGTCACCAAGGACGAGGCGTCGCATTGGGAAGCGCTGAAACCGATTCTGCTTACCGCGATCATGGATCATTTTGTGGCCGGGAAGCCTGTGCTCATCAAAGCCGGGAAAGCGCCTGTGGCTAGCGCTGCCAACGAAGATGATTCCGAGCTGGTGAAACAAATCAAGGAGCTGATCGAAACCCGTGTGCGTCCGGCTGTGGCACAGGATGGCGGCGATATTATCTTCCACGGGTTTAATGACGGTATTGTGACGCTTGAGTTGCACGGCTCCTGCTCGGGCTGCCCAAGCTCCACGGTTACCCTCAAGAACGGCATTGAGAATATGCTGAAGCACTATGTGCCGGAAGTGATCGCTGTTGAGGCTGTGGCCTAACGCCGATGGATCAGGAAGATGCTGAATACATCGCCCATCATTTCAAGGCGATTGCCTGCGACCTGATCGGCCACCGCATCTGGAATACCGACCATCATCACACCCGCCGCCGTCGGGATTTGAAGGCTCTACGGCAGGTAGTGGAGCAGCTTGACGTCGAGCCTTATCCGCTGGGTGTACGCGTGCCATCGCGTGGTGACCGTGACCGCCAGGAGTGGGGGCTGCGCCTGACCTATGCTGTGCCTGCCGATGACGGGTTGGGAATGGTGCCTGACACAGCCGCTGAATATGTACTTTACAAACTGCTTGAGGATACGGCTGGCCTGATGCGGAAGCATTTCAACGACCATGTTCGTCGCGAGCAGCTGGATGTTCCGCTGTGGGATGCACCGGCAGTTACGATCAACGAGGTGGAGTTTGCAACAAAAGTGACCGGGAAAGCCCTCCGGCGGATGGAAGAAAGGACTGGCCATCTGGCGGCAAGGTAACTATCCTGCGCCTGTTTTTATCAGCCCAGTTGAGTAAAATTTTATGACACTCCAGATTTTTCACAATCAGCCCGCATTCGGTTTCATGGACAAGCGCTGGGTCGGATTTATTATTTCGATCCTGCTCACCATCGCCTCGCTTGGCCTTGTTGCCAGCAAAGGCCTGAACCTCGGCATCGATTTCACCGGCGGTGTCCTGATGGAAATCCACACCGGGCAAGAGGCCGACCTCGGTGCCATGCGTGCCGCACTTTCCACGGGCGAGTTCGGGGAAATATCCCTGCAAAACAGCGGCTCGCCGAACGATGTGATGATACGCATTCAGGTGACCGGGAAAGATGATCAGGCGACGGTGATTGAGCGGGTGAAAACCATCGTGTCTGCACAGCAGCCTCACGCGATCAGCTACCGCAAGGTTGATTATGTCGGCCCGACGGTGGGACAGGAGTTAATCAGAAACGGCATCATTGCGACGCTGTTGTCGTTTACCGCCATCATGATTTATGTGTGGTTCCGTTTCGAGTGGCAATATGGCGTCGGTGCGATCCTCGCGCTCGTGCATGACAGCATCATGGTGCTTGGGTTTTTTGCGCTCACCCGGTTTGAGTTTGGCCTGACGGCGGTGGCCGCCATCCTCACCATCATCGGTTATTCCATCAACGACTCGGTGGTGATCTATGACCGTATCCGCGAGAATCTCCGCCGCTTCAAAAAGAAAGAAATCATGGAGCTGCTTAACCTGTCGATCAACGAAACCTTGTCACGCACCATTCTTACAGCATCGACGACGCTGCTTGCATCGCTCGCGCTCTACCTGTTTGGCGGCGACGTGATCCACAGCTTCTCCGGCGCGATGGTATTTGGCGTTGCCATTGGCACCTACTCGTCGATTTATATTTCGGCTCCGGCACTGCTTTACCTTAATATCCGCAGCAATACGGAAAGCAAGGCGTAGCAGCATGCATCACGCGCTCGACGGATTTTCATTCGAGGAGCTTTCCATCGGCATGAAGGCGACTGTGTCGCGTACCATCACCGAAACGGATCTCAGGAATTTTTCTGGCGTGTCCGGTGACACCAACCCGATGCACCTGAACGAAGAGTATGCGCGTGCCACGCCGTTTGGCGGGTGCATCGTCCACGGCATGCTCACCGCCTCCCTCATTTCGGCTGCGATTGGTACCAAGCTTCCGGGGCCGGGGTGCATCTACATGAGTCAGACCATTAAATTCCTTGCCCCTGTACGGGTTGGCGACACCGTCTATGCGGTCGTCACCATCACGGCACTTAATGCGGAAAAGAAACGTGCCACACTGTCCACCCAGTGTTTTGTCAAGGATACCATGGTGATTGACGGTGAGGCGCTGATCAAAGTGCCGTCCAGAAAATGAAGCTTTTCCGCGATCTTTCCGCGCTGCCTGAAAGCATCCGGGGCGCATCTCTGGCCATCGGGAATTTCGATGGGTTGCATCGCGGCCACCGTGCGATCCTGGATGAAACGCTGGCACATGCACGCACGCAGGGGGGTACCTCTGCCGTGCTCACCTTCGAGCCACACCCCCGTGAATTTTTTAAACCTGATGCACCCAGCCTTCGCCTAATGCGCCTGCGTGAGAAACTCAGCGTGTTGCGTGAAATGGGGTTTTCTGCCGTGTTCATGCCGCATTTCAACGCGGCACTTGCCGCCACCAGTGCCGGAGACTTTGTCAGTGCCCTGCTGGTAGAAAAACTCGGCGTTCGTCATGTGGTGACCGGGGATAATTTTTGTTTCGGCCATAAACGCGGCGGCACCAGCGCCCTTCTTGCCGATGTCGCCACGGCGCAGGGGTTCAGCTACCATGCCATCGCACCGCTGGTGCATGCGGGCGGAGTGATCTCATCCTCTGCCATTCGTGAGTCGCTCGCGGAAGGTGACCTGGTGCGAGCAGAAGCGTTGTTTGGTCATCCTTTTCGTATCAGCGGCCATATAACCCATGGTGACAAGCGCGGCCGCGAACTGGGATTCCCCACGGCCAATATTTCGCTTGCTGGCATGTTCCTGCCGCGCGCCGGGGTGTATGCGGTAACGGCGCGCAGCGCCCGATTGGGCGAGCGGCGCGGCGTGGCCAACATCGGGCTGCGCCCGACAGTCGGCGGCACCAGTCCGCGCCTTGAGGCGCATCTGTTTGGCGAAGCGGGTAACCTCTATGGCGACTATTTGCAGGTGACGCTGCGGCGTTTCTTGCGTGACGAACAGAAATTCGCTTCACTGGATGCGCTGAAAACGCAAATCATACATGACATTCAGGAGGCGCAATCGTGATCGCCAATAAGAAAATTGTGGCCGGGGCGTTGCTGATCGCATGTGCCACGGTGCTGATCGACCAGTACAGCAAATGGTTCGTGCTTTACAAAATGGCGCTCCCGCACCGGCCGCCGATTGAGGTAACCAGTTTTTTCAATTTGGTCATGGTGTGGAATCATGGTATTAGTTTTGGCATGTTTTCAGCCCAGCGTATGCCGGAAGTCTTGATTGCGCTGGCTTCAATGATTGTTGCAATTCTACTGGTATGGCTTGCGAAAGCGACGGATCGTCTCACCATGCTTGGTATCGGGTTGGTCGTTGGCGGCGCCGTCGGCAACATCATCGATCGGCTGCAATTCGGTGCCGTTGCCGATTTCCTTGATTTCCACGCCTTTGGGGTTCACTGGCCGGCCTTTAACATTGCCGATAGCAGTATTTTCATAGGGGTTGTAGTTTTATGCATAGAGAGTATGATTCGCCCCGGAAATAAAGCGTAGGATATGACCATGAAGCTATCTTCTTTGAGCCTTGCCGGGTGTGCAGCATTGCTGCTTGCGGCGTGCGGCGATACGTCCGTCAAACAGACACTCGGCATTGACCGCCGAGCACCGGATGAGTTCCGTGTTGTTTCCCGACCACCGCTTGCGGTGCCGCCGCAATTTGATTTGCGCCCGCCGAGCATTGATAGTGGTGGCATGCCGACATCGCGCGATAAAGCGGCATCGTTGGTGCTGGGCGGCGAGTCGGGTTCTGTGCCGGTGGATACCCGCGTGACGCCGGTGAGTTCCACGCCGGTGGCCAAGCCTGTTGGTAGCAGTGCCGCAGAAAATGTGTTCCTGCAAAAGGCCGGTACCGCGAATGCTGACCCGAACGTCAAAAAAACCCTGACCGAGACCAAGATCAACGAGCAAATCACCCGCGAAGAAGAGGGGTGGTGGGATAAAGTCACGACCCTGCCGGGCAATAAGGAACCGGTAGTGAAGGCCAAGGATGAAGCGGCGCGCATCCAGAAAAACCAGGAAGAAGGCAAGCCGGTCACCGAAGGCGAGACACCGGAAACTGGCGGTGGGCCAGTGAGTGTGCTGAAGCGCTGGATAGGGGACGAGTAGCTTGCGCCTGGCGGCATGGTTGCTGGCAGGGATGGCGTTTGCATCGCCAGTGCAAGCGGCGTCCACGTCGACACAGCCGATTGAAAGCTTTACCTTAAAAAATGGCATGCAGGTGATTGTGTTGCCGAATCACCGTGTGCCGGCGGTGAACCATATGCTGTGGTACCGTATCGGTGCGGCGGACGATCCTCGCGGAAAATCCGGGCTCGCGCATTACATGGAGCACTTGATGTTCAAAGGCAGCCCGCGCCACGCCGCCGGTGAATATGTGCGGCTGGTGAGTAAAAACGGCGGCGACCATAATGCGTTCACCGGGCGCGATGCGACATCCTATTATGTGACCATTGCCAAAGACCGCTTGCCGCTCGCCATGGAGCTGGAGGCCGACCGTATGCGCGGCCTGACGGTTTCTAACGCAGAGGCGCTGAAAGAGCGTGAGGTCATTCTCGAAGAGCGCCGCCAGCGCATCGATAACCTGCCGGAATCGTTGCTTGATGAGCAGATGCAGGCGGCATTGTTCCGTAACCATCCGTACCACAATCCGGTGATTGGCTGGGAACATGAGATGAGCGGCCTGACGCTTGCCGATGCGCGGGCTTTCCACGCGCAATATTACCAACCGGGCAACGCGGTCTTGATTGTAAGCGGCGATATCACCGCAGCGGAATTAAAGCCACTGGCCGAGAAGTATTACGGCAGCTTGCCTGGAAAACCTGTACCGCCACGCCATTGGCTTGCCGAGCCGCCGCAGCGTGCAGCGCGCCATGTTTCACTTGCCCACACGCAAGTGAAACAGCCGATGCTTTCGCGTCGCTACATTGCGCCGAGTGCCAGTGATGGCATGGAGCGCGCCATGCCGGCCTATGTTCTGTCGCATCTGCTTGGTGGTGGCAAAACCAGCGCGCTTTACCAGTCATTGGTGGTGAAACAGAAGCTCGCTGCTTCGGTCGATGTATCCTATGGGTTTTATGCCGTCGGGCCTGCGAGCTTTGACATTGAAATCACGCCGGAAAAAGATGTGCCGCTTCCGGTGATCGAAAAGGCGCTCGATGACGCGCTTGCCGGCTTTGAAAAAGAAGGTGCGGATGCCGCCGCGCTCGCCCGTGCCAAACGCCTGATGCAGGCGGAGTCAGTCTATGCGCGTGAAGGGCTGACCGGGACTTCCAACATTATGGGGTGGATGGTGATGGCCGGAGTGTCGCCTGAAGAATTCAATCGCTGGGATGATCGCGCTAAAGCCGTGACCGCTGCACAAATCCATGAGGCAGCGCAGGCGGTATTGGTGCCGGAAGCATCCGTGACCGGCTACTTACTGCCAAAGCAGGCCACACCATGAAGCGTCTTCTCCTGATGTTGCTTCTGGTGATTCCCGGCGCGGCGCATGCCGCCAAGGTGCAGGAAATCACCACGCCGAGAGGCTTCACCATCTGGCTGGTGGAAGAGCATTCGCTGCCGATCATCACCACCAACGTGAGCTTCACCGGCAGCGGCATTGCTTACGATCCGGCTGGTAAGGAAGGGCGCACGAATATGGCAGCTGCCTTGTTGCTGGAGGGGGCGGGTGATCGTAACTCGCAACAGTTCAACGAGGCGCTGGAGGATGATGCGATCCGTCTGAATGTCGGTGCGGACGACGACACGGTGCAGGCAACCCTTGAGGTGCTTTCCGAACACCAGGCCGTCGGGTTCTCGCTATTGTCCGATATGCTGCTGCGTCCGCGTTTCGATGCCGAGCCGATGGCGCGCATGCGTGCAAAAATGAAGGCACTGCTACTGGAGCAAAGCGGCTCACCGACCTACGTATTATCTAAAAATTTCCAGGAAGATATGTTCGGAGCACATCCGTATCACCGTATGGGCGTGGGCAACGACGCGAGTATCGACGCGCTGACCTCCGAGGATTTGCGTTTCTTCACGACTCATTACCTGACCCGCGAGAATATCATCATTTCGGTGGTCGGCGATACGACCGCCGATGAAATCACGAAAATAATCGATGACACGCTCGGAGCGCTTCCGGAGCGCTATGCACCCGATACGGTGGTGACGGAAGCAGCGCTGCCGGAGGACGGAGGTCTTAAAACCATTGCACATGACATGCCGCAATCGATGGTGCGATTCGGATTGCCGGGACTCAAGCGCAATGACCCGGATTATATTCCCGCCTATGTCGCGAACTACATGCTAGGCGGTGGTGGGCTTTCCTCGCGCCTGGCAGAGGAGATTCGTGTCAAGCGCGGCCTCGCCTATTCGGTGCATAGCCAGCTTTTGCCAAAAACCTATGCCGGGGTATGGCAAGGAGCGTTTGCTACCCGCAACGACCAGGTCAAGCAGGCAATCGCCACCTTGCGCGATGTGCTGGCTGCCTATGCGCGTGACGGCGCCACCGAAAGCGAGCTGGCGGATGCGAAAGCCTACCTTACCGGCTCGTTTATTCTTGATCTTTCGAGCAATGCGGAAGTCGCCGATTTCATCACCATGATGCAGCAACATAAGCTTGGCAGCGATTACATCAATACCCGCAACGCGTTGATCGAGAAGGTCACGCTTGCCGATGTGAAGCGAGTGAACCAACGCCTCATCATGCCGGAAAAATTGCGGTTGGTGATTGTCGGAAAACCGGAGATGCCATGATCTACACCCACCTTGTCACTCACTGCCTTTCACCACAAAACCAGGCGTCGGTTGATGCACTGGTTGCATCGCTGGCTGATTATGAAATGGATATTGCCGTGGGGCGGGATGTGCTGGCTGCACCGATTATCGAATTATGTTCGCGGCAGGACGACGTGCCGGAAATTGAGCGGGTGGCAGCATCGCTGCGTAGTCGGTTCGCTCATATTATTGTCTGCGGTGCGGGCGGATCGGGTCTCAGCGGGCGCGTGCTTGCCGGGCTCAGGCTTTATGCCGATGCACCGATGGTCTACACGCTCGATAATATTGATCCCAGCGCCATCGCTGCGCTCATTGAGCGGTGTCCGCCTGCATCTACGGCTGTTATTGCCATCAGCAAGTCCGGCAGCACTGCGGAGACGCTTGGCCAGTTTTACGCCTTGTTCGCACATTTCTCTGCCGTGCTCGGCGAACACGTGCGTGAACATTTCACTTTAATCACGACGGCCGGTGATAGCGCGATGCGTACCACGGCGCGTGAGCACGGGATTGCCACCCTTGAGCATCCCGCCGATATCGGCGGGCGGTTTTCGTTATTTACCTCGGTCGGGCTTCTTCCCGCCGCCCTGATAGGAATTGATGTTGTGGCGCTGCGCCGTGGCGCCGACGGTGTAATGAAGGCGCTTGGCAGTGGCTTGCACCCGGCGCGTCTTGGCGCAGCGCTGCAATATGATGCGATGATGCGCGGCCATAACATGTCGGTGATGTTACCCTACTGCGAACGGTTGGCCGGATTTTCCGCATGGTACCGGCAAAGCTGGGCGGAAAGCCTTGGCAAGCACGGCAAGGGTACAACGCCGATTTCTGCGGTCGGGACCACCGACCAGCACAGCCAGCTGCAGCTTTACCTTGATGGGCCGAAAGATAAGTTTTTCACGATGATCATGCATGATCGTGCCGGAACCGGGCAGGGCATCCACGCCCCCGACTTGCCGGGGCTCGAATATTTGCGCGGTAAAACCACCGGCGACATCATGGCGGCCGAGCAGCAGGCGACACTTGAAACTCTGGTTGCCCACGGCTGCCCGGTGCGCGTCATGCATATTGGGGAATTGGATGAAACGTCGCTTGGTGCCTTGATCGCCCACTTCATGCTTGAGATTTTTTTCATGGCCAGGCTGCTTGGCGTTAATGCGTTTGACCAGCCCGCCGTCGAAGAAGGCAAGCGCCTTGCTCGCGATTATTTGCTTGGAACGCGGCCATGACCATCCGTGTCCTACCGGAAAGTCTGGTCAACCGCATCGCTGCTGGCGAAGTGGTGGAGCGCCCGGCGTCGGTGGTAAAAGAGCTGGTGGAGAATGCGATCGACGCCGGGGCGACATCGGTGGATGTGGCCATTGAACAGGCCGGAAAGAACCTGATCCTGATTCAGGATAACGGTAAGGGTATGCGCCGCGAGGAATTAATGCTTGCCGTCCAGCGCCATGCAACTTCCAAGCTTCCCGGTGACGATCTCCTCAACATTCAATTTTTTGGTTTTCGTGGGGAGGCACTTCCATCGATTGCATCGGTGAGCCGCATGGGCATTGCCACCCGGCAGCGTGATGATACGCATGGCTGGCGCCTTGATATGGAAGGCGGAAAAAGCGCGGAGCCGGTGCCGACTACCATGCCGCCTGGTACGCGCATCGAGGTGCGCGATTTGTTTTATACTACTCCGGCCCGCCTCAATTTTCTGAAAAGCGATCGCACCGAAACCCAGGCCGTGGCTGAGGTCATGCGTAAATTTGCCATGGTGCATCCGCAGGTGGCGTTCACCCTTGTCTCCGATAGCAAGACCCTGTTGCAGGTCGCCGCGCAACCCGCGAGCGGGCTGGCCGCATCCCAGGCGCGTATCCGCGACGTGATGGGGCGGGAATTTGCTGAAAATGCCTTGCCGCTTTTGCACCAGCGCGAGAACTTGTCACTCACCGGTTTTGCGTCGCTGCCAACACACAATGTTGGCAATTCAACCATGCAGTACCTGTTCGTCAATGGCAGGCAGGTGCGGGATAAATTACTGCTCGGCGTGGTGCGGGGGGCATATCAGGATGTGCTGGCGCATGACCGTTATGCGGTGGTGGTGCTGTTTGTTGATGTGCCGGCGGATGCGGTGGATGTGAATGTGCATCCGGCCAAGGCCGAAGTGCGTTTCCGTGATGCACAGGGTGTGCGCGGCTTGATTATCGGTGCGATCAGGAATGCGATTGATGAGGCTGGTTTCCGCGCATCGAACAATGTAGCATCGCAGGCGCTTGAGCGTTTCTCCGCACCCGAACCCCATTTCAGCGCGCCGCTTTTTGCGCCGCCTTCCGGTGGTAAGGCCGTCTATGAGCGCCACAACGTATCCTACGCCTATGCGCTTCCCCCGCAGGCGCGTCCGATGGAAACACCGCCCGCTCCTGCGAATGACCCGCTGTCATTCCCGCTCGGCGCCGCCCGCACCCAGCTGCATAAAACCTACATTGTGGCTGAAAAACCCGATGCGCTGGTGATTGTCGACCAGCATGCCGCCCATGAGCGGCTGGTGTATGAGCGCATGAAACAGGCGCTTGCCGAGCGGGGGATTGCCCGCCAGGCCTTGCTGATTCCCGAAGTGGTGGAGCTGGACGCGGTATCGGCCGAGGCGCTGCTTGCCCGTGCTGCGGAGTTTGCGGCTCTTGGCCTGGTGATCGAGCCGTTCGGGGGCAACAGCGTTGTTGTGCGCGAAACCCCGGCCTTGCTCGGTGAGGTCGACGTTGCGGCGTTATTGGCCGCGCTGGCTGACGATGTAAAGGAATATGACGAGGCAATGACCCTGGCTGGGCAACTCCAGCACGTGTGCGGCACCATGGCCTGCCACGGTTCCATCCGCGCTGGCCGGGCGCTTTCCGTGGCCGAAATGAATGCGCTGCTGCGCGAAATGGAGCAAACCCCGTCTTCCGGCCAATGCAACCATGGACGTCCGACCTATATTGAGCTAAAACGCAAGGATATCGAAACTCTCTTTGGACGTCGCGGATGATCCTTTCTCTTTTCATTGCCTTGTCGGCTTTCCTGATTGCGCTCATTGGCACGCGGTTGCTGGTAGTCGCATTCCGTGGGCGCCAGCTCATGCTTGATGTGCCGAACCTGCGTAGCAACCATGCGGCACCGGTACCAAAAGGTGGCGGCCTTGCAGTGTTGTTCGCGCTGATTATCCCCATGCTGGTTGCCAATGTTGAGCTGGCGATCGTGTTGTCGCTGTTGATGCTGGCCGCCGTATCGTTGATGGATGACTTAATCGGTGTGCCCGCGCCGGTGCGACTGCTGGTGCAAGTGATGGCGGTATCCATTCCGCTCAGTGCATTGCCGATTGATCTTGCCGGGGAGCACTTGCCGTCGCTTTCAGAAAAAATCCTGATCGGCATCATGTGGATATGGTGCATCAACCTGTTTAATTTCATGGATGGCATTGATGAAATTTCTGCCGCCGAGATGATTTCGATCGGCCTTGGCATCGCGTTGCTCATGGTGTTTGCGGAGGAATTCCCGAATCCTCTGTCGCAGTATGCTATGGTGATCGCCGCGGCAGGCTGCGGGTTCTGGTGGTGGAACCGCCACCCGGCAAAGATTTTTCTGGGTGATGTCGGGAGCATCCCGATCGGCTTCTTGATTGGGTATGTGTTGTTGCTTACCGCCCATGCCGGATATGTCGCCGCCGCCCTCATCCTGCCCGGCTATTATGTGGCCGATGCGACCGTTACCTTGATCAAGCGTGCATGGGGTGGCCAGAAGCTCTGGGTTGCCCATTCCACCCATTATTACCAGCAGGCCGTCCGTAAGGGCTGGAAGCATCAGGTGGTGGTGCGCTATATCGCGGGCGTCAATGTCCTGCTCGGGTTCCTTGCCATTTACAGCATCCTGAATCCGGAATGGCAGTGGCTTTACGTTGCGCTTGCCTACATGGCGGTGTTCATGCTGATGGGATTCTTCGGCGATGGCCAGCGTGATCCGGCGGGAAGCCCGCCATGATTCGCCGGATTAATCCGCGCAGCCTGATCGCCGCCTTGCATGACGTAGCGATGGCGGCACTGAGTTTTTTGTTTTCTGTCTATTTGCGCCTTGGGGATGACCAACTTTATTTATCTGTGGATTATTTAGTCCCGGGTACGCTGCTGTTCGCCGCCATTTGTTTGGCGGTGTTTGCCTCGATGCACCTTTATCGCGGCCTGTGGCGTTTTGCTTCGATGCGCGACATGGTGACGATTGTCAAATCCGTCTCGCTTGCGATCCTGATTTTCGCGGCGTGCATGTTCCTGTTCAACCGGCTGGAGCATTTGCCCCGCTCGGTATTGTTTATTAACTGGCTGGTGCTGATTTGGTTGTTGGCCGCGCCGCGTTTTGCTTACCGCGCACTTAAGGATCGCACGGTATTTTGGGAAATGACGCTGGAAGAAAAAGCCAAAATCCCGGTATTGTTGATTGGTGCCACTAGCCTTGCCGAACAATTCATTCAGGACATGTCGCGCGGTGCGCGCACGGCCTACCGCGTGGTGGGTATCCTGGATAACCAGCCGTCACGGCATGGCCGCTTGCTGGAGCGCACGCGTATTTATGGCAGTGTTTCCATGCTGGATGCGGTGCTGTCAAAGCTGGAACGCAACGGCGAGCGTCCTCACAAGTTGCTGATCGCCGATCCGCGGCTTTCAGGCGAAGAGGTGCAGCAGCTGGTGGTGGCTGCCGACCGCGTGGCGATTCCGCTCGCACGCATTCCGCGGCTCAGTGATTTCAAGCAGCATTTTGACGAGAAATTAGAAGTGCAGCCTATCGCGCTCGAAGATCTGCTGGGGCGTCCACAAACGGTGCTTGATCGGGTTGCGATGCGGGCGCTGGTGGCGGGCAAGCGCGTGCTGGTGACGGGTGCCGGTGGCAGTATTGGCAGCGAACTATCGCGGCAACTGGCCGGTTATGATCCAGCGCAACTCATCTTGCTGGATAGTTCCGAACACCATCTTTATGAAATTCACCGAGAGGTTATCGCGATGCGCGATGCACCGCCGGTAGCTGCTGTTCTTGGCGATGTGCGCGATGCACGCTTGTTGGCGCAGATGTTCTCGCTTCACACGCCGGACATCGTCTTCCACGCCGCCGCCATCAAGCATGTGCCGATGGCAGAAGATAATCCAGAGGAGGCTATCCTGACCAACGTCATCGGCAGCAAGCTGGTAGCCGAGGCCTGTGTCGCACACACGGTCGGCACGATGGTGCTTATTTCCACCGACAAGGCGGTGAATCCGGCGAGCATCATGGGCGCCAGCAAAAAACTTGCTGAAATGGTGTGCCAGGCTCCTGCCAGCCCGTCCGCGGGTACTACTAAAATTATTACGGTGCGCTTTGGCAATGTGCTCGGTTCCACCGGGTCGGTCGTGCCGCTTTTCCAGGAACAGATCGCCCGCGGCGGGCCTCTCACGGTTACCCATGTGGAAATGACGCGCTATTTCATGACGATCCGCGAAGCGGTGGAGCTGGTGCTGCAGGCGGCCGCGATAGGCGCCGGCATGCACAATGTGCGGGCGCCTATTTTTGTGCTCGATATGGGAAAACCCGTCAGGATTCTTGATATCGCCATGCAGATGATTCGTCTGGCTGGACTCAAGCCGTATGAAGATATTGCCATCACCATCACCGGCCTCCGCCCCGGCGAAAAGCTGCACGAGGAGCTGTTCCATGCCGGAGAAACCCTGGAAAAAACCCAGAATGCCAGCATATTCCTTGCCAGTTCCCGCGGAAGCGATTATAGCCAGCTCAACCTGATGCTGGAAACACTGCACAGCGCGTGCCGCGAGCGTAATCGCGGGCATGTGCTGCGTCTGCTGAAGCAGCTCGTGCCCGAATTCCAACCCCTGAAACATAGTGCCTGACCCATGATTACCCGTGCATTGCTCTCCGTCTCCGACAAAACCGACCTTATTGAATTTGCCCGCTTCCTTGCCGGAAAGAACATCGAACTGCTTTCCACCGGTGGCACTGCGAAAGCGCTGCGCGATGCCGGTCTTGCCGTCACCGACGTATCATCCCATACCGGTTTCCCCGAAATCATGGACGGGCGCGTTAAAACCCTGCATCCGAAAATCCACGGTGGCTTGCTCGCGGTGCGTAGTGATGCAGAGCATCAGGCTGCGATGAAAGAACATCACATTGCACCGATCGACCTGGTGGTAATCAATCTGTACCCGTTTGAAGCCACCGTGAAAAAAGGTGCGGCGTTTGCGGAATGTATTGAGAATATCGATATTGGTGGCCCCAGCATGGTACGCAGCGCCGCCAAGAACCATGCCGATGTCACCATCGTCACCGACCCGGCGGATTATGCGCTGGTGATGGAAGAAATGGCAGCACATGGCGGTGCCACGACCCCGGCGCTTCGCAAGAAACTGGCCGCCGCTGCGTTTGCTCGCACGGCATCGTATGACGCGGCGATTAGCGGCTGGTTTGCAACCCAGCTTGGCGAGCCGTTCCCGGCGCGGTTCACCCTGAGCGGTACGCGTGTTGGCCAGTTGCATTACGGAGAAAATCCGCACCAGCAGGCCGCGTTTTATGCCAGTGGCGGAGAAGATGTTTCGCTGGCTACCGCGAAGCAAGTACAGGGTGCTGCGCTTAGCTACAATAACCTGAACGACGCCTCGGCGGCATTTGATCTGGTGCGTGAATTTGAAGAACCTGCCGTAGCGATTATCAAACATGCGAACCCATGTGGTGTTGCTGTCGGCAGCTCCATTACCGAGGCTTACATCCGCGCACTCGCCTGTGATCCGGTCAGCGCCTATGGTGGCATCATCGCCGTCAACCGCCCGCTGGATGAAACGTTTGTTGCTGCACTTGGAAAATTATTTGTCGAGGTGATGATTGCGCCGTCGGCAAGTGAAGGCGCACTTGCGGCATTATCAACCCGCAAGAAATTGAAACTGCTGCTCACCGGCAGCGTTTCGAAACCCGCTGCTCGTCAGGTTGTAAAATCGATTTCCGGTGGGTTCCTGGTGCAGGATGACGATAGCATCATCACGAAAGACGCGCTGAGAACTGTCACCAAAAGCACTATCGACAGCGCGACCATGAAAGATTTGCAGATGGCATTCACAGTTGCCAAACACGTGAAATCCAATGCCATCGTGTTAGTGAAAAACAACGCGACCATCGGCATAGGCGCCGGTCAGATGAGCCGCATCGATTCTACGCGCATCGCATGCATGAAGGCTGAAAGCGCCGGGCTCTCGACCAAGGGGTGTGTACTCGCCTCCGATGCATTCTTCCCGTTTGCCGATAATGTCGAGCTGGCGGCTGAGGCTGGGATCGCTGCGGTGATCCAGCCCGGAGGATCGATTCGCGATGAAGAAATAGTTGCCAAAGCGGAATTGCTTGGCGTTGCCATGGTGTTTACCGGCATTCGTCACTTCCGCCATTAATTAGTGCGCGCTAAATTTTTCGGCGATTTTCCCATAGATTGTGGCCACAGCGTCCTCGGAAATGGCATTCTGTGTCGCGAGGTGCACGATATCGAAGGCTGTTCCGTACGCATCCATGTTGGCAATAAATTCAGCAAGCGCGGCCGGTGCGCCATGCTGGATAAGCGTGTAAGCCTGTTCGTTTGCGGCCATGTCACGCATCGCCAGCATGCGCTTCTGTGCCGGAACGATAATCCGTGCGATGATATCGGAAATCGCCAGCGGCTTTTCCATATTCACCACTAGCCATGTCACCATCGTGCGGATGAAGTGCTGCAGGCGGATGAACAATTGGGCTTGTTGTGCCACCGGAATCTTGCCGGTGAGCGCATCGAGTTGTTGCCAGTGCGTGCGTAGCGAAAATGCATCGCGCACCATAGCATAACCGGCAGCGATGTCGCGGGGGGTAGCGCCATGGGTTTCCACAAGGTCGTTGACGAATGTTGCGCCCATGCGGTTGACCAGCGAGTTGGTAAGCATGGTGCCGATAATTTCGCGTCGGAGCGGATGGACAAGAATTGCTTCGCGGTAATCACGCTGCATGGTTTCGGGGAAGTAATGCATCAGCTCGGCCTCGAAATAAGCATCATCCGGCAGTGTGCTTTCCACTAGTGATTTGTATAAATCCATTTTGCTGTATGCGAGCAAAACCGCCATTTCCGGGCGGGTGAGTGACATGCCGCGGGTTTTGAGTTCGGCAAGTTGCTGGCCGGTGGGTAGGAACTCGACGCTGCGGGTGAGGGCGCCCTTCTGTTCCAGCGCGTGCATGAGCCGTATCTGCGGATCGAGCCGCGCTGCGCCGATGTGTTGTACCACGGTAAGTGCAAGTGTTTGCAGGCGGTTATCCTTCAATACCAGATCGGCCACTTCATCGGTCATCGCTTCAAGTACGCAGTCGCGTTTTTCGACAGCAAGCTTGCCGGTACTGACTAGGCCGCTGAATGCAATCTTGATATTGACCTCATGGTCAGAGCAGTCGACGCCAGCGGAATTGTCGATGGCATCGCTGTTAATCGCACCGCCACTGCGGGCAAACTCAATGCGTCCTTTCTGTGTGAAGCCAAGGTTGCCGCCTTCGCCTACCACCTTACACCGTAATTCGCGGCCATTGACCCGGACGGCATTGTTGGTGCGGTCACCCACCTGTTCGTTGGTTTCGTCCTCGGCTTTGACGTAAGTGCCAATGCCGCCGTTCCACAGCAGATCAACCGGCGCAAGCAGGATGGCACGGATCAGTTCATCCGGTGAAAGCTTTGCTTTGTTAATACCCAGCGCGTGCATCGCTTCCTGGCTCAATTCGATCATCTTGGCTGCGCGGTCAAACACGCCGCCACCTTTGGAAATACGCGTGACATCGTAATCTTTCCAGCTCGAGCGTGGCAGCTCAAACAATCGTTTGCGTTCCGCAAAGCTCGCCGCTGCATCCGGCGTTGGATCGATAAAAATATGGAGGTGGTTGAAAGCTGCAATAAGCCGCGTATGTTGCGATAGCAGCATGCCGTTCCCGAATACGTCCCCCGCCATGTCGCCGATGCCGACGCAGGTGAAATCTTGAGCGGCGATGTCCTTGCCGAGCTCGTGAAAGTGGCGGGCGACAGAAATCCATGCGCCGCGGGCGGTGATACCCATTGCTTTGTGGTCATAGCCTGCCGAGCCACCGGAGGCAAACGCGTCGCCGAGCCAGAATCCATAGGCCTTCGAAACACCGTTCGCTATATCGGAGAAGCTTGCCGTGCCTTTGTCAGCGGCAACGACAAGATATGGATCGTCGCCATCATGGCGCACGACACGCGTTGGCGGCACGACAGCGCCCGCAACTAAATTATCGGTAATATCAAGAAGACCCTGAAGGTACAGCGTATAACAGGTGATACCTTCTTGTTGCAGCGCTTCGCGGTCACCCGTTACAGGAGGTTTTTTCAGCACAAACCCGCCTTTTGATCCCACCGGAACAATTACGGCATTTTTCACCATTTGTGCCTTCATCAGCCCCAGCACTTCGGTGCGGAAATCGTCGCGGCGATCCGACCAGCGCAATCCGCCGCGCGCAACCTTACCACCGCGCAAATGAATTCCTTCGACACGCGGACTATAGACAAATATTTCTGCAAACGGCACCGGTAACGGCAACCCCGGTACCAAAGCCGAATCGAATTTGAACGACAACACCGGTCGATCCGGTTGGTAGAAATTGGTGCGTAGCATCGCCAGGATCAATTGTGCGAACATACGCAGGATGCGATCATCCACGGCACTTGCTACCGTTTCTAATGCTCGGTCAATCACAGTTCTAAGGGTATGGATCTTGATATCGCGTTGCAATTCGTCCGGCGCGAAACGGGCGTGAAAAAGCGCCACCATTTGTGCGGCGATGGCGGGATGGTTGCCAAGCGCCTGTTCAATGGTTGCCTGGGTCGCATTGAATCCGATCTGTTTCATGTAACAGGCCAGCGCCCGCAACACCACGACGTCGCGGTAGTGGATGCCAGCCAGTAGAACCAGCGCGTTCATCCGGTCGTTCTCAATGACACCTTGCCAGCTGGCGAGCAGTCCGGCCTCCACCGCTTCGCGCCGCGCCGTGATATCGGGTGCGCCCGGTGGCAACTCAAGCTTGAAATCTCGAATCCAGATGCGTTCAGACTTGCCCTTGGGATCGAGCAGGAACGGCTGTTCCTCGATGACCCGGAATCCGGCGTTCTCAAGAATTGGCAATATGTCGGACAGCGCAATCTCCTGCCGTGGATTATAGATTTTCAAATGCGCGAAGGGGGCATCGTTTTTGAGTTGGTACAGCTCCAGCGCGAGCATGTTGTCGTCGAGCGCCGCTTCGGATTTCTCGATATCATGGCAGGCGGCCTGCACGTTGTAACGGTTGATGTAGCTCTGCGGGAATGCGTTGGCATAGCGCTGGTGCAGCACCAGTGCCCGCGGTTCGTTATGGATCGCGCGCAGCCCATCGAACAGCTGGTCACTCCACAGATAGGCGAGGCGGGCAATGTCCGTCTCCATGACAGTAATATCGACTTCCGGAACGTCGCCCGGTTGGGTACGGATGATAAGGTGCAGGCGCGCCAATGGCGCATCAGATATCTGGGTGTTGAACGCCGTGGTGACGCCGTGATACGCCGTTTCCATACTACGCTGGATCTGGTGCCGCAATGCGGTCGAGAATCGTTCACGCGGGACGAATACCATGGCGCTGATAAACCGCTCGAATACGTCTTTACGTACAAAAGCCCGCACGCCCGGCTTCGCTTCTAGAACCAGTATACCCATGCAGATTTCAAACAGTTCGTCTTCCGGCATTTGGAAAATTTCATCACGCGGCAGGAATTCGAGGATGGTGGCAAACGCCTTACTATCGTGGCTGTTTTCTGGAAAGCCCGAACGTGCCAGCAACCGTGAGATCTTGTCGCGCAGAAGCGGCACCATCCCGATACTCTGGTAATAGACGTTTGAGGTAAACAGGCCAAGAAAGCGGACTTCGCCCACCACGTTCCCGATATCGTCGAATCGCTTAAGTGCAACATAATCCATCGGCACATAGCGATGCACCAGCGAGCGCCGGTTGGATTTAGTGATCTCGACCAGCTGTTTATTGAGCAGGCGGTGGCGCTGATCCTTGGGCATGGTTTCAAGCCCGATTTGGCTCTTGCCATCTTTCAGCGCAAGAATGCCGAGTTTGGCGGTGCCGGTGATTTTGATTTCCTGTGTTAGGGTGGTAACGAACTCATATTCGCCATAGCCAAGGAAAACGAAATTTTTCTCCACCAGCCAGCTCAGGAAATCCCGTACCTCGGCGACATGTGCTGCGTCAAACCCCTTGGGGACTTTCTTGAGTCGCGCAATATTTTCTGCAGCCTTGTCGACGATCGCCCGCCAGTCAGTGACGGCCGCCCGCACATGGTTCAGCACGCGGATTAAATCCAGTCGCAGCTGGTCGATACTCCAGCCATCCGGTAGTGCCGACAGTTCAAAATGGATCAACGATTCTACCTGCGTATCATTCTCTTCGCCGATCGATTGCAGCGCGCCATGTTTGTCGCGCGAGACCGAAAGGATTGGGTGATACGTTTCGCGGATGATAAGCCCCTGCCGGGTAAGCTCCATGGTCAGCGAATCGAGCAGGAACGGCATGTCATTGTTAATCAGCTCGATCACTACGGAATTTCCGCTATAGCCGTGCTCCGTTGCTGTTGGGGTAAAAATACGGATGGCAGGCGTTGTTGGGTCGCGCAGGCTGTAAAACTCAAACATGGAACGGGTAAGTGCTGCGGCTTTTTCGCCGTCGAGTTTTTCGAGGTCGGCGACCAGCAGCTTGCCGAAAAACTGTTCGGCAAATCGGCGCTCCAGCGCTTTGGTGGTTTTGGGCAGGGAGGCGAGCAGCTGCTTCAGTAGCGCGGATTGGTGTTTCTGGTAGGGTTGTTTCATGAGGCGGTCGTGCGAGGTAATGATTGTTTTGTTATGTAAATTAGCGTAGATACGCCCTATGCATAGCACCAAGAAAGCAGAATATCTAGCACCTGTTATCGCCATTGCGACCGATGCCGGGGCGGTGCTTATGCGCTATTTCCGGGAAGGCTACGAGGTAACCCGGAAAGGCGACAACAGCCCGGTGACCGACGCTGACATCGCCGCGAACAAGCTGATTACCGAGGCATTACACGGTCTTGACCCAGGCATTCCGGTGATTGCCGAAGAAGACGAGGTGCTTGGTGACTCAGCAGATTATTTCTGGCTGGTGGATCCGCTGGATGGTACCCGAGCGTTTGTCGCTGGTGAACCGGAATTTACGGTCAATATCGGCCTGATTGAGCGCGGCGTGCCAACGCTTGGCGTGATTTTCGTACCGGCACAGGGGCTGCTATATTATGGACATGTTGGTGCGGGAGCGTACCGGGTGACAAACGGCAGCGCGCCCGAAAAAATTTCGGTGCGGCCGCAACCGGCCGGTGGCGTGACGATTGTCAAAAGCAAATCCCATCCATCTAAACGTACAGAAGAGTTTCTGGCTACCCTAAACGTGAAAGCGCTTATTCCTGGCTCCAGTTCGGTCAAATTTTGCCAGGTGGCGGAAGGCAGCGCCGATGTCTATCCACGTTTTGGCCGGACGATGGAGTGGGACACGGCGGCAGGGCATGCTATTTTAAATGCGGCGGGTGGAAAAGTGGTGGTGGCGGAAACGGGTGAGGCGCTGACTTATGGCAAACCGGGTTTTGAGAATCCGCACTTTATTGGCTATGGCTACTAGGCAAATAGCCGCCAACTACGAAATATAGCTTTCCACCACATCCCAGAAATTGGACTCGACTCGGACGTTATACAATGCATTGACCGCTGCCATGCCGGTGGGAGAGGTGGTGTTGATTTCGGTCAGATAGTCGCCGATCACATCGACCCCGGCGAACAGAATACCCTCTTCGCGCAGCATCTCGCCCAGCTCTTCGCACATGGCTCGTTGTTTTGGCGTCAGCTCAACCTTGACCGGTGTGCCGCCGACGCGCATGTTGGCGCGGATTTCGCCCTCCGCCGGAATGCGTCCGATCGCACCCGCCACCTCGCCGTCGAGCATAATGATGCGACGGTCGCTAGTTGCCACTTCCGGCAAGAAGCGCTGCACCATCACCGGTTCCTTGCTGCCGGAAAACATCATTTCCATCAGCGCGTGGAAATTATCATCTTCGGGTTTGATGTGCAGCACGGATCGTCCACCGAACCCGTAGAGCGGCTTGATGATAACATCTTTTTCGTCGTGGCGGAATTCTTCGATGGCCAGCACATCGGCGGTGATCAGCGTTGGCGGCATATAATTTTCAAGCAGCGTCGGGAAAATCTTTTCCGGGAAATTGCGTACCGCTACCGGGTTGTTCACCACCAGCGCTTCGCTCATCACCTGCTCCAGCAGGTAGGTGGTCGAAAGGTAGGTCATGTTGTAGGGCGGATCCTGCCGCAGCAACACCACATCCATATCGTGCAACGGCTCATGCCAGGTTTCGCCGAGCGTATAAAAATTCTCTGTGCCGGGGTGAAAGGTGACCTTGCGTCCGCGCGCGAGCACGCTGCCTTCGCGGTAGGCAAGGTGTTCCGGGGTGTAATAGAAAATATCATGCCCGCGTGCTTCGGCCTCGCGCGCGATCAGCAGGGTAGAATCGCTGGCAGGATTGATGGACGACAGCGGATCCATCTGCAATGCAACGCGAAGCGTCATGCGCTTACTTTCTGCGTGGGTCGTTTTTCATCCGGACATAGCTGACCACGCGCTGCACATAGCTTGTTGTGCTGGCGATGTGGGCGACTTTGTCCAGCTCTTGCTGATCCTGCGCGATGCCCATGATGTAGACAACTTGATTGACCGTGATGATAGAGTAATTAATCGAGCGCAAATCTTTGGTGGCGATCAGTCGGGTGCGTATCTGGGTGCTGATCCATACATCCCGCGTGTAATTCCAGATGCCGCTCTGGTCGTTGACCTGAATTTCGTCGATCACTTCGCGCACGCCGCCTATGCCCCAGACGATCCGCACCGCTTCCACTTTCGATTCGGGTTTATCGACATTGCCGGTCAGCAATACGCGACCTTCCACCGATTTCACTTCGACGTTCGCGAGTAGATCCTTGTAATCTTTTTCAGCAAATCTGGTTTTGATAGAGAGTAATATCCCCGCATCATCCACCGCGTTGCCAACAGAGCGCTCTTGTGCGACCACTGCCGCTGTTTCACCACCGGCCGCGAGCATGACCCCGAAACATCCCGACAAGCTGAGTGCAAGCCCAAGCAGTGCTGCCAGACGAATATAAACCATCAAAGCCTCCACGCATCTTTAATGTGGTGCGGCAAACGCCCCGGCACCACCGCGATTACATCGAAGCGTATATTACGGTGAGCCACCCCAGCAAGTCCAGCGATTTTACCGCTGCTGGCGCTAAGCCCTTCCAGCGCCCGCACGATCTTTTGCTGCTTGGCAGGCGGCACCGAATTGGCACACTCAGCCAGAGTTTTCCGTGCTTTCACTTCGACAACAGCCAGCAGTTTGCCGCGTGTTGCCAGCAGGTCGATCTCACCACCATGGTTGCGGTAGCGCAGGGCAATGATGCGGTAGCCTTTCAGGCGGAGGTACCACGCCGCGATAGTTTCTGCGCGGTGGCCGAGTGCGTGGGCGCGCTGGCGCGCCTCAGGGCTTGAGCGTAAGCGCGACGGCATAAACTTCCTTGCGCGGCCTGCCGGTTTGCTCGGCGGCAATGCTCGCGGCGTCTTTCAGGCTGTGGGTGGCAAGCAGGGTGGTAAGCAGCGCCTCGATGTCGTGCATCGGGGTGGCATCGCCTGCGCCGTTGATCACCATCACCACTTCGCCTTTCGGTTCGCCGTGTGCGGTATAGTAGGCGAGCAATTCACTGAGCTTGCCCTTGCGCGTTTCTTCAAACAGCTTGGTAATTTCGCGGACGACGGCCACTTCACGGTCGCCAAATGCCGCCAGCATCGCCGCGCAGGTTTCGGTGAGTCGTCGCGCTGACTCAAACACCACGAGCGTTGCTGTAACGGTGGCGAGCGCCTGTAATTTTTCGGAAAGCGCCTGCGCTTTGGGGGGCAGGAACCCGACAAAATGAAACTCGTTGGTTGGAAGTCCGGCAAGGCAGAGTGCGGCCATCACGCTTGATGCGCCGGGTGCCACTGATACGTGGTGCCCTGCCGCCTGTACGTCGCGTATCAGCTTGTAACCCGGATCGGAAATGAGCGGCGTGCCGGCATCGGAAATCAGTGCCAGCCGTTTACCGTCCGCCAGCATCGCCATTACCTGTGGCCGGCGCTCCTCGCCATTATGGTCATGGTAGGAAAGCAGCGGCGCCGTGATGCCGTAATGTGACATGAGTTTGGCGCTCACCCGCGTGTCCTCGCACAATATGGTGTCGGCCAGCGAAAGAATATCGACGGCGCGAAACGTCATGTCACGCAGATTACCGATCGGGGTTGCGACGATATACAATCCCGGCGGATAGGTTTGACTGGAGGCGTGTTTCGCGTTATCGTGGCTTGCCATGCCGCGACCGTAACGCAGCATCGCACAAACTGCAACAGGATGACGCCACGATGAGCCCGCTTTTCCCACTTGCCGCTGTTTTGCTGTTGTTGTCGGCCTGTTCCGAGCCGTCGGCTGACCATGCGTCTGCCAACAGTGCGGCGCGTTCTCCTGCGGTGCCATTGATGCGCGAAGATACCAAGAGCAGCGCGGACGCCATTGGCATGATCCCGGAGAACGCAACACCGATCAAGGTGGGCATTTTGCTGCCGCTGTCGGGTGATGCCACGGCGCTCGGCAATGCCATGCTCGATGCTGCCACCCTTGCGCTTTCCGATGAGTATATGTCGGTGCCGGCGAGTCGTATCAAGTCCCAGATCATCTTGATTCCGAAGGATACCGGCAATTCGGCGAATTCCGCTGCCGCCGCCGCGCAGGAGTTGATCGACCAGGGGGTGACGTTCATTGTCGGCCCGCTGTTTGGTCAGGCGGTGATGGCGATGAAGCCCATTGTGAAAGCCAAACATATTCCGGTCATCAGCTTTTCCAACAATCGTGTGGTAGCTGAACCGAACATCTATACCTATGGGTATCTGCCGGAGCAGCAAATCGCCCGCATCGCAGAATATGCCTATTTACATGGCTACCAGCGTGTCGCGCTATTGGCGCCGAACGATGCCTATGGCCAGAAAGTGCGCGACGAGCTGTCTTCCAGCTATTCGCAAAAAGGTGGCTTTGTCTCGCCAGCGGAACTTTACGCGCCCAGCGAACTGAACATCGAGGCGGCTGTCGCACGCCTTGTCGCAGCATTTGAGAACACGGCGGAAGACCGGAAGTTCCAGGCAATTTTTATTGCGGATAGCGGGTTTTCAATGAAAAATATTGTCAAGTCGCTGAATAAATCAAGCCTTGACCTGAGCAAGATCAAGTTGCTTGGTGCGGGCTTATGGGATGATCCTGAGCTGACAAAAATCCCCGAACTCGAAGGCGCGATCTTCCCTGGCACACCCCCCGAATCGTTTGAGAAATTCGAACGCCGCTTCCAGGCGATGTATGGCTACCACCCGCACAGGCTGGCCAGCCTGTGCTACGATGCGGTCTCACTTCTTGCCCGCTTGTCGATGAATAGCCCGGCCGACCGTATTGACGCTTCGAAGATTCCGCTGAAGGAGGGCTATCATGCACCGGCCAACGGCCTATATCGCCTGCTGCCGGACGGCACGTCGGAGCGCAAGCTTGCCATTTTGCAGGTGACGCCGACTGGTTTTAAGGTGGTCGAGCCATCGTCTAAGACGTTTTTAGAACCAGGGCAGTAAGCGCGGTCAACACCAGCCGGCCTTTGGCCGTTGGAATCAGGTGAGTTGGGTGATTTTCCAGCAGCCCTTCGGTGACTGCCAGCGCGTGTTTTTTCGGATCAATAAATTCTTCGACTTCCGCGAGCGTGAGCCCGGCGGTGATGCGTAACCCCATCATCAACCGCTCTTCTGCCACCATGCGACGGGTCATTTCCTGTGTTGCTTCCAGCCCGTGTCCGTGCGCTTGTACCGAAGCCAGCCAGCGCTCCGGGCTTTTGAGGGTAAGGGTGGCATGGCGTGTGCCATTGCGAGTGATGCGCCCATGTGCGCCCGGACCGATACCGACATAGTCAAGCCCCTGCCAGTAAGCAAGGTTATGGAGGCTTTCTTGCCCCGGTGCGGCGTAGTTGGAAACTTCGTAAGCGTGCATGCCATGCGCTTTTGTCATGCGTCCGGTTAGTTCATACAGGGCAGCAGCGGTTTCTTCGTCCGGCAAGGTGAATGCACCCTTGTGAAAAGCGGTGTGGAAGGCGGTATTTTCTTCGATGGTGAGTTGGTAAAGCGAGATATGTCCGCCGGTGAGTTCCAGTGCCTGTTCCAGTTCCTCGCGCCATGCTTCCAGCGTCTGGCCGGGGCGGGCATAGATGAGGTCGAAGGAATAGCGCTCGAAATGTTGTCGCGCCAGCGCCAGTGCCTGCAAGGCTTCATCCGCCGAATGCTCGCGGCCGAGGAAGGCAAGCGCCTCGGAGCGTAGCGATTGCACGCCGATCGATAGGCGGTTGACCCCTGCGTTTCGGAAGGCCGGGAAAGTGTGTGCCTCTACCGACGTCGGATTAGTTTCGAGCGTGATTTCAAGATTATCCTCGCACGGCCATAATTCCCGGACGGTGCGGATAGCGGCGTCGGCGATCTCCGGTGGCATGAGCGATGGGGTGCCGCCGCCGAAAAAAATACTGACGACCCGGTGATGCTTGGCCAGTTGGCGCATGTGGCGAAGCTCGGCCAGGAGTGCCGCCTTCCACGCCGCACCGTCCACCGCGTCGCGCACGTGGCTGTTGAAGTCGCAGTAGGGGCATTTGGCCTTACAAAACGGCCAATGGATATAGACGGCCAGCGGATCAAGAGTCATGGGGTATGAGTAGTTGGTTGTACGTTATCCGTCATTAGTTTATTCTGGCTGCAATCAACGATCCACAAAACCATGGCCACATTCAAACAACACGACCAGCAGGCACTCGTTAACATCCTGCTGCGGTACTGGGAAGAAATCAGCAGCATCGAGCAGGAGTATGCCTTGCTGGTGGGCAAGGGCGACATGCGCCCGCGCATCGATTATTTCCATGATGCCATCCGCGCCCACACAACGCTGCAGAAAACGACGGCCATGGAAAAACGCCTCGCCATCGAACAGCTTTCTTACGATGTGCGCTGCCTGCACTACCTCGCGGGCATGCCGCTGGCCTCCATCACCCATGATGGCAGCACCCTTTCGCCATCGACGGCGCTGGTTGCCAGCGCTCCGGGGTTGGTGAGCGTTCGCCGCATGCCACGCGACGTCAAGGAGCGCCTGGGTGAATTATATAAACAATATGGCGTGTTGTTTTCTGCCTTACTTAAAGAAACCGCTGACAATGATTATTATGGGCGCAGCGAAGCAATCAACGAAGATGTGACCCTCATCAACCAGATCATCACCGCCTTGCGCGGCTCGTTGTCGCAGGAGCAGATTGCCGCGCTTGCCATGCATCTTGAAGACCCAAACATCCGGCAGGAGATCATGGCCGCGCTGCCGAAAGTCAAGGGCAAGGGAGTGTCGGCGCTGAATGGCTTAATCGCCCGGCTGCAAGGCGAGCAGCAGCGTAAGGATCGGGAGTTGAAAACCATTGATCTGTCGCACCACAACTACGCCACCAGCCAGCTTGCCATTTATGAGAGCGCCAAGGAAATGCTCCAAAAAATGGCCGCCAAGGGGATGAACTTGGTCGGGCAATTTGTTGAGTTTACCTTGCGTACCAGCGGTCAGGGGCGTGGGCGATAAGGCAATTTGACGCTCCGGCACGGTGGTGCTAGACTCCGCCCATGAAAATACTTCTGATTGAAGATGATGCCGAGGCGGCGAAATATTTGCTGAAGGGTCTGCGTGAGCAGGGGCATGTCCTCGACCATGCCGAACAGGGCAAGGACGGCTTATTCATGGCGACCACGGAGAAATACGATGCGATGATCGTAGACCGCATGATTCCGGAAGTGGATGGGCTTACCATCGTGCAGACATTGCGGGCGTCGGGTAATGAAACGCCGATCATTCTGTTGACGGCGCTCGATAAGGTGGATGAGAAAGTCAAAGGCCTGAAGGCTGGTGCCGATGATTATCTCGCCAAGCCGTATTCGTTCACAGAGCTGTTGGCGCGGCTGGAAACCATTACGCGGCGCAAAAGCGGCGAGAAAACCCAGACCAGGCTCACCTGCGGTGACCTGGAAATGGATTTGCTTACCCGCACTGTCACGCGTGGTGGCAAGGATATTGATTTACAAGCGCGCGAATTTTCGTTGCTCGAATATTTGTTACGGAACTCCGGGCAGGTGGTGACACGCACGATGCTGCTTGAGCATGTGTGGGATTATAATTTTGATCCACAGACTAACGTCATCGACGTGCACATCAGCCGCCTGCGCCAGAAAATCGACAAAGGATTCGATAAGAGCCTGATCCAGACGCTGCGTGGCGCGGGCTACAAGCTTTCGGCCTAGGCGGAGCGGGGATCCCTCATGAACTCCCGCCTCTCACGTACGTTTCACACCTTTACGTTTCGCTTTGGCCTTGTCTATGTCGGGCTGTTCAGCCTGTCGGTGATTTTACTCTTCGGGTTTATTTATACATTCGCCCGCACCTACATGCAGGATCAGGTGAATGAATCGATCAAAATGCAATATTCCTACCTGCTGAACGCTTACCGCGATGATGGGTCGTCGGGCGTGGAAGAGCGCATCCGCCAGCTCATCGCTGAGGATGATGAGGGCAAGGAAATCTACCTGCTGGTCAATAAGGAGTTTGAAAAACTCGGCGGCAACCTGAATACTTGGCCGGTAGATGCCGTGGTGCAGGCGCGTTTCAATAAAACCGGCGAATGGATTATTTTCCACATTGAAAGCATGCGTAACCAGCCGAACAACATCGAGGTGAAGGCGCTCGTCATTCCGCTTTCAAAATGGCGCTACCTGCTGGTTGGGCGCACGACGCAGGAGCTTGACCGCATCGAGCAAACTATTGCCCAGACATTTCTTGCGAGCCTTGTCATCACGCTGCTGATGGCGTTTCTTGGCGCCTTCATCATGACCGGAAGCGTCATGCGCCGCATCAACGTCATCAATCGCTCCGCCCATACCATCATGACCGGCAATCTTTCCACGCGTATTCCCTACACGACGGGTGGTGATGAGTTTGACGAGCTGTCTTCCAACCTGAATAGGATGCTTGATAAAATCGAGATACTGTTGCAATCAATCAGCCTGTTTGCCAACAACATCGCCCACGATTTGCGCTCACCGCTTTCGCGCATCATCACGCGGCTGGACGCCGGGCTACGCCGCATTGAGCCGGATAACCCGGCGCGTGAGCTGCTTGAGAAAAACATTCAGGACATGGAAGGTCTGGTGGCTACGTTCAATTCCATCCTGAAAATTTCCGAGCTGGAAGCCAGCACGGAACTACAACAATTTGCCGAGGTGAATTTACGCGACGTGCTGGGCGACCTGGTGGAATTCTATGAGCCGATTGCCAGTGAGAAGCATATTTCCTTGACGACGTTGATTGATGAGAAGCTGGTGGTGCGCGGCGAGCGCCACCTGCTTACGCAGGCTTTCGCGAACCTGATCGACAATGCCATTAAATTCACTCCCGAACAGGGGCGCATCCATGTGGCAACCGAAATGCGCGGCTCTGTCGTGGAGGTAAGTATTGCCGACAGCGGCCCCGGTATTCCCGAAATGTACCACGACAAGGTGTTTGAAAAATTTTTCCGCATTGAGGAAAGCCGCAGCGCCAAGGGCAACGGGTTGGGGCTGAGCCTCGTCGCCGCCATCGCCCGCATCCACAGGGCGGATATCGCACTATCCGATAATCATCCCGGCCTTACGGTAACGTTGCGGTTTCCAAACGTTACGCTATAACAGTGGCAACAGGAGGAACAACGATGCTGACCAAGAAGAATGCGATTATTACCGGTTCGACCAGCGGTATCGGCATGGCGATTGCCTATGCGTTTGCAAAAGCAGGATGCAATATCATGCTGAACGGTTTTGGCGACAGGGCGGCGATTGATGCCGAAATTGCCGACATCAAACGACAATTCGGCGTCAGGGTAGATTATTCCCCGGCCGATATGAGCAAGCCCGACCAGATCGCCGGTATGGTGGCGCAGTGCGAGAAAACGTTCGGCAGCGTTGATATACTGGTCAACAATGCCGGCATCCAGCACACGGCTTCCGTCACGGAGTTCCCTGACGATAAATGGGATGCCATTATTGCCATCAATCTTTCGTCGGCATTCCACGCGGTGAAAGCGGCTTTGCCTTCCATGCAAAAAAACAAGTTCGGCCGCATTATCAACATCGCTTCGGTGCACGGTCTGGTGGCAAGCAAAAACAAGGCGGCGTACGTTGCTGCCAAACACGGCATCGTCGGCCTGACCAAAGTAATTGCGCTTGAAAATGCGGAAGCAAACATCACCTGCAACGCGATTTGTCCCGGCTGGGTGCATACGCCGCTGGTGCAGAAACAGATCGTCGACAAGGCCAAGGCTGAAGGTGTCAGCGAGCAGGAGGCGAGTGATCGCCTGCTCGGCGAAAAACAGCCCAACAAAAAGTTCATCCATGCTGAAAATATCGGGGCGATGATCGTGTTCCTTTGCGGCGACCACGGTGCTGCCATGACCGGCGAAATCATCACCATGGATGGTGGCTGGACAGCACAGTAGATGGCTGGAAAAACCGCAAGCTACTCCATCAACTTCGCCCTACAGGGTGGCGGCGCGCACGGTGCCTATAGCTGGGGCGTGCTCGACCGTTTTCTCGAAGAAGAGGATGTTGAAGTCGCGGCCATCAGCGGTACGAGCGCTGGCGCCATGAATGCTGCCGTGCTGGTGAATGGGTATGCCAAGGGTGGCCGCGACGGCGCGAAGGATTTGCTGCACACATTCTGGAAAAAAGTGAGCGATATCTCGGCTTTTTCGCCCCTGAACAAATCGCCGCTGGAGCGTATGCTGACTGGCTGGAACATGGATTCTTCGGTGGCATACCACTGGTTTGACATGATGAGCCGGGTGCTGTCACCCTACGAACTGAACCCGCTCAACATCAACCCGCTGGCCGACGTTCTCAACGAATTGCTGGATATTGAGCTGTTCAAAAAGAATTCACACATCAAGCTGTTTGTCACCGCCACCCATGTGGCCAGCGGTCAGGCGCGTGTGTTTGACAGTAAGGAGGTTACTGCGTCGGTGTTGCTTGCCTCGTCGTGCATCCCGTTCATTTTCCAGGCGGTCGAGGTTGACGGTGAGTATTACTGGGATGGCGGCTATATGGGCAATCCCGCTATCTGGCCGTTGATTTACCACAGCGATTCGGAGGATGTGATCCTGGTGCAAATTAACCCGATTCATAATCCGGAACTGCCACGCACGGCGCCGGAAATTATTAACCGACTGAATGAGATAACGTTTAATTCAAGCCTGATTGCCGAAATGCGCGCCATCGATTTCGTCTCCCGCCTGATTAAGGACGAGAAGGTAAGGAAGGAGCGTTACAAGGACATGCGGATGCATCTGGTCTATGCCCACGATGAAATGCAGGATTTGAATGCTTCCAGCAAGATGAATACAGATTGGGCGTTTTTCGAGCGGTTGCGGGACATTGGTCGCCACTCGGCTGAACAGTGGCTTAAAGAAAATAAAAAACACCTCGGCAAGGAATCGACGCTCGATATTCGCAAGAAATTTCTCTGTGGTCCGGGCATGCGAGGATCAAGCTTCCCGGCAGCCGAAGAAAAACCGCAGAAAAAGAAATGAGTGTGCTCTCGGAACTTCCAACCTTAAAAGCCACGATTGATGCCTTTGGCTTGTCAACGCGCAAGGCTCTCGGCCAGCATTTCCTGCTGGATGGCAACATCGTTCGCCGGATTACTTCGTATGCCGGCGCGTTGGACGGTCATACGGTCATTGAGGTTGGCCCGGGACCTGGCGGACTCACCCGTGCGTTGCTGGAGTCGGATGCGCGGCAAGTGGTGGTGGTTGAAAAAGATGAGCGCTGCTTGCCCATTCTTCGCCAGTTAGAATTTCTGGTCGGTGATAGGCTCCTCATCGCCCGCGACGACGCGCTGAAGCATGATTTACTGAACTATCCCGCGCCGCGAAAAATCGTTGCCAACCTGCCGTACAATGTTGGCACTGAATTATTGATCGGCTGGCTGGAAGATATCGCTGTTGATCCGGGTGCCTACGCTTCGATGACGCTCATGTTCCAGAAAGAGGTGGCCGAGCGCATCACGGCGGCGCATGGCAGCAAGGAATATGGGCGCCTGAGCGTATTCGCCCAATGGCTGTGTGAGATTCGTTATGACATGGAGCTTCCTCCCGGCGCTTTTTCGCCGCCACCGAAAGTGTCGTCGGCGGTGGTGACACTGACGCCGCGTCAGGCACCGCTTTTTGCGGTAAAAAAAGAAACGCTTGAAAAGCTGCTCGCCAAGGCGTTCAACCAGCGACGGAAGATGCTGCGTTCGGCGCTCAAGGGGCTCACGGACGATCTGGATGGAATGTTTGTGGCATCCGGGATCGACCCGACGTTGCGTGCCGAGCAGGTGGATGTGGCCGGATTCGGTCGGATGGCGCAGGCGTTAGAGCTGCGCGATAAAGTCGGCAAGCCCTAGTTGGCGGCTACGTTTCAATCGTTCGGCTTTTAGAATATCGTTGATCTTGGCAAGCGTCTGGTCGAAATCGTGGTTGACCAGCACATAATCATATTCACTCCAATGGCTGATCTCGGCGGCGGCTTTGCCCATCCGGCTTGCCACCACTGAGTCGCTGTCCTGCGCGCGGGCGCGCAAGCGGCGCTCCAGCTCCTTCATCGATGGCGGCAGGATGAATACGCTCACCACTTCGCTGCGTGCCTTCTCCGCCAGTTGCCGCGTGCCCTGCCAGTCAATGTCGAACAGCACGTCGGTGCCGTTTTCAATGTGGTTGCGTACGAAGCTTGCCGGGGTGCCATAGTGATAATCAAATACTTTGGCATGTTCGAGCAGTTCGCCGCCGCTTGCCATATTCAGGAAATCCTCGTGGCTCACGAAAAAATAATCCCGCCCGTGCATTTCGCCGGGCCGTGGTTTGCGTGTGGTCACCGATACCGACATATGGATGGATTCGTGTGGTGGTGCGTCTTTGTATGTATCCATGAGCGCGCGTGAAAGCGAGGTTTTCCCGGCTCCCGACGGCGAGGAGAGGATGAACATCAGGCCGCGGCGATTCAGTTCGACGGAGGTTTGTAATGACATTAGGGCACTACCTCCAGCAACGCCTTGGTAAGTTTCTCTGGCGCGATTGTGTGCGGGAAATGCTCAATGTAGGCACCGTCTTTACCCATGATATAAATCAGCGCCGAGTGATTCATCATGCCGCCTTGCTCTTCGGAATAATAGGTTTTGTAGAGCGCTGCCACATCCTTGATTTGCGCTTCGGTTCCGGTCAGGCCGATAATACGAGGGTCAAAGTTGGCAAGGAATTCCTTAAGGCGTTCCGGCGTATCACGCGCTGGGTCAATCGTGATGAAAACCGGTGCCACCAGTGAGGCCTTGTCGCCCAGCAGTTCGAGCGTGCTGGTGTAGGTGGCGAGGGTAAGCGGGCAAACGTCCGGGCAGTGGGTAAAGCCGAAAAATACCATCATGATTTTGCCACGGAATTCTGAATCGCTGATGCTGTTCCCATTTCGGTCGATGAGAGTGAATGCGCCGCCAATCGACGCTTTCCCGCTCGCCGAATCTGCTGGCAGTGAAGGAGTGCTTTCGCGGGTCGCAAGCAGGGAAATCCCGGTAATAACCAGCATCAGGAGAAGGGTAACAGATAGAAATTTGTTCATTATCAGAGCCTTAGTGTGTGTTGCTAGTAGTGGTCATGGTATGGTATACTACTCTTAGCATTTAGCAAAAGCGCTGGGGGGCGCGCCTAGGGCATGATGCCTGTCGCAACTATTACACAACTACCACCGCCAACTCAAGTTTCTTTGGTAGCGACGCCGCTGCCGGGGACTTCGGCGTTGCGCGTGCTGCCGGATAGTGTGGCGCCATCGGTTTCGGTTCCCTCGATTGGCCCGGATGGCAAAGGTAATGGCGTCTATGCGTCGCCGCCTGCTCCGTCCACTTCTTTTACACCGATTGCTCCGCCGCTTGCGACACTCATTCCATCGTCCCTGAGCACCAGCAGCGCGACGCTTGGTGCCAGTGCTATCTTTGCCACCCAACTTTTATCGCAGGACGTTCCTGGTGCGGTGGAATTTCTTGCCGTGTACGAAGCACTGGTGGCGGCGAGTCAGGTAAAATACAAGCCGAGTAATGCGGCCTTGCCGGAACCGGCGGCGAATAATTTATTTGCGAAATTGCTGGCGGAAGAAAAAACACAAGGTGTGGTGCGTGAATCCATTCAACAACAGGTTGTTAAACAGCCGACCGTACAGGCGGCGACCCAGAATATTGCATCACCGCCGCCGGCACCCAAGGCGCGCGCGGAAACCAGCGCCAGCCCATCCTTATCGAACGTGCGCTACGCATCGCAGATTTATCAGTCGACCAGTTCGCGCAACAAGCATTTCCTGGAAGACGAAGCGACGATTGAAGCTGTTTCCGGTTAGGCCTGTGCTATTGGGATTTCTCGTACCAATGTCCGGTTTTAAAAAACCCGCCGCTTTTCAGCCGCCGCAATCCCGTGCGTAAGGCGGCGTCGCCGCGCAGGATGAGGTCGCGCAGCGGTTGTTCCGGGCGGCCGCGGAAGGCAGTGATATGGAACGGCTGTTCGGGGTGCATCGGTGTTTCCGAGAAATAATAATTTGAGATGCAGTTGCGCGCTGCATTTGCCCTCACCGGGTTGACGGAATGTAGCGAGTGGTGGTGAGTTGCCATGATGACCAGCCGGTTAAAGCGACTGGCAATCGTGATTGGCGGTTTCTTCATGCCATGCGGCCAGAGTTCAAGATTGCCGCCATGCACCAGTTCCCAGCCGGGTGACACATAATAGAGCAGGTTCAGCGAACGCCACAGCGTGCGGGTGCGGTTGTGCGAATTATCAATGTGCGGGTTGAGGAAAGCACCATGTTCCATGCTAGAAATGCCGCCAGCATAGAGCATCGGATCGGCATGCAGCGGCGTATGCCCGGTGATGCGTTCGATCAGTGCTACAATGCGCGGGTTATGGAATGCGAACAGGGCTTCTTCAACCAAAGGCGCATGCAGGTTCATTTGCGATGAGATGCATTTGCGTTCGCGCAGGGTCGATTTTTGGATCATCTCGGAAGTCGGTGGGAATGCGTTGGCAATTGCATTTGCCAAAGAATCAGGCAGCAGCTGGTCGATAACGATATGTGGGATGCTACCGGAAACGCGATAGGCTTCAGTAAACGCTGCGATTTCCTGTTCCAGCCGCGCTGCGATGAAACCGGCAATTTCACGTCGGCTGCTGGCGGTCATTTTTCATTGTCCGTATGGCGTGCGCTTTCCACGGCTTTCATCATTTCGCGCAGCAGCGGTTTCACCCCGTCGCCGGTCGCCGCCGAAATCGGCCAGATTTTTTTCTTGCTTGCTTTTTTAAGCAGCGCGGATTTCTTTTCAATTTCTTCCGGCAGCAGTGCGTCACATTTATTGAGTGCTAACAACTCCTTGGTTTTGGCAAGTTCCGGTGAATAGGCTTTAAGTTCAGCGCGGATGGTTTTGTAGGCCGTGACCACATCTTCCTGCGTGCCGTCGATCAGGTGCAGCAGGATACCTGCGCGCTCGACATGGCCAAGGAAGCGCGTGCCAAGTCCGACGCCTTCCGAGGCGCCTTCGATAAGGCCGGGAATGTCGGCCAGCACAAATTCTTTCTGGTCAACATAAACCACGCCGAGTTGTGGGGTGAGGGTGGTGAATGGATAATCGGCAATTTTCGGTTTTGCACGCGACACACTTGCAAGGAAAGTGGATTTCCCGGCATTCGGAAGCCCAAGCAATCCCGCTTCCGACATGAGTTTCAGCCGTAGCCATAGCCAGCGTTCCTGCCCTTCGATTCCCGGTGTTGATTGGCGCGGCGACTGGTTCGTCGATGATTTAAAACACTGGTTGCCCAGCCCGCCCTTGCCGCCTTCGGCGAGCACGATACGCTGGCCGACCTGTGTGAGGTCGGCGATGACGGTTTCTTTGTCTTCGTCGAGGATCTGCGTGCCGAGCGGTAACTGGATGATGAGATCATTCGCCGACAGGCCGGTGCAGTTGCTGCCCATGCCGTGCTGGCCTTTTTTTGCCTTGAAGTGCTGCTGGTAGCGGAAATCGATCAGCGTATTGAGGCCGCCGATGCATTCGACCACCACATCGCCGCCGCGCCCGCCATTGCCGCCATCGGGGCCACCATCGGGAATGAATTTTTCGCGCCTGAACGACACGCAGCCGTTGCCGCCGTCGCCGCTGCGAATATAAATCTTTGCTTCATCAAGGAATTTCATAAGAGCTGCTTATCATAGTGTCCGCCTGATTCCAAGCGGGCATCTGGGAAATCAGCGTGTCAGCGTTGTGGGGGAGGCGGATCTCTCGTAGTGGATGCTGGTTGCAAATTTACCGCCGGCAGCCACAAATTTTTCGAGGTTTGGACGGGTTTCAATTTCCAGGCGCTCTACCACATGTGAGCTGCCAATCGCTGGGCTTGTTGATTCCATCGATGGATTAGGAGTCCAAACTGAATGCGGCTTATGGCTGTAGGGAATTTCAGCTGCGATAAGGCGTCCGCACATCTCTGCAGTTGTATCGGGGTTGGCGGATGTCCAATAGATAAGCTCAGCGCCCTGCTCTTTTTGGAAATGGACGCCCATCAGCGCTTTGTCGGGGAAATTTTTCCAATCGCGATCCAAAGCCATGACACCTTACGCGACGACAGAAACCGTCATCTTCCCGGTTTTTTCGCGAAAGACCACCTTGCCTTCGGCCACGGCGAACAGTGTATGGTCAAGCCCCATATCGACGCCTACGCCGGGATAGAATTTCGTGCCGCGCTGGCGGACGAGGATGTTGCCCGGAATGACGGTCTCGCCACCGAATTTTTTAACGCCCAAACGGCGGCCACGTGAATCGCGCCCGTTACGTGATGAACCACCTGCTTTTTTATGTGCCATGGCGTGCTCCTAATTTCTCTTATGCTTTAATGTCAGTGATTTTGATTTCGGTCAGGTATTGACGATGACCTTTTTTGCGGCGGTAATTGTGACGGCGGCGTTTTTTGAAGATAATCACCTTCTCGTCGCGGAACTGTTTCACGATTTCAGCGAGCACTTTCGCGCCGGCGCCGATTTTGCTGCCGACCATGAGCACGTCCGAAAGCTCGACTTTATCGCCGACATTGCCTTCGAGTTTTTCGACCGCGACCACATCGCCGCTGGCCACTTTATATTGCTTTCCGCCTGTGCGAACCACTGCAAACATAACAACCACCTGATTTTTAACTATTTATTCACGCTTCTCGCGTAAAGGGACGGGCAATATAGGCACGGATGCCCACACTGTCAACAGGTTTGTAGGATTAGTATTGCAATTTGTGCGGCGAGCGCATATGCATGGTTTTTCTAATATTTTCAAGGTTGTTAGCCCATGAATCGCGCTCGTTTTGCTCCGTCCCCCACTGGCTACCTGCACGTTGGCAATGTCCGCACGGCGCTGGTGAACTGGCTGTTTGTGCGGAAAATGGGCGGCGAATTTATTCTGCGGATTGATGATACGGATCTCGAGCGCTCGCGCACGGAATATGAGGCTGCGATCAAGGAAGACATGGCGTGGCTGGGGCTTAATTGGGATTCGACGTTTAACCAGTCCAGTCGCTTTGTACGTTATAACGAAGCGATCGAGCAGTTGATGAAGGCTGACCGGCTTTATCCGTGTTACGAAACGCCCGAGGAGCTGGATATCCAGCGCAAACAGCTCGCTGCGCGTGGGCTCCCGCCGATTTATAATCGCGCCAGCCAAAAAGTGACCGACGAACAGAAAAACCGCAAACCGCATTGGCGCTTTCAGCTTAATGATGGCGAGCTTTTGTGGCATGACCTGATTCGCGGTGAAACGCGCTTCAAAGCTACCCATATGAGCGATCCGGTACTGATTCGCGAAGATGGCGTGCCTTTATATACACTCGCCTCGGTGGTGGACGATGGTGACTACAACATTACCCACGTCATTCGCGGCGAAGACCATGTGAGTAACTCGGCGGTGCAGGTGCAATTATATGAAGCACTCGGCTTCAAAGTGCCGATGTTCGCGCATATGGCGCTGCTCAAAACCAAAGACGGCGAGCTCTCCAAGCGCGTAGGCGGCAACGACATCCGCGGGATGCGAGAGGCAGGCATCATGCCGATGGCGATTAATTCGCTGCTCGGGCGCATCGGTACATCTGATTCGGTGGAAGCGTTTGATGATTTAAGCAGGCTCGTTGAAAGTTTTGATTTCAAGAAATTCGGTCGTGCACCCGCGAATTATGATGTAGCGGAACTGGAAAAACTGAACGAGAAATTGCTGCATAACTTGCCATATAGTGCAGTAAAGGAGCAGCTTGGTTATCTTGGGGAAGAATTTTGGAATAGCATTCGTGCCAACATAAAAAATATTTCCGAAGCCAAAGACTGGTGGAATATTGTATATAAAGATGTTGATGTGCATTTCGGAGATGAAGATAGGGGATTTTTGCAGAAAGCCCTTATGCTGCTTCCTCCTGAGCCATGGGACGAAAATACTTACGATCAATGGATCGCAATTATCAAAGAACAAACCGGGCGTAAGGGGAAAGAGTTGTTTATGCCGCTTCGTAAGGCTTTAACGGGTATGGAACACGGGCCGGAAATGAAGAAACTTCTTCCACTCTTGGGTGCGGTAAAAATTAAACCACGCTTATTGGGCGTAAGAATTACCCCCGCGTAATCGGCCGATATTTCACCTTCTGCGGCACGAGCGTATCGACACCTAAGCGGCGCTTCAAATCATTCTCGTAAGCCTCATAGTTGCCCTCGAACCATTCCACATGGGAATCGCCCTCGAAGGCGAGGATGTGGGTGGCGATGCGGTCTAAGAACCAGCGGTCGTGCGAGATGATGACAGCACAGCCGGAGAAATCGGAAAGCGCATCTTCCAGCGCGCGCAAGGTTTCCACGTCGAGGTCGTTGGTCGGTTCGTCGAGCAGCAATACGTTCGCTTCCTTGCGTAGCATTTTTGCTAGATGCACGCGGTTGCGCTCACCGCCGGAAAGCACGCCGACTTTCTTCTGCTGGTCGCTGCCTTTGAAGTTGAAGCTTGAGCAATAGGCGCGCGATTTCACCAGTTTTTTCCCGAGATAAATTTCCTCATCGCCGCCGGAGATTTCTTCCCATACCGATTTCTTGTCATCGAGCGAATCGCGCGACTGGTCGACATAGCCGAGCACCACCGATTCGCCGACTTTGAACGTGCCGGAATCAGGTTTTTCATTGCCGGTGATCATCTTGAACAAGGTGGTTTTTCCCGCACCGTTCGGCCCCACAATACCCACGATGCCGCCCGGTGGCAGCGAGAAAGTGAGGTTATCAATGAGCAATTTATCGCCAAAGCCTTTGGAAATTCCTTCCGCCTGAATGACATTCTGACCGAGGCGTGGGGCAGGGGGGATGACGATTTGTGCGACACCCACTTGGGCTTTTTGCTCTTGCGCCACCATCGCTTCATAAGCCGCAATACGCGCTTTGGATTTGGCCTGACGGGCTTTTGCACCTTGGCGAATCCACTCAAGCTCGCTTGCCATACGCTTGGCGCGCGCACCTTCTTCGGATTTTTCCTGCTCAAGGCGTTTTTGTTTCTGGGTCAGATATTCCGAATAATTACCTTCATACGGAATGCCTGTGCCGCGGTCGAGTTCGAGAATCCAGCCGGTGACATTATCGAGGAAGTAACGATCGTGGGTGACCATCACCACCGTGCCTTTATATTCCTTCAGGAAATGCTCCAGCCACGCCACCGACTCCGCATCCAGATGGTTGGTCGGTTCATCGAGCAGCAGTAAATCAGGTTTTTCCAGCAGCAATTTGCACAGTGCCACGCGGCGTTTTTCACCGCCGGAAATTTTCGTTACATCCGCATCCCTCGGCGGGCAGCGCAGCGCATCCATCGCGATTTCGATCTCGCGCTCGAGATCCCAGCTATTGGTGGCATCAATCTGGTCTTGCAGTTTTGCGGCTTCGTCGGCATTCGCATCATCGTAGTTCGCCATTAGTTCATTATAGCGGTCGACCAACGCTTTACGCTCGGCGAGCGCGCCCATGATGTTGCCCATTACATCGAGTTTAGGGTCAAGCTGCGGCTCCTGCGGCAGGAATCCCACGCGCGCACCTTCTGCTGCCCATGCTTCGCCATTATATTCCTTATCCAGCCCCGCCATGATTTTGAGCAGCGTCGATTTACCCGAGCCGTTCGGCCCCAGCACGCCGATTTTCACGCCCGGCAAAAACGACAGGTAAATTCCCTCCAGCACCTTTTTCCCACCCGGATAGGCTTTGGAGAGGTCTTTCATCACATAGACATATTGGTAGGAGGCCATTGTTTTTCCCTAATATAACGATTAAATCTGTGCTGAAACTGCGGTTTCACAAAGTTTTAACATGATTTCACGTCCGGAATCATTTACCGTATAAGATAGAGAAAAGGCAAGAGGCTTCGTTTTATGGTTTGGAAAATAGCAAAAACTGCTGCTGTCATGTTTGCCGTGGGCGCGTTGCTTGCGGTGGTGGCGCCTGCGATCACTGTAGCGCTTGGCTTTGCGCCTGATGTGGCCGCTGCGGCTGCTACCTTGGGGTTTAACTCTCAGCCATTGTGGCTGGGCAGTTTCTTTGCTGCGTTCGGCGCGATTCAAGCCACCGTCTCGTCTTTCTTCGATAAGGTTGATGGTACGTCAAAGAAAGCTACCGCTGCTCAGGCGAAGCTCGACGCGCATCTCAATGAGCCTGACGCCCCCTGCTGTCAGCATGCTCTCGCGCCTGAAAAGGAAGTAGTGGCGGGCTATTTTCGCACGCAGGAAGATGAACGCCGTGCGGCCGTTGCCGCTTCGCCTGGGGCGCAACTATCCTGATGTTTTCGCCCCGCGAAGCACGACCCATCCCCACAAGGTTGCCAGCAGCGATCCGCCGATCACACCGAGTTTGACTTCTTCCTGTAGTAGCGGGTTGCTGAACGCCAGCATGCCGATGAACAGGCTCATGGTGAATCCGATTCCGGCAATGACCGACACGCCGTAGAGGTGCCGCCAACTGGTGCCTTGCGGCAGGGGTGATGCGCCGAGCGCCACCAGCAGCCAGGTGACCCCAAAAATCCCGATCTGCTTGCCGAGGAACAATCCCATCGCCACCGACAGGGGCAGGGGCGAAAGCAGCGCATCCACGCTCAGGCCGGAAAGGTTGACCCCCGATGCGGTGAAGGCGAAGACGGGCAGGATAAAAAATGCAACCCACGGGTGGAGGAAATGCATGAACCGGGCAAGCGGTGAATGCGACAAGTCGTTGGGATTACGCAGGGGAATCGCCAGCCCGACAATCACCCCGGCGAGTGTCGTGTGGATGCCTGCATCATGCAGCCCGAACCACAGCACAATACCGACAATAATATACGGCAATATCGCCATGACCCGTATGCGGTTGAGCAGCCACAATATCCCGACGATGATGATGGAAAACATGAGCGGCGCGATGGCCAGGCCGGTGTTATAAAAAAAAGCAATCACGAGGATGGCGCCCAGATCATCGAAAATCGCGACCGCCAGCAGGAAGATTTTAAGCGCAGGCGGAACGGACTTCCCCACCAACGTCAGCACGCAAACCGCAAAGGCAATATCCGTTGCCGAAGGAATCGCCCAGCCATTCCAGTGTTCCGGCAGTTGCCAGTTGATGGATAGGAAAATCAGCGCCGGTACGGCCATGCCGCCGACGGCAGCCGCAAGTGGCAACAAAATCGTTTTTTTATTGGAAAGCACACCCTCGACCATTTCGCGCTTGAGTTCCATGCCGATCAGCAGGAAGAAAAATACCATCAGCACGTCTTTTACCCAATGATCGAGCGGCCAGCTAATAGCCGTATCGCCCACGGAAATTCCAATCGGCATCGCCACCAGCTGCCGGTACCACTCGGCGGTGCTGCCGTTGGCGACCATCAGGGCGACCAGGGCGGAGAAAATCATGATCACGCCGCCGGTCGATTCCGCATGCAAGAATTTGGTCAGGCGGCGCGGGAGGGAAACTATTGTACTCGTCACCATGGTCGCATCCTAGACCAAACCCGTCACGCAATGCAAGAAAATACTAGAAACCGCATATGTTTATGAGCATACTTGCCGCATGGAATTATCGTCATACAAACGCATTGTAATCAAGGTTGGTTCGTCGCTCATCATCGGCGAAGGCGGGTGCGTACGTAAAGAATGGCTTGCTTCACTTGCGGCCGATATCATGGCGCTCAAAGCTCAGGGCAAGGAAGTGATTGTGGTGACCTCCGGGGCAGTAGGTGTTGGCCGCCGGGTAATGGGATACGGCACGAATGTGCTGGCGCTGGAAGAAAAACAAGCGGCCGCGGCGTGCGGGCAGGCGCCGCTTCTTGCCGCGTGGAGTGAAGCATTCGGCGATGCCGCTTCTCCGGCATTGGTACTGCTTACGGCCGATGACAGCTCCAACCGGCGGCGTTACCTGAATGCGCGCAATACGCTCGATACGCTGCTTGCCAATCCACGCGTTATTCCCGTCATCAATGAAAATGATACGGTGGCCACCGCTGAAATCCGTTTCGGCGATAATGACCGGCTCTCCGCCCGTGTGGCGCAGATGGCCGGCGCGGAATTACTCCTCCTGTTTTCGGATATTGACGGGTTGTACAGCGCTGATCCGCGCAAAAACAACACCGCTGCGTTCATTGAAACCGTAGCGGCAATCACGCCGGAGATCGAGGCGATGGCGGGAGGCGCTGGCAGCGATGCCGGTTCCGGCGGCATGGTGACCAAGCTTGCGGCGGCGAAGATTGCGGTTGCGGCTGGGTGCAGCATGGTGATCGCCAAGGGCGAGGCATTAAATCCGCTTGCCGCGCTCATCGCCGGCGGAAAACACACGCGATTTGTCGCCAAAGGCAATCCGCTTTCGGCGCGCCAGAAATGGATTGCCGGGGATATGCACCTGGCGGGCAGTGTCGTGGTCGATGCTGGTGCCGCCAAGGCGCTCGGTCAGGGAAAAAGCCTGCTTCCGGCGGGGGTAAAAGCGGTTTCCGGCGATTTTGAACGCGGCGATACGGTGGCGATCACCGATGTGGCAGGGCGCGTGCTCGGCAAAGGCATCATTGCCTATGACAGTGAGGACGCGGCGCGTATCCTCGGTAAACATTCCCGTGAATTTGAGGCACTTCTGGGTTTCAAGGGGCGCGATGTGCTCATCCACCGCGATGACATGGTGCTGGACTAACAGCCGCCAGCGCGTTACTTTAATGCCATGACAAACTTAACCGAACATATGCAGGCGCTGGGGCGGAAAGCCCGTGAGGCATCGTACATTCTTGCCGAAGCGAAGAATGCCGACAAGGATATGGCGCTGGTGATTGCGGCACGCTGCCTGCGGGAATATAGCACCGATATTTTGGCTGCGAACGAAAAGGACGTAGCAGCGGCGAAAAAAAAAGGCTTGGATGCGGCGATGATTGACCGACTTCTTCTGGATGCTAAGCGCATTGAGGGCATGGCGTCGGCGCTGGAAACGATCGCGACAGTGCCTGATCCGGTGAACCGCTTGCTTGATGAATGGGAGCGTCCGAACGGGCTGGTGATGCAGCGTGTCAGCATTCCGCTCGGGGTCATCGGCATTATCTACGAATCCCGTCCGAACGTCACGGCTGACGCAGCGGCGCTTTGCATCAAATCGGGCAACGTGGCTATTTTGCGGGGCGGATCAGAGAGCCTGCATTCGTCGCAGGCGATTTTGAAATGCATTCAGGAAGGCCTGAGGGCTGCGAACCTGCCGATGGAGTGTGTGCAGATGGTGCCGGTTTCCGATCGCGAGGCCGTGGGCATCATGCTGTCGATGGTTGGGGTGATTGATGTGATTGTGCCGCGTGGTGGCAAGTCGCTCACCAGCCGCGTCATGCAGGACAGTAAAATCCCGACCATTCTGCACCTTGACGGCAACTGCCATACCTACATCCATACGGATGCCGATGAGGTGATGGCGTTGGCGGTGCTGAAAAATGCTAAAATGCGCCGTCTCGGCGTATGTGGTGCCACCGAATCGCTGGTCATTGATGCGGCAGTCGCGGGAACGATGTTGCCGAAAATCACCGATATGTTTGTAGCGGAAGGGTGCGAAGTGCGCGGTGACGTGCTGGCGCAGAAAGCGGATCAACGCATCAAGCCGGCAACAGACGATGATTGGGGCACGGAATATCTGGCGGCGATTATTTCGGTGAAAGTAGTGGACGATGTGAGCGAGGCGATTGCACATATCAACCGCTACGGTTCGCACCACACCGATGCCATCATCACCGGCAACAAAAGCGCGGCGCGGCAGTTCCTGCGCGGAGTGGATTCGGCGATCGTTATGCACAACGCCAGCACCCAGTTTGCCGATGGCGGCGAGTTCGGTTTCGGTGGCGAGATCGGCATCTCCACCGGCAGGCTGCATGCCCGCGGCCCGGTTGGTGCCGAGCAGCTCACCACCTATAAATACGTCATTCACGGCACAGGGCAAATTCGTGGCTAACCACTTCATTGGCCTGCTTGGCGGTTCATTCAACCCGGCGCATGCCGGGCATGTTCACATCAGTCTCGAAGCAAAGAAAATATTGTCGGTTGGGAACATCTGGTGGCTGGTGAGTCCGCAGAACCCACTGAAAACGACGCAAGGCATGGCGCCGTTTGCCACGCGTTTTTCCAGCGCAAAAACCTTGACCGCGCCGTACAGGTTCATTTCGGTGAGCGACGTTGAAACCCGCATGCACACGCGCTATACGATTGATTCCCTGCGTAAGCTCAAGCGCCGCTTCCCGCGTACACGGTTTGTCTGGCTGATGGGGGCGGACAACCTCGCGACCATCCACCGCTGGCAGGAGTGGGAAAAAATATTCTCGCTGGTGCCGGTGCTGGTGCTCGACCGCAGCCCGTTTTCACACTCGGCGCTGCGTAAGAAGGCTGCGTTGCGGTTTGCAAAATACCGCAAGAGCCCACGTGCTTTGAAAGCGGCCACCCCGTGCGGCCTGCCCGCTTGGGCATACACCCACATGCGCCGTCACCCGGAATCATCGACGCGTCTTCGCGCAGAGCGCCGGTAATTATTTCTTTGGCGGTTTGTTTTGTGCCAGGAGTGCATCGACGATATGCATGAAGGCAGCTTTTTGCGCTTCAGCCATTTGATGAAATTTCTTCACGATCTCGCGTTCGGAGTCGTCGTGCGGGCGCGCGAGACCCTCGGTGATATCCATGGGGTGGCAATCCAGTGCTGAGGCGAGCCGCTGGATCCATTCCCATTTGAGGCTGCTGCTGCGTTCCAGCTTGGATATTTGTTGTTGTGAAGTACCAACCTTCTGGGCAAGCTCCGCCGTGGTGTAACCGCGCTCTGTCCTGATTTGCCGGATGAAATTGCCCATACCCCTTCATGTCGCAATTGGGCGGGTTTGTAAAACAACAGAATGTTGTTGTATGTTGACATTATTACAATGATACGTTGTAATATGGTGACGTAACCAAAAATACAGCGAGCAGTAATGGATTTCTTCTTTCGTTCCAGGCCGAGTAATAACCTGACCCAGTCACTACAATTAGCCGAGGCGGTGAACAGCATTTTGCGCCAGCATGTCAAAAGCAAATCGTTCATACCCAAAGACGAGCAGCTCGAAGTACTCGGAATGTTAAAAGATGCGCTCACCGAGGCAGATAGAGCGACGGTGATACTGATCAAGCGGGCGTTGGGTGGCGTGGAGTGAATATACGCTACGAAAAAGCTTGGAAAATAGCCAATTTTAGTGCATAATGAACTCAGGGTTGGTAATAAAACCGACCTGATGTGCAGGAGATACGCTTATTAGTAACAAAACAATTTATCCCAAGATTTCACTCAAAAATCTTGAACGTTTGATTGTTTCCTCTCTAGGCGATCGTAAAGCAGAACAGATCCTTTCCATTGATTTAACCGGTAAATCCGACGTGGCCGACCGTATGGTGATCGCCAGCGGCAGCAGTTCGCGTCACGTGATGTCGCTGTCAGATGCGGTGGTAGATGCGCTGAAGGCGGCGGGATTCGAGCATATTCCGGTGGAAGGCAAGGAAAGCGGTGAGTGGGTGCTGGTCGATGCGGGGGATATCGTCATTCATCTGTTCAAGCCTGAAACACGCCAGCATTACAACCTGGAGAAGATGTGGTCGGTCAGTTTGCCAAAATTGGCGGAAAGCGTCGGCTGATCGACGTCGCGTCATGAAGCTATTGATTGCCGCAAGCGGGAAAATGAAACCCGCCTCGCCGGAGGCGCTGTTGCTGCGCGAATATGCCAAGCGCCTGCCGTGGAAACTCACTATCAAAGAATGTGATATCAGGCACGCTGACAGCGCTACGCATCAGCAAAAAGAAGCCGAATTTTTTATCCATGCCTGTGAAGGATACGAAAAAACCCTCGTCCTCGACGAGCGTGGCAAAGATGTAAGCAGCCGCGATTTAGCCAGGCAATTTTCTGGATGGCAGCAGCAAGGAATATCGAGCGTTGCCATCATCATCGGCGGTGCAGATGGGCTACACGAGACTGTGCGCCGTAAGGCCGACCTGCTGCTCGCTTTCGGCAAGCTTACTTGGCCGCATATGCTGGTGCGTGCTATGCTTGCCGAACAGATTTACCGCGTTTCTTCGATTCTGGAAAATCATCCCTACCACCGCGACTAACGCGCCATGCCGGCCAGTGTGTGCTGCGTGTGCTTATAAAGATGCACCGTGCCGTCGTCATGGAAATCCGGCTCGTAGCCTTGTGCGAGAATATCCTTTTTGAGCAGGATTTTCCGGGCGGGCGGCGCGGCATTGTAAGCATCGGTGAGGGCGATTTCGTCAGCGGTCATCCGGTGGTTCGGGTCGTGCGGGGGCAGGGGCTTGCCCTTGGTATCGAGCGCGACATAAGACGGAGCTTGCTGCTGGTCGTCGCGCCACATTTTGAAGGTAAGTGCTGCCGGGATCAGCGATGCTCCACAGGTGATGAAATGCGGGAGTGCCGCCGCAATGCCGCTAGCGCCCATCATCACGTGTCCGCCTTCCAGGCCGCCGACACTGCCGATGGTGCTTGCCATCGTGCTAATAATTTCGGAAGAGCTTTCAATCATCCCGGCATCGGCCAGCCCGATGGCGCAATAAATAATCCCGGCGCTCAGTGCTGATAGTACGGTGGGAAGCGCGATGATGGCGCTGGTGGCGAGCGCGCTGTATTTGATAACCCGTCCCCAGCTGATCGTTTCCTGGTCGTGGGCATTTTCCGTGATGAAGTTGCCGAGCACCACGCCGCCGATGCCGATAACGCCGGTGAAGGCGGCATTGACGAGCCCGCCGGCGGCTAACGATTCCCCGACGAACGGCACCGAGGCAAGGGCGGTGTTGATGCCACCGGCGATGCCGCTCGCGCTATGGATCATCTCCGAGGCTTCGAGTGCAACGGTAGCCTCGGTGGCGCCGAGTGCGGGAAGGATGTGGGGTGCGGCAATGATGGCGATGCCCGTCACCGCGATGCCGAGTGCGGCATAGGTGAGCATGCGACCCAGGGTAAAGGCGTCGTCGTCGGGAGCGGCGGCGTGTGCGGTGTGACCGTGTTGCACGTTACGGAGACATCCCCTTCGTCTTGAGCTGCTGTTCCACCGCGCCGAGCGCTGCCGCGGTGATGGCTTCCGTGAGGGCGCTTTTTTGCATTGGCGTGGTCACCAGGCCGGAAGGTGACGCCAGTACTGTGCCATCTCCCCCCACCAGCGCGATGCGCGAGCCGTGGGATTGCGGATCGAACGCATTAAAATGCGCGCCCATGGATTTTTGCAACGCAACAGCGGCTCTTTGTGATTCGGGAAACGCCACATGCAATAGCCGTCCCGCGGGTTTCTTGGGGTCGCCGCTCCTGAATGCCGCCTGTGCCAGCTTGATTCTTGTCGCCTCATCGGCTGGGAAATTTTTGGCGTGGGCGGGGTCTTGCCAGAACCCGCGCTTATAGGCTTCCTCCACACAGGCTTGCGGTTCATTCCTGTCGCCCGGCATGGTGCCGAGCGCATCGGGCATCACGTCAATCCACAGCACGGGAATATTCCTGAGTGCTGCCGCTTTTTTCGCATTTCCCTCTTTATCCAGCTGCTGCGCTTCTTCTTCCAGTGCGGCGCGCACATCGCCAAGGTTGCCACGAATCCTTGGGCACTGGCCGGTGCAGTGGAGGAAGCCTTCCACCACGATGTAGGGTTGTCCCTTGAAAATCTCCGCCGGTTTGAGCGTCTCGCCGTATTGATCGGTGAGCGGCGTGCCGGCGATGATCTGGGTAAGGTTCTTGCCTTCCCGCTGTGCCCAGCTTTTGGAGGCGTTGCCTGATGCGATTGCGGCGGCGAGACTGCCGGCGATGAACTCGCGACGTGTTGTTCGACCCATTTTTACTATGCTCCACTGTTGATTCTGCTTCTATCCTAACCAATTCCTCCTTCCAGATCAACGATCTCAGCCATAAAAATAACTAGGTTCTTCCTACCAGATGTTGTATGGTTTCGGCAAATTACCTCAAAAAATGGTTAGGAGCATGTGTCATGAACCTTGGAGCACATACCGTTAAGTCCTATGACGAGCAGTTGACCGAACTGTCGCGCCTGATCGCCAGCATGGTTGGCGAGCTGCAGAATCTGGTGCGTGCGTGCCGCGTGGCGTTTCGTTCGCGTGACGAGGAGCGGATTACCGACGCCAAGGCCGCCGATAAGGTCATCAACCAGATCGACCAGCAGATCGAAGAATCCGCGACCCGTGTGCTGGCGCTGCAAAGCCCGGTTGCGGTCGATTTGCGTTTTGTAACCTCGGTGCTGAAAATCACCGGCGTGCTGGAGCAGGCGGGTGACATGGCAAAGAATACGGTCAAGCGCAGCGTCCGCATGGGCACATATGCGTCGGAAGCCGGCATCATCCGCCTTGAGCGCATGGCGGATGTTATCGACGAGTTGCTCGCCGAAGCGCTGATAGCTTTTGAAACCCGCAATGCGGAGCTGGCGACCGAAGTGTGGAAGCGGGATGACGAGATCGACAATCTATACAAGGAAACCGTTGCGCTGATGCAGGAGGAAATGGTGCAGTCGAGCGACCGCATCGTGCCCTGCACCCACGTGATGTTTGCCGCCAAGAATCTTGAGCGCCTGGCCGATTGCGCGACTAACCTCGCCAAAACCGTGTACTATATCAACTCGGGCAAGCGCGCCGATAAATCGATCCTGAACGACTAACCATGCCGTCGCGTCCGAAACCTGTCGTGTTGATGATTCTTGACGGCTGGGGGCACCAGCACGCCGCCGAACATAACGCCATTGCCGCGGCCAGCACCCCAAACATGGATGCTCTGACCCGTGATTATCCGCACGGGCTGATTAACGCTTCCGAGCTGCATGTCGGTCTGCCTGAGGGGCAGATGGGAAACTCCGAAGTTGGCCATATGAATATCGGTTCTGGGCGCGTCATCATGCAGGAGCTGCCGAAGATTGATGCTGCAATAGCCGATGGCAGCCTTGCCAAAAAACTGGCTTCTTGCCGAGGCATCAGCCCGGATTATCCGGTGCATTTACTTGGGCTGCTGTCGCCGGGCGGTGTGCATTCGCACCAGGCACACATGGTAGCGCTTGCGCGCATCCTTGCCGGGCAGGGGGAGCATGTCTATGTGCATTTGTTCCTCGACGGGCGGGACACGCCGCCGCAATCAGCGCTGGATTATATCGCGGCATTTGAGCGCGATGTCGCAGCCATTCCTAACGTCGAAATCGCGACTGTCAGCGGGCGCTATTATGCCATGGATCGCGACAAGCGCTGGGATCGCGTCGCCAAAGCATATGATACGTTGGTGGTGGGTGCCGGTGTGCGCTTCACTTCGGCGCGTGAGGCGGTGGAAGCAAGCTACTCGCAAGGCGTTACCGATGAGTTTGTACTGCCGTGTGTGATCGGCGATTATTCCGGTATGGGTGATGGTGAGGTGCTGGTATGCGCCAACTTCCGTGCCGACCGCGTGCGCGAAATTTTAACAGCGCTGCTTTCGCCGCAATTTACTGATTTCCCGCGCACCAAAGCCGTCACGTTCGGTACGGCAATTGCCATGACGGAATATTCTTCAAGCCTGGCGGCGATGACGCAGGTGCTGTTTCCGCCCGAGGCGCTTACCGATATTCTGGGTGAGGTGGTGTCAAAAGCCGGGCTCACGCAATTGCGGATTGCCGAGACGGAAAAATACGCCCACGTCACCTTCTTTTTCAATGGCGGGCGCGAGCAGGAATTTGCCGGTGAATCGCGTATCCTTGTGCCATCGCCGAATGTCGCGACCTACGATTTACAGCCGGAAATGTCGGCGCCGGAAGTGACCGACAAGCTGGTGGACGCGATTGAGGCGGAGCGGTTCGACTTCATCGTGGTGAATTACGCTAACACCGACATGGTCGGGCATTCGGGCAATATCCAGGCGGCCATTAAGGCTGTCGAGGCGGTGGATCGTTGCGTCGGCCGCGTGGCGGTGACAACCCTTGCCAAGGGCGGCGCGCTATTTATCACGGCGGATCATGGCAATGCCGAGATGATGTTTGATGGCGAAACGGGGCAGCCGCATACGGCGCATACGCTTAATCTGGTGCCTGCGATTCTGGTCGCTGCCAACCTCAAAGGCAAGCAGCTTGCGATCCCTGAAGGCCGGCTGGGTGATGTAGCCCCAACCATTTTGCAATGGCTGGGGCTGCCGCAGCCGGCGGCGATGACGGGCACGTCGCTGTTGAAAGACCATGCGGCGTAGCGCCCTGCTATGCCTGTTTCTGTTGCCGCTTGCCGCGCAGGCGGCCACGAAAGATGAGCTGGCGCAAACGCAAGTAGCGCTGAAAATTTCTGAAGAAAAAAAAGAAAAACTGCTGAAGCAAGAACGGCAGATGGAAGAGGATCTTGCTGCCTTGCAGGAAAAATTGGTGCGCGCCGCGAGCGGGCTTCAGAAAAGCGATGCCAGCCTCGCCGAAGCGGAGAAAAAACTTGCTGAAACGGAAGCCAGTCTTGCACGCAAGGAGCAGGATGCCAAAATGGCACGCGCTAAACTCGACGGGTTATCGCGTGTTGCTGTGCGCCTCAGCCGCACGCCGCCGCAGGCGATGGTGCTCATGCCGGCTGATGGCAAGAATCGCCTGCAGGCTGCACACGCGCTTTCGATGATTACGTCGGAAATCAAGGCGCAGGCGGCGGCGCTTGCTGCGGAAATGGAGGCACTCATTCGCTTGCGTGCCAGGCAGGCAAAAGAGAAAGAAACCGCCGTAGAGTTAAAAGCCGCCTATGCCGCCGAGAAAAAATCATTTGAGGTGGCGGTAAAAGAACGGAAAAAACTGCGCGCCCGGCTGGCGACATCGCGTGCCAAAGAAGAAGCAAACATTGCGGCGCTGGCCAAAAAGGCGGGAAGCTTGCAGGAGCTGATGGCTGCCCTGGAGTCCCGCACGGCTTCATCTGCTAAAAGCGGAGGCAAAGAGGTGGTAAGTGTTGCAGGGGTCAGCGGCAAGCGTGGCGAGATGCGGCGGTTTGCCGATGCGAAGGGTAGGATACGGATTCCGGTGTCGGGGCGTGTGGCGTCGGGGTATGGCACACGCGACCTTTCGGGTGAGGCGGCCAAAGGCATCCGTATCGCGACCCGTGCCAGTGCACCGGTGGTTGCGCCGTTTGATGCTGAAGTTGCCTATAGCGGCACCTTCCTGAACTATGGCAGGTTAGTAATTCTTAAGCACCGCGGGGACTACCACACCTTGCTTGCCGGGCTGTCGCGGATGGATGTTCAGTCTGGAGACTTCCTCTTGGAAGGTGAGCCGATTGGTGCTATGGGTAACACGGATAACGAACAGCTTTATGTGGAGCTGCGCGAAAATAACCAGCCGATTAATCCCAAGCCGTGGCTGCGTGGGCTGTAGCGGCTGCATGAAAAAAGGAATTGTCGTCTATGCGTCGTGCTGTAAAAGTTGGGTTGGTGCTTGCACTTGTTTCTTCGACCATCATTGCCGCGCCCATCGTTGCGCTTGCCCAGAAGGACGATACGTTCGCGCTACTCACCTTGTTCGGCGATGTATTTGACCGCGTGCGGAGCGATTACGTCGAGGAAGTCAAAGACACCGACCTGATCGAGTCGGCCATCAACGGCATGCTCTCGTCGCTCGATCCGCATTCGGGCTACATGAACGAAAAAAGTTTCAAGGAAATGCAGGTGCAGACCAAGGGTGAATTTGGCGGGCTTGGCATTGAGGTGACGATGGAAAACGGGCTGGTGAAAGTCGTTTCGCCGATCGATGACACGCCGGCGGCCAAAGCAGGTATCCTGCCCGGGGATTACATCAGCTTCATTGATGATGAGCAGGTGATGGGGCTAACGTTGTCCGAAGCGGTGGATAAGATGCGCGGCAAGGTTGATACCAAAGTAAAACTAACCATTCTGCGTGAGGGTGGCACCGAGCCGATTGAAGCAAAACTTACTCGCGCTAATATTAAAATCCGCGCCGGCAAGGGGCGTGCGGAAGGTGATGATGTCGCCTACTTGCGTCTGAGCCAATTCACTGAGCAGACCACGGCGCAAATGCGTGAAGAGTTCGCCCGCATCAAAAAAGACCTGCCGAATTTGCGTGGCGTGGTGCTTGACCTGCGTAACAATCCGGGTGGCTTGCTAGATGAAGCGATTTCGGTTTCCGATGCCTTCCTCACGGGTGGCGAGGTGGTTTCAACTCGTGAGCGCGATCCAAATAAAACCAAGCGTTACAGCGCCAAAGCCGGTGACGAGCTGGTGGATGCGAGCGTGCCGATAGTGGTGTTGGTCAATAGCGGTTCCGCATCGGCATCGGAAATTGTTTCGGGTGCGTTGCAAGACCATAAACGCGCCATCGTCATGGGTGTGAAGACCTTTGGTAAGGGCTCGGTGCAAACGGTGATTCCGTTGGCGGAGCATGGCGCGATGCGCCTGACCACGGCGCGTTATTACACGCCGTCGGGGCGCTCGATTCAGGCGAAGGGCATTGAGCCGGACATCATTGTTGAGCAGGCGAAAATTGAGCCGATTAAGCAAAACGACAAAATGCGGATGGAAGCGGATCTCCGTCGCCGCCTTGAAAATCTCGAAGACCAGAAAGCCAAGGAGAAGCTGAAAAAGCCACAATCCGGCGATGAGAGTGACGTGAAGAAAGACGCGCCAGATGCTGAGAAAGACAGCAAGAACGAAGAAAAAGACGAAAAGGACGATAAAAAAGCCACCGGCCGCGACGATGACGCGAGTCAGGATTTCCAGCTGCAGCGCGCCATCGACCTGCTTCGGGCGGCACATGTGTTTAACTTATCAACTACGGATAAATGATCGGCCTTCTTCACAAGCATATGGTATGGGTGCAGCGCGGCTGTATTGCGCTGCTGCTAGCATGGTCTGTGGCGACATTTGTATTCTTGTGGCTTTCGGGGGAGCGTGAAACGCAGGGTGCCCTGGCGACGGGCAAGCGTTTTATCGTGCATGTGGAAGATGGGCGTGTTGAAGGGCTGGCTGCTGCCGCGCCGGAGGCTGAAAAAGCGGCGGAGCCGGAAGCTGTAATCCCGCCACCCGAGAGTGCTCCGGTAGTGGCCGATGCGTCCGCGGTGACGTCGGTGCAGGCCTCATCGTCGCCGATTGCGGATATTTCCGAAGACATGATCGACAAAGCCAACGGCGCGCCGCTGCCGAAAATATCCCCGTCGGGCATTAAACCGTGGCAGTATTATGCAAAATCATTCCGCAGGCAGAATGAGATGCCGCTGATTGCGATTGTTGTAACCGGGCTTGGCCAGAGCAAGAAAACCACCGAGATGTCATTTGGGCTTGATGATCGGATCGGCCTCAGCTTCTCGCCTTACGCTGCGTCGGTCGGAAGTTGGGCGGCGGCATCGCGGCTCACTGGCCACGAAACTTTCGTCGATCTGCCATTCCAGACGGCAGCCTATCCTGTCGACGATCCCGGCTCATTTTCAATTATGGTGACGCGCAGCAATGCCCAGAATATCAAGAACCTTTATTGGACGATGTCGCGTTTCCAGGGATATGCTGGATTGGTGGCGCCTATGGGTGAAGTGGTGACGAGCAGTGCCGATAGTATTAAACCGCTGTCGGATGAAATTGCCAAGCGCGGCCTGATGCTACTTCTTGGGCGCGATACTTTGCCGCATGATGAAAAGCGGCAGGGCAACAAGGAGCTCTTGGTGTCGATGAGTGCCGATGTCTGGATAGATGAGGAGCTATCGGAAATGACCATCCAGGCACGACTTGCAACGCTTGAGCAGGTTGCCCAGCGCAACGGCATGGCGATTGGGATCGCACAGGCCTATCCGATTTCGTTGAAGGAAATCAAGCAGTGGCAAGAGACGCTTGGAGAGCGCGGGATTGTTCTTGCCCCGGCGACATTCATTACCAAACTGAAGCATGATTAATATGCCGGCTTCGCTCCCTTACCGCCCGTGCGTGGGTATGATGCTGATTAATCGTGAAGGGCGTGTGTTTGTGGCGCGCCGCATTGATAATGTCGCCGAAGCATGGCAGATGCCGCAAGGGGGGATTGATGCTGACGAAGATCCACGTGTCGCTGCCATGCGCGAACTGGAAGAAGAAATAGGCACTCGCAATGCAGAGATTGTTGCCGAGAGCAGAGGGTGGCTCAGTTACGATTTGCCGGAGCACCTGGTAGGTAAGTTATGGGGTGGCAAATATCGTGGCCAGACGCAGAAATGGTTCGCGTTGCGGTTCCTGGGCGAGGATGCCGAGATTAATATTGCGACAAAGCATCCGGAATTTTCGCATTGGAAATGGGTGGCGCCTGCGGAGCTTCCGGGTCTGATCGTCCCGTTCAAGCGCGATCTTTATGAGGCGGTGCTTGGTGAGTTCAGCAGTTTGTTTTCGTCGATCTGAACCGGGTGCCGCACCCGCGATAGCAGCAGGTAGAAGGTAGGCACGACAAACAGTGTCATCACAGTGCCAATGCTCATGCCGCCAACAATCACCCAGCCGATGGCTTGCCGGCTTTCCGACCCGGCGCCATGCGCCAGCGCTAGCGGCAGCGCGCCGAGAATGGTGGCCGACGTTGTCATCAGAATCGGGCGTAGGCGGATGATGGCCGCTTCAGCGATGGCATCGCGCAGGCTGTGGCCGCGCTCCTGTAGCTGGTTGGCAAACTCCACCATCATGATGCCGTGCTTGCTGATGAGGCCGACCAGCGCGATCAGCCCGATCTGGCTGTAGACATTAAGGGTGCCGCTTGCGCTGTCGAGCAGGTTCACTCCTTTCATAGCCAGCAGTGCCCCGGCCATGGCCAGCGGCACGGCCAGCAGGATAATTAGCGGGTCGATGAAGCTCTCGAACTGCGCGGCGAGAACGAGGTAAATAAATAAAAGCGCAAGCATGAAGGTGACGAGCAAGCTGGCACTGGATTGCTTGTATTCGCGGGATTGTCCGTCGTAATCGATTTGCATGTCGGGGGCGGTGTCGCGGATGGTTCTCTCGATATAAGCGAGCGCCTCGCCGGTGCTGTAGCCGGGCGCCAGCGACGATTTAATGGTGACAGCGCGCAGTTTGTTAAAGTGGTTCAGCTCACGCGGCGCGACACCTTCTTCGAGGGTGACAAGATTAGAAAGCTGCACCATGTCGTTTGTCGGCGTGCGGATAAAAATGCGGCTGATATCATTTGGTTTGGTGCGTTCGTCATCTTCAATTTGCACCATCACATCATATTGTTCGCTGCCGCGTTTGAAGCGGGTTACCTGCCTGCTGCCGAGCAAGGTTTCCAGCGTCCGGCCAATGGTGCTGATATCAACGCCGAGTGCGGCCACCTTGTCGCGGTTGATGACGACGCGCAGCTCCGGCTTGTTGAGTTTGAGGTCGGCGTCGGGAGTAACAATCCCTTTATTCTCGGCGAGCTTCGCCATGATTTTACCGACGATCGCATCCATTTCCTCATAACTGGCGGAGGACTGGATGATGACCTCGATCGGCTGGCTGCCGCCCGACTGGCCAAGCGACGGCGGGTTGCTTGCCCGGTTGAAGGTGCCGGGAATTTCAGCAAACATCCGCTTCCGGAGTTCATCGGCGATTTGAGACGAGCTGCGGCTGCGGTCACTCCAGTCGGTGAGGCCGAGCACGGAGAAAGTGTCGGTCACCACCGGGAAGCCGACGGCGGTAAAATTCCATTTCGATTCCGGAACGGATTGCATAATGGATTCCATTTTCTTCGCATAATAATCGGAATACTGGATGGTTGATCCTTCCGGTGCGATTGCGTTGGCGCGGATGATGCCGCGGTCTTCGACCGGTGACAACTCTGATGCGGTGGTAAGGAACAGCCAGCCGGTGATTGCAACAAACAGGATGGCGACTGTGACCACCAATGTCCTCACATGCAGGCTGGCGAGAAGCAGGCGCTTGTATCCCGCATCGAGCGCGTCGAGCATGCGGTCGATCGCGCGCGACCATGCCGGCGAAGCGGCTTCATCGCGGTGTGGTTTCAGTAGGCGCGAACACATCATGGGCGTGAGTGTCAGCGCGACGATGCCGGAGACCAGCACGGCGCCCGCCAGAGTGAAGGCGAATTCGACGAACAGCTTGCCGGTGCGTCCTGGCGTAAAGCCGATCGGGGCGAACACGGCGGCAAGCGTCAGCGTCATGGCAACAATGGCGAAGCCGATTTCGCGCACGCCCTTGACGGCGGCGTGGATGCGGTCGAGTCCTTCCTCCATATGGCGGTAAATATTTTCCAGCACAACGATGGCATCGTCGACGACGAGGCCGATGGCCACGACCAGGGCAAGCAGGGTGAGCGTGTTGATCGAGAATCCAAATGCGTACATCAGCGCCAGCCCGCCAATCAGCGAGACGGGGATGGTCACGAGCGGGATAATGGTGGCGCGCACGGTACGCAGGAACAGGAAAATCACTATCACCACCAGCAGCACGGCTTCGCCGATCGTATGTTGTACGGCACGCAGCGATTCGCGGATAAACACCGAGGTGTCGTAGGCTTTTTCGATGTTCATGCCTTCGGGCAGGCTTTGCCGGATGCGGGGTAGCGCCGCATCAATGGCGCTGGCAATTTCCAGAGGGTTGGCGGTCGATTGTTTGATGACGCCGATGGCAATCGAGCTTTTATTATTGAAACGGGCGATTTGCCGCACGTCGCGTGCGCCGTAGACCACACGGGCGACATCGCGGATACGCACGCTGTTGCCGCTTGCATCGCTACGCAAAATGATGTTGCCGAATTCTTCAGGCGTATTGAGGTCGGTTTGTGCCAGCACGGTGAATTCGCGGCTATTGCTTTCAATCCGCCCGGCGGGGATTTCGACGTTCTGCGCCCGGAGTGCATTTTCCACGTCGGGTGGGGTAATGCCGTATGCGGCCATGCGGTCGCGATTGAGCCACACACGCATCGAATATTGCCGTTCGGCCACCAGCCGCACGCTGGAAATGCCCGGCAACGTCTGGATGCGGTCGCGCACGTTCAGCACAGCGGTCTCACTTACCTCAAGCGCGGAATGTTTGGTTGAGTTGAGCGACAGCCAGATAATCGGCTGGGCGTCGGCCTCCTGTTTGGATACGATCGGCTCCTCGATCTCGTCCGGCAGCCGGCCGCGTATGCGTCCAGCGCGGTCGCGCACGTCGGACGCGGCATCGTCGGGGTCGCGGTCGAGCTTAAAGGTGACGGTGATCTGGCTTCGCTCCGCTCGGCTGATCGAGCGGATGAAGTCGATCCCTTCGATGCCGGAGAGCGAATCTTCCAGTGGCTTGGTGACCTGGGTTTCGATGATCCGTGCCGATGCGCCCGGATAGGTGGTGTCGACGCTGATGACCGGCACGTCGATGTTCGGATATTCGCGCACAGTGAGTCGATCGTAGCACACGACGCCAAGCAGCAGGATGATGAGGTTCACCACAATGGCAAAAACCGGGCGCTTGATGCATATCTCCGGCAGTTTCACGGAACGTTTCCTTCGCCGGCGAGTTGGTAATCGACGCGCTGGCCTTCGCGCACTTTCAGGTGTCCGGCGGTAACGACGATATCGCCGGCCGCGAGGCCGCTGATGATTTCCACGTCGCCATTTTTGCGTTCACCGAGGGTTACGGCGGTGCTGGTGGTGGTGCGATCGGGGTTGACTTTCAGCACGAAGCTGTCGTTGCCGCGCGGCACGATCGCTGATTCCGGCACAAACAGCGCGTCCGCTTTTTCTGCGGTAATGATGGTCACGCGTGCGAACATGCCGGGCTTCAGCACATCGTCATCGTTCGGGACAAAGGCGCGCAGGGTGATGTTGCGGTTGGTTTCATCAATTTTCGCATCGATGGCATAGACCGTGCCGCGGAAGGTACGGCCGGGCAGGGCGTCGACGGTGAGGTCGATGGACTGGCCGGTAGCAACGCGCCGCGTGGCGCTTTCAGGCAATGTAAATTCAGCCTTCATCGGATTCTTGCTCTGGAATGTGGCGATGTCCTGCCCGGGATTCACGTAGTCGCCGGGGCTGATATGTTTAAGCCCCATCACTCCATCGAACGGTGCAATGATTTTGGTTTTATCGAGCGTAGCACGTGCCAGTTCAACCTTGGCTTCGGTGACGTTCAGGTTGGCGGCCATCGTATCGAAATTGCTGACGGTGCCGGCGCCTTTCTCCTTCAGCAATTTGGCGCGGGCATAGTTGGTGCGGGCGAGGTTGAGCTCGGCCTCGGCCTGTTTGAGTTCAGCAGCAAACACGCGGTCGTCGATGGAAACCAGCAGCTCACCTTTTTTCACGGTGCTGCCTTCGGTGACATGGATTGCCTCAACCCGCCCGGTGATTTCCGGGCGAAGCATCAGCGATTCGTTGGCAAGCAGCGTGCCGACCGATGAAAGCGATAGGCTCAGCCGATCGCTGCGAACGGCGGCGGCCTCGACGGGCACGGGACGTTGCGGCGTGGCGGTTGCCGACGTTTCTGCCGGGCGGTTGCCTAGGGTTGCGTAGGCGCCGTAGGCTGCGCCCACGCCAATGCAGCCAACCACCAACCACGATACCAGACGCATAATACCCCACTAAAATACTCGGAGATGATAAAGAAAAAGCCAGCCTAGCGCAAGGGTGTTAAGGATGTGTCACTCGATTGCCGGTTTATCCGGCAGCAGGGAAAAGAATTTGTCGCTGATGGTTACCGGCAGTGCGGTCATGGCCAGGAGCGGCAAGTAGAGCTGCCACGGAAAAGCAATGCGGCTTTTGTTCTTGGCGAGGCCGCGGGCGATGAGTGTGGCGGCGTTGTCGGCGGGCATGATGAATGGCATGCGGTAGGGGTTCACATCGGTCATCGGCGTCGTGATAAAGCCTGGGCAGACGACATTGACCTTCACATTGGTGCGGGCGAGCCAGCCGCGCAATCCCTCGCCGTACACCCGCACCCATGCCTTGCTCGCGCTGTAGGCAGGCGAACTTGGCAGGCCGCGTATGCCGGCGAGCGAGCTGATGAGGGCAAGCTGACCGGATCGGCGTGCGATCATGCGCGGGATAAGCGGCGATAAGGTATTCACCACGCCATCGATATTGATAGAAAAAATGGCACGTGCCTGTTCGGCTTTTTCTTCGCCACCACCGAGCCCAGCGGAAATCCCGGCATTGGCAATGGCAAGGTCAACCGGTGTTTCGGCATCGATGGTTTCCAGCCATTGCTGCATCGCAGCGGCATCGGTGACATCAAGGGTGACGGAGTGGGCATGTGCCCCCAATTCTTCGCACAGACTGGCGGTTTGCGCCAGCCTGCCGGCATGGCGACCCGACAGGTGCAGTGTGACGCCGGGACGCGCATAATGCACCGCCAGAGCTGCTCCCAGCCCGCTGCTTGCGCCTGTAATGACAATGTTTTTCGGGTAATTCATCAAATTGTAATAAATAGTTGGTATCCTGAGGGGACATAGAGGGGAAAAGTTTTTTAAAAGCAACAAGAAAGAAAAGCGGACGATTATGGAAAAGAAAAAATCAGTATGTGTGTTTTGCGGCGCCTCAAATAATGTACCCCAAAAATTTTTAGATGTTGGCGCCAAATTTGGGGAGATTTTAGCAAATAAAGGAGTGACTCTGGTCTATGGCGGCGGCGATTGCGGCGTCATGGGTGCGGTGGCGAATTCGACCATGAAACATGGTGGGCATGCGACTGGCGTGTTTCCGGTGTCGCTACGCAACCTCGAAAATGAGCACCAGTCGCTCACCGAAATCATCATTGTGAACACCATGCACGAGCGTAAGCAGCTCATGTTCGAACGCTCGGATGCGTTTATCGTATTTCCTGGCGGCTTCGGCACCATGGACGAAATGTTCGAGATCATCACCTGGAAACAGCTGAAGCTCCACCATAAACCGATCGTTATTTTCAATTACGAGGATTATTGGAATCCGCTGATCGCGCTGATGGACAACATCATCGACAACGGCTTCGCGCGCCCGGAAGTGGCGGGCTATTACAACGTTGTCGATCGGGTGGAAGCCATCCTGCCGGTGCTGAATTTCTAAAACAGCTTCACGGCAACCGTCAGGCCTTCCTGTGTCGGGATCATCGCCGCGAAATATTTCTCCGTGTCGGCGAGGCGTTCGTTGAACCGGCGCATGTTTTCCCATGTGGTTGGCGCGACGTCGCCCGGATGATCCTGTGCCACCATGCCGAACAGCAGCGTGTTGTCGGCGATGATCAGCCCGCCGCGGCGCACATTCGCCTCCGCCCAGTCGAGATATTCGTTATAGTGGATTTTATCGGCGTCGATGAACGCCATGTCGAACGGCGCCTTGTCGGCGAGCGTCGGCAGGATTTCACGCGCGTCGCCGTGCAACAGCGTGATGCGGTCGGCGACTTCCGAATGATCGACGAATTTTCGCGCCAGCATATGGTGCTTCAGGTCGCGGTCGACGCTGGTGATGTGCCCGTCTTCCGAAAGCGCCCGCGCCATCCAGATGGTGGAATAGCCGGCGAGCGTGCCGATTTCGACAATGGTTTTGACTCCGTACAGGCCGATGAACAGTTGCAGCAGTTTGCCTTCCTCGGGGCCGATCTGCATCGCCATATCCATGCCGGCGAGCGTGGTGTCGATCAGCTGCAGCAACTCGTCTTGCGGCGCGTAGAGCTTGCGGATATAGTCCAAGTTTGGAGTGGTCGTTTTTGGCATAGGAAGCGTTTCTAACACATGTTCATCGAAAAAGACAACACGGCAGAGCGGCTTTCTGTCACCGGGCGTGTCTGGCAATTGCACGAGGCGGACACGCGCCAGGTGATGGCAATGGTGCAGCATCACGGCATATCGCAGAACCTTGCCCAGCTTTTGGTGGTGCGCGGCGTGGCGCTGGAGGAGGTGCCGGATTTTCTTGCCCCCACCTTGCGTACGGCGCTTCCCGACCCGATGCACCTGTTGGATATGGATAAAGCGGTGGTGCGGATTGCGGCGGCGATTGCGCGTCATGAAACTATCGCCATCTGGGGGGATTATGATGTGGATGGGGCGACGTCGTCGGCGTTGCTGCGGCGCTATTTCCGCGCGGTTGGGTGTGAACCGCTGGTGTATATCCCCGACCGGATGCAGGAAGGCTATGGCCTGAACACGCCCGGCCTGCTTGCGTTGCGCGCGCAGGGAGCCACGCTTGCGATCTCGGTGGATTGCGGCACGCTGTCGTTCGAGCCGATTGCGGCAGCGGCGGATGCCGGGCTGGAGATGATCGTCATCGACCACCATATGGGTGAGGCGCAGCGTCCGAAAGCGCATGCGGTCGTCAACCCGAACCGATTGGACGAAACCTCGCCGCACCGCCATCTTGCAGCGGTGGGCGTCGCATTTTTACTGCTGGTGGCACTGAATAAAACGCTCCGCGAGCAAGGATTTTTTGAGAATCGGCCGGAGCCTGACCTGCGTCAGTGGCTCGATATTGTCGCGCTCGGCACCATTTGCGATGTGGTGGCACTCACTGGCGTCAACCGGGCGCTGGTGACACAGGGCCTGAAGGTGATGGCGTCGCGCGGGAATGCCGGCATGCGCGCCGTGATGGATATTGCCGGGCTCGATGAGCGCCCCGGTGTTTATACGTGCGGATTTGTGATCGGACCGCGCATCAATGCCGGTGGGCGGGTCGGGAAATCCGACCTTGGCATGCGGCTACTTTCTACGGATGATAGCGAAGATGCGCTTTCGATCGCTCGCGAGCTGAACCAATACAACGCCGAGCGCAAGGCCATCGAGGCCGATATTCAGGAACAGGCGGATGCGATGGCCGATACGATGGATCCGTCACTTCCGGTGGTCGTGGTGGCGGGCAAGGGCTGGCACACCGGTGTGATCGGCATTGTGGCAGGCAGGCTCAAGGAGCGCCTGCGTAAACCGGTGGCGGTTATCGGGATTGATGGCGGTATCGGCAAAGCGTCTGCTCGTTCCGTATCCGGAATGGATTTGGGCGCGGCGGTGATTGCCGCCCGTGAACAAGGGTTACTTGTGGCCGGTGGCGGGCATGCCATGGCGGCGGGGTTCACGGTTGAGGAAAACAAAATTCCGGCACTCACCGAATTTTTATCAACGCGACTATCGTCGCAGGCACATCACCTGGCGCGTGGGCGGGTGCTGCCGATCGACCTGGCGTTGTCGATCAGCGCTGCCACGCCGGATACGGTGCTGGAAATCGAAAAACTTGGACCGTTCGGACAGGGAAATTTCCCGGTGCGGGTCATGTTACAATCGGTGGTGAATTTGCGCCCCGAACGGGTGGGTGAAAACCATGTCAAAACACTGCTGATTCATCGTAGCAGCAATGCGAAACTGGCGGCGATTTCATTCCGCACCGCCGATGGCGCGCTGGGTCAGATGTTGCTCGCAACGCGTGGGCAGGAGATTGATGTCGCGGGGCAATTGCGGCTTCAGGAGTGGCAGGGCAGGCCGCAACTCAGCCTGATGCTCGACGATGCATGCCTAAGCGGGCAATAGCTCCAGCCCGAGGCAGATGCCGAGTGCGTGCAGCGCTTCCTTGCAGGTGAGGTAGAGTTCGTAGTTGATCTGCGAGGCATGCAGCGATTTCGGGTAGGTGCGGGTGATGGTTTCTTCCAGCGTCTTCAGTGTCGCGTCGTTCAGGATGACGCGGTTATGGGCGCGCATGCCGGCAAGCTGCGCTTCGTCCATTGGCACGCGCAGGCGCAAGCAGGCGGGGCCACCGCCATTTTTCATGCTCTGTTTCAGGTCGACGGCATGGAGTTGCGTGATGGGGTTACCGGGGGCGGCCACCAGTGATTGCAATAATTTCCACGCCTTGCCTTCATACAGTTCCTGCGTATCGCTCGGTGCAATCAACGCCATGCCGCCGCCCGGCAGGCTTACCAGCTGGCTGTTGAAAAAATAGGTGGCGATGGCTTCGTCGATCGATAGCTCATCGCGACGGATGACCCGCAGAGTAAGCGCCTGTCCGGTGCGTTCGGCATAGCTGTCGGCGAGGTAGGCGATGTCAGCGGTGCCCATGGCATACGCATCCTCATGCACCAGCAGGAAATCTTCGTTCGATATGGCGATGACATCGTTGTGGAACACGCCTTGTTCGATGGCAAACGGGTTCTGCTTCAGGCAGATGGCGGCATCGTCTGCAAGCTTATGACGGCGGATGATTTCCTGCGAGGTGGCGAGTGTTTGGCGGGCGGTGGCCGGGTCGCGGGGGTTGCCGTCGGTGCCGTAAACAAACACATGCAGCCCGGGGGCGTGGTGCGACGGCGCAAGCCGCATATGGTTGGCGGCGCCTTCATCACGGAAGCCTGCGGTGCCATCGAGCGGTAAATCGACAATTGCCCGTGGCACATGCGCGAATATCTGGCGCAGGACGAGGTAGGTGTCGAGCGTTTCAATGCGCCGGTGCAGGTTGGTGTGCAGGTTGGCGACGGTGAGGCGGAGCATATGGTCGTCGCTGTCTTGCGGTGGGGTGACGGTCGCGGCGTTGGCTACCCACATGGCTGAGCTGGAGGACGTCGCTTCAAGCAGCGCCGGGTTGGTGCTTGCGGCCTGAGCGATGATGGCGGCAATATCGCCACTGAAATGCTTCTTAAGTTCATTGATGTGGGGGCGAAGCTGCGGAGGAATAATACCGACGGTGGCGCCAAGCGACAGCAGCAGCCGTGCGAGTGTGAGTGCCTGCAATGCGGCGTCGCGGGGTGCCGAGATGTTGCCCTCGTTGGCGCGGGATGCGGGGTTATCGCCTGAAAGCCCGCCATAGTTGTGGGTGGGGCCGGGTAAGCCGATAAAGATGACTTCTTGAAAATTATTTGCTAGCGTGGGTTCCATGACCGACATCCGACACGTTATTTCGACAGTTTTCAACCACGATTTTTTCAAGTGTAAATCGCCGGCCGATTTCACTGACCGCTTTTACGAAAAAACATTGACCATCGCAGACTTAAAACATGTGCATGACGCGGTGCACGGAGCGAGCGCCATACTTGGCGGCAAGAATATTCCGGGAGCACTCCTGCTTGGCGCGCCGTCGAAAGAACTGCCGATTGCCATCCTCGCGCAGTTACATGGCAACGAGCCGGCGGGGCTTGCCGGCATCCTGCTGGCGATGGCGCTTGCCGATGCGAAAATGCTCTCGCGGCAGGTGCTGGTGATGATCGGCAACCCGCTTGCATCCGAGCAATATTTCTCCGCCTACAGTGAAGCGCCGCGTGCACGGCAGGAGCTGCGCGATGCCTATCGCTGCGGGTTGGGCGAGGGTGGTGTTCTGCTGCCGGACATGAACCGCATCCCGACCGATTTCATGGAGCGCGCACCCGATAACCACCATACGCGGCGGGCGCAGGAATTATTCCACACTGGGCAACATATCGGCGGCATTCTCGACATTCATTCGGCACGCGGCAACATGCTGTGCATCACCGATCACAAGCATGACAGCGAACTCAAGAACTCACCGATTCGTTCAGTGCTGATCGGGCTGGCGGAGGCGATTTCGGCGCATAGTTCGAGTGGCGCTGTGACGTTGAAAACATTGAAAACCATCCTGGCGCCGCTCCCCAATATCGAACATCAGGTTGGCATTGAAGCCGGGCGCCATGAAACCGAGGACGCACCGCTTTTTGCCGCCATGTTCACGCAGGCCTTC
>CAZFKP010000008.1:0-80004 GCA_964518725.1 uncultured Rickettsiales bacterium | reverse complement strand
GCATGAAGTTGGAATCGCTAGTAATCGTAGATCAGCATGCTACGGTGAATACGTTCCCGGGTCTTGTACACACCGCCCGTCACACCATGGGAGTTGGTTCTACCTTAAGCCGTCCCGCTAACCGCAAGGAGGCGCACGACCACGGTAGGGTCAGTGACTGGGGTGAAGTCGTAACAAGGTAGCCGTATCGGAAGGTGCGGCTGGATTACCTCCTTTCTAAGGAAGATGTTTATTGCCCATGTCGGAATTATCCGGCCTCTGGAGCTAAACAATCTTTATCTTACATCATGCTTCGTCATCTGCGCTTAAATGCTAGTTCAACCGAGATACAAAAGCCTCGCCTCATGAAAATGAGCGGGGCTTTTTTGTTTCTAGACATTCACTAGACATTCAATGGACATGAGAATAAACCTCAGGCTATGGCTGAAGTGGAAACAAAATATCTACAAAAATGTCGGGAACAGAATCTTTGTCCCGTTTGTCGTAAAACTATTATTAAAAGCCAAGGAGGCTTTTGTTCTTGGGATTGCGAAATAGAGTGGAAGTCCGGTGATATAAAGATGCGTCAGAAGAAAATTCTAGAAAAGGAATGATTTGGTGATGGAAATAGCAACGCTCATTAACTCTCCTTCGAGCACTGGCAATCAAACTATTGATTCCGATGTGAGCCTTCGTCGTGAAATCAGTACGGGCATTTTGCCTGATTTGAGTATTTTTGAAATGGTAAAAAATGGAGAGATTAAGGCAACTAAGGATACAGAGCGCTTGATAGGAATTGATGAAGATCAAATTCAGCCAGCTAGCATTGATCTTCGGTTGGGTGATTATGCGTATCCTGTGGACACTAGTTTCTTACCGGGAAAGAATACTAAAGTCTTTGATAAGATAAAGCAATTAGATGAGCGCTATGATGACTTTAAAATAAATTTGGCTAACGGTGCTGTCCTAGAGAAAGGAAGAGTTTATGTAATTCCTCTCTTGGAAGAGGTGAAGCTAAAAAGTGATGTTATAGGATTTGCTAATCCGAAAAGTTCCACGGGACGTCTGGATATATTGACTAGGCTTATTACGGATGAGGGCACGTCTTTTGATCAAGTCCGGCGAGGGTACGAAGGAAGATTGTTCCTTGAGGTGGTTCCTCGTACATTCAGTGTCGTTGTAAGGCGTAGCACACGCCTTAATCAATTAAGGTTCCGTCGAAGCAAAACGTCTCCTAAGGAGATTACCATTGATGAATGGCAGCAACTTCTTAAAGATGAGAAAATTGTTCGTACCCCTGATACGGAAAAATACATTGGTGAAACGGGTAGTCTGCGCTTTACTATCGATTTGGAAGGAGGCGGTGTTGAGGGGGAAATTATAGGTTGGCGAGCAAAGAAGAACACTAAGCGGATTGATTTGGATAAGCGCGATTATGACCCACTTGATTTTTGGGAGCCCATACGTTTCCACAAAAATCCATCGCTCATACTTGATCCGAATGAATTTTATATTCTCATGACTAAAGAGGCGATAGCTGTACCGCCAGATTATGCGGCCGAAATGCTACCATATGATACAAGAGCTGGAGAGTTCAGAGTACATTATGCAGGTTTTTTTGATCCTGGCTTCGGATGGAATCCCATGACGAAGAAAGCTGATAATAGCAAAGGTGTTCTGGAGGTGCGTTCTCACGAAGTGCCGTTCTTGTTAGAGCATGGGCAGACGGTAGGTTGGCTCCGATACGAGCGCATGGCTGAAGCACCGCAAAGGCTCTATGGTGAGGGAGCTATAAGATCTAATTATCAGGGGCAGAATTTGAAACTGGCAAAACAATTCTTACCACCCTCTTTTTAATGGCCTTACCTTCCCCCTTGACCTCACATGTTTTTCCCTGCTACGAATTTTCCCGCTGATTTTTTCAACTAACAAACTAGCAGGAGCATTCCATGTCCAAGACCAGCGCTAAAATTGCCGAACTCGTTGAAGTATTCCAAGCCGAAGATGCGAAATTTGAAGGCGGCAATGCGTCCGCTGGCACGCGCGCTCGCGCGGCTCTGATGGAAATCAAAAAGCTGGCTGATGCCCGCCGCAAAGAAATTCAAGCTAAGAAAAACGCTGCCTAAGCGCCGGCAATCTCATGAAAAAGGCTCCGGGAGCGATTCCGGAGCCTTTTTTATGGATTTTTGGCTGGTTTTCTGCTAGGAATAATACCCTTCACAGGAGATACCGCCATGCGCCACAGCACTGCCAGAAAACTCGATCCCATTCCCCAGCCGCAAGCGCGTGCTGAAATTTTTGATTTCAAACGCCTGGAAGCGATGAAGGTTGCTGTTGAGGCAGAGAAGTCCTGCCATCTTCAGGCTAATGCCGATGTGTGCGACTTTGAAGAATTCATGCTCAAATACGGCATCACGTCTGCGGGTTATTTCGAGTAATCCGACCCATCCGTTTTTTACACAAAAAGAAACCCGCCCTCCTTTCGGAGGACGGGAGTCGGTTCTTATATGTGCTTTTTACGATTACGCAGGCTTTTTGATCAGCGTGGTATAGGTAGTAAGCAACATATACACGCCGGATAAGCCCACGAGCACATTCACCATCGGGCTGATTGGCCCAAACAGTGTACCAATGATGTCGACATGAAGCCACGAAGTGAAACCCACATTCGTCGCGCCAACGATCACCAGCAACAGTGCGATCTTGTGAAACATAGCGTTAACCTCTCCCTTCTAAATATCGGCCAGAATGAATTCCTAACCGTAGTTAAACACTATCACGAGCGGTATAATTTTACAACAAAAATCGTGTATTGCGATGCAGCAAAACTAGCTGTGAGAGCGCGTTTCAATGATTTTCATTCCGCATACGGAACAAAAATAAAGATAATAAACGGTGGCTTCCCGCATCGCGTCATGCTACAACGTTGCAATGCAGCAATGGCGAAATATTTTTGTTATTTTCTTCGCATTTTGTGCGGTTTCTGCCGTTGCGTTTGCGCTTACGCCAGATTTCTACCAGAAACGCACGCTCACGATTGCGGCCGATAGCTGGTGCCCGATCAACTGTGCGCGCTCCCAAGGGCGGCTTGGCGTGGGCATTGATTTGGCGAAGGCGATTTTCGAGCCGCTGGGCTACACGATTGATTACCGGCTGATGCCGTGGAGTGAGGCGCTGGCGCGCGTGCGTAGCGGACAGGTGGATGCGGTCATCGGTGCCAGCCGGTATGACGATGCTTCGCTCGTTTTTCCCCGCCAGCCGGTGTACAACATTACCGATGATTTCTATGTGTTGAAGGGCAACTCGTGGCGTTTCCAGGGAGTGCACACGCTCAAGGCAAAGAAGATCGGGGTGATCGCCGATTATGGTTATGGTAATGCCATCAATGAATATATCCGCAACAATTCCGACCACGTGAATGCCGTGCAGTTTGCCACAGGGGAGAATGCGCTGCGCGACAATATCAAAAAGCTACTCTCTAACCAGATCGAGGTAATTGTCGAGACGCGGCCGGTGATGGAGTACACCATTCTGAAAATGAAACTGGGCGATAAAATCGCATGGGCGGGGAGTTCGCCCCAGGCGGAAGTGTTTCTGGCGTTTTCCCCGGCTTCGGAGGCGTCCCGGGGGTTGGCCGCCCAGTTTGACGTCGGGATGCAACAATTCGGGGCATCCGGCAGGCTGGAGGGATTTTACAGCGCTTACGGGCTGCAGGTGCGCGACCGCACTCGCTGACAGTGGCGTGATTAGGCCTTTACCTGCCGCTGCGATCCACTATAATTCTGCACCTTAACCCATGGGGCGGCGATGTTACTTCCATTCGTTAAAATGAACGGCACCGGTAATGATTTTGTGGTGGTTGATGCGCGGCAGACACCTGTATCGCTCAACTACGAGCAGGTGCGTGCGCTGGCATCGCGCAGCAACCCGGTGACACAGGGCTGCGATCAGCTGATTATCCTTGAGCCGTCGGAGAAGGCAGACGTGTTCATGCGGATTTACAACTCCGATGGCGGCGAGGTGGATGCGTGTGGTAATGCCACGCGCTGTGTCGGCTGGAAAATCACCCAGGAGCGCAATGACTCGCGCTACGAAGCTGCGATCGAGACCAATGCCGGCGTGCTGGCGTGCCGGGTGAATGAAGATGTCTCAAACTATTACCGTGGGCAGCAAGCGGTGATGGAGGCCAATATGGGCAGGCCGCATTTCGCGCCGGTCGATATTCCCGTGAGCGGTGTCTATGACAGCGACATGCTCACCGATATTGCGGAGGAGCTTGGCATCGGCGCGGTGGTCGATGCCACCTGTGTTGGCATGGGTAATCCGCATGTGGTATTTTTTGTCTCTGTGCTGCCGACGCTTGCGATGCTTGAGGCGGCAGGGGAAAAAATACCCTCCATCCCGCTGTTTTCACCGCACGGTGCGAACCTTACAATTGCGGAGATCGGAGAAAAAGCCATTTTTGCGTTTGTCTATGAGCGTGGGGCAGGGGTGACCAAGTCTTGTGGCACGGCGGCGTGTGCCACGGCAGTGGCGGCCATCCGGCTTGGCTACCGCAAAAAAGATGTCGATATCCAGGTGCAGCAATTGCAGCGCCAGGCGGAGGACTTATTCGTCCGTTGGGAAGAAAACACCGACCATGTATTTTTGATTGGGCCGGTGCAAAAAGAATTTGAGCGCAGCGCCGATGTCTGATGTTGAGGTTATCAATTTTGGTTGTCGCCTCAATATTTACGAGGGCGAGGTGATTAAGCAGCAGGCGGCCAGTGCCGGGCTTGCCAATGCGCTTATTTTCAATGGCTGCGCAGTGACGGCGGAGGCGGAGCGGCAGCTTCGCCAGGCCATCCGCAAGGCGCGGAAAGAATCGCCGGAAGCCAAAATCATCGTCACCGGATGCGCGGCGCAAATCCACCCGGAAACCTATGCGGCGATGGATGAGGTCGACAAGGTTATCGGCAACGAAGAAAAAATGAAGCCGGAAGGCTACCAATTTATCCAGCATTCGGATGAAAAGGCGCTGGTGAACGATATCATGTCGGTCAAGGAAACCGCTTCGCACATGGTGGCGTCGTTCGATGGCAAAGCACGGGCGTTTGTGCAGGTGCAGAACGGGTGCAACCATCGCTGCACCTTCTGCATCATTCCGTTCGGTCGCGGCAATTCGCGCAGCGTGCCGATGGGGGAAATCGTGGCGCAGGTGCGCAATCTGGTGGCTGCGGGCTATAACGAGGTGGTGCTGACCGGGGTCGATGTGTCGGATTACGGCAAGGATCTTCCGGGCGCGCCGACGCTCGGGCAAATGATGAAGCGGTTGCTGGCACTGGTGCCGGAATTGCCGCGCTTGCGCTTGTCTTCGATTGATGCGGTGGAAGTCGATGACGATTTATTTGCATTGATTGCCAATGAACCGCGCCTGATGCCACACATCCATATCAGCCTGCAAGCGGGGGATGACATGATTTTAAAACGTATGAAGCGGCGGCATAACCGCGCCGACATCGTGGCGTTCTGCGAGAAGGTGAGGGGCGTGCGGCCCGATGTGGTCTTTGGCGCCGACATCATCGCCGGGTTTCCTACCGAAACCGACGAGATGTTCGACAACACGCTCTCGCTGGTGGACGAGGTCGGGCTGACCTACCTGCACGTATTCCCCTACTCGGCGCGCACCGGCACACCGGCGGCCAAAATGCCGCAAGTGCCGCTTAAAATCCGCAAAGAGCGCGCCGCTAGACTACGTGCCGCCGGGGAAAAGCAACTCGAAAAATATCTGCAATCGCGCATCGGCAAAACCGAGCGCATCGTGATGGAAAAACCACGCCTTGGCCGCAGCGAGGGTTTCGCGATGGTGGAAACTGATAGGGATTGCGAAGTCGGCAGCGTGGTGGAGGTAAAGGTTGCTGGCTCTACGGTTCATGGCTTGAGGGCGGCATGAGTTTGCTCGCCCGTCTGAAATCCGGCCTGTCGCGCTCCTCCGGTAAAATCACCGAGGGTGTGTCGGCGATATTTACCAAGCGCAAGCTCGACGCGGCGATGCTGGAGGAATTGGAAGAGCTGCTGATTACTGCCGATATGGGAGCTGGCGTGGCCGCCGAAATCGCTACCGCGCTCGGGCGTGAGCGGTTGGGCAAAGACCTCTCGGCGGACGAAGTGAAAGCCTATCTTGCCGAAAAAATCGCCGAGATGCTGCAATCGTCGACGCCTGCCGCACTGCTTGCCGATGCTATGCCCACGGTGATTATGGTCGTCGGCGTGAACGGCAACGGCAAAACCACCACCATCGGCAAGCTCGCCAGCAAGTTTAAAGCGGAGGGAAAAAAGGTGATGCTCGCCGCTGCCGATACGTTCCGGGCGGCGGCGGTAGAGCAGTTGCAGGAATGGGGAAAGCGTTCCGGCGTTCCGGTCGTTACCGGCGCGCATGAGTCCGATCCGGCGAGCGTGGCGTTTGCCGCCTATGAAAAAGCCAAAGCGGAAGGCGCGGATGTGCTGCTCATCGACACGGCGGGGCGGCTGCACAACAAGGCGAACCTCATGGCCGAGCTGCAGAAAATTTCCAAGGTGCTGAAAAAGATCGACGCGTCCGCGCCGCACCACGTGCTGATGGTGCTTGACGCCACGACCGGGCAGAACGCGCTGTCGCAGCTCGCGGCGTTTAAAGAAATGGTGCAGGTCGATGGCCTTATCGTCACCAAGCTTGACGGCACGGCGAAGGGCGGCATCATCGTGGCGCTGGCCAAACAATTCTCCATTCCCATCCATGCCATCGGGGTGGGTGAGGGCATCGAGGATTTGCAGGATTTTGATGCAGTGCAGTTTTCAAAGAATCTGGTCGGGCTTTAGCTGCCGACAGGTCGTCCCTCAGAAAACTCCTGTTTGTGTGTGCTAATGGCGCTTTTTATTTTTTGCACATCGTCGGCAGTCCTTACACAAACCAGATAGCCCCCCAAGCTGCCAATGGGTACTTCAGCACTCTGGCTGTTGTGATAAATGACGTGGCTGTCGGCTCCAACATATGCCAGCGCATCGCGTAATTTCTGCTCGGTTTTTGGATCGGGTGAATGTTCTACGAATACAGTGAATTCGCTGTAGCCATGTGGCGCTTGTCTAGCTTCCACAAACCCACCCACTTTAGGAAATGGTGGATTGATGGCGGAGTCCAACATCTGCAATCCTGATAATTGGCGTTTTTGCAATTCCTGTTCGGCGACTGATAACGTGTTAGGTTCACCCATACTCCCCCCTATAACTAAAAGAGAGGCCAGATTAACAAAAAAATGTTGATAGTAAACAATGACTTTTGGAAATTAATCTTATATTAACCTGCTGGTGTTACAGTAAAAAGTGATGTAATATGCTTAAGTGCCTACGGGGGAACGTGGACACTGTGTTTCAGGATTGTGTCAGGAGGACGCTATGGTTATCAGTTCAATTGCCGGGTTTGCCGGTGTCGGCCAACAGAACAATAATATCAAGAAGACCGATGCCAAGTTGCAGGCGGCGATCGCCAGCCTTGTTTCCGGTAAGAAGATTCAGGATGTCGCGGATATTGCGGTAGCCACTCAGTTGCAATCGCAGGTGACGGGCTTGAAGCAGGTGTCGCAGAGCCTGGCGCAGGCGGCAAGTCTCACGCAGGTGGCGGATGGTGCGATCGAGCAGTCGCAGCAGATTATCGGGCGCTTGCAAGAAATCGCGATTCAATCGAATAACGGGGCGTTGAACGCGGAAGGCCGCGCGGCGCTTAATGAAGAATTCCAGTCGTTGGTGCAGGAACTTGACCGCCAGGTGGCGACGACGCAATTTAACGGCAAGAATCTGCTGGATGGCTCCCTGACCGGGGATAATAAGCTTTCGCTCAATACCATCCTTGCGACAAAAGAAGGCGATGATAATGCGCTTGAAGTCGAAAATCTTTCTTCGACGGTGTTGTTTAACGCCCAGAAACTGAATGTCAGCTCGCAGGATGGTGCCGAGAAGGCGCTTGAGGCATTGCGCGTGGCACAGAATATCGTGTCGGCGGCGCGGGCGAATGTTGGCTCGTTCCAGCAGACGATCAACTATGCGTCGGCGTCCATTGACACGGCGATTGCCAATCAGGAAGCAGCACGCTCGCTGCTGTCGGATGCGGATTTTCTCGAATCGGTGACCGAGTCGCAGCAATCGCAGGTGCAACGCAATGCCCAGCTCTCGCTCGCCGCGCAAGGCAACCGCCTTCCTGCTGCGCTGCTTCAGCTTGTTAGCTAGTTAAATTCCACCACCCCGATATAGGGTAGTTCGCGGTAGAAGTTCGCGTAGTCCAGCCCCATGCCGACGACGAATTTGTCGGGGATGGTGAAGCCGACGAAATCCGCATCGACCTCGGCTTTGCGCTTGCCTGGCTTTTCCAGCATCACGGCGATATTCAGGGATTTCGGCTTGCGTTCTTCCAGGAGCTTTTTGGCAAACGCCAGCGTGCGCCCGGATTCCAGAATGTCATCCACCAGCAGCACATCGCGGCCTTCGACATTTTCGGTGATGTCACGGATCAGGGTCACGCGACCGCTGGAACTTAAGCCGCTGCCGTAACTTTCGAGCGTCATGAAATCCACCTGCGGCTTGGTGCCGCTGGCGTAGAAAGCCCGGATCAGGTCGGCGGTGAAGACGAAGCTGCCGCGCAGCAGGGCGATCACCATCAGGTCTTTCGGGAGCTGGCGGGTGATGTCATTGGCCATCAGCGAAATGCGGCGGGCGACCTGTTCAGAGGTGATGAGCGGAGTGATGCGGTGGGGTTGCATCAGGGTTTTGTCCTCAGTGCAAGTTCGAGCGGGTTGCCCAGCTCGACCACCAGCCGGTCGCCACGGGTGAACTTGGTGGCAAGCGGGCCGAAGGTAAAGGGCAGCAGTTCTTTCGCTGTGATCTCCGGCGGCATTTCCGGCTCCCAATATTGCAGCGGGTTGCCTTCCTTATCCACCAGCGTGATGCGTACCTGCGGCGGTGCAAGGGTGGCACTTGATGTGTTAACCAGCTTGCCGCTGACGGCATATTCCAAGCCACCTTGCACTTCTTGCTTGGCGAGCGATAAATCGGCGAGCACCACCTCGCTGGTTTTTCTGTAGCCGAACCAGTTGGGTTTCTGGGTAAAGGCCGTGCTGACGATCGCAAGCACCAGCGCGGCGGCGAGCGACGACATGAGTGTTGCGGATGGCCTGGCAGGGGTTTTCGGCGCGGGGACGTTGGAATCTTTGGGAATTGGTTTTGAGGTTGGTTTTTCCGGAACGCTGAGCAGCGCTTCCAGGTTTTCGGCGGTGGCTTGTAGGCCGGGCGTGAACCATTCGTTGGCGCATTTGGCGCAGCGTACGGTGCGGCCATTCATGCCGATGGCGTGATCCGGCACGGCGTAGCGGGCGTTACAGGCTGGGCATTGCAAAATCATGGAACCGTTGTAGCATGGGCAGAGAATAACGACAAGAGAGTTGCAATGATTACGCTGGAACATGTAGCGCAGGAATATGCCCCGGAATCGCCGGTGTTAAAGGATGTATCCTTTCACCTTGCGCCTGGCTCGTTTCATTTTCTGACGGGTGCGAGCGGCGCCGGGAAGAGTACGCTGTTGTCGCTGCTGTCGCTTCGGTTACGCGCATCGCGTGGCAATGTGTTCATGTTTGGCGAAGATGTGACCTACCTCGATCGCGAGCTGCTTCCGAAATACCGTCGCCGCATCGGTATTGTGCAGCAGGACTACGGATTGCTGGAGCATTTGACGGTCGCTGAGAATGTGGCGTTGCCGTTGAAAATTGCCGGCGAAGCGGCTGGGGTCATGGAAAGCAAGGTGCGCGAGTTGCTCGCATGGGTGGAGCTGGGTGATTATTACGATGAGCGGCCAAGCGTGCTTTCCGGTGGCCAGAAACAGCGGGTGGCGATTGCCCGCGCTGTGGTCGGCAAGCCAGATTTACTGTTGGCCGATGAACCGACGGGGAATCTCGATGCTGACCTCGCGGTGAAATTCATGTATCTGTTCGAGGCGCTGAACCAGTGGGGCACCACCATTCTATTTGCCACCCACGACCAGCAGCTTATCAGCAAATTTAGCTATCCGGTGCTGAAACTCAGGCATGGTCGGGTGCAGCAATAATCAAAATTAACGAGTTGTTAATTTGCGGGGGCTGTGCTAACGTAGTAGCCATTGAAAGCTATAAGAAAAGTGTGATTCATGCAGTTGACGAAAAATTCGCCTGAGTACAGGTTAAGGAATATACTTGCGGTTAATCGGGGACTCGAATTCCTGAAAGAATACGACAAGAAACTGAACGAAGTCGCTGACCACGACCAGTCCGATCGTTCGGATTATTTGCAGAATCTTTTGTCGGATATCCACCGGGCGCTCTTTCCTGATATGCATGACCCGGCTTCCGGTGCGTTAGGCTCGGCAACCACAGGTGAAAAACGCGGTGCACTGCGCGAAGCAGTCATTGCGTTGGCCAATGCGCTGTTTGACAGCAATGGTTTTGTGCAGTCGGACGGTGATGCCTCTTTGCCCTCGGTGGAACGAAAAAAGAGATACATTAATCAACTGGCCGGCCATCTGGCGGAATTCCACCGTGCTTTTCAGGAAATTGATCCGTATGCCTATGGGAATTCGCTGACCCTCAATTTATTTATGGATTGCGTTGGGCGGCTGCTGAATAAAAAAGGCATGGATTTTGTCAGTGTCGATTTCCGGCGGCTTGATCGTGCTGACCTCGATATACTGGAAGACCCGTCGCGCAATGGCGAGATACAACAGGTGTTTCTCCATGCGCTGGATGCCGAACGTGACTCGGTGTTGCAGAATGAACCGGATCAGTACGGTAAGCTCACCAGCGGGCGCGTGTTGATTGCCGGTGTTCCGTTCCTCGGTTATACGGAGGGTGGGACGGAGTATCTTGTGACGGTCAATGGTGGGTTGGTTGAGCGCCAGAAGATCGAAGAGGATCTGAAACATAAATTGCTCGACGGCAAAACCCGGGTGATGGAGCTGCGTTACCAACCGACACGCCTGATTAATGACAGTAAAACCATCAAAGAGCTTTCTGAAAAGAAGCTCGTCGATGGCTATGAAATTACCGATGCTGGTGCGCCGCTCGTGTGTATGGACGTGAATCCGCTGACTGGCCTGCGTACGCCATCACATAAGAGCTTCATGAATTTCTATCAGGATAGGTACGGTAAAAAGGCGACGATTTTCCAGATGAAAGATCCGGAATTCGCACAGAGGGTAATTGATGCTGCCCCCGATGATCTCAAACACATTGCAACGCTTGCCGCCGGGCATGTGAGGCGCGTTACCCACCAGCTGGACGAGATTACGGACGGGATATTCGCAGGCAAAACACTTCATGATGATGGTGCCGAGTTTGTCATGTCCATGGGCGGTCCCGGTTCAGGCAAAACCGTTGCCAAGGAAATCATGGCTGCAAAGTGCGGCAATGATTATGTTGAGGCGTCGCTGGACAAGGCGCGTACCTACAGCGATATTTACCAGGTGCTGCTTGCCGCCAAGCACCATGCGGATGATTACACCACTATCGAGCCGTTTGCCTCTACCTTGCGGTCATGGATCAAAGATCGGGCGCTGAATAAGAAAAAAGAAAATCATGGCGGGCATTATAACATCCTGTATGATGGGACAGGTATTCCGTTTGAGCCGCGCTATGCCGACCTGATCAAAGAATTTAAAGATGAGCATTTCCATACGACGGTTGCGTGTATTGATACGTTCCTCGTCACTCCCGACAGGCGCGAGGGCGAGTGCAGCAAGAATGTGCTGGAGCGTGTGCGTGACCGGTTGCAGTTCGGGAACGACCAGCGCAACCTGCCGCCCATTGTAGTTATCAGCAAGCACCGCAACGTCATGGAATCACTCATGGAGGCGGTAGAGAATCCGTTTGTCGATAAGGCAGTGGCGTTCTGTAATGACGGCCCTGAAAATGCCCATTATTTGCTCGCGGAAACGTTTGATGATCGGCAAAGAGCGCCGGAGGCGGCTGATAGTAAGCGAACAACCGTAGCCTCGATGATCGGTCAGGCAACCTCCGTTCTGTCGGCACTTTCGACCGCGATTGGCGATACGGTCGGCAGACTTGTCGATCGGATTCCGATGTTCAAGGAAGGGAATACGACACTGATCAACAAGTGGGTGCAGCGTCCGGAGCAGCAGCGATCCGGTACCCATCGCACGCTGGCCATTTCCAACGTCACACGCTTTGTCGATATGGGGGAAAAAGCGCTGCTTAATCCGCATGCGTCGGGTCCTGAAAATCTCCTGCATCCGCAGCGCGATGCGGCGTTCGCCGTGCCAACTTATGCATCCCGTGCAGTGGCAGTATCGCCGATGCTTGAGTTGCAGCAGGTGCGTCCGGAATATTCGCAGGGCGTGCAACAAGCTTACGAAAAATCAAGAAGCGTCTCCGTATAGGCCAAATTCGGGAAAGGTCATTTTCTCCTCGACTCTTTTTCGCGGTGCGGTATAAGTTGCTTGTTTTTATGCAACTTACCGCAGGGTTCTTATGGAACGTCCCATTTCTCCCCATCTTTCCATCTATAAGCCGCAGATAACCTCGGTGTTGTCCATCACTCACCGCGCGACGGGGGTGGCGCTTTATGCCGGGGCGGTGGCGATGGTTGGTTGGCTGATGCTCGCAGCGTACTATCCGGCGCATTACGCTGCGTGGCATGCGTGCGTCACCTCGCATGTCGGGCGCGTGCTGTTGCTCGGCTGGACGCTCTCGTTTTTCTTCCACCTCGCTAACGGCATTCGGCATTTGTTCTGGGATATGGGCAAGGGCTATTCGCTTGGTGTGGCCACCTTTTCCGGCTGGCTGGTGATACTCTTTACCTTGGCGGGGACGGCGGCGTGCTGGGGTTATGTCATGCAACAGGCGGGGGCGTTATGACCGGCAAACACAGCCAATTTGAATCGTCTTTAAGTCGCGCCAAAGGTCATGGCGCATCGCATAGCGGGGTCATGCACTGGTGGTTGCAGCGGGTGACTGCGGTGGCGCTGGTCGTGCTGTTGCCGTGGTTTGCGGTATCGCTCGTGCTTTCCATGCTATCGCCGGATGTAACGCAAGTGGCGAGCTGGTTTTCTTCGCCTGTCAATGCTTTGTTCATGGTGGCGCTGCTGATTGCGGTATTCTGGCACGCGAAGCTTGGGTTGCAGGTGGTGGTGGAAGATTATGTGCACACGCCGTTTTCTAAATATGTGCTGCTGTTTCTCAATAATTTCGTGGCGTTCCTGTGTGTGATCGCCGGGACGCTCGCGGTGCTGCGCCTGCATTTCATCGATATTCTCTCCTTCCCAACCTGATAGATTCCTATGACCCAGTCTTACAAAATCATTGACCATTTTCATGATGTCGTCGTTGTTGGCGCGGGCGGTGCGGGGTTGCGTGCCACGTTCGGCATGGCTTCGGCGGGTCTGAATACGGCGTGTGTTACCAAAGTATTCCCCACGCGTTCGCATACGGTGGCGGCGCAGGGGGGCATTTCGGCGGCGCTTGCCAATATGGGCGAGGACGATTGGCGTTTCCACATGTACGACACCATCAAAGGATCGGACTGGCTGGGCGACCAGGACGCCATCGAATATATGTGTAAAAACGCCATGCAGGCGGTGATCGAGCTGGAGCATTACGGCGTGCCGTTTTCACGCACCGAGGCGGGAAAAATCTATCAGCGTCCGTTCGGTGGCATGACGACACATTATGGCAAGGGCACGGCGCAGCGCACGTGTGCGGCGGCGGATCGTACGGGGCATGCTATTTTGCATACGCTCTATACGCAGGCGCTGCGGCATAACGCGCAATTCTTTATCGAATATTTCGCGGTTGACCTCATCATGGATGATGAGGGGGGTTGCCGCGGGGTGATGGCGTGGAACCTGGATGACGGCACGTTGCACCGTTTCAACGCGCATTTGGTGGTGCTGGCCACCGGCGGCTATGGCCGGGCATATTTTTCCGCCACCTCGGCGCATACGTCCACCGGCGACGGCGGCGGCATGGCGATTCGTGCCGGTATCCCGATGCAGGATATGGAGTTCGTGCAGTTCCACCCGACCGGCGTGTATGGCGCGGGCTGTCTGATTACCGAAGGCGCGCGCGGCGAAGGTGGGTATCTGGTGAATTCCGAGGGTGAGCGCTTCATGGAGCGCTATGCGCCGTCTGCCAAAGATTTGGCCAGCCGTGACGTGGTGTCGCGGGCGATGACTATGGAGATTCGCGAAGGCCGCGGTGTCGGCGCGGAGAAGGATCATATTTACCTGCATCTCGATCACCTCGATCCGGCGATTCTGCATGCGCGCTTGCCGGGCATTTCCGAAACCGCCAAGATTTTCTCCGGCGTGGATGTGACCAAGCAGCCGATCCCGGTGCTGCCGACAGTGCATTATAATATGGGCGGCATCCCGACCAACATTCATGGCGAAGTCGTCACCAAAAAAGGCAGCGATGCCGAAAGCGTCGTGCCCGGCCTTATGGCGATCGGCGAAGCGGCGTGCGTGTCGGTGCATGGGGCGAACCGCCTGGGTTCCAACTCGCTGCTTGACCTCGTGGTGTTCGGCCGCGCCGCGGCGATCCGTGCTGCCGAGATCGTCAAGCCTGGTCAGGCGCACAAGCCGGTGGCGGGCAGCAACATTGATAAAATCCTTGGCCGGTTCGATGGCATACGCAACGCGTCGGGTTCACTGAAAACCTCTGAAATTCGCCGCGCCATGCAGCGCACGATGCAGAACCATGCGGCGGTGTTCCGCGAGGAAAAAACCCTTGCCGAGGGCACGGCGAAAATGGCCGATGTATGGCAGAGTTTCGGCCAGCTTTCGGTCAGCGACCGTCACATGGTCTGGAACTCCGATTTAGTCGAAGCGCTGGAGCTGGATAATCTCCGCAGTCAGGCGCTCATTACTATCAATAGTGCGCTCAACCGCAAGGAGAGCCGCGGCGCGCATGCGCGGGAAGATTATAAAGACCGTGACGATGTCAACTGGCTGAAGCACAGCTACGCGTGGCTGGATGACAAGGGCAAGGTGGCGTTTGACTACCGGCCGGTGCATCTCAATACGCTGTCGAATGAAGTGCAACCGGTGCCGCCGAAGGCGCGGGTGTATTAGTAACCAAGGGGGAAGTTATGACTGGATTTGAAGATGAAGCCGGTGGTGCTGGCGATGGAAAAAGCTTTGCAACGCTGGCAATGCCGTTACAAACAGAACAACAGGCTGGCAGTGAGGCTATTCAACGCTTCAGCATCAGTGTGATTGAGCCATTGCTGAAGGCTTTGAAAAGGGTCAATATGTGAATGAGGCAAACCGCGCCGCTATTGATGGCATGACCCGCGTGTTAGAGTGGCAATATGCCCCTGTGATGGGTGAGCCGGAGAATGCACCGCAGAAGTTGCTGGATGGGCTTGAGGTGCTTCGCAGCATTAAAAACCGCGCACGGGATTATGGTGTCGCGGATACTGACATACAGGGGCTGATTGGTCTGGTGATGACTGCTGCGGGTATTGAGGGGCGCGATCTTGAAGATGGTTCCACCATACGAAGATAATGAGATGATAGTTGGTTGCACGGCAGTGAATGGTTCCCGTAAGGTCGGTTTATGGCCGACCGTGGCGCTGCTGCTGGTGTTATCTGCCTGTCAGGCGCCGACGACGATGGCGCCGGGGGTGACGCCGCAGGAGCTTGCGCGGGAGCGTGCCGAGCAGGAAGCGATGGTGGCGAAGATTAAGGCGCAGGGCGGTGCTCCAAAGCCATGGAAAGAAAGCCCGCAGATGAAAAAGCAGCTTACCCGGGTGGCGGAACGGGTGGAAAAAGCGGGCGCCGAAATGTGTCGTGCGCTCGGCATTCACTTGCAGCGCGAGTGTTATTTTTATTTCAGCTATAAGCGCGGCAAGGAGATTAATGCCTATGCGGATGGTGAGAATATCGTGGTGTCCACCGGGATGATGGCGTTCATCGAGAGTGATGATGAGCTGGCGTTGGTGCTGTCCCATGAGATGGCGCATAATCTACTCGGCCATCCGGATGCGGCGACCAGTAATGCCATGGCGGGCGGCGTGGTCGGGTTGCTGGCTGATGCGCTGGCGGCGTCGCAGGGGGTGGATACGCGAGGGCAATTTTCCCAACTTGGTGCAGAGGCCGGAGTGCTGCGTTACTCGCGTGGTTTTGAGGCCGAAGCAGATTATGTCGGGCTGTACATCATGGCGGCTGCCGGGTATGATATCAGCAACACACCGTATTTCTGGCGGCGCTTTTCGGTGCAAGATCCGGATGGCATCTACGGCGGACGGACTCACCCCTCGAACCCGGAGCGTTTTATCGCCCTTAATAAAACCGTAACCGAAATCAACTATAAACGGCATCACCGACTGCCTCTTATTCCTGAATTCCAACCCCAACAGTAAGTATTCTTATGGCTGAACTGAGACTCCCCGCAAATTCCAAAGTTGGCAAAGGCCAGAAGTTCCCGGCGGCTGCCGGTGTAAAGAACAAAAAGAAATTCAATATCTACCGCTGGAACCCGGAGGAGGTAGATGACAAAGGCGTGCCGAAAAATCCGCGTATGGATACGTATGAAATCGACATGGATAATTGCGCGCCGATGGTGCTTGATGCGCTCATTAAAATTAAGGATGAGGTCGATTCGACGCTCACCTTCCGTCGTTCCTGCCGCGAGGGTATTTGCGGCTCCTGCGCGATGAACATTGATGGCACCAACACGCTTGCCTGCATCAAGCCAATTGAGGATGTGTCGGGTGAAGTGAATATCTATCCGTTGCCGCACATGAAGGTGGTGAAGGATCTTGTGCCGGACATGACGCATTTTTACGCGCAATATGAATCGATCAAGCCGTGGATGCAGACGACGACGGTGGCGCCTGCCAACCAGGAGCGCCTGCAATCGCCAGAGGATCGTGCTAAACTTGATGGGCTGTATGAATGCATCCTGTGCGCCTGCTGCTCGACGTCGTGCCCGAGCTACTGGTGGAATTCCGACCGGTACCTGGGCCCTGCAATTTTGTTGCATGCCTATCGCTGGATCATTGATTCCCGTGATGAAATGACCGGGGAACGCCTCGATGCGCTCGACGATCCGTTCAAGCTCTATCGCTGCCACACTATTATGAACTGTGCCAAAACCTGCCCGAAAGGCTTGAACCCTGCGAAGGCGATCGGTGAGATTAAGAAAATGCTCGTTGAGCGGGTGGTATAGTCATGGGAGCGTACGGGGGAGGTACGAAAACAACGTCGATTGAAACGTTCACTGTTAACAACGAGCGGGTCACGTTTCGCTGGGTGCCGTCGGCGGCCGGTGAGTTTACCATCAGCACCTCGCAACAACATCCAAAAACACGCCTGGATGGTTTTTTTGATGCCGTTGTTGGAGCGCTGCGTACAGATTATCCCCGCATGACGATGTTTAAGAGTACGGCGGGCAATTTGTCGGCGACGTTTAGTTTGGGCGACGATCACAAACTTGATAAACCCGCGGCGGATGTGGTTTGCACTCGTGTAAAAGCGTGTGTGCCGACGCAAGCCACGGCGGTTGAAGCTGCGTTGGGTGGGGCGCCGCGTGCCGATTTTTCCCGTCAATAAATAGATTTATGAAATATCGCATCGTTCTTTTTCTGTTGATAATGTCCGGCCTGGCGCAACCCGTCCTTGCTGGTCTGGTGGATGATGTCAAAGAGGCTATTTTCGAGGATGGCACCGCCAATATCAAAGCCGAATACCGCGCATGTAGCGGCGACGGTGAGTGCACGGCGGTGTTGTCGCTTTGCCGCTGGCGGCCGGTGAATAAGGCATCCCAGAAACAGGTGAGCGATATTTCGGCTACGGTGAAGCTGGAATGTAAGTGGCCGCCACCGCCCGCAAACGCGCCGGTGGCACGATGTGTCAACCGGCTGTGCGCGATTCCGCCAGACGGAAAATATTACTGATATGGCGGTTTATACCCATCTTTCGCACGACGACATCGCGCAGTTCCTGTCGCATTATGAGCTGGGTCAGCTGGTGTCATTTGAAGGCATCACCTCCGGCGTCACCAACACCAATTACCTGATTCACACGGTGGGTGCAAAATACATCCTGACCCTGTTTGAAAAGCGTTTCACGCTGGAGGATTTGCCGTATTTCGTGGCGCTCATGCAGTGGTGGGCAGCGCGTGGGATTGATTGCCCGCGTCCCATCGTCATGAAGGATGGGCGGACGCTGGCAGCACTTAAAGAGCGCCCGGCGATCCTGGTCAGTTTTCTCGACGGTGAGGGGGGGGAGAAAATCACACCGCAGCATACGGCGGCACTCGGTGCGCTTGCGGCAAACATGCACATTACCGGCATGGGGTTTCCGCATGCGCGTGCCAACGGCCTGTCGCTTGCGGGATGGGAGTCGATGATCGATGCCACCTCCGAATGCCTGGATGAGATTGCGCCGGGGCTTAAGACAATCGTCAGCGAAGAATATAACTATTTGAGCGAGCACTGGCCGCAGAATCTTCCAAGCGGGCCGATCCACGCCGATTTATTTCCCGACAACGTGTTCTTTACCAAACGGTTTGGCAAGCCACCGCTGCTATCCGGGGTGATTGATTTTTATTTTTCCTGCCATGATATGTGGGCGTATGATCTTGCGATCTGTGTCAATGCGTGGTGTTTCGATGAGCGCTGCCGGCTGGTGCCGGAGCGTGTGCAGGCGCTGATGGCGGCGTATAATGATGTGCGGCCCATGGCGCCCGAAGAGGAAGCGGCGTTCCCGCTGTTGCTGCGCGGCGCGGCGCTCAGGTTCTTGCTCACCCGGTCGCAGGATGCGCTCTTCCCGGCGGAAGGTGCAGATATCACGCCGAAGGATCCGCTGGAATATCTCGCCAAACTGCAATTTTTTCAGTCGGGCATGGCATGAAAAAATCCGTGGAGATTTATACTGACGGCGCATGCAGCGGCAATCCCGGCCCGGGCGGCTGGGGCGCGGTGCTGCGCTATGGAAAGACCGAGAAAGAAATTTCCGGCGGTGAGGCCGACACCACCAATAACCGCATGGAGATGATGGCGGTGATCGAGGCGCTGCGTTCGTTGAAAACGCCGTGCATTGCCAACATCACCACCGATAGCAAATATGTGATTCAGGGGATGACCGAGTGGCTGCCGAATTGGAAAGCACGCGGCTGGAAAACGGCGGATAAGAAACCGGTGAAAAACGTTGATTTATGGCAGGCGCTGGAAGAAGAAGTATCGCGCCATGAGGTGCGCTGGAACTGGGTGCGCGGCCATGACGGCCACCCGGAGAATGAACGCGCTGATGCGCTCGCGGTTGCGGCGATTCGGCGTTGACTGTCATTGCGAGCGCAGCGCGGCAATCCATCTTTATGACCTGCTGACGTGCAAAGATAAGATGGATCGCCACGTCGGCTTACGCCGCCTCGCGATGACATCATTTGAAAATGCCCATCACCGGCGCATGATCCGAAGGTTTTTCCAGCGCTCGCAATTTCATCTCGACATGGCAGTATTACCGCTTCTCTGGAGAGGCGTTGAGAGCGCCAAAAGATCTAAGAACTTCGATAACTTTTGGATGCCCAGCTCCTAGCAGGGCACCAAGCGTCGTTTCAATAGAAGAGAGAGCATTGATTGGGAATTTTGGGTTAGTATCTCCTATGCCGCCTTGCAGTTCTGCAATTAACTGACGGGTTTTTATCATTTTACCCAGGAGAGTCTTCAGTTTGTTTGCTTGCTCATCTAATTCACTGTTTAGTTCTCTGATTTTACGATCATTGCTGCCTTTAATAAATCCGGGATGCTGCAGCACTTCCTCGTAAGGGATCATTGGCAGTTCAATTTCAATTGCTGCCGCAGTATAATGTGGCTCGGGATCGCCTAATATAATATTATTTTGGCCGGAGGGGGGGCACCATAATACTCTCTGATAATAGGGGTCTGGAAACATGGATCAAGCGATTTAATGGCTTCGATATATTCTTCAAGCTTTTTTATTTTTGCCGCGTCAAGCGCGGATTGAGGTAAGAAGTGTAATTTAATAGTTCCCGTTTTTGAATGGATGCTTGTCGCATTTATTTCAATGTTAAATATGGCAGGAGGTTGTTGATCTTTTGGAAGATAGGGGGGGAGAACGCAAATTCCATCTCTCCATAGACACCATGTACATTATACATAATACCCGCCGATTCAAATAGCGTGATCAAGGCAAGCTTGAGATCGGCTTTATTTGGCTCGTCTGGGTTGGCAATATCTTCTAATGCCAAAACACTTTTTTCGTCCACATCAATGCGGCTACAGATTCTTTCATGGTATTGCATGGTGTTCTTCTCAGATTGGGATTGAAATCGTGCTTTATTAATTAATCCATGTCAACCATATCTTTGTTGATAAACTATAAGTTATTGACAGGATACAGTAAGGTACCCACCACCGGCGCATGATCCGAAGGCTTTTCCAGCGCACGCGTTTTGATAGCGACATGGCAGGAGGATAGCTTATCCATTGCTTGCGGCGATAGCAGCAGATGGTCGATGCGCAGCCCGTCATTTTTGGCGAAGGCACCGGCGCGGTAATCCCACCAGCTAAGTTGATGCTCGTTTGCTCCCGCATCATATAACCCAAGATTCAACAGGCGGCGAAACGCGGTGCGCACCTCGTCGCTGGTGAGCACGCTGCCGACCCATGCTTTCGGGTTTGCCACATCGGCGTCGGTGGGGGCGATGTTATAATCACCGCCGACCACCAGTATTTCATCGTAGCCGCGCAGTGTTTGCATATGGGTGCAAAATTTATCGAGGAAGGCCAGTTTATAGGCATATTTCTCGCTGCCGACTTCACTGCCATTGACCACATACACGCTGGCGACGCGGATGACACCCTGCGGTGTGGCGGCGAGCGCTTCGATGTAGCGGGCGGCGGGGTCGTCATAGCCGGGGATGCCGCGTACCACATCCTCCAGCGGGAATTTGGAGAGGATGGCCACGCCGTTATAGGTTTTTTGCCCATGGGTGGCGATGTTGTAGCCCAGCTCCTCCACCGCCTCGCGGGGGAACTGCTCGTCCATGCATTTGAGCTCCTGCAGCAGCACGATATCCGGCGCGTCTTCCTTGAGCCAATCCAGCAGATGCGGCAGGCGGCTGCGAACGGAATTGACATTCCATGTGGCGATGGAGAGTGTCATAACTCGACGCCGCCGAGGCGGTAAAGCTTTGCGTTTAATAAAAGAAGCTTTGCGGCAAGGGATTCAGCGATTTCTTGAGGAATATCGGCTGTATTTGCAACGTCCGGAATAACACCAAATAGACGCCTTTTAGCTGTATGAAGGCGGCTTCTGGCAGTCGTAGGAGGGCAGCCCATCTCATTCGCCAGTTGCTGCGAACTTTTGCGCGGATTGCAGAGATAAGTGCTATTGAGCAATAGTTGATTGTCAGCGTCTTTCTCAGCAAGGGTGGCAATACTTTTTTTTAAGAGAGTGAGCTCGTTATCTGTATAAAAATCTTCCACCTGCGGCACGTTATCATCAATCATCTCAACTCCTACGCCTCGCAAACTATGGGTTGGCCTTCCCATATCCAGTATTGTTGCATTAGGCATACGATCGTCTTTCTCATCTCCAAGACCTGTGAGCACAGGATGCTGGTGCCTCCTGTGTCCGGTGCATTGATGTCTCATGCTCCCGAGGACATAAGATGACGGGTTCTCCAAGCGTTGGAAGCCGGTTTTCTTGAAGTAAGACAGTAAACTAACGGCGGTTTTCTGCACAATGTCCTCCAGATCATTCGGATCGGGGTATCTGCGAGCAAATATGCCGCTTTTCTTCTTTAAGTACACTAAAAGTATGTCCGCAAGTTTGTTGTTAGCGACTGCATCAGTGGGATTTGCTTGCAAAGTGCGAATGCAGGACTCAAATTCTTCATTAAATTGCTGGGCTAAAAGTGCTCCAGCTGAGAGTTCTTCAGATTCGGCCATACTTACATCACCGAGAAACTGTTGCCGCAACCGCATTTGGCGGTGGCGTTGGGGTTTTTCACCACAAACCCGGCGCTGGCGAGGTCTTCGGTGTAATCGAGCACCGAGCCTTTGAGTAGCCCGAGCGACACATCGTCCACCAGCACTTTCGCGCCACCCTCTTCGATGAGGATATCACCCGGTGCCGCCGGTCTGGCGGCAAGGTTGAAATGGTATTGGAACCCTGAGCACCCGCCGCCGAGCACTTCCACGACAAACACCGTGCCCTCCGGTTCATCGGATAGCAGGTGGGCGACCCGGCTGGCGGCCGATGGGGTTAAGGAAAAGGTTTCGGTAGATGGTTCCATAGCGTAAATATGGAATAAATCAGAGCGTTTTGCAAGGGGGGGCGGATTTTATCATATAATCCAAGGCGCTATTCTGCTGTTGACAGGCATCGGCAAATAGTTTAAATTAGTTAACTAATTATTAATGGTGAGGGATATCATGGCGGACTCTAACATTCTTGACGGTGCAGTGGCTTACAGTATCGCGGCGTTTGCCAATAACATCGCCCGGGTGCGCGCCGAGGAGAAAGCTAGATTGGTTGAGGAGAGAAAAACTTCAGAAAGTGAAGCATTAAAGCCAAATATGTTCAGCTACCGGGCATTAAAAGATCAATATCTGGCTGCCCATCCTCACATTAGCGAAGGTGATTATACGGTGGCTTTTGAGCAATTGACCACCGTAGGAGCGTTCCGGCAGGCGGATGATGTTCTGCTCTTCAGTAAAACTGGCCGGGAACTTGCTACCAATGGATGGGAGCCTTACTTGGCGGCACTGAATGAAGGGGTCGCAAGGTTGGACGCCCAAAAGCATCTGGAACTCACCGGCCTGACACATCATACTATTGAAAAATTAGCAGCCATTGATCTTGATAACTTAAGCCCGTCGTGCAGGGAAGCACTCACTGCCTTGGCGGGGCATTTGCAGCCGCTTGTTCAGGGAAAATGGGCAGATCGTGATGCGCGCACTCATGAGATGGGCTGGAGCATTGCTGGCAGCTAATTGAGTTGCCACTTGCGTGATAGGTGGCATTTCGCTAGCCTCGGCACATGGCCAACCTGACTACCGCACCTTACGCATGTACACCCGAAACCAGCAGTGGGCGGCTATTTGCCGAGCCGGAGAGCAACACGCGCAGCCTGTTCCAGCGGGATCGCGACCGCATCATTCATTCCACCGCCTTCCGGCGCCTTGAGTATAAAACCCAGGTGTTCGTCAATCATGAGGGCGACCATTACCGCACCCGGCTCACCCATAGTTTGGAAGTCTCGCAGATGGCGCGTTCAATTTGCCGTTCGCTTGGGTTGAATGAGGATCTGGCGGAGACGCTGGCGCTCGCACACGACCTCGGCCACACGCCGTTCGGCCATGCCGGTGAAGATGGCTTATCCGAAGTGATGGCGCCGTTTGGAGGGTTCGACCATAACGGCCACACGCTGAGGCTCATCACCAGCCTGGAGCAGCGCTATGCGGAATTTGACGGGCTGAACCTGACATGGGAAACGCTGGAGGGCATCGCCAAGCATAATGGGCCGCTAGTGAAAGATGTGCCGAGGGCGATTGCCGAATATAATGCGCGGCACGATCTTGAGCTTTCGAGCTATGCCAGCGGAGAAGCCCAGGTGGCATCGCTTTCCGATGATATTGCCTACAACAATCATGACATTGACGACGGCCTGCGCGCCGGGTTGTTTTCGATTGCCGACCTTGATGATGTGCCGCAAGTGGCGGCGGTTTTTCATGAGGTGAAGAAGCGTTATCCGGATATTCCGGAGACCCGGCTGATCCACGAATCGATCCGCCGCGTCATCAACCGCATGGTCACCGACCTGATTACCACCTCCGAGGAAAATATCGCCGCGGCGGGGGTAAAAACGGTCGCCGATATCCGTGCTCTTGGTCGCCCGCTGATCGCATTTTCAGATGGCATGCAGGCGCAGAATAAAGCCCTGAAAGCGTTCCTCATGCGCCGGATGTATCGCCACTACAAGGTGAACCGGATGGCCAGCAAAGCCGAACGGGTGGTGAAGGAATTGTTCGGGTTTTTCCTTGCCGAGCCGGAATGTTTACCCACCGCATGGCGGCAGCTTACCGACGCGCCGAACACCGAGAAAACCGCCAAAGTCGCCGCCGATTTCATCGCCGGGATGACCGATCGCTTTGCCCTCGACGAGCATAGCCGTGTGTTCGATGTACATGCGCGGAGCTGGCTGGGGAAATAATATTCACTCCCGGTTTATCCGTACCGGTGCCCGTCCTGAAAACCCCGGCTTACCCAAAGCAAGCCGTATTGTGCCAAATTACGCATCCGTCGATGCGGGCTTTCTAAGCTGTTCATGGTTCTTTCATACGCGATTCTCCCTTTCGTTAGAGCGGGGAATGATGCCGTTGCATTCAGCCTAACTGCCGCCCTCAGGGAGAGTGTCCCACGGGTTGTAAACGTCACGGAAGGGGGGAAATGCATTTTCTTGCTCCCGCGCTTTCCTACTGGAAACCGCATGAAGCGCGCTCAGGGCTGATTCAGGCTAGCCTCTTCATATCACAGGGTTTTCTGGCTCATTCTACTGAATTCGCATGACCATTCTTTTTGCTTCGCCACGGCTAATTCAGGCTAGCCCCTTCATATCACAGGGTTTTTTACCACTATTCCCATCATGGCGAAAAACCCGCCCAGATGAGCATTTTTATTGAAAAACCGCACCCAATATGTTAACATATGGTTAATATATCTCCGCCATGGGGGCATCCGTTTGCACCCCCGGCACAGAGTCACAGTGTTCAAAAAACCCGTTTTTTGAACCTACCGCTCGCTTCCTTGTTGGAATGTCGAGCGTCCGCGTAAGGCACCCAATCCGGGTGTCCCACGTGCGTCGCACATTATCGTGCCGCACGTTCAAGTTCTCGCAGTTCGAGGAATCGAATCATGCAGAAGTTCGTCGCAGCTCTGTTCGTCGCAGTTTTGTTCGTTGGTTGTGGAACCGAGACCCCGAAGGTTCCGGTTGAGGCCGAAGCGCCTCGTGCCGCTGTCACTGAGTCGGTCTCCATCACCCCCGGTATTTCGGAGGTGGTGCCTGTTGAAGCCCCAAAGGCAAAAATAGTAGGAGTCGCCCCAGGGGTCGTTAACCCCAAGGGCGATGATGATGGCGTCGACCGAGCGGTTGTCGCGCTTGAGCTTCCAAAGCTCGAAAAACGGCAACTGGAGATTCCGCGCCAAGGCCCCCGGACGATCGACGAGATCGTTCAGGATTTCAGCCGCGACCGCGCCGAAAACCCGGACAATTACTCTGGCGAACTCCCCGCTCTCTTTACGGGGGCAGAGGAGGGAACCGTAGTGAAAGTCAAGGTTGACGGTATGTTCACGAGCGTTGGGTTCTTGCCCACGCCCATGAGCATCGAGGCAGAAGTGGTGGTGTCCAGTTATGCATACATGACTGGTCTCTGGCACTGCCAGGGCAAGACCGGCGAGTGTATGTTCTGGGCGTCCGATTATGGCTGCCGACTGGACTGCTTAGGCATGTCCAGCAGTGGCCGTGGTTTCGATGGGCTGGTTTCTTGGAGTGGCAAGGTTGTTGTTGAGGGGGATCATTTCACAATGGTCAATCCTGAGGACAACAATCTCGATGCTGAGGAAATCCTCAACACCGAACTCCCCAACGAGTTCGAAGCAAAGGACAAGAATACACTCGGAAAGATGGTGTTTCATTTCAAGGTGAGCAGGAAAGACGAAGAGGGGAGCATCATCGTCACCGGGGTGTACGTCGTCGGAAAGACGCCGACCAGTCCGCGTCAAAGCGGAGTTGTGTTTGGTGTCATCTACGGTGATTGTAGTGTCGGCCTGCTAATGGTGCCTGATTCCAAGGAGGGAGAAATTCCTTTCGTGGATACCACGGAGGCGACAATCTATCGCAAGGATGGCGAGTACATCCTTGTTAGGCGCCATTACGGGGGGGTGGTCAACCACATCCTCAATGAGGCGCTGAACGAGATGAAAATTACAATTCCTAGGTAGCTTCGGCTCTAGGCCATCGCCCGCAACGCTTGCTCCAATCCCGAAAGGGAACGGAGCGAGCCGAGCGGGTTTTTTTTTGGCTTCTTTTCGGCAATATTTTGGTGGTTGGTTCACGACAAATCATTGCAATGATTGCATTTTTATTGTAAAATCAGACGCTCAAAGAACTAGTCATGGGCAGCAAAATGACCGAAGAGTCGGGTGATCATACCGGAAGCTTCCCTCGCTATCCTTCACGCCTGAGACGTCGTTCCGGGCCTCGTGATATTGGGATGTATACTGAGTTGCGGCGGTTGCTCGTGCCGATATTGAAAGATTGTTATAAGATTACTTATGATGGCAGTACCATGATCGTGAGGTCAGCGGATGCCGATACTCTGGCACGCGAGCTTAATCGCGAATACGCTGTGGCATCTCTTGCCGATATAGTCTTGGCGTGTGATTGGCCGAATCGGGGAAAACAGGCTGCATCGAGAACACATCTGTTAAACAACATGCTGGATGGGCTGGTTCCGGAAATAAGCTATCGGGAGTACCAGCAAGACTTCTTCGCAATGCTCGCTATTCTCGATCTCGATGAGGCCACCAAAACCAGCGCGCTGGCGTTATTTAACAAGCAAATCAGCGATTATCACGATCACCCCATCGATTATGTCGCGGCGCTCGAGCAGGCAAAAAATGCTAGGGTGTCCGAGGTGAGTGTGGTCGGGAGGTAAGCCGCCGGCGGGACTTTCTAGCCGCAAAATCCCTTGCATTCGTGATGTTTTTCTCTAGAAATCAGGCGCATGAATATTTACGCCCAGATTAACGACGCGATCAAGAACCTCGTGCGCCAGCATTACCCGCAGGTGAATGTGGAAAAAATCGACGCCGTGCCGCCCAAAGACGCGAGCCATGGCGACATCGCCACCAACGCCGCCATGGTGATGGCGGCGCAGGTTGGCGGTAACCCCAAGCAACTCGCCGGTGAGCTGGCGGAACATTTGAACAACATGGCGGCGGTTGAGAAGGTGGAGATCGCAGGTCCCGGCTTCATCAACCTGACCCTTTCCCCCAGCGTGTGGCAGCAGCAGGTTTCGGTGATCCTCGAACACGGGCGGGGCTACGGCAATTCGCAGATGGGCGACGGGAAAAAAGTAAATGTCGAATTCGTCTCGGCCAACCCGACGGGGCCGATGCATGTCGGCCATGGGCGCGGCGCGGTGGTGGGCGATGCGCTCGCCATGCTGCTCATCAAAGCGGGCTACAGCGTGACCAAGGAATATTACATCAACGATGCCGGGGCGCAGGTCGATAAGCTCGCCGATTCGGCATTCCTGCGTTACCGCGAAGCGTGCGGCGAGGCGATCGGCGAATTCCCCGAAGGCATGTATCCCGGCGATTACCTGGTGCCGGTCGGTGAAGGCTTGCGCGAGGCGCACGGCAGGGAGCTGTTGGTGCAGGATCGCGGAGAGTGGCTGCCCACCGTGCGCGCCTTCACCATCGACGCCATGATGCAGATGATTAAGGACGACCTCGCGACCCTCGGCATCCAGCATGACGTGTTCACTTCCGAGCGTGCGATCACCGAGGCTGGCAAGGTGGATGCGGCGCTGGCCGAACTGACGAAGATGGGGCTGATTTACGAAGGCGTGCTCGAAGCGCCCAAGGGTAAGGCGCCGGACGATTGGGAGCCGCGCCCGCAGACATTGTTCAAATCCACCGAGTTTGGCGACGATGCCGACCGGGCGGTCAAAAAATCCGACGGGTCGTGGACCTATTTCGCGCCCGATATCGCCTACCATTACGACAAGTGCAAACGCGGCTTCCACCTGCTCATCAATATTTTCGGCGCCGACCATGGCGGCTATGTGAAACGCCTGAAAGCCGTGGTGAAAGCGCTTTCCGGCGGCACGGTCGAGCTGGAAATCAAGCTCTGCCAGCTGGTCAAATTCCTGCGAAACGGCGAGCCGGCGAAAATGAGCAAGCGCGCCGGCACCTTCGTCACCGTGCGCGAAGTGGTGGAAGAGGTAGGGGCGGGCGTCTTTCGTTTCATCATGCTCACCCGCAAGAATGATGCCCCGCTCGATTTCGATTTCGCCAAGGTGATGGAGCAATCGAAAGACAATCCGGTGTTCTATGTGCAGTACGCGCATGCGCGCGCCCACTCGATCATCCGCAACGCCCAGGCCGAATTTCCCGAAGCGGTGGCACGTGCCGCAACGCCAACCAAAGAAATACTTGCCGAGCTGTCGCACCCGGCGGAGCTCGCACTCATCCGCCTGCTTGCCAACTGGCCGCGCCTCGTGGAGCAGGCAGCCAGCGCGCTTGAGCCGCACCGCATTCCCTATTACCTGCATGAGGTGGCTGGTGCGTTCCATGGGCTGTGGAACCTCGGTAACGACGATTTATCGCTTCGCTTTCTGCAAAAAGATGCTATAGAAAAAACCGCATCACGGATCGCTCTTGCCCGTGCAGTTTCGGAGGTCATCGCTTCCGGCCTCATGGTGATGGGCGTTGAACCCATGGAGGAACTGCGCTAATGGCTCGACCCGACGATTCCCACGACCCGCTTTTCGATGAACAGCCGCAAGGCACGCTCGCCCGCATCCTGCCGCCGCTGGTGCTGATCTGCGCTTTTGGCGGATTCGTCGCACTGGCCATTTATGCTTACCGCGCCGGCACGCAGTCGGTCGGCGATGGTGAGCTGATGGTCATCGAAGCCGACAAAACGCCGATCAAGGAAAAACCGGAAGATCCGGGCGGCATGCAGTTCCCGAACCAGGATAAGACGATTTTTGAAACCTTCGCAAACGGCCAGCAGCCCGCCAAAGTGGAGCGTGTGCTGCCGACGCCGGAAGAGCCGATGCCTCAGGACGCCGATGCATCCGGCACAACCAGTTGGGTGAATGAAAAACTCGCCACCGCGACCCCTGCCGCCCCCGCTGGTGCGGAGCAGGTGTTTGGCGATGAAGACGCCGCCCCCGCCGCCCCGGTGACGCCACAGGTGGTGAATGTGCAGGAAGCGCTTGGCAAGCAGGCGGTCGAGGCCGCCCCATCCGCGCCTGCGCCCGTTGCCGAACCGGTGCCGGAACAAACCAAAGCGGTGGAGTTGACGCCGAAATCGGCATTTAACCCTCCCGCGAAAGAGCCGGTTAAGGAAGTGGTGAAAGAAGAAAAGCTGGAAGTGAAAGAAACCGCCCCCGCGCCGGTTGAGAAACCGAAAGCTGTTGCCGTCAAACCGTCTGCAGGCAAGCAGCTGGTGCAGCTCGGTGCCTATAAAAGCGAGGTGGAAGCCAAGGGTGACTTCGTAAAAATCCAGAAAAAGCACGCTGCCCTTGCCGGAAAATCCGCCGTCATCAATCGTGCCGACCTCGGCGATAAGGGCGTGTTCTACCGCCTGCGCGTTGCCACGGATGATGCCAAGGCGCTGTGCGCGAAACTGTCCGGCAGCGGCCAGGCCTGTATGGTGGTAAAGTGACACCCCTCCTAATAACTTCTACTGCGATGGAAAATCTGCTTGGAATGGAGCCTCCTTCGGTCGGTCATGTACCTATATGTACACTCCTTCCCTTCGGTATCCATTCCTGCGCGCTTTTTTCATCGCAGCGAATTTCTAAGGAGGGCTGATGCTGCCACTGATCGTCGATTGCCAAGGCGAGCGCCTGACCGCTGAGGAGAAGGCGTTGTTCGCCGCCATCGACCCCTATGGGTTTATTCTGTTTGGCCGCAATTGCGTGAACCCCGAGCAAGTGAAGGCGCTTACTGCGGAGATGCGGGATGTGACCGGGCGTTACAATGTGCCCATCCTGATCGATCAGGAGGGCGGGCGCGTGGCAAGGCTCAAACCGCCGTACTGGTCGCGGTTTCCGTCGGCGCGTGCGCTGGCGCAGGCCAAGGGTGACAGCCTTCGTGCAACGTACATTGCGGCGCGGCTCATTGCTGAGGATCTGGTGGCGCTTGGCATTACGGTGGACTGCCTGCCACTCGCCGATATTCCCGTTCCCGGCGCGCATGATATCATCGGCGACCGCGCCTTCGGCACCGACGTAAAAACCGTCACCACCCATGCCCGCGCACAGGCCAACGGCCTGATGGATGGCGGGGTGATTCCGGTGCTGAAACATATTCCCGGCCATGGCCGGGCAGTGGTGGACAGCCATGAAAAACTGCCGGTGGTCGATACGCCGCTGGCCGAGCTAGAACGCACGGATTTTCTGCCGTTCAAGGCGCTCAACGACTTGCCGATGGGCATGACCGCGCATGTGGTCTATACCGCGCTCGACCCCGACCGTATGGCGACGCTCTCGCCCAAGGCCATCGACTATATCCGCCATGATATCGGGTTTGACAACCTGCTGATGTCGGATGCGCTGTGGATGAAATCCATGCAAGGGAGCTACGCCGAACGTGCGGTGGGCGCGCTCGACGCGGGGTGCGACGTGGTGCTGCACTGTAATGGCATCTGCGAGCCGGATCTGGATATTTTGCGCGCCTCGGCCGATGCCTGCGCGCCGCTTTCCGGGCGGGGGCTGGAGCGGGCGCTGAAGGCCGTGCAAATCCCCGCGACAGACGCGGTTTTTGATGCTAAAGAAGCAAGGTATGAGTTGGAGCATATGCTCGCATAGGAGGTAACGATGGGACTAAGTTTTTCGCATTTATTATTGGTGCTGGTGATTGTGCTGGTGGTGTTCGGCGCAGGCCGCATCCCGCGTGTGATGGGCGATATTGGCAAAGGCGTGCGTGCCCTGCGTGAAGGTTTGAAAGAAGACGAATCGAAAAAAATCGACGATAAATAACCCGTCATGTTCGATCTATCGCTTGCCGAAGTGCTGCTGGTGGTCGTGGTGGCCGTGGTGTTCATCGGCCCCAAGGAATTGCCGACGGTCGTTCGCGGTGCCGCCAAGCTGATACGGGCGCTTAAAAACCTGACCGGCGAGATGCGAAAGGCGTTTGACGACCTTGCCGAAGAATCCGGCATCAAGGACGACATCAAAATGATCCAGGGTGACGATGGGAAATGGTATGAATCCTATCCGCTGACGCCGGATGATAAGCATGAATGACTTGCCAAAACAACCGCTCATCGCCCACGTGCTGGAGTTGCGAAAGCGCCTGATGGCAAGCCTCGCTGCGTTTTTCGCTGCCACCGGCATCTGCTATTTTTTCGCCGCGGATATTTATGCGTTTCTCGTCGCGCCGCTTGCCCATGCCTTCCCCGATCCGGCTAGCCGCCGCATGATTTATACAAACCTTACCGAAGCGTTTTTCACCTATTTACGGTTGGCGGTGTTTGCCGGGTTCATCCTGTCGTTTCCCGTCATCGCGGCACAGCTTTACAAGTTCATCGCCCCCGGCCTGCATGCGAAAGAAAAGCGTGCGATGCTGCCGTTTCTGGTCGCCGCACCCGCGCTGTTTTTTATCGGCGCGGCGTTCGTGTATTACCTCATTTTCCCAGCGGCATGGCGCTTTTTCCTGGGGTTTGAGACGAGCGGGGGGCAGGGGCTGCCGATCCAACTGGAGGCCAAAGTCTCGGATTATTTGAGCCTGGTCATGCATCTCATCATCGCGTTCGGCCTCTCGTTCCAATTGCCGATCATATTGGTGTTGCTGGTCAAATCCGGCTTCCTGAGCGTCGACACCCTGAAAAAAGGCCGCCGCTATGCCATCGTCATCATCGTCTCGGTCGCCGCCGTCATCACCCCGCCCGATATTTTCAGCCAGATAGCGCTTTCCGTTCCGCTTTATGTTTTGTATGAAATCTCCATTCTTTTGTGCAAATCCCCGCGCGCGCCAACCTTCAAGGAATAATTCATGCAAAGTTTTCGCTGCGTGTTTGACTTGTCTACAAAGCTTAATAGCTGCCAAGTCAAATATGATTTCAGTGCAAAGGGAGGAGCGCTTCTTGGGGTTTACGCTAACGGCGGATATAGGCCGGATAATGCTAATCATGCGATGTTGATTACATGGTATGTAAAAGATATGGCGTTGGTAGAGGCACTCGAGGGTATGGTCGATACCAGTAAACTTGAACGCGCCTCTTCAGCGGAGGCACCTGTTGTTGAACATAATAATGAAACGGCTTATGGGATAAGATTGCATTTTGACCCTACTCATCCAGACCAACTGAGGAGTAAAATAGTGGAATGCATGGAAATGCTGAAACAGCGTGGATTGATCGGGGATGATATATCACTTGAACAAGAGTGTCTTAGTCGTCCAATGTAATAGGCTAAAATTAAGAGGTGTAACGTGCATGATATAAAATATATTCGCCAAAGCCCGGAAGCGTTCGACGCAGCGCTGGCCAAGCGTGGGCTTTCTGCCCAGTCGTCCGCGATTCTAAAACTCGACGAGGCCAAGCGCGCAGAGCAGACGCAATTGCAGGAGTTGCTCTCGAAGCGCAATGCCTACGCCAAGCAAATCGGCGAAGCCAAGCGCAAGGGCGAGAATGCCGACGCCGTTATGGCAGAATCGAAAGCGAATAACGACGCGATTGCGGCGATGGAAACCAGTTTAGCTGGGCGCGGTGAGTTGGAATCGATTTTGGAATCTTTGCCAAATTTACCCGCCGACGATGTGCCGCAAGGGGCGGATGAAAAGGATAATAAGGAAATTCGCAAATGGGGCGAGCCACGGAAATTTGATTTTGCGCCCAAGCTGCATGACGACATTGGCACGGCGCTGGGTCTCATGGATTTTGAAGGCGCGGCGAAACTAAGCGGTGCCCGTTTTGTGGTGCTTAAAGGGGCCTTAGCGCGGATGGAGCGGGCGCTGGCATCACTCTTCCTCGATCATAATGTGGATGCGGGTTATACGGAAATGGCACCGCCGTTTCTGGTGAAAGATGCGGCGGTTTACGGCACTGGGCAATTGCCGAAATTCTCGGAAGATTTATTCAAAACCACCAATGATTTCTGGCTTATCCCCACCGCCGAGGTTCCACTCACCAATCTTGTTGCCGATTCAATTGTAGAAGAAGAAAAACTCCCCATCCGCATGACGGCCTATACGCCGTGTTTCCGCTCTGAGGCGGGTTCGGCAGGGCGGGACACGAAGGGGATGATCCGCCAGCATCAGTTTTCCAAAGTCGAGATGGTATCCATTACGACCCCGGAACAGTCGGTGGCCGAGCATGAGCGCATGACGGCAAATGCCGAAGCCATTTTGCAAAAGCTCGGCCTGCCATACCGCACGGTGTTGCTCTGCACGGGCGATATGGGCTTTAGCGCCGAAAAAACCTACGACATTGAGGTGTGGATGCCGGGGCAGGATGCGTACCGCGAAATTTCCAGCTGCTCCAACTGCGGCGCGTTCCAGGCGCGGCGCATGAAAGCGCGTTTCAAGCGCGGCAAGGAAAATTTATTCGTGCATACGCTGAACGGTTCCGGCCTGCCGATTGGCCGCACCATGGTTGCGATTATTGAGAATTACCAGAACGCGGATGGCAGCATCACCGTGCCGGAAGCGCTCGTGCCGTATATGGGCGGGCTGAAGAAAATAGGGATTAGTGATTAGGCATTGGGCATTAGAAAGATAAAATGACTATCAAAAACTATAAAGATTTGGATGTTCGGAAAAAGAGTCGCGTGCTCGTCAAACAAATTTATTTGCTCACACAAAGTTTTCCAAAAGAAGAAGTTTATGGGCTGATCTCCCAGATGCGTAGATCGGCAGTTTCTGTCCCATCTAATATTGCAGAGGGACATTCACGAAGTGGGACAAAGGATTTTATTCAGTTTATTTCTATCGCAATAGGATCGTTGGCAGAACTTGAGACACAAACAATTCTGGCGGAGGATTTAGGCTATGTGCAATCACATAATACAAAGCAAATTTTTAACGATATTCATGAGATACAACGAATGTTACATTCACTAAGAAATAGTTTGAAAGCAAAACTCTAATGCCTAAAGCCCAATCCCTAATGCCTAGAATTCTAGTTACGAACGATGACGGCATCAACGCGCCCGGCCTTGAAGTGCTGGAGAAAATTGCGCGGGCGCTTTCCGATGATGTGTGGGTGGTGGCGCCCGAAACCGAGCAGAGCGGGGCGGGGCATTCGCTCACATTGCATACGCCGGTGCGTGTGCGGAAGATCACTCCGAAACGTTATGCGGTGCTGGGTACGCCGACCGATTGCGTGCTGCTCGCACTTAAGGAAATCATTCCGCCCAAACCGAAGGTGACGCTGGTGCTTTCCGGCGTCAACCGTGGCAGCAATGCGGGCGATGATGTGACCTATTCCGGCACCATCGCGGCGGCGATGGAAGGCTGTATCCTCGGTGTGCCGAGCGTGGCGCTCTCGCTGCTCTACGACGATCCGGAAAAGATCAACTGGGAGATGGTCACAAAACTCGCGCCGGGAATTATCACCACACTGCTTAAAAAACCATGGCCGAAAGACACGCTTATCAATTTGAATTTTCCTGACTGCACCGCTGCCAAAGTGAGGGGCGTGAAGGTCTGCGCGCAAGGCAAGCGCGTGATGAACATCAACCTCTCCGAGCGCGTCGACCCCAAAGGGCGACCCTATTACTGGCTGGGCGGCGAACGCGACAACCGGCCGGAAAAACCGAATGTCGATCTTGATTTCCTGAACAAAGGGTATATCACGGTGACGCCGATCGGCATGGATATGACCGATTACAAAACTTTGGCGGTGCTGGATAAGGTTTTTTAGTTGCTCCCGCGAAATGCTTCTGCATTTCGCATGAAGCGTGCTCCGCAGTTCATGACTGGTTCGGCGCTACTCGCCTCTCATCACTATAAGTTTATACACTTCCTTAATCATTTTGCGCTAACTATCGGTTCCGTGCAGATACAAACAACTATCAAGCCCGATCTTTTTACCCATGCGCTGGTCGCGGACGGCATGTTGCCCAACCGGCTCCGGCTCATCATGCAGCTACGCAATTCCGGTATCCGTGATACGTCGGTGCTCTCCGCCATCGAACAAATTCCACGCGAATTGTTTGTCGATGACCATTTCCGCGACCATGCCTATGATGATACGGCGCTGCCGATCGCCCAAGGGCAGACCATCAGCCAGCCTACCGTCGTTGCTGCCATGACGCAGGCGCTTTCGCTTACGCCGCGCATGCGGGTGCTGGAAATCGGTACCGGCTCCGGCTATCAAGCGGCGGTGCTTTCCAAGCTCGCCCGCCGCGTCTATACGATTGAACGCCACAAAGAGTTGTTGGTGCTGGCCGAAGAGCGGTTCCGCGAGCTCGGCCTTACCAATGTGGTTACCCGCCGCGGCGACGGCAGCAAAGGCTGGAAAGAAGCTGCGCCGTTCGAGCGTATCCTGGTGACGGCGGCGGCGGCGACGATTCCGGAGTGCTACATCGAACAGCTCGCCCCCGATGGCATCATGGTGATTCCGGTGGGTTCAAGCGTGGCCGAGCAGACACTTATCAAGCTGCGAAAACACAAGGACGGCACGGTGGAGCAGGAGACGTTGATGCCCGTGCGCTTTGTGCCGCTGGTTGCGGGGTAATCTCTACTGCGGCGGGAAATCTTCTTGGAATAGAACCTCCTCGGTTCGATCACGTACCGCAGTGTACGCTCCTCATCTCGGTATCCATTCCTGCGCGCTTTCCACGCCGCAGCGAGATTTAGGGGTGGCACCTGCGGCGGGAAATCTTCTTGGAATAGAACCTCCTCGGTTCGATCACGTACCGCAGTGTACGCTCCTCATCTCGGTATCCATTCCTGCGCGCTTTCCACGCCGCAGCGAGATTTAGGGGTGGCACCTGCGGCGGGATCTTCTTGGAACGGAGCTTCCTCGGTTCACCAATTATTAACCAAGCCGTGCTACGCGTGAAGCAAGGAGTTTGCTTATGCTGCGTTCGTCGCTCTTCATTTCATCGTGTGTCCTGCTTGCTGCCTGTACCCAGCCCCCGGCGGTGGTCGAGTTGCGCGGCGCGCACGACTATAGCCGTGATGGCAATTTCACCCAGCAGGTTGCGAGTGCGCCCGTGGCGCCGGTAAGCTATGTCGGCGCGCAACCGGTCTATAACGAACAGCGTGCCAAGGAAAACCTCGTCTGGACGACGGGTACCCCGTCGCAGACGGCAGCCTCTTCCGGTTCGATTGCGGTGAACGATCTTTCCCCAGCTGCCGGCGGCGAATCGGCGCAACCGGCACCAGCGGCTGCGCCTGAGCCAGTGACGCTCGTCAATACCGAAGGGGCGGCACCGGTCAACGCCTGGACGAACAAACCGCGTGATACGGCGGCAGCTACCTCGAAATCGGCGTTTATCTGGCCGGTCGCCAGCAACGATATTATTTCCTCGTTCGGCAACAAGGGTGCCGGCAAGGCCAATGACGGCGTGAATATTGCCGCCAGCGAGGGTGAGCCGGTGTGGGCGGCTGCGGATGGCGAGGTGGTGTATGCCGATAATAAAATGAAAGGCTATGGCAACATGGTGCTGGTGAAGCACAAGAGCGGGCGTACGACCACCTATGCCCATCTTGCCCGCCTCGGCGTCGATAAATACGATCGCGTGAAACAGGGCGATATCATCGGTTATGTCGGCGCGACCGGCAATGTCAAGAAATCGCAGCTCTATTTCTCCATGCGCGACGGCACCAAGGCCGTGGATCCGCAAAAGATGATCGACCGCAACCTCGCGGGGCTTTAAGCCTCTCGACTTTGTTGGCGGCGGCGATATAAAAGCAGCATGAATCTTTCCCTTGTCTGGCTGCGCCGCGACCTGCGGCTTCACGACCATGCGGCGCTTTCTGCCGCGCTGGAAGCGCCACATCCGGTGCAGCCGGTGTTTGTATTCGATACCGATATCCTGGCGCGCTTTTCTAATCCAACCGACCGGCGGCTGACATTCCTTGCCCACACGCTCTGTGAGATGAACCGAGAGCTGGCGCGGCGCGGCGGGGCACTGTGGGTGTTCCATGGCAAAGCGACGGACATCCTGCCGCAGCTTGCCACGGCGCTTGCGGCACGGGTTGTTGCTGCCCGCGATTTTGAGCCGGGCACGCAGACCCGTGATGCAGCGGTGGCGGCACAGGTGTCGCTGATGCTGGTCAAAGACCATCTGGTTTTTTCGCCGGAAGAAATTTTAAAAAGCGGCGGCACGCCGTTCAAGGTGTTTACGCCGTACTCCAAGGCGTGGCTTGCCCGGCTCTCGCCAGCGGATTATGGCAGCTATAGCATCGACGATGCCGGACGCTATGCCACCATCGCGCCGCCGGAAGGGCTGCGGTTGCTGCCGCTTGACACTCCGGACGCCCTGCTTTCACAGCTCGGCTACCAGTCTGCCGATATTTCGCCGTGGCCGGTGCTGGGTGCTGGGGAGCGGTTCAAGAAATTTGTGCAGGCACAGGTTGCGGATTATAAGAGCACCCGTGATCTGATGGGCATGGACGGTACTAGCCGGATGTCGCCTTACCTGCGGTTCGGGCTGGTTTCCATCCGTGAATTGGTGCGCCAATGTGTGGAGCAGGGGCAGGCGGCGACCTACATCAACGAGCTGATCTGGCGTGAATTCTACGCGATGATTTTATACCACTATCCCGAATCCACACAGCAGGAATGGAACCCGAAATATCGCGGGCTTGCATGGTCGCAGGATGCGGCCGCGCTTGCCGCATGGCAGGCCGGGCGCACCGGCTTCCCTGTGGTCGATGCGGCGATGCGGCAGTTGCTCGCCACCGGCTGGATGCATAACCGGGCGCGGATGATCGTCGCCAGTTTCCTCACCAAGGATTTACAGCTCGATTGGCGCCTGGGCGAGGAGCATTTCGCACAGCACTTGATGGATTACGAGCTGGCCTCGAATGTCGGCGGCTGGCAGTGGAGCGCCTCAACCGGTACGGACGCCCAGCCATGGTTCCGTATTTTCAACCCGTATCTGCAAAGCAAGAAATTCGATCCCGACGGGGAGTATATCCGCCGCTATGTGCCTGAACTGGCGCATATCACGGGCGATGCGATTCATGACCCATCACCCATCGAGCGTGGCGGATATCCGCTGCCAATGGTTGATCACGCCACTGCACGGGAAAAAACGCTGGCGATGTTCAGGGGGCTTTGATGGCGTGACTGGCAGGCAGGGTAAGGCCGGGGACATGGGCGGTGAGCACCGCATGCAGAGTGGTTGTTTCGGCCTCGGGATTGGCAAGTAGTGCCTCAAACTGGCAGCGCACCACGGTTTTCCCTGCGATGTGCCGCTGCGCTTGCGCCATGTAGGACTCCCAGAGGGCAAGCCCCTGTTCCGGCGGCATCTGGTTGCGGCGGGTGAGCGAATCGGCCACGGCTGCCGGATGGCGGAGGGCAAGGAGGATGAGCGGCGGCGTGCGGAAAAGCGGCAGCCAGTAAGGCAGCGTAAGGCAAAAGCGCGGGTCTTTTACCGCAAATGGCGCATGGGCGGTCAGTTCCGCCACGATTCTTTCCATTGGTGCGTGCAGCCCGGCGGGCAGGGGGCGGGCGCTGTCGAACCCAGCCACCGTATACCAGTTGCAGTTCTGGGCGGTGAGGATGGCGCGATTGATGGCCAGCACATCCTTGCGTTCCCAGAAACCCCGTGGGTTGTCAGGCGAGGCGGGCAATAAGTCTGCGCCGAGATAGGCGCCCATATCCGCCACCAGCCGGGTGATGGCCGAGGTGCCGCTCCTGTGCATGCCTAAAATGAGGACGGTCATGGGATTCTGCGCGTAATTTTCATGTTTCTTATACCATTTCCTGCTAGGTTTTCACAACCTATGAATCACGCGAAACGCATTTTTGTCCAGATGGTTAGCTTCCGCGACCCGGAATGCCACCACACCATCGCCGACCTGTTCGCCAAAGCGGCGCACCCGGAGCGGGTGAGTGTCGGGCTATGCTGGCAATATGACCCGGCCGAGGACGCAGCGCTGGTGGCGGTGGAGTATCCACACCCGGAACAGGTGAGGGTGGTACAATACCATGTGCGGGATGCGGACGGCGCCGGCTGGGCGCGCAGCGAAGCGCAGAAGCTGTGGTCGGGCGAGGAGTATGTGTTGCAGATTCAGGCGCACCATCGTTTCGAGCCGGGCTGGGACGATACGCTCATCGAGCTGCTCGAAACACTGCCGACAAAAAAAGCCGTGCTCACGGCGTGGCTGCCCGATTACCAGCCGCCCGACAATCGCCAGAAACTCGATGGCAAGCTGCCGGTCGTCACCATCAATCGCCTCGGCGAGCGCAACGACCCGCAAATCATCCATCTGGTCAGTATCCTCCAGCCGCAGGACAAATTCACTGCGCCCTTCCTCACCTGCTCGTGGGTGGGGAACTTCATGTTCGCCCGCGCCGAGGTGCTGAAGGAGGTGCCGCCGGATCCGCATATTTATTTCTGGGGCGAGGAGCTGAATTATTCGGCGCGGCTGTGGACGCACGGCTACGATATCTACCATCTCGACCGGGTGGTGCTTTACCATCACTGGAACCGCCTGGATGTGCGGGATGAGCAGCTCTACCGCAACCGGCAGGCCGAGCGTAACATGCGGTCATTCGCCCGCAACCTGCATGTGCTGGGGCTGCACCCGGCGCAGGATGAAACGGTGCTGGAAGACATCGAACGCACTCCGCTCGGCACGGCGCGCAGCCTGGCGGATTATTTTTCATTCATCGGCGTTGACATGACGCGGGGGAATGTGGCGATGCATGCGCGCATCGGCCAGTTCGGCGTGCGTGACGAGGCACGGGATGCCGCCGACACGGCGCGCGCGAAAAAACGCATTTTTGTCGCCATCGCCAGCTTCCGTGACCCGGAAACCAAGCACACGATCAGCGATATGTTTGCCAAGGCCGTACACCCGGATCGGATTTACGCCGGCGTTTGCCATCAGCTGAATTTCAACGAAGATGAGGATTGCCGGTTCACGCCCGAGCGGCCGGAACAGGTGAAAATTGACCTCGTCGATTACCGCGACAGCCGTGGCGCTAACTGGGCGCGGGCGCGGGCGATGCAGCTCATGCGCGGCGAGGATTTCGTCCTCATCATCGACAGCCATATGCGGTTCCAGCAGGGATGGGATGCCACGCTGGTCGAGATGGTGGAGCGCTGCCCCAGTAAGGATGTGGTGATTTCCACCTACCTGCCGGGTTATACGCCGCCGGACAAGCGCGACTATGTTCCGTATCATCCGACCCGTGTGCGCGCAAAATCCTTCGGCAATGACAGCGATCCGCAACTCATCCACCTGACCGGCGAATATATCGACAAGTCCGAACCGCAGGCGCGGCTCTACCAATCCCCGTTCGTGGTGGCGAATTTCATGTTTGCGGCGGCGGAGGTATGGAAGCGCGTGCCGATCGACCCGCATATTTATTTTTACGGCGACGAGATCAGCCTTGCCATGCGTCTGTGGACGCATGGGATTGATGTCTATCAGCCCGACTGCATGACGCTGTACCATTGGTGGAACCGCGAGCAGGAAGTGAGCAAGCAACCCTACCGCAAGCGCAGCAGCGAGGATTCGCAGCGCACCCGCCAGCGTGTGCGTCACCTGATCGGGCTGGAAGCCGCCCGTGACCAGAAAGCGCTTGTCGAGTTGGATCAATATGGGTTAGGTGATAAACGTAAGGTTGATGATTTCTGGCAATTTGCAGGAGTGAACCCGGACACTAAGGAAATTTCCGACGCCGCAGCGCAAGGACTCTGGAACGAAAAATTTATGGCAACGAAAAAGAAAGCACCTAACGGACGGCCACGTATTTTCGTGCAGATCGCCAGCTACCGCGACCCCGAGTGCCAGCACACGGTGAAGGATTTGTTTGATAAGGCCACCCATCCAGAGCGCATTTCTGTCGGCATCTGCTGGCAATATGTCAAGGAAGAGGATGCGATCTGCTTTGAGGTGCCGTACCCGTATCCCGACCAGGTGCGGGTGCATGAGGTAGATGCCCGCAAAGGCAAGGGCGTGTGCTGGGCGCGGATGCTGACGCAAGGTCTGTGGCAGGGCGAGGAGTTCACGCTTCAAGTCGACAGCCACATGCGGTTTGAGCCGGGCTGGGACGAGATGCTGCTCGACATGTACCGGCAGTGCGGCAAGGAAAAATCGGTGCTTACTTGCTATCCGCCTGGTTACACGCCGCCCAATAATATTGGAAGAAAATATTTTTTCGGCATGTCGGCCAAGGAATTTGACGAGCGCGGCATTTTCAAAATGAAGGGCGCGCCGGCCTACCGTATCGAGAATCCGCCGCCGCCACTGCCGATGGTCGGGGCGTTTGCCAGTGCCTGCATGCTGTTTGGCCCATCGTCGATCATCGAGGATGTGCCCTATGATCCCAACCTCTATTTCTTCGGCGAGGAAATTACGCTGGCGGCACGGCTGTGGACGAAAGGGTATGACATTTATCACCCGAATACGATTGTTGTGTACCATGACTGGGATCGCAGCAAGCGCCCAACCCACTTCCAGGATCATGAAAAAACATGGTGGAACCTGAACCTGCGGTCGCTTGCACGCGTGCGGCACATCATGGGCACGGAAATCAGCACCGATCCGGATATCTTGGTCGATCTCGATAAGTACGGGTTGGGCAAAGAGCGCAGCCTGAGTGATTATGAGAAATATGCCGGGGTGGATTTCGCCCGCAAGCATATTTCCGAGAAAGCGCTGCAAGGGTTATTCCAGCCACGCATTTTTGTGCAGATCGCCAGTTACCGCGACCGCGAATGCCAGCATACGGTGAAAGATTTATTCGATAAGGCGACGCATCCCGACCGTATTTCAGTCGGCATCTGCTGGCAGTTCGACGAGAAAGAAGACGCCGATTGTTTTGCAGTGCCGTACCCGTATCCGAAGCAGGTGCGGGTCATCAACTTCCATTACCGTGATTCGCTGGGTGCAAGCTGGGCGAGGAAACAGGCGGTGGCATTGCGCCAAGGCGAGGAATATACGCTGGCCATCGACGCGCATATGCGCTTCGAGCCGGGATGGGATGAAACGTTGCTGGCGATGCTGGCCGCGTGCGATTCCAAAAAACCGATCCTTTCGTCGTATCCGGCAAGCTACACGCCGCCGAATGAATTGCTGACCGGCTATTGCATCCGCATGGGATTTAGGGAATTCAAGAACGACTCCAAGGGCGAATATCCGCCGACACTGCGCTATAACCCGATCCGCATTAACCATGACACGGCACCCGATGTGCCGTTTTTGGCCGCCACCATCTCGAACAATTTTATTTTTGCGCGCAGCACGCTGTTCGACGAAGTGCCGATCGACCCCAATATTTATTTCTTCGGCGACGATGTCACCTATGCGGCGCGGGTGTGGACGCATGGCTGGGATATTTTCTCGCCGCACCGCAACGTGCTCTACCACTTCTGGGAGCGCAAGAAACGGCGCATGCATTGGCAGGATCACGGCGACGACCGCGACTGGATTACCCGCCGCCGCTGTGCCCACCTGATGGGTGTGGAAAGAACGGTTGATCCGCGCTCGTTGGTTGAGATTGAGGATTATGGGTTTGGCAATGCCCGCTCATTTGGTGAATACCAAGCGTTCTGCGGGGTAAATTTTGCCATGCAGACGATCAGTGAACACGCAAAAAAAGGACTATTCAGTATGGATTACAGACCACGTATTTTTGTTCGCATTGCGAGCTACCGGGATTCCGAGTGCCAGTGGACGGTCAAGGATCTGTTTGAGAAAGCCACTTATCCCGACCGTATTTTTGTCGGCATTTGCTGGCAGTTTGACGAAAAGGAAGACGAGCATTGCTTCACCGTGACCACCCGGCCAGATCAGGTGCGGGTTTACCCGGTCGATTGGCGCGAGGCGGAAGGCGTGTGCTGGGCGCGCGCGCAAACCGAGATGCTCTACGAAGGCGAGGAATATACCCTGCAGATCGACTCCCATATGCGGTTTGCACCGGGCTGGGATGAATGGCTGATTGATGAGCTGGCAGCTTGCCCGTCGAAGAAGCCGATCATTTCGTGCAGCCCGGCGAAATATACGCCGCCGCACAATCTGGAAGTCAACCCGCGCCCGAACGTGCATTGCATCAACAAGCCGTTCAGTCCGCAAGGCAACGTGCGCGGGCGCGGCGAACTGCTGGAGATCGAGCCGGAGGTGCCGCTTCCCGGCGCCTTCATCGCGGCCGGGTTCGTGTTTTCGCGCTCCGAGGTGCTGAAGGAAGTGCCGTATGACCCATACCTTTATTTCGACCAGGAGGAGATTGTTTACGCAGCGCGGCTCTATACCCATGGCTGGGATTTATTCAGCACCCGCCAGATCCGTATTTTCCACTATTACAATGTCGGGCAGGTGAGCGGCCGCCCCATGCACTGGGGTGACCTCAAGGCCGCGTCGGATGAAAAACGCTATCAGTTTTTCTCAAACCGCGGCATCACCCGGCTTAACCACCTGACACGCCACAAGCTGAGCGATGATCCGCGCCTGCTGGTCGATATTGAGAAATACGGCCTCGGCAACGTGCGGACGATTGAGCAATATGAAGAGCATTCCGGGATCGATTTCAAAAATAAGATCGTGCACCCGAAAGCCATCCAGGCAGGCTTCGTCACCAACCTGATCAAGTACCGCAAGCGCCCAATCCCGCTTCCCGGCGAGCAACCGGCCGTGGCGACCAAGGCGAAGCAGAGCTACGGCATTGGCGACATTCTGCCGCATTTCGTGTTGCCGGAAACGACCGGCAAGAAGCGCGCCCTCGAAAGCAATGCCGGCAGGCCGGCGCTGCTGTTCCTGCTGCGCTATGCCGATGAGGTGGCGAACGTGGAGTTTTTCAAGAAGCTGGATGTTGCCCTGAAACAGGCGGGTAAACCCGATGCCACGCTGTTTTTCATGTTCGATGCCGATATCGCCACCCTGACGGCGTACCAAGAAAAAAACAAGATTGCCTACCCGCTGCTGGCCGATACTGGCATCATGGTCGGTATGTCGCTGGGCATCACCTCGGCACCGTGCGCGTTCCTGCTCGATCACAAGTTGCAGATCAAAAACAAAAGCAGCGCCGCACCCAAACCCGACCTGCCAACGGAAATGGTCGGCTTCCTGAAAGAGTATCTGGATTCTATGCCTGCCAAGACAAAGGCGGAGGTGGTGGCGGAAGCGGCGCCGGTTCTGATGTTGCCGGAAATTTTCCCGCCGGAGCTGTGCGACGAGCTGATCGACGCCTTCCGCAAAGGTGAGAAAATCAAAGGCGAGGTGGTTGGCAAAGGCTATGTCGCCACTGCCAAGGAGCGGACGGATTTTATCGTGCCGGATGAGCTGCGTGCCAAGCTCGACCTGAAACTGTCGCACAGCCTGTTCCCCGAAATCGAAAAGATTTTCGGGTTTAAGGTGACCGGGCGGGAGAATTATAAAATCGGCCTGTACTCCGGTGACGACGGCGGGTTTTTTGCCAAGCACCGTGACAATTATGAGGAGGGGGTGGGTTACCGCCGCGTGGCCGTGACGCTCAACCTTTCCGACGATTACAAGGGCGGCGGCCTTCGTTTCCCGGAATATGATTTGCACCGCACCTACCGTCCGGGCAAGGGCGGTGCCGTTGCGTTTCCCTGCACCCTGGCGCACGAGGCAATGAAGGTGACCAAGGGCGAGCGGTTTGTGCTGGTCGGGTTTTTCCACGGCGAGGAAGAAGAAGCGTTCCGTCAGCATATGGCCAAGGCGAAGAACCAGCCGCTTCTGGCAGAAGCCTTTGTTCCGAATGTCGACCTTATCACCGGGGCAGAACGCAGTCGCGATTTTTATCGCCGCTGGAAAGAGCAGGCGAAGCAGCCGTCGCAAGCGCCCGCCGCTCCGGTAGCCGCCCCGGCGATGGCCGTGCCGGTTGCCACCCAGTTTGTGAAGGCTCCGATCATCGGGATTGGCAAGGCGCAGCACAAGCCGGTTAAAATATTCGAGTCTCGTGCCGGGGTGGTGTTCGATAATTTCCTGCCGCAGGATTTATACGATAATCTTCGCCATTTCTGCGTCGCCACCGACTATGAGCACATCAACACCAAGGGGAAGATTTCCCGCGCCTGGCATGTGCATGACGGCTTCCCGCTACGCAGCCTGCTCAACGCGTTCTATTACCCGGACAAGACGCTCATCCCGATGCCCAAGCCCACCTACGTCTACCCGACGGAAACCGCCTTCGATGCGTTTATCGAATATATGCGCGAATTCCAGCCGCAGGTGGAATATTATACCGGCAAGCCGACGGATACGAGCAAGTCGGTCGAAGGGTGGTCGCATTTCTCGGTAACGTCGTGGCTCTATCCGCCCGGCACCGGGCTTGCGATGCATGATGACGGCTCCGGGGTCTATACCGGCGCCTACGCGTTCTTCATGAACAAAACCTGGCGGTCGCATTGGGGCGGGATGCTGCTTCTGATGGATGAAAGCGTCAACGATGCCATCCACGCCCATCGTCGCACGGTTAACCAGCATGATTTCCACAAGGGAAAATGGCTGCAGCAGAACACTACGGAGGAGATGCTGCTCGAACATGGCATGGCGCGCTGCATTTTCCCGAAAGCTAACCGCATTGTATTCATTGCCAACGATGCCTATCACATGGTAACGAGGGTGAATGAGGCGGCGGGCGATAACCTTCGCATGTCGCTTGCAGGATTCTTTGACCGCAGTAAGAAGAAAAAATGACCGATTATGCCAATCTGAACGCCTGGCCGTTCCAGGAAGCCGCCGCCCTCGTGGAGCGCTATAAAAACGCGCCGCCGGAGAAGGGCTATGTGCTGTTTGAAACCGGCTATGGGCCTTCTGGGCTGCCGCATATCGGCACGTTCGGCGAGGTGGCGCGCACGACCATGGTGCGGCGTGCATTCGAGCATATCAGCGATATTCCGACCAGGCTCATCTGCTTTTCCGATGATATGGACGGCCTCCGCAAAGTGCCGGATAACTTGCCGAACAAGGAGATGATCGCGGCGAATATTGGCAAGCCGCTCACCTCCATCCCCGACCCATTTGGTACGCATGAGAGCTTCGGTCATCATATGAATGCGCGTCTGTGCGCTTTTCTCGACCATTTCGGCTTTGATTACGAGTTCAAAAGCTCGACCGCCACCTATAAGGCCGGTGAATTCGACGCGGCGTTGCTTCGGATTCTCGCCAATTACGACAAGGTGATGGAAGTCATGCTTCCGACGCTCGGCGAGGAGCGCCGCGAGACCTATAGCCCGTTCCTGCCGGTGTCGCCCGTTTCCGGCAAGGTGCTGCTCGCCAAGGTGGTGAATACCGATGTCGCCAAGGGCACCATCACCTACATCGAAGAAGATGGTTCGGAGCTGGAAGTGCCGGTGACCGGCGGCCATTGCAAGCTGCAATGGAAGCCCGACATGGGGATGCGCTGGGCGGCGCTGGGCGTCGATTACGAAATGTACGGCAAGGATCACCTGGTGTCTGCCGAACTCTATAGCGCTATTTGTACGATTGCCGGTGGGTTGCCGCCGCAGCAATTCATGTTCGAGCTGTTCCTCGACGATAAGGGGCAGAAGATTTCCAAATCGAAAGGCAATGGGCTCACCATCGATGAATGGCTGCGTTATGCGCCGCCGGAAAGCCTCGCGCTCTATATGTTCCAGTCGCCACGCAAAGCGAAGAAGCTGTATTTCGACGTCATCCCGCGCGCGGTCGATGACTACCAGACCTATATTGAGAAATTCGCGAAAGAAGAAGGCGATGCGCGCCTCATCAACCCGGCGTGGCACATTCACGGCGGCAAACCGCCCGCGCCAACCGGCGCCCCCAGTTTCAACCTGCTGCTGAACCTCGTGAGCGTATCGGGCGCAGAAGATGCGGCGCTGCTGTGGAAATTCATCGGCAGTTACCTGCTGGGCGCGACGCCTGCCACCCATCCGTTCCTTGATAAGTTGGTGCACGGCGCGATCAATTATTATGTCGATTTCGTGAAACCTACCCGCAAGTTCCGGTTGCCGAACGATGTCGAGGCGCAAGCGCTTTCCGACATGGCCGATTACCTGAATGGCATCACCGATGCGGCCACCGCTGAAGAGATGCAGACCCAGATTTACGAAATCGGCAAAAAGCATTTCGGCGAAAACCTGAAGGCGTGGTTTTCCACCCTGTACGAAACGCTGCTCGGCCAGCCGCAGGGGCCGCGCATGGGCAGCTTCGTGAAGCTCTATGGCCGCGAGGGGACGATCAGACTCATCAAGCGCGTGTTGGCCAAAGAGGATCTGGCAGCCTGATCCATGCAATCCATTCAAAACATCGATTCCCTGATTCCAAACTATGACCTCTTCCTGCTTGATCTTTGGGGCGTGATCCATGATGGCAGCCATCTTTACCCCGGTGTGGGAGAGGCGCTCATGGCACTGAAAGAAGCAGGCAAAACAATCATTTTCATTTCCAACGCGCCGCGCCGCGCCCACCGGGTAAAGGCGGTGCTGTCCGGTTTTGGCATTGCCGAAGGGGATTATGTCGATGCCGTATCGTCCGGCGAAGTTGGCTATCAATGGCTGGCGGCAGGCAAGGCGCCGTGGGGCAAGCGCTATTACTATATCGGCCCCGGCAAGGATGCCGATGTGCTCGACGGGCTGGATTTTGCGCGGGTGGACGATGTGAAGCAGGCGGATTTCGTGCTCAATGTTGGTTTTGGCAGCGAAGAGCAAACGACCGAGGATTTTTCGATGCTGCTGCGGGCGGCGCGCAGTATCGGCCTTCCGATGCTGTGCCTGAACCCCGACCTTGAAGTAGTGAAAATCACCGGCGAGCGGCACCCTTGCGCCGGGATTATCGGGCGGCATTATGAACAGATGGGCGGGGCGGTGACCTGGTTCGGCAAGCCCTATAGCGAGATTTATGATTTCTGCCTGCGCGGGCAGGAGGTTGCGAAGAGCCGCATCCTCGCGGTGGGGGATAGTCTGGAAACCGACATCCCCGGTGGGCAGAATTACGGCATCGACACCTTGCTCGTGACTGGCGGCATCCTGAAACACAAGCAGGAACGCGAGGTGCAGGAAATGTGCATGCAGCTTGGCCTGCGGCCTACCTATGTAACTGGCGGGTTTTATTAGAAGCTGTATTTATACTGTACCATGATGCTGCGCCGGGTGGCGATCATCTCGGTATTGGGGGTGCCGGCGGGCTGGAATTTCAGCTCCAGCTGGCGGGTGCTGATTTTCGGCTCCATCTTGTAGTGCAGCACGATGCGGCCTTGCTCGAACCGTTCTTCACCCAGGCGCAGATATCGCCCTTCCATACGCTGGCTGACGCTGCTGGTGAATGCCTGGATGCGCGGGTGGTTGATGCCGATGGAATCAAGGTATGCGTTGACCTTCTCTGCCTTCTTCGTTCCGGAAGGATCCTTCAGGCCGTCCTGTGCTGCTGCGTCGTTAGCAAGGCCTGAAATCAGCAGCAACACTACTGTTACAACAATCCTTGGCATGTCTTCATCGTACCATGTCTGCAATCGTTCCGCAAGCGGAATGTCTATGAAACCAGCTCTGAGTCTATGTTGCGGCGCGGCATGTTGTCACGGAGCTGTCATAATTCATGGGGGGATTGAAACCACCATGCATGGCACTAGATTACACCCATGTTCAAACGTATTCTGCTGTCTTTTCTGCTGGGTTTTGTTTCATGCAACGCCCATGCGACCAAGAATGTCTCTTCTCCTGCCGTTAATGCCGACGAGTGGCGTGCGGAAGCGCGCTTCAGTATCGAACATGATGGTGCGGCGGCCATCAACCAGCGTATACGGCAGCAACACCTGATTGAGTATGGGATTAATGATTGGTATGCGGTGCGTATTGTTGGGCGCTGGGTAAAGCCTGATGGAGAAAAGAACGACTTTACCTTTACGGAATGGGAGCATCGGCTCCAGTTCTTTGAGGCAGATGACGACGGTTTCGATGGTGCGATGAAACTTGTCTATGTCAGAGCAGATAACCCGGGTGATGCCGATGTGTTTGATGTGCAATGGCTTGGAAGATTTGAATATAAAGGTTTACAGCATACCGCGAATGCTTCGCTCGATCGTGACATTGGGGCGTCGCGGCAGTCGAGTGTAGCCGTCAATTTGGCATGGAAGACCACGGGGCGCATCTATCCCGGAATTGAGCTTGGCGCGGAATGGCATGGCGATCTCGGGCGGTTGAACCGGCAGCGCGGCCTTTCATCGCAAAGCCATCAGATGGGGTCAGTTGTTTCGTTCGACATCACTGAGAGTGTGTCGCTTGAAACAGGGTATCTCGTAGGCCTCACGCCTGAAGCACCCAATGGCATGTTCAAGTTTTTTATTAAATCGGTTTTCTAAAGCCAGGCCGGCAAGGTGCCCTGCGCGAGCATTGCATCGTACGTTGGACGTGGGCGCACCACGGCGTACTGGCTGCCGTTGACCAGCACTTCCGGCACCAGCAGCCGGGCGTTGTAGGTGCCGGCCATGACTGCGCCGTAAGCTCCCGCCGAACGCAGTACCAACAGATCGCCCGGGGTTGGAACCTTCATCAGCCGGTCTTCGGCGAAGATGTCGCCGGTTTCACAGACTGGTCCCACCACGTCCACCAGCTCGGTTGCTGCTTCGGGGCGCGGCGTCACCGGCACGATTTCGTGGAAGGCTTCGTAGAGTGTCGGGCGGATTAAATCATTCATTGCCGCATCGACAATGACGAATGTCTTTCCTTCGCTGCGTTTGACGTAGAGCACCTTGGTGACGAGCACGCCGGCATTGCCGACCAGCACACGCCCCGGCTCGAATATCAGCGAGCAGCCAAGCCCTTGCATTTCCGCGTTCACAATGTCGGCATAGGCATCGGGCAGGGGCGGCGCCTCTTTGCCGTAGGGAATACCGAGGCCGCCGCCGAGGTCAACATGGGAAATGCTGATTCCGTTGCTCCGCAGTTCTTCGACAAACGCCCGCACGCGGGCGAAGGCCTGCCGGAACGGCTCCAGATGCGTGAGCTGCGAGCCGATATGCACCGACACGGACTGCACGCGGATGCCGCTCATCGCCGCGGCTTTTTTGTAAACATCGAGCGCTTGCGACATGGCGACGCCGAACTTGCTGGCTTTCTGGCCGGTGGATATTTTGGCATGGGTTTTGGGATCGACGTCCGGGTTGACACGCACGGCGATGGGCGCTTGTTTTCCGAGTGCCATGGCAACGCGGTTCAGCAGTTCAAGTTCCGGTTCGGATTCGATGTTGAACTGGAAAATATTTTTTTCCAGCGCGAATGTCATTTCATCGGCTGTCTTTCCGACACCGGAAAAGACGATGTCGGATGGCGCGATGCCCGCAGCGAGCGCAAGGCGTATTTCACCCTCGGACACCACATCGGCGCCGCAGCCGAGTTTAGCGAGCGTTGCGAGCACGGCGATGTTGCCATTCGCCTTCACCGCGAAACAGATTTTCGCGCCGGGAAAATGTCCGGAAAATACCTGGTAATGACGGGTGAGGGTGGCGGTGGAATAGCAGTAAAACGGCGTGCCGACGCTTGTTGCGAGCGACTCCAGCGCAACATTTTCGGCATGATAGGTGCCGGATTGATACTCAAAATGATCCATTATTTTGTTCCTTCCGGCACACTCACCTCAACCGAGTGCTTTTCCAGCTCGGCGGCGCGTTCGGCATCTTTCTTGGCGCGGCGTTCGGTGCGCTGGGCATCGCGTGCGGCTTTCTCTTTTGCCTGCGCGTCTTCCTTAGCGATCTGGGATGGGGATCTCAAATCCGCCTTATGAGCGCAGGCGCTCAGGAGTATAAGTGATGTCATTGTGAGGAGCGCAGCAACGCGGCAATCCAGCTTAAGAAAGATGGATCGCTGCGCTTTGCTCGCGATGACACTCATACGCCAAACCGTTTCTTCGCATCGGCGACCATTTTTTTCACGTTGGCCGGCGCGGTGCCGCCATAGCTTTTACGGCTTGCGACCGAGGCTTCGACCGAAAGCACGGCGAGCGCTTCCTTACTAATCCGTGGCTCGACGCTTTGCAGTTCCTTGAGTGACAGCGTCTCCAGTGGTTTCTTTTTTTTACTGGCAAGTTTCACCACCCGCGCCGTGACGTGGTGGGCACTCCGAAACGGCATGTCCAGGTTTTGCACCAGCCAGTCGGCAAGGTCGGTGGCGGTGGAATAGCCGCTGCTGGCGGCAGCGTGCATGGCCTTGGTGTTAAACGTCGCATCGAGCACCATGCCGCGCATGGCGGCCACGCAGAGCTGGATGGTTTTCGCCGCATCAAAGAATGCCTCTTTATCTTCCTGCATGTCTTTGTTGTAGGCGAGCGGCAGCGCTTTCATGGTGGCGAGCTGTGCCATCAGGTGGCCGAACACGCGCCCGGATTTGCCGCGTACCAGTTCGGCGGCATCGGGGTTGCGCTTCTGTGGCATGATGGAACTGCCGGTAGAGAACGCGTCGGAGAATGTGAGGAAGCCGAATTGCGCGCTCGACCAGTTGATCATTTCTTCGGCGAGGCGCGATAGGTGCACCGCGCAGATACTGGCGACTGACAGATATTCGAGGGTGAAATCGCGGTCGGAAACACTGTCGAGCGAGTTGGTGGTCGGCCGGGCAAACCCAAGCGCCTTGGCGGTGGCCTGCCGGTCGATCGGGAAGGAGGTTCCAGCGAGCGCCGCCGCGCCTAGCGGGCATTCGTTCATCCGCGCCCGCGCATCGGCAACCCGGCTCGCATCGCGGCCAAACATCTCGACGTAAGCAAGCAGGTGGTGGCCGAGCGTCACCGGCTGCGCGGTTTGCAGGTGGGTGAAACCAGGCATAATGCTCGCCGCATGTTCAGCAGCGCGCCTGACGAGCGCGTCTTGCAGCTGTTTCAATTCGGCGGCAAGCGCATCGAGCGCATCACGGACATAGAGCCGGAAATCGGTGGCCACCTGATCGTTGCGCGAGCGTGCCGTGTGCAACCGCCCCGCCGCGTCGCCGATGCGCGTGGCAAGCGCCGCTTCGATATTCATATGAATATCTTCGAGCGCTTCCTTGAATTCAAATTTCCCGGCCTCGATATCTTTCAAGATTGCGTTCAGCCCGGCGATGATCGCCTTCGCATCTTTTTCGCTGATGATCTTCTGTTTGGCCAACATTTCGGCATGGGCAATTGAGCCGGCAATATCCTGCCGGTAAAGTTCCTTGTCAAAACTGATGGATGTATTAATCTGCGCCAGCAACTCTGCAGGCGCGATACTGAACGCGCCGCCCCACATGGGGTTGGCTGCTGGGGTATTAGCTGCTGGTTTCTTGTTGGGTTTCACCGGTTTTTTTGTCATATGAAGGCCTTTGTATGCGATTCATTCATAACTCTTTCACTATGTTGTTGGCAAGTGTTTGCCTTGTATTTTTTGTGATTCTTACGGCGCAGGCCAGCGAACAGGAAACGGTGCCGCTGGTGCGTGTCGAGGCTGTCAAAGCCCCGGTGATTCACTATCTGGACGAAAAAGGCGAATCCCGCACGCTTGATGCCAGTAAGCATAAGCTCACGGCGCTGCATTTCTGGGCAACCTGGTGCGTGCCGTGTGTGGATGAGCTGCCGCAGGTGGATGATGCCCAGGAAATTTTTGGCGAAAAACTCCAGATTGTACCGGTGGCGCTCGATGGCAAGAACCTCACCAAGGTTCAAAAGTTCTATAAGAATCATAAGATTGTGCGTTTGCCAGCCTACCTCGACCCAACCAATAAGGCCGCCACCGCTGCCGGCCTGAAGGGGCTTCCCGGCACCTTGTTCATTGATGCGAAGGGCAGGGTGATTGCCCGTGCCGACGGTCCACTCGATTGGCAACAGGAAGATGTGGCGGGCTTCCTCAAAGCGCGGTTGAAATAACCCTTTCTGCTTGACTCTGGCCATGGGCCGGCTACACCAGCGCCATGCAGGTAAGTACCGCAAAAACAAGCAAAATACCCCGTGGGGGTATATCCCGGTCGCCGGGCGTGAAATTGCTGATGGCTGTGCTGTGGCTGGCGGCCGCCACCTCCATGTTTGTCACGCTTTCTATCATTGCGTCGGTATTGTATGAGGCGGTGCGGTTTTTCTCGTTTGTGCCGCTGACGGATTTTATTTTCGGTACGAAATGGAGTCCGCAAATGGCCATCCGTGCCGACCAGGCGGGAAGCAGCGGCGCATTTGGCGCCATCCCTGTGTTCCTCGGCACGATGCTTGTCACGCTGGTGGCGATGGTGGTGGCAATTCCCGCCGGGTTGTTTTCAGCGATCTACATGTCGGAATATTTGTCGCGTGCGCGCCGCAACCTGATCAAGCCCGCGCTTGAAATCCTCGCCGGAATCCCGACGGTGGTGTATGGCTATTTTGCGGTGATTGTCGTGGCGCCGCTGTTGCGCGATGGCGGTGCGATCATCGGCCTGTCCATCGCTTCGGAGAGCGCACTGGCTGCTGGTTTGGTAATGGGGGTGATGATTATCCCATTTGTATCTTCGCTATCGGATGACATTATCAGCGCGGTGCCGCGCGCGCTCCGTGAGGCATCGTATGGCATGGGCGCGACCAAATCGGAAACCATCCGGCAGGTGGTGCTGCCGGCGGCGCTGCCTGGCATCATGGGCGCGGTGCTGCTTGCCGTGTCGCGCGCGGTGGGTGAAACCATGATCGTGGTGATGGCGGCGGGCATGGCGGCGAACTTTACCTTTAACCCGCTCGAATCGGTGACGACCGTGACGGTGCAGATGGTGGCGCTCCTGGTTGGCGATAATGAATTCGACAGCCCGAAAACACTGGCTGCATTTGCGCTTGGGCTTACTTTGTTTTGTGTCACGCTGGCGCTTAATATCATCGCACTCATGATTGTTCGTAAATACCGGGAGCGTTATGAATAGAACGCCGGGATACTATTATGCACGCAGGCTCCGCGCTGAGGCGCGGTTTAAATGGTACGGACGCCTGGCGCTCGGGTTTGCGGTGGCGTGCCTGCTCATATTGCTTGGCAGCATCACGTGGCGCGGGCTGCCGGGGTTCATGCATACCGAGCTGGTATTGGAAGTGCGGATGGACAAGGCGCTTCTGGAGCTGGCAGAGGATGAAGATGTGCAGGGGTTGTCGCCCGCGCGTTTCAACAATGTGCTGCGTGCGGCACTGGTCGAGAAATTCCCGGCGGCGGATGCATCCATTCAGCGCGAACTATTCAAGCTGCTTGGCAGCGGTGCTGCCTATATTCTGAAACAGGCGGTGACAAAAGATGAAGCCGTGCTTGGTGCGACGCGGCATTTCACGCTTCCGGCATCGAACGCGGTGATGCATTATGTGCTGGATAAGGATACTCCGGAAGTTTCCGACGGCCAACGCGAGGCGTTGCAGGTGCTTGCTTCCGAAGGTGCTCTCACCCGCAGTTTTGATGTCGGGTTCTTTACCAAGGCGGATTCACGTTCGCCGGAAAGTGCTGGATTTCTTGGTGCGATGGCCGGGTCGTTTTTTACCATAATCGTTTGCCTGCTGGCAGCATTTCCGATTGGGGTGATGTCGGCGGTGTATCTTGAAGAATTTGCGCCCAAAAGCCGTTTCTCCACCCTGGTTGAAGTGAATGTGAACAACCTTGCGGCGGTGCCATCCATTGTGTATGGGCTGCTGGGGCTTGCGGTCTATATCAATGTCATGCATTTGCCGCGTTCGGCGTCGCTGGTGGGCGGATTGACGCTGGCGCTGATGGTGTTCCCGGTTATCATCATCGCCACGCGCACAGCGCTTGCATCCATCCCGCCCTCGATCAAACAGGGTGCGCTGGCTCTCGGTGCGTCGCCGGTACAGGTGTGCTGGCACCATACGCTGCCGCTGTCTATGCCGGGTATCATGACCGGCACCATCCTCGGCATGGCGCGCGCCATCGGTGAAACGGCGCCGCTGCTGATGATCGGCATGGTGGCTTTTGTCGCCGATATCCCGACCGGGTTCACGAGCGCGGCGACGGCGATGCCGGTGCAGGTCTATTTGTGGGCGAGCAGCCCGGAAGCCGGGTTTGCTGAGAAGACGGCGGCGGGGATTCTGGTGCTGCTGATCCTGCTATTACTGATGAACGCCACTGCGATTTATTTACGCAAAAAATTTGAAGTGAGATGGTGACATGACCAATAAAATTTCTGTAGAAAACATCAACGTGTTTTATGGCGCCAAGCAGGCGCTGTTCGACGTCAACATCGCCATGCCCGAGCGGCAGGTGACGGCGTTGATCGGCCCGTCCGGCTGTGGCAAATCCACCTTGCTTCGCTGCATCAACCGTATGAATGACATTATTGATGGCTGCCGGGTAGAAGGGCGCATTATGGTCGATGGTAAAGACGTGAATGCACCGGAAGAAGATGTTGTGCTGCTTCGCCGCTGGATCGGCATGGTGTTCCAGAAGCCCAACCCATTTCCAAAATCCATTTACGACAATGTGGCCTATGGCGTTCGCATTCATAACCTCACCTCCAGCAAATCGGAGCTTGATGGCGTGGTGGAAACGTCACTCAAAAAAGCCGGGTTGTTCGATGAGGTGAAAGAGCGGATGCACGAGCCGGCGACCGGTTTATCCGGCGGCCAGCAGCAGCGCCTGTGCATTGCCCGCACCATTGCGGTGAATCCGGACATTATCCTGATGGATGAGCCGTGCTCGGCGCTTGACCCGATCGCCACTGCCAAAATCGAGGAGCTGATCGACGAGCTGAAACAGCAATTCACCATCGTTATCGTTACCCACTCGATGCAGCAGGCGGCTCGCGTGTCACAGCAGACGTGTTTTTTCCATCTGGGCAAAGTGGTGGAAAGCGGTGCAACCAGCCAGATATTCACCGCTCCTAAAGAAAAGCAGACACAAGATTATATCACCGGTCGCTACGGCTGAGCAGGCAGGCATCACCGTAGGAATAGAAGCGGTAGTGCTGTGCGATGGCGTGTTGGTAGGCGGCCTGCATGGTTTCTAATCCGCTGAAGGCCGAAACTAACATGAACAGCGTGGAGCGCGGCAGATGGAAGTTGGTGAGCAGCATGTCCACGCATTTAAACTGGTAGCCGGGGGTAATAAAAATATTGGTTTCCCCCTCGAATGGCTGCACCGCTCCCTTATCATCGGTGGCGGATTCGAGCGTGCGTAGGGATGTTGTTCCCACGGCAACGACACGTCCTCCCTGCGCCTTTGTAGTGTTGATGGCATGGGCGGTTTCGGCGGAAACGTGCGCCCATTCGCTATGCATCACATGTTCGCTCGTATCCTCGGTTTTGACCGGCAGGAAGGTTCCGCCGCCGACATGCAGAGTAATATGTGCGCGCTGTGCGCCTGCCGCATCAATGGCGGCGAGCAGGGAGGGGGTGAAGTGCAGCCCGGCGGTGGGAGCTGCCACCGAGCCATCATGCCGGGCGTAGACAGTCTGGTAACAGGTAGCATCAGAGGCATTGGCCTTGCGTTTTTTTTCAATGTAGGGCGGCAGCGGCATCTGGCCGTGAGTCAGCAGTTTTTCACGAAATCCATGCGGATCAAACGCCAGAATAACCTGCCCGTCGGCGTTTTTCTCGCTGACGGTTGCGGAAAAATTCTCAGCAAAACGAACCGTGTCACCCGGCTTCAATTTCTTGGCGGGTTTGGCGAAGCATTGCCAGATGCCGGGCGATTGCTGCTTGTGCAGTAATATCTCGATAGCGGCCTCGCCACGTGTGCCGATCAGCCGGGCGGGGATGACGCGGGTATCGTTGAATATCACGATATCACCCGGCTTCAGGTGAGCCGCAAAATCGGCGGTCAGGCTATCCTTCAGGCCATCCGGCGCGACCACTAGCATGCGTGACGCGTCACGCGGTTCGGCGGGGGAGCTGGCGATCAGCGATTCGGGAAGATGAAAATCAAATAGCGAGGTGAGCACTATTCTTTGACGTCAGCCGCCACCTGCATTTTGATGATTTTATCGGGATTCTCGACCGAACCGTTATCCGACTTATCGCCTTTTTTGATGTGGTCGACAAACTCCATGCCCTTCGTCACCTTGCCCCAGTAGGTATATTGGCCGTCAAGGTAGGTGGAAGCGGATAGCACAATGAAGAACTGGCTGTCGGCGCTGTTGATATCGGCTGCACGCGCCATGGACACCGCGCCGCGCATGTGCGGTTCTTTGCTGAACTCGGCCTTGATTTTCTGACCCGATCCACCCGAGCCGGTGCCGGTCGGATCGCCGGTTTGCGCCATGAAGCCTTCAATCACGCGGTGGAATACGACGCCGTCATAAAACCCCTGACGCACCAGTTCCTTGATGCGTTTCACATGTTTTGGCGCGAGATCAGGGCGCATTTCGATGACGACGCGGCCATCTTTCAGATCGAGGTAAAGCGTGTTTTCCAGCTGATTTTCTTGTGCTTTGGCTTTTTTGGCCATGGGGAGCGCTCCTAACGTGAAAGTGAAAAATAATGCAACGGCAATGGCGAGTGAACGGTTCATAGTCATCCTCTGTTGGCTATATCTGGGTTTGCATGTAGGCGGCGGCACCCATCGCGGCGATGAGGCTAAGCTGGGTCTGTATGAATAGCACGTGCTCTTCTTCACTTTCCAGAATGCGGTGCAGGATATCGGCACTGGCGTAATCTTGTTTTGATTCGCAGTAGGTGATCGCCGCCTTCAGGTCGAGGTTGGCTTTGTTTTCAAGTTTCAGATCGCATTTCAGGATTTCTTCCACCGTTTCGCCGATGAACAGCTTGCCGAGGTCTTGCAGGTTGGGCAGGCCTTTGAGGAATAAAATCCGCTCCACCAGCATGTCGGCATGTTTCATCTCGTCGATCGATTCCTTGTATTCGTGGTCGGCGAGTTTCATCAGTCCCATATGTTTCAGCATCCGCGCATGGAGAAAATACTGATTGATCGCGGTCAATTCATTTCTCAGGATGATATTCAGGTGCTTGAGGATTTCCTTGTCGGTGGCCATGTCGCTTCCTTTCGTTGCGCTATGTCGTAGCCGCATTTGATGAAAGAAAGCTTAAGGGAAGTCAAGTGCAAACGGTTCTTATTTGGACGCGCACAGTGCGTTGCGCGACTGCATGGCATCGCGCATTTCCGGCACGCATTTGCCGCACACTGGGCGGCAACCCATCCGAGCAAATGCATCACAGACGCTGGCAGCGCCTTCGGCGATGACGCCTTCTAAATGTTTGTCGCGAATTGCGTTGCAGATACAGATAATCATGTCCTACATAATAGTGAGAATGATTCTCAACCGCAAGAAAAATCTGCAACGTCATTACAAAATAATCAATCGGTTGGGGTATCGCCTGCTGATTATCTGATGGAAATATTGTCGGCCAGCCTTTATACTGGCACTCTATGGGTTCTCGCAGAAAAATTGGCTCACAGCAGGGCTTTACGTTGGTTGAATTGTCCATCAGCGTGCTGATTATTTCGCTGCTGATCGCCGGGATTGTGACCATTGAGAACCAGCGTATCCGGGTGGCGCAGCGTGATGAGCTGGATGATAAGCTCGCCCGCATCGGTGAGGCGTTGTATAACTACCGTTTACTGAATAACAAATTGCCGTGTCCGGGCGATTCCTCGTTGGCGCGGACAGACGCGAATTTCGGGTTGCAAGCGGATGGCGCGGCGGGAGATTGCAGTGTTGGCGCGACGATCAGCTCGAATATCAACAGCTCCGACGGTGGGATCAGCGTGTTCGGCGGTAGTGTGCCTGTACGCACGCTGGGGCTTCCCGATGGAATCGCGTTCGACCCGTGGGGCAACCAGTTCACCTATTATGTTGATAAAGAAGCTAACAACAGCACGAATTTCACCGGCATTAACGGCACGGCGGGCGTCACCGATAGCAACCTGCTCAATGTGCAGGATGAAAGTGGCGCTACGCTCAGCGAGGATGTATTTGCCGTGGTGCTCAGTCATGGGGCGAACGGTCACGGCGCGTTCAACGTGGCGGGCAACCGGTTAAGTGCTGGCATCACCAACGCGGCCGAACAGGAAAACTGCATGTGCGATGATGCGGCGGCGGCGGCGGCGGATACGAACCGCCTGATCCGGATACAGCGTACATTACCAACTTCCGCCACCGACTCTAAAACCAATTTCGACGATATCGGGCGGTATTATACCAAGCAGTTTTTCTATACCTATTCCGAATTGCATCCCTAGGCTGTCTCAGCCGCCTGATATTCCAATTGGTTAATAAAATTATACAAATATTAATTACTTCCTTGCTATAATCGAGGCAAAAGGGGGAACTATGTTTTTTACCACAATCGTGCCGATGGTTGTTGCAATGAACGGCCAGTTTTCAGGGGTTGCGCCGGTGATTACCGCGGCAGCGCAATCTGCCAGCACGGCACTCCGGCACGCTGATCCGGAGCGTGCGCTGGCGACGATGCCAGAACGTGCGGCGGGGCTTCCGTCCGCCTCTCATGAAGGCGATGTTCCCCAGCAATTAGTCGCTACCAGGATAAATAACACAGATTTGGGGCGCTCATGAATAAGCATACCGCCGGTCCCCTGCCAATTTCCTCGCATGCAGTTGCCGACCTGCTCTGCACCATGATTATCCTGTGTCGTGGCAGCAGCGCTGAAAACAAGCCGATCTGGGCGTATTTATGCATGAAACCCAGCATGGCAAGCGCGTTTAAATTTGCCTGTGAGCGCGGCGGGTTCGACATCGGTGATTACGGCACTGTGCTGGAATCGGGCAGCGGTGAGTCGCCGCCTGCCGAGGTGCAGGCGCGGATGGAGCGCGAGTATGGCGTTAATCATATGCTGGAAAATCAGTGGCTTGCGGCTATTGAGACTGATAGTAACAGTGCTGCGAACCAGGCGTAAGCCATTGTCATAGAAACTTCATATGCAACGCGCCCTCGAAATGCTAGGATGACAGCATCTGGGAGTGCATATGGTTTCCGAAGAAGAGCTTCAACAACGTATCGCCGAAGAGCAGGCAAAAATCGAGGTGCCGAGCTATCAGGACGCGACATGGGACAGTGCGTGGAAGCGCCGTGCCTCGGCCATTTGGGGTATTGGTGCGGTCGGGATGACGGTCGGGGCTGTGATCGGGTTGCTTGCCCCGGTATTGCCTGCGCTGGTGGCGAGCGCGCCGTTTAGTGCGGCGGTGGTGGCGAAGTCGGTGGCTATTTTCGCCTCGCTCGGCATTACCGGCGGCATGGGTATTGGCATGATGGCGGGACCGGCAGCGGGTAGTGCGGCAGGCGCCATCAAGGAATTTGAGCGTCGCCAGATCGCCCGTGAGATCGAACAAAAGATACGGGATAACCCGGATGCGGATGTGACGCTGCTACAGGAGCGTGTGTCACAGCTTGAAGAAGATAACCCCAAATCAATTCGCTTTGCTGATTATTTCAACGTGAAGACCGGGCTGCTTTTTGCCGCGATTGGCGCGGTTGGCGGGCTGATATTCGCCACGGCGCTGCTTGCAACCGGCGGCCTTGTGGCGGCGGGTGGCGTTGCGGCCAGCCCGATGATCGCGCAACTGGCCATGCCTGCGGCGCAATTACTGCTCGGTTCCGCTGCTGGCAATGCCGCTGCCGTGACGGCCTATTCCGTCGGGCTTGGCGCCTTGTTCGGCATGAATTTCGGTGTGAGTCACGCGCTCATCACCCGCCAGGCGTGCAATTTTGCAGGTGATCTGCTGAGTGGCCGAGGCTTGGGATCGCCATGGCCAAAACGGGTAAACCTGCCGGAACCGAAGCCGGTGCTCTCGCCGGTGGTCGTGACCCGGGTATCCGAACCGGAGCAGGCTGAGAGCAAAACATTCTCCGAGCGCGAAAAACGGGCGCCGAATTATGAGGCGCTGGTGAACCAGTCGATTCGTGAGGCCGACGCGCAGCTAACGCGCTAAAGCGCTTTCGCGGCTTCGAGCACTTCTTTCGCGTGGCCTTCAACCGATACTTTCGGCCAGACATTGCGGATAATACCCTTGCCATCGATCAGGAAGGTGGCGCGCTGGACGCCCATGTATTTTTTACCATACATGCTTTTTTCCACCCACACGCCGTAGGCTTCGCAGACGCTGCCATCCTCATCGGAGCCGAGCGGGAAGGGCAGGCAGTATTTTTCCTTGAATTTGTCATGGCTCTTTACCGAGTCTTTCGACACGCCGACGATGATGGTGTTCGCCTTGTCGAAGTCCTGGATGAAATCACGGAAGTCCTTTGCTTCGATGGTGCAGCCGGGGGTGTCGTCCTTCGGGTAGAAATACAGGACGATGTTTTTCCCGGCGAATCCTGCGAGGCTCGCCCGCCCGCCGATATTGGCCGCCATGTCGAACGCGGGAGCCGTATCGCCGGGTTGCAGGGCGATGGTAGGGTTTTTAGCGGCGGATGTCGGCATGGGAGGCTCCTTTATGATGGTGGGACGATAAGGGCAATATAGGCACGATATACCGATTCTTCAAGCGTCCGTAGCCGCTCACCCAATTCGGTGAAATCGACTGTTTTTGAGGTTTTGCACAGTATTTTCTTCAACCCCGGCTGGGCGGCCTGCTCGTCGAGTGGGGTGTTGATGCACAGGCGCAGCATATTGAACAGCTGGGAAAGGAACTGGTTGGCTGCGATCACCGACTCTACCATGTCTGCACCGGGGAGGTTGGCGGTGACGTACCATTGGAGGATGAGCTCGCTGCTGCCCAGCGGTGCGCCATGGTGGCCTGGTGCGTGCAGGAGCAGCAAATATTGCGCGATGAAATCAACATCGACCATGCCGCCACGGGCGTATTTAATGTCCCACGGGTTGGTGGTGTGGAAGCTTTCTGCCATCCGCTGCCGCATCTCCTGCACATCGGTGGTGAGCTTTGCAGTGTCACGCGGCTTTTCGATCAGTGTGCGGATGAAGCTGGACAGGCTATCGCACAGCGGTGCATCCCCGGCGATCGGGCGCGCTTTGGTGAAGGCCATGGTTTCAAATGTCCAGGCCAGCTCGCGGAAATAGTGATCGAGCGCCTTGTCGCTAACGGCGAGTAGCCCCTGCTTGCCGGATGGACGCAGGCGCGTGTCCACCTCATAGAGCATGCCCGCGCGGTTCAGTGCCGACAGGACATTGACCAGTCGCTGTGCCAGCCGGTTGTAATAGACGCTGGCATTATGCTGCTTTTCGCCGTCTGACAGTGTCTCGAAATCATCGACGCGGTAGATGAATACCAAATCGAGGTCAGAGTGGAAGGTCAGTTCGTGGCTGCCGCATTTCCCGAGTGCAATGACGGCGAATTCGGCGGTGGCAATCCGGCCATAGGTTTTCTCGAACTCTCCTTGCACGGCGGCTAATGCACGTTCCATGACCAGTTCGGCCAGATCGGTGAGGAAACGTCCCAGTTCCTTCGGATCAATCATGCCTTTTAGAAATTGCACACCGGCCTGGAACTGGCGTTCGTTGCGGAAGTAGGTCAGCTGTTCCAGCATTTCTTCGGTATCGCTGGCGTAAGCGGTGCGCTCGGCGGCCTGTTCGGTAAGAGCCTGTTTGTCCGGCAGGCCTTTATAGAAATCAGCGAATAGCACCGCTTCGATCAATTCCGGCGATTTGGCCAACGTGTTGGCGAGCGCCGGGGCGCTGCCCATGATGTCGGCGATCAGCTCCAGTAGGTCTTTGTTGGCTTGGAATAACGAGAATAGCTGGATGGCGGCGGGGAGGTCGGTGAGGAATTCATCGAACTTCAGGAAGGCGGTGTCTGGGTTGGCGGTGTCGGCGAGGCGGGTGAGCAGGGTCGGCATCAACTCAGTAAGCAGCTCGCGGGCGCGTTTGGTGCGGGTGCAGCGCTTGGAGCCATGGTGCCAGCCCATGATAATTTCAGAGACGCTTTCGGGCTTCTGGTAGCCCATCTGGGTGAGGGTCTTGATGGTTTCGGGGTCGTGGCTGACACCGGTGAACACCAGATTTCCAATATCGCCCAAATCATCCGCGCTTTTAAATGACTCCGAAAATATCTTGTGCACAACTTTAAGATATCTAATTAAATCATTTTCAAACAACGATAATTCTTTGTATCCGGCAAGTGCAGCGACTCCGGTAAGCTCGGCTTCGGTTTCCGGCATCGTATGGGTTTGGGCATCGTTTACCATTTGCAACCGATGCTCGACCATGCGGTGGAAGCGGTAGCTTGCCACCAGCGTGGCGCGGGTCTCTTCATCGACGATTCCCTCCGCCACGAGTTGCGCCAGCGTTTCGCAGGTGCCGCGCAGCCGCAACGATGGTTTCCTGCCCCCCCAGATGAGCTGGTGGATTTGTACATAAAACTCGATTTCGCGGATGCCGCCCATGCCGAGTTTGATGTTATGACCGGGCATGCGAATGGTGCGTTCGACCCGCGCATCCATCTGGCGCTTGATGGAGTGGATGTCGTTGATGGCGGCAAAATCGAGGTTGCGGCGCCAGACATAGGGCGTAAGCCCGTGCAGGAAACGGTCGCCGGCTGTGATGTCTCCAGCGACCGGCCGCGCCTTGATCATGGCAGCGCGCTCCCAGTTCTGGCCAACACTTTCATAATATTGGTAGGCGGCGGTGACGGTGATGGCCGGCGGGGTGGAGGCCGGGTCAGGGCGCAGGCGCAGGTCGGTGCGGAACACGTAGCCGTCGGTGGTGCGCTCCTGCATGATAGTGACCATGTCCTGCGCGATCTTGTTCATGAATTTCTGTTCGCTGCCGCGGCCGGCATAGGCTAGGGTGCCGGGTTCAAAGAAGATGATGAGGTCGATATCGCTGGAGTAATTCAGCTCGAAGCCGCCGAGCTTGCCCATGCCAAGTATGATGATGCCGGAGCCGTGGCTTGGCCGTGTCTTGTCCGGCAGCGTGATTTCACCGCGCGCGGCGGCCTGCCGTAACAAGAAATCCAGTGCGTGCGATAGGGTGTAGTCGGCAAAGTCCGAGAGAGTCTGGGTGACCTGTTCCAGCGGCCAGCTATTGCCAAGGTCGGCGAGTGCGACTAGCAGGGCGAGCTTATTCTTGGCGATACGCAGCTCGCGCATGAGCGCATCCTGTGATGCGAACTCGGCCGGGAGCGAAAAACATTCGGCCTTAACGAGTGCGTCGATCGGCTCGCTGGCCGCACGTTCATAAATTGCAGGATAGCGCGTTGAAAGCTGGGTGAGGTAGGGGGAATTCGCGAGGCTTGCTGGCGCCTGTGTCACTTCGTACCATCACCCGGATTCGGGCTGAAATGTGCTTCAAATTTCCCGGCGATACCTTTGAAATCATCGGCATCGGCCGCATGGGGTTTTTTCGCGGAGATGTTTGGCCATTTTGCCCCGTATTCGCGGGCAAGCTCCACCCATTTCAGCACTGAGTCGGATTCCGGAACGATGGCTTCTGCCGGGCATTCCGGCTCGCACACCCCGCAATCGATGCATTCGTCGGGGTTGATGATGAGCATGTTTTCGCCTTCGTAGAAGCAGTCCACCGGGCAGACTTCCACGCAGTCGGTATATTTGCATTTGATACAGGCGTCGGTAACAACAAAGGTCATGGGCAACTATTCACGTTCATGGGTTGAGAGTCGCTCTATAGCGGATGAGCACATGTTTTGCAAGGCTCAACTAAGCTGCATTCGCCGTATTTTTTGCTGGATCAGCGCGGTTTTCATGCGTACCAGCAGCAGCACAAGAAAGAGCAGGTGGAAGGCGGCTGCCATGAGGAACAGCGGCGCCAGCATGGATGCGTCGATGCTCATGCCGCCTTCGCGGATGATGCTGGCGGGCTGGTGCAGCGTATTCCACCACTCCACCGAGAAGCGGATCACTGGGATATTCACGAACCCGACCAGCGCGAGGATGGCGCAGATTTTTTTGCCGCGCTCGTCATGGGCGACGCTATCGGCCAGCGCGATATAGCCGACATAAAGGAAAAACAGCACCAGTACCGAGGTAAGCCGAGCATCCCATGCCCACCATGTGCCCCACATTGGCTTGCCCCAGAGCGAGCCGGTGATGAGTGTAATCAGCGTGAACGCTGCACCCAGGGGGGCACTTGTGCGGGCGGCTATATCTGCCAGCGGATGCCGCCAGACGAGGAATGCCGCGCTTGCGAGCGCCATGACGCTATAGACCGCCATTGACATCCACGCTGCCGGCACGTGCACATACATGATCCGCACGCTGTCGCCCTGCTGATAATCCGGTGGCGAGACGATGAGTGCTTGCCACAGACCCAGCGCCAGCAGCGCAAGGCACGCGACCGTGAGCCACGGGAGTAACGTATCGGCAAGCCGGATGAAACGGGTGGGGTTGGCGAATTTATGCATTCGCTGTTACTACAGCTTTGCCTGCCGATTGCCAATAAAAAACCCCGGCTTTTTAGGGCCGGGGTTTTTAAAATCAGGTGGATTATTGCTGGCTAATGCTTTTGCATTTACCTGTCCAGCTCTCTTTACAGTAGCTGTTGCAGGCGCTGAAATTGCCAACCTTGATGTTTGCCAGCACCGTGCCTTGGCAGCTGGATACGATCTTGCACATGCTGTCGGCCTTGGTGTAGATGGCTGCGGCATCCGACGTCGCCGAATCGCAAGTTGTTGGGTTTGCAGGGGTTGTCCCTGGCGGCGTATAACCATCCGTCGACCCGAAGACGCAACGCTTGCCTAAGTTGTTGCAATAATTTTTGCACTGCGTTTCACTCAGGCGGCCGAGATAGGCGATGTTGCTCTCCTGCTGGCTCACATATTTACCCGGGCAATCGGTCAGCAGGGTGCACAGGCCGGTTTTGCTGTTGAAGCTGCCCATGATAGTGCTGTTTTCGATTTTACAGGCAGGTGGAGGTGGCGGTGCCGGTGGTGGCGGCGTACCTATGGTTTTGATGTTGTTGCATGCGCTGTCATCGGCACTGACTGATGCTGGCTGTTCGCATATATATTTCGACGTGTAGGTTCCCTGCCGCAACCCGGCAAGTTGGCCTTTACACTCAGTCACACATTCGGAAAGCGATGCCACATTGTATGTGGCGGTCATGCCACTGCCTTTATTGCCGGAGTAAGTCACGTTACATTGTCTGGTTTCTTGGTTAAATGTCCCGGTTGCACTGACCTTACATGATTTATTAGACGGCGAAGTTGGCGGCGAAGGTGGTGGTGATGGTAAAGGTGTAAGAGGCGGAACTTTACTTGAATCGCATGTCGCAATTACGATCTTTACATCGGCTGTACGATCTTTATTAATAATTTGGTCTTTGACTTGGGAAGCTAGGCGCTCAGCAGATTGATTGCATTCATTCCGGCATATTTCTGAAAATCCTCCGCCGTACCAGCCTTGCCACACAGGGTTAGACGCGAAAGAAACTGTTTCGTAAACAACACGGCTTTTCCTATCCATGACTTGAACTGTGTAGGCACAGAGTCCTGAATTTATGGGAGCGGTAAAAGCACCGACTGATGTAAGTTCGTAGCTATTAGCTGCTTGAGCTACATTGCAAAATGTAAGGGCAACAATTAAGCTGGCGTTTGCAATAAAATGTTTTTTCATGCAAGTCTCCGAATGAATTTCCTATCATTCTATTATAAAATTATGACAATAAGATGACGGCCAATGGATTTTTAAGAGGAATTAACCAATTATTTTTGCCAATATGCAATTTATTTACACGCAAAATCAATTCCTGCCGGCGGATGCCGCGTTTATCACTGCCGATGACCGAAGTTTCCGTTTCGGCGACGGGATATTCGAGACGATTTTAGTGGTGAATGGCCGGATGTGGGATGCGCTCGCGCATTTTGAACGGCTGAAAAACGGACTCGATTATTTCTGCATTCCGCTTGATATTTCTGGGCTGGCAGCAAATTGCACTGCGCTGATCGCCAAAAACAACTGCCAATCCGGCTATGTACGCATCATCGTTTCGCGTGGGGAGAATGGCGCAGTGGCGATCGGTTACATGCCGGGGGAATGTGCGCCGCTTTTAGTGGTGCAGACGGTGGAAAGACCTTTCCCTGCTTATGGCAAGATTAATCTGTGGGCGAGTGAACGGCGGGCGCACCTGAAGCTTCCCTGCAAAGTGAACAGCGCCATGCTCTATACGCTTGCGATGATGGAGGCGCGGGAGAATGGTTGCGAGAATGCGCTCATCCTCGATACCGATGGGCATATTTGCGAAACCGCGTCGGGCAATATTTTCTGGGTGAAAGATAATGTGCTGCACACGCCGGAACCATCGCTTCCTTTTGTGCCCGGTACGGTGCGAAAGAAAGTGATTGGCTTGTCACCGTTGCCGGTGAAGGAAGGGCGCTATACTCTGGCCGAGCTGGCCGGTGCCGATGAAATCTTTATGACTAATATCGGCGGGCTTGTCACCTTTGTTGAGCACATTACGCCGCTGGGCTACGTAGCAAAGAATGATACGGTGGCAGCAAGAATCCGTGTGCTGATTGAATCCGATATTATTGCAAAAATCCAAGCACCGTGATGATTTCGGCGTCGGTCAGGAGCGCCGGGGCGTGGCCGACATTCGGCACGTTATAACGGGTGAGCGCCGGGTGGGTGTGCTGCATCGTCTGCGCGGTTTCCTCGGTTAGTAAATCGGAATGCTCGCCGCGGATAAGCAGGGTAGGAATCAGCTTCACCGCTTCCCATAACGGCCAGAGCAGGATGTCGGCCATGGGCTCCAGCGCAGCGAATCCGAGCGCAATCGCCGGGTCATATGCCAGCCGGTAGCCATGTTCGGATTGCGTGATGCTGTGTTCGGCGAAGCCCGCCCATTCCTGTTCCGGAATGCCAAAGCCAGCGGTGCGGAGCTTAAGCGCCGCCTCGGCTTCGGCGCGTGTCGGCAGCCATGGATTCACGCCGACATACTCGCCGATGCGTTCCAGCGAGGCGCTAGTAATGACGCAACCGACATCGTTCAACACCAGTTTTTTTATCACGCTGGGAAACTGGTTGGCAACCAGCATGGCGATCATACCGCCCATGGAGGTGCCGATCCAATCGACCTGCCGGATGCCGAGCTGTGCCAGCAATTGCGCGCACAGGCTGGCGTTGACAACGTTGTTATACAGTGCCGGGTTGGCAAGTGCTGGGCTGGCGCCGCGCCCTGGCATGTCAGGCGCGATGATGCGGAACCCTTGCGTGGTCGCGGATTTTGCGAGTTTCTCAAAATCCATGCCGTTGCGGGTGAGGCCGTGGGCACAGAACAATATGCGGCTGGATTCCGCTGCGCCCCAGCTGTGGTAAGCAAGCTGGCAAGCGGTGCCGTCGGGCAGGGCGAGGGTTGCTAGCATTTGATGCCGAACAGCATCCGCAGCAGCTTGTACACATAAAAGCGCAGGATGGAGATGAGCGGTGGCATAATCAGGATCGCAGCGAGCACGTCGGAGGGAAAATGCATGCCAAGTGACACGCGTGACCACGCCACGAGCAGCAGGAATGTCAGGCCGCATGCTTGTAGGAAGCTGCTGAGCATCGGCGCAAGCGCGGTGAGCATGAAGGCGGTGAACATCACATGGCCGCTGGGGAAGCTGCGGTAGTCATCCTCTCGCTCGGTGGCTTCCAGCTTATAGACGGTTTCTTTCCCGGCGAGCGCAACATAGGGTCGCGGCATCGAGGCAGCTTCTTTCAGCCCATAGGTCACTGCGCCGGTGACTGCGTAACCTGACAGCAGTACGGCGAACACACCGATCCAGCCTGTAGTGTAAAACCATTTCCCGCGTTCCGAGAAGATGGTTTTTTTGCACAATGCGAACAGCACATAGACGGCAATAATCAACAGATAGAGGGGAAAGCGCTCATGGTCGCCAAGCCATGAAATCGTCCGCATCAGCCGGTCATAATCAGCGCCGCGCAGGTGGTTGATGGCGAGGAAGATGACCTCGTTGCCGCCCATCCAGTCATAAAGAAGCTCCTTGAAACCGTTCATGCAAGGTAACGCTCCAGCGTTAGGCCGGCGGTGATGATTTCCGGCGGCTTGTTGTCCATGATGTCAGCGAGCAGCGTAGCGCTGCCGGCGGCTTGTGTCCAGCCCAGCGTGCCGTGGCCGGTGTTGAGGAACAGGTTGGAGTACGGCGTCTTGCCGATAATCGGCGGGCCGTCCGGCGTTGAGGGACGCAGGCATGCCCAGCGATCGATGTCACCGTCCCAGTTGGCACCTGGCAGCAGGGTGCGCGCTGCCTTGATGATCGGCCTGATGCGCCGCTCGCGGATGGCGGAGTTATGCCCGGCGAATTCGGCGGTGCCGGCGATACGCAGGCGGTTGCCCAGCCGGCTGTAGACGATTTTATAAGTGCCGTCGGTGAGGCTCATCTGTGGGCAATGCTCGTTGGCGGGCAGGGTGATGGAGTAGCCTTTCATCGGGTAGATCGGCACGTCGATCCCAAGCGGGCGAAGCAATAGCGGGCTATAGGAGCCCATCGCCATCACGAAACCATCGGCTTCCATTTCGCCGCTGCTGGTTTTAACGGCGGTGATGCGGTCGCCGTCACGAACGAACGACTCAATGGTGGTGTTATAAAGGAACGTGACGCCGAAACGTTCAGTGATGTGCCTGGCCAGTGCATTACAGAATGTGTGGGCGTCGCCGCTTTCATCCTGATGCGCGTGCATGCCGCCGATGATGGTGCGGCTGGTGGCGCGCAGCGCAGGCTCCAGCGCGAACACTTCTTCGGTAGTGAGGATGTGCTCGTCGCCACCGAAGCGTGCCTGGAATTCGGCATGTCCTTTCGCATGGTCGAAGCTTTTTTTATTGCTGAAAATATGCAGGATGCCGCGGGGGGAGAAATCAAATTCGATGGCGGTATCGGCGCGCAATTCGGCCATTTTCTCGCGGCTGTAGAGGCCAAGGCGGAGAATGTTCACACAGTTGACCCGCGCCCGGTGCTCCATGCAGTTCAGCAGGAATTTCGTGCCCCATTTCATCATCTGCCAGTCGGCGCGTGGCCTGAGCACCAGCGGCGCGGACGGGTCGAAAATCAACTTCGGCAGGCTGGGAATGACGGTCGGGTTTGCCCATGGTTCGGCGTGGGTATAGGAAAGCTGCCCGCCGTTGGCGAAGCTTGTTTCCCCTGCGCTTTCCGGCTGGCGGTCGAGCACTGTCACCTGGTAGCCGCGCTTTGCCAGCGTATAGGCAGAGGTCACCCCGAGAAGGCCGGAGCCAAGAATAACTATTTTCATACGACACTCATTACGGCGTCATCGCGGCGAGTGCAAGTGGCAAAAAAAGCCTTCCACCGAATGCCGCGAGGGCAAACGATGGAAGGCGAGTTCAGGCAGCGAGTGTTCGACTAGTCATCCGTACTAGTCGGCCTGGAACCAAGCCTGGCGCGTTTGGCTGCGCCAATCAGGAATACCACCACGCCGACAGGAAAGAATGCCCCGAACCCGAAAACCACCCACTCGTTGAAAGGCTCGTTGTGGACGGCTGTCATGACCCATGTAAATGGGGTCCAGAAGGCGATGATGCCTCCCGTGATCTTCCAGTTGGTTGCGGTTTCACAATCGTAATCCCACTGACACCACTGAGACATTGTGTTCTCCTTCCAGAGAAACAAGGGTAACGGTGCACCAGACGCGGTACACCCTAACAGGAACGGTCGAACCGATTTCGACCGATAACTCTATATTCAAGCAAAAACAAAAGCTTAATTACAAAGTACAACAGGTTAATGATATCAGTAATTGTTAACTTATGTGTATGATGTTTTTGTGAATTCTTTATCGGCAGGTTTTTCCAGACTGCCACAAAACTGCAACATTGGCATGGTAGACTATATTGCGTGCGAATTTCATCCTTTGTTAAACAAGCTGTTATAGGAATCGTTTATGGCTGGACGTTTACAATCTGACCCGCTCTTTCAAGGCCTTACGCGCCCGACGATGATTCTGGGCGTGAGCTATATGTATTTCGTGATTAACGCGATCATCAGCATGATCACCTTCATCAATCTGCAGAGTTTCAAAATGCTGCTGATCGTGGCGCCGACGGTGCATCTTGTCGGGTACCTGATCTGCCTCAAAGAGCCGCGCGCGATTGAGCTGTTCATCCTCAAAATCAATAAAGGGTTTCGTTGCCTGAACCGTGGTTTTCACGGCTACACCAATTCCTATGACCCGTTTTAGGAACCCCCATCCATGATACGATTCGCACGCAGACACACCAAAAAAGCCGCTTACTCGAAGAATGAGGTGTCTGCCTCCACCTTCATCCCTTACGACTATCACTGGGATAAGGAAACCGTCGTCACCAAGAAAAAAGAATTCCTGCAAATCATCAAACTCGAAGGGTTCTCGTTCGAGACAGCGGATGACGAAGATGTGGACATGAAAAAACTTGTCCGCAACTCGCTGATGAAATCGCTGGCGGACGGTACGTTCGCCGTGTGGTTCCACACGGTGCGCCGCAAGCAATCAGCCTATCCGGGCGGTAAGCAGCCGCCGGGCTTTCCGGCCTATGTCGATGCACTCTGGCGGGAGAAGCACGACCACAAGGATTCGTTCATCAACGAACTGTATATCACCGTCCTCCGCAAGCCCGATACTAAGGGCGCTGCCAAGGTGCACCATTTTCTGAAAAAGGCTTCCGAGGTGAGCAACAAAGCGGCGCAGATTCAGGCGATGCGCGATACCCAGAAAGAGTTGACCGAGGTCACTAATCGGCTGGTGGCGACGCTGCGCGATTACGGCGCACGGTTGCTTTCCACCTACGAGAACGAGCATGGCGTATTTTCCGAGCCGATGGAATTCCTCTCGCGGCTGGTCAATTGTGGATTCTCGCATCCGGTTCGCTATGCGGCAAATAACATCGCGCAGAACCTGCCGATGTACCGGCTCTATTTCGGCGACCGGGCGATTGAGGTTTCCGGCGCGCCGAAGCCGCGCTTCGCCGGCATCGTCAGCATCAAGGAATATGCACCGGCCACGGCCGCAGGCTTGCTCGATGGGTTTTTGCAATTGCCGTTCGAGTTCATCATTTCGCAGTCGTTCAATTTTTATAACCGCAGCGTCAACATCAACCGCATGCAGATCCGCCAGCGGCGGATGATGGCGGCGGAGGATGCGGCGATTTCGCAGATCGCCGAGATTTCGGATGCGCTCGACATGGCGATGTCCGGCCACGTGGCCTTCGGCCCCCACCATTTGAGCGTCATGTGTTTCAACGAAGACATGAACGAGCTGGAAAAAACCCTGTCCCTGGCGCTGGCGGAGCTTGTTAATCTGGGCATCAACCCGGTGCGCGAAAAATTCGTGATGGAGCAGGTCTATTGGGCGCAGTTGCCGGGGAATTTTGAGTATATCGCCCGCCCGGCCGACATCAACACCATGAACCTCGCCGGGTTTGCGTCGCTGCACAACTACCCAACAGGGCGGATTCGCGGCAACCACTGGGGTGATGCGGTCACAGTGTTCGACACCTCGTCCGGCACGCCGTACTTTTTCAACTTCCATGCCCGCGACGTCGGTCACACCACCATCATCGGCCCGACCGGCGCCGGTAAAACCGTGCTGCTAAACTTTCTTTGCGCGCAGGCGCAGAAGTTCAATTGCCGGGTGTTTTTCTTCGATAAGGATAAGGGCGCGGAAATTTTCGTGCGCGCCATCGGCGGAAAATATACCGTGATCGAGCCGGGCAAGCAATGCAATTTCAACCCGCTGCAATTGCCGGATACGCCGGAGAACCGCACCCATATCGCCGAGTGGCTGCATGCGCTGGTGACGGTTAATGACGAGCCGTTCACCGCCGACGACATGGAGCGCATCAACGAGGCGGTGGTGGGTAACTACAAGCTCGACCGCAAAGATCGCATTCTGCATAATATCGCGCCGTTCCTTGGTATCGAGGGGCCGGGAACCCTTGCCGGGCGCCTGAAGATGTGGCACAGCGATGGCCCCTATGCGGGGTTATTCGACAATGATACGGACGTGATTGATTTCTCCATCGGCAATTCGTTTGGTTTTGAGATGGGCGAGATCCTGCGCGAGCGTGCGTCGCTTGCACCGACGCTGCTTTACCTGTTCCACCGTATCAGCCTCGCCCTTGACGGCACGCCGACCATCATCGTGCTTGATGAGGCATGGGCGCTGATCGACAATAAAATTTTCGCGACACGCATCCGTGACTGGCTGAAGACGCTGCGTAAGCTCAACGGCATGGTGGTATTTGCGACTCAATCGGTGGAGGATGCTACCGAGTCGGCGATTTCGGAAACGCTTATCCAACAGACGGCAACGCAGATTTTCCTGCCGAACCCGAAAGCCACCGAAGCCTACAAACAGGCCTTTATGGTGACCGACCGCGAATTTAATTTGCTGAAAACGACCGATCCCGGCAGCCGTTATTTCCTGGTGAAGCAGGGCAAGGATGTGGTGGTGGCGCGCATCGATCTTTCGGGCATGGACGATGTAATTAACGTGCTATCGGCGCGGGCGGAAACTGTGGCAATCCTCGACGAAGTGCGGGAAAAAGTTGGCGATGCACCGGAAGCGTGGATGGCGATGTTCCAGGAGCGTGTGAAGATGGAAAGGGACAAAATTGCGTCAAAAGAGGAAAAGAAATAGCCGGTTTACGCAGTTGATGCTTTGCTTGATGGCATGGGTCATGGCGGCGTCGCTGTGTGCTTTTCCTGCATCGGCGGTGCAAATCAACGATCCTTATCCCGTAATTATCCACCCGCAAAATAATGAAATCTGCCCGATCGAGGATTATAACGCCAGCAGCATTGTGGCCTACCAGCAAAACCGTGAGAAATACGGGATCATGAAACGCATGGTTTACTGCGTGCAGGGATTGGTGATTCCGGCGACGTACAAAATCATGTACCGCAACTCGGTGGATTATTTTTACGGGCCGATCGCCGCGGCGTGTACGCTTGCAGTGGCGCTCTGGGGGGTGCTGATGGTGATGGGCAAGAACTCGGCGCCCGTCCGCGATGCATTTACGGTTGCGCTCAAGATTGGTTCGGTTTCGCTCTTCACCTTTATTCTTGGCCAGTCGACCATCTGGCCGTATGGACTGTTTCCCGTCATTATTGACGTAGTGGATTACTTTAGCAGTGTGGTGACAATCTATGTCGGCTACTCCACCACCATGCGCTGTGCACAAAACTTTGCGCTGGATGATATCTGGGGAAGGGTGGATTGCGCGCTGAATACGTTGCTTGGCGGCATTTTCCACGCCAACAACCTGCTTGCAGGGCTGATGGGATTTTTTGTGTCGGCATTTGTGTCTGGCACGTTCGGCATGTTTATCGCGTTGATCGGGTTTTATATTATTTTTCTACTCATTATGGCTATCCTGCGCGCCACCTATATCACCATCACCGCGTATGTCGCGCTGGCGCTCATGGCGATCATTTCGCCGGTTTTCATTACCATGATTCTGTTCAAATCCACCTACGGCTATTTTGAGAAATGGCTGAAGCTGACGGTAGGGTTCATCCTGCAGCCGATTTTCCTGTTTGCCTACCTGGCGATGATGCTGGCGGCATATGATACGGTGATTTATGACGGGCGGTTTTCGGTCTATCGTGCGTTGGTTGGCGCAACCTATATTGGTGCCTATCCAAGCCCGTTGGCACAGTATCCGATTAACAGTACGATCAACCCCGACGGGGATTTCCTGATTGGGTACTGGATGCTGTATTCCGGCGTTTACCGCAAGGTGGAAGCGGCGTCGATGGGTGTGGGAACAAACCCGCGCCTGCAGGCGCACGTAGCGGCGCGCAACATCGGTCTCCTCGGCAGCACGGGAGCGGAGGAGCTGCCGGAAGCGGCATTCAACCGCAAGGATTCGGCGGGCATCCTGTTTAACGTGCTCGACAATTTTAGACCGATCAATGTCTACAAGGTGGATATTCCGGTGAAACGCGTCGGATGGGTCGATTTAGCACTCAGCCACCTTTGCACGACGGTTGGCTGCACGCCTGATACGAAGCGGATGGAACTCTACACTAATATTTGTGGCGGCCCCAATGTTTCCTTCTGCGATGATAACGAAAAGAGAGCATATGATAACGCGCTCTATAACATCATGCTGAATTATCTTATTCAACTGGTGTTGTCGTTGCTGCTTGCTATGCTGACCATGTATATTTTTTATCTGATGATCGACCTGCTGCCATTTATCGGTTCGGGTATCAGCGGCGGCGATAAAAATTCCATGCCGGTGCTGGGTGCCAATGGACTGTCGATGCCGGGCAATAAGCTCATTGATAAGATGAAATCCGGCATGGGCAGGCTTGCTGGTGGCGGAGGAGGTTCGTAATGGAAATGCGCCGCTTGTTCTCTTATGTGATGTTGTTTCTTTTCTGTGTTGTCACGTTGTTGCCGACGGTGGTGGAAGCGGCAAGTAATTGCCCGACTAACTATATTCAGCGCCCACAGCGTAATACAGGAGCCTTTGAAATTGGCACATGCGCGGCAAGCTATACCGGGATTAACTATGAAGACTGGGAGTTCACCACCAAGCTGGTCGATTGCATCGAAGGTACGATCCGCGATGCGGTGCTGCGGATGATGGATGTGATCTCCACGGAGTTTGGTTGGGTCGTGTCGGTGCTTTCGACATTGGTGGTTATGTTCTATGGTGTGCGGACGGCGACCGGTGAAAAAGAGCTTCTCAAGCGCACTGCTACTCTGGCCATCAAACTCGCCTTTGTTGCGCTGTTCATGAATATGCTGCCGACGGTGGTGGATTGGGTGTTCGCCATTTTCAAGGAGCTGCTTGCGCTGGTGGTGGGCGGGATATCCCCTTGGCAGCGGATTGATATCTTTCTTGGTAATTTGGTTGGGTTTGGCCCCAGCATCCTGCTGCTGAATGGTGTGATGGGGTTGGTCGGTGCGGCGGCATTCTCCTCGAATGTTGGGCTTACCATGTTTTTCTTCGGTATCATCGGCATCCTGAACCTGCTTACGTTCATTCTGTCGGTCATCTATACCTACCTGCTGGCCTTCCTGACCATCGGTTTCCTGCTGATCTTCTTGCCGATCATGATTCCGCTTGGGCTCTTTTTCTATACCGAACGCTATTTCAGGAAATGGGTTGATATTATTGTATCCGCTATCCTGACGCCTGTGCTGTTGTTTGCCTTTTTGTGGATGTTCATCGGTGTGTTCGATATCCTCATTCAAAATATTTTCGATATCCTGGGGGGCAATGATTTCAAAGCCTACTGGCGGATGAATACGTCGCTTTTCTCATGGATGATGCCCTCGGATCCCAATGCCAACGTGTTGATGACGGGGATTCCGCGCAACGAGGATATCCCCTGCGTCCAGCGTATCATGCGTGCGCCGGTTCAGGGAAATATCAATCCGCTGGCCAGGAATTCTTTTGATGCCGGAACACTTAAGACTGCGACACTGAATTTTGGTGCGAACGATGTCAATATCGTGCAGAAACTGAGTTATGCGTTTATGACATTGTGGCTGTTCTCCTCGCTGATGAAATCGATGGTGCATTTGTTGCCGCAGGTGGCGTCGAGCATCGCAAGCGTTTCCAGCAACATCGCATTCGGCGGCAATTCGGCGATTGTCGGCAGGCTGCAGCAGGCGATCGGCCAAACTCAAAGCAGCCTGCAGAGCGGGCTTGCCAGCGGCGATACGAAATTTAATACTATTTCCAGCTTCTCGTCGCAGATGGCGAACATGTTGGGACGGAGGGACAAATGACCATGCAGCGACCGATCCAGTTACTTATGCGGCTCGTACCGATCCTGTGCCTTCTCTTGATGTTTGTGCCGGAGCTGGCACAGGCGCAAGTGGGGCCGATCCCTTCGGTGCCGCACGGCACCTGCACCACCGATCCGCAGTTTGAAATTCCGTTGCCCGCTCCCGGCCAAGGGCTGATTACCACCATCATCGTTGAAATCCAGAATATCCTGGGTCAGGTCAGCAGCGCGCTGTTCAGCACGATCATCAGCGACAGCGGCTTTAGGAAGGCGCTGCAGGCACTGGCAACCCTTTACATCATGTTTTATGGTATCATGTTCACGTTCGGTATGGTGCAGATCACGTTGTTCGATTTCTGCATCCGCATGATTAAGATCGGCATCATCGTGTTGCTGCTGTCGCCGCAGGCGTGGTCGTTCTTTAATAACATCGTGGTGCGGTTTTTTAATGCCGGGACGGATGCCTGGATCAATCAGGTGTCGGCGGCAGTGCTCAACCAGCCGCTACCCAACAATGCGCCGCCGTTTTACGTTATCGATCAGGCGCTCACCAAGGCGGTGTCTGCCAAAATGGCGGTGACGCTGATGGCGATGTTCTTTACGCCGCCGTACGGCCCCATTTTCGGACTATTGCTGGCGCTGGGGCTTGGCACGTTTGTGCGAGCGATCCTGACCGCAGCGTGGGTGTATTTAATGTCCCTGATCCTGAAGGCGCTGTTATTCGGCGTCGCGCCGATTTTCCTGGCCTTTATCCTGTTTGTGCGTACGCGCTATTTATTTGATGGCTGGTTGAACCAGATTGTGAATGCGACGTTGCAGCCGATCCTGCTATTCACGTTTCTGGCGTTTTTTGTGGTGTTGGTCAACGTGGCGATCGATAATATTTTCGTGACGCCGGTTTGCTGGACGGAATGGTCGGAAAGTCTGCGCGGTTCGCCATTCTCGGTGCATTACTGGCGCTTTACGTTGTGCAATGGCGGCACATGCGAGCCATATGGCGGTGCATGGTCGTTCGATGGGCCGCAAACAGCTACCGGGCCGATTTTTCCGATCGACATCCTCGGTATTCTCGTGCTTGTTATGCTTGCTGACCTTGCCTCGCGCTTTAACGGCATCGTCGTCCTGATTGCAAGCGATCTTGCGTCAGCCAGCACCAACCTTGCCAGCATGCAAGGTGCCCTTGGCGATTGGTTCAAATCTGCCAACACGGCAGGTCGCCAGCCGGGCGGTGGCGGCGTGGCAACGGTGTTGCCGAATCAAAATGCCGGTGGTGGTGGCGGTGGTTTCCCGGGGCCGTCGGGTGGGGCGCGTCCCGGTGGCAATACCGGGCCATAGGGTCTAATATCTCTTAGCGATTTTTACCTCGACAAAGCCGAATTATTATTGGCTACTATGGCCACATGAAAGCCGGTTTTATCACAAGATTTCTGATTGGAACCACGCTCGGTTTGGCACTGGCGGGACTGGTTGCGTTCAACGCGCTTCTGGTCTGGGTCGCCACCGGTCCCCGCTCGCTCGATAAGGTGACGCCCTACATTGAAAGAGCACTGACTGGTGAAAGTGAGGTGCGGGCAAAAATTGGCGAAACGCTGCTGATCTGGGATGGCTGGCAGCAGCCGATCGATATCCGGCTGAGGGACGTATCGCTGTTGACCAAGGAAGGCAGGGTGTTTTCAAGCTTTCCGGAGATTTCCCTTGGGCTGGATGTGCTGGCGCTGCCATTTGGGCAGGTGTTGCCGACATCGCTTTCTGTGCAAAGGCCGATTATCAGCATTAAGCAGAATGCCGATAAGTCGCTTGGATTTGGTGATCAGGTGGCAGACGGCAAGGAGCCGATAAATTCCAGCGGCGATACGCTGGCGGCACTGATTGAATCGCTTATCAGCCCACACAGTAAAAGCAGCTTGCGGAAATTACGCACCATTGAGTTGATCGATGCCGACCTCAGTATCGGCAATGAGGCGTCGGGGGTGATTATTACAGCACCGGCGTCAACGTTGATTGTACGCAAGGATTCAAACGACCAGATCAACGCTGTGGTTCACACTACCTTTCATTATGGTGATGAAAAAAGCCCGGTGAATGGCACCCTTGCTTACAATAAGAAGCATAAGCGGCTTGAAGGTAAGCTGGATGTCGCGAAATTACAGGTGGCGAGCCTGTCGCGGTTATTGACGGATGATCCAATACTCCTTGGTATGCAGTTTCCGGTAAGCGGCAGGATCGGGTTTGCGTTTGCGGATAACGGCAAGCTCGATGCGCTTAGTTTTGTGCTGGATGGCGGGCGCGGAAAAATCGTCCATGAGCGGCTGGATGGCGGGCTTGCCATCGGGCATTTCAAGCTGATCGGGCGGGCGGTAAAACAACTGACCGATATCACTATTGAAAAGGCGCAGGCGGACTTTTCGGGTAGTGCGTTTAGCGGTGCGCTGCATATCGTGCGGGCGGAGAATGAGCCTGCGGTTTCTGGGGAGCTGACGATTCTCGATGTGCCGGCTGACCAGGTGCGACGTTTCTGGCCGCTTGGGCTGGCGCCGCTTACACGCGAGTGGGTGACAACGAACATCCGTGACGGCGGTATTACAAAAGCGACGGCAAAACTTAATATCAAGGCAGGGGATCTGGCGCTTCCCCTATTGCCGAAGGAAGCTGTGGATGCGTCGATCGACCTGAAGGATGCGAAGATACGTTATCTGTCGGATCATCCGGAAGTGCGTGGGGTGAATGCGCTCATCAAGGTGGATGGTCTGGCGCTTGACGCGGCGGTTTCGCATGCGCTGGCGTTTTCCGACAGTAAGCTGTCGGATGGTAGGGTGCTGATTGCCGACCTGAACCCTGACAATCCGTTGATTGAACTGTCGATGAAGGCAAATGCGCCGGCTTCCGATATCGTCACGCTGCTCGGGCTTCCCATGTTGGAGCATGCGGAGCATCTGAATCTTGATGCTAAGAAGGTATCTGGGCGGGTGAGTGGGCAGGCGGTGCTTGGTTTTTATTTCTTTGCCAAGGACGAGCAGGGCAACGATATGCCGCTCACCTACGATATTCAAGGCAAGGCCGACAAGGTTTCGGCGCCGGCATTTCTTGGCCGGTTTGATATTGCGGAGGCAACCGGTGACCTTGCGATCAATGAAAAATTGATCGAATTTACCGGTACAGCAAATGTAAACGGTTCGGCGATCAGTACCGGCAATGTGCGTTATAGTTTTTCTCCGGAAGAGTCAGTGGACACGGTAATCAAGGCTAGTGGCACGCTTTCCGATGCGATTTTGGCGCGGTTTGGGGTTGTGCTCCCCATCAGTATTTCCGGTACACCGAACGTTCAATTCGATGCCGGGCTTTCCACCCGCAAGGATGCGGCCTCGATCGAGCATTTCTCGGTGAGCGGCGATGGGATAGAGGTCGCAGGGAATGCGCTGCTGACGGCGGATGGGAAGGACGTCGCCTTGCTGCGGCTCGACAAAGCGAACTACCAGAAAACAAAACTGTCGTCGCTTGAGTATGGCACGATGGATGGTGGTTACCGTATCCGCATCAAGGGTGATTCGCTCGATGCCAGCCATATGCTGG